>CAZXFF010000009.1:0-16200 GCA_964640305.1 uncultured Muribaculaceae bacterium | reverse complement strand
TGGTTGAAAATGCTTCCTCAGATGATTCTTTGGAAAGATGCATGGATATTGCCGCAAAGGATCCCAGGATAAAAGTCCTGCACCTGGATAGGGGAGACCTCTCCCTTGCCAGGAATGAAGGTATAAAGGCTGCCACGTCCGGTTTTGTGGGCTTTATGGACAGTGATGACGAAATACTGCCGGAAATGTATGAGGCCCTTTACGGAATGGTATCTGAGCATGGCCTGGACCTGGCCGTATGCAACTACCTTAGGGATTATCCTTCAGGCAGGAAGAAATACGGGTTCTGCGAGGACGGGAAGGTACACCTGGTATCACCGAAGGAAATGACGGCTCTGAATCTTACCGAGACCATCCCCCAGAGCGCCTGTGTTCTGCTTGTCCGCAGGGAAATAGCGGTGTCGGTCCCTTTTCCCGTAGGAATGCATTTTGAGGACCGTATTACTACATTCAGATATGCGGCGGCAGCAAAGGCCTGCGGGTATATAAACAGGACATTCTATCTTTATCACCAGTACCGTGGTAAGATCTGCAGATCCGGAAGTTTCAAGCGGAATCACGATTTCGCAGTATCGGATATGATGAGGCTGGAATTTATACGCAATTCCGGAATGTTCACTGAATCTGAAATGCCTGCCGTTTCCCGCAAGGCAGCAGAGTCGTTGCTCAGGAAAATCAACAGGATGCGGAAGAGTTGTTCTACCCTGGAAGAACGCTCTGGAATGGAAGGGATAATGGCGGGTGTCGGCCTTGTTCCGGACGGGACCCGTTTATCGCTTAAGGCCAGGATAATCCGCTACATGGTCAGGAAGGGGATATTCCAGAAAATTATTTGAATTCTTTCCACTTATTTTCATAAATTTGCAGATTGTTGAAAGAAGGTTATAACAGGTTTAGTTATGTTGACATTAAAGCTTTTGAGGGAAAATCCCGAATTTGTGGTCGAAAGGCTTGCAGTAAAGAATTTCGACGCTGCTGAAATCGTAAACGGCATATTGGAGCAGGACAGGCTGAGAAGGGCGTATCAGACAGAGCTCGACTCGTCTCTGGCTTCCCAGAAAATAAAATCAAAGGAAATCGGCAAGTACATGCAGCAGGGTGCCAAGGAAGAGGCCGAAGCAGCCAAGAAGGAAGTGGCAGCCATGAAAGAGCACTCCAGGGAACTGGAGGTAAAGATGGAAGAGTGCCAGAAAAAACAGAATGACCTTCTGGTTCTCCTGCCGAATCTTCCGGCAGCCATTGTCCCGAAAGGGAAAAATGCAGACGACAATGTGGTGGTGCGTATGGGGGGTGAAACTCCGGAACTTGCCGACGGTGCGCTTCCTCATTGGGAACTTGCTTCCAAATATGACATCATAGACTTCGACCTGGGAGTCAAGCTGACAGGAGCGGGCTTCCCCGTATATAAAGGCAAGGGAGCAAAGCTGCAGAGGGCACTGATCCAGTACTTCCTCGATTTCAACACAAAAGCCGGATACCAGGAAATCGAGCCTCCGATTATGGTAAACGAAGCATCCGGATTCGGAACCGGGCAGCTTCCTGACAAGGAAGGCCAGATGTACAGTGTCCCGCTTGACCGCTTCTATCTGGTTCCTACAGCGGAAGTCCCTGTAACCAATATTTACCGGGACTGTATCCTCCAGCCGTCGGATTTCCCGATAAAGATGACAGCATATACTCCTTGCTTCAGACGCGAGGCCGGCTCTTACGGAAAAGATGTGAGGGGACTTAACAGACTGCACCAGTTCGACAAGGTGGAAATAGTGCAGTTGACTTTGCCTGAAGCTTCCGAGAAGGCTCTTGACAATATGGTGCTTCATGTGGAGAGACTGGTCAGCTCGCTTGAACTTCCTTACAGGATAGTACGCCTATGCGGCGGCGACATGAGCTTCACTTCTGCAATCACCTATGACTTCGAGGTATATTCCGCAGCCCAGGGCAGATGGCTGGAAGTAAGTTCTGTTTCCAATTTCGAGTCATATCAGGCCAACAGGCTCAAACTCCGCTACAAGGATTCGGACGGAAATATCCATCTGGCCCATACCCTGAACGGAAGTTCGCTTGCACTGCCCCGTATCGTGGCCGCATTGCTTGAGAACAATCAGACTCCGGACGGTATAAAGATCCCCAAGGTGCTTCAGGAGTATACCAAGTTTGTCAGGATAGACTAGGCTGGAAAGGATGGGGAAAGGCCAGAGAGTCATACTGGGAATAGACCCCGGAACCATGCTTATGGGTTTCGGGGTCATTTTGATTGACGGAAGGTCCGTTCACTATGTGGATATGGGGGTGTTAGACTTGCGTAAAGAGAAAGACCATTTTGCGAAACTCAATACAATTTTTACGGAAGTCAATGCACTGATAAGGCGCTATGACCCGGATGATCTGGCTGTAGAAGCTCCTTTCTACGGCAAGAATCCTCAGGTTATGCTGAAGCTGGGCAGGGCGCAGGGAGCTGCGATAGCTGCAGCAATAGCAAATGACATTCCGATTTACGAATATGCCCCCAGGAAAGTGAAGATGGCAGTAACGGGGCAGGGCAATGCTTCCAAGGAACAGGTATCCCTCATTGTTTCCAGAACTTTACGGACGGATATAAAGCCGGAGCATCTGGATGCGACAGATGCACTCGCAATCGCGCTATGTCATTTTTACCAGCTTGTGAATCCTCTCGCAGATCTGGAAACTTCCACTGACTGGGCAAAATTCATAAAGGCACATCCCGAGAGGATAAAATAATTCCGGAAGCGATTAAACCATTTTGCGGTTCCTGTGTCAAAAGCACGAATTATTTAGTCAAGATGACCCGCAAGTTTTTATTTTCAATCGTTTTTCTGTCCCTGATATCGCTATTGGGACTGGATGCTCAGCAGAAATGCACAGTACAGGTAACACTTAAGGACTCTTTGACACGAGAGCCGGTTTCGTATGCAACGGTTTATGTGTCCAAAGACGGTACTACCAAAAGAGCCTATTATGCAATGGCCAATGATAAGGGAGTCGGCATTGTTACAGGAGTTCCTGATGGTACTTATTATCTGGTAGCTGAAATGATGGGCTATACCCGTGTGACCAGGAAAATCGAGGTGAAGGGTGCTAAGGTCAATGTCGGAGAGATTCTGATGCATGAGGATATTGAAATGCTTGAGGCTGCTGTGGTCTCTGCAGTCGGAAACCCTATAGTTGCCAAACAGGATACGATAGAATATACCGCATCCTCATTCAAGACGACAGACAATGACATGCTTGAGGATCTCTTGAAGAAGCTGCCGGGAATAGAGGTTGACAGCGATGGAAATATCACTGCCAACGGGGAGACCATTACCAAGATAATGATAGACGGTAAAGAGTTTTTCATGGATGATCCGTCACTTGCATCCAAAAACATACCTGCGAACATTATCCAGAAAGTAAAAGTAGTGGACAAGAAATCCGATCAGGCAGAGTTTACCGGTATCGATGACGGAAACGAGCAGAAAGTGATAGACCTGCAGGTCAAGCCTGGACTCCTCGAGTCGTGGTTCGGCAATGTCTCGGCCGGAGGCGGACATGATCTCGCAAGTTCCACTCACGATGCCAGATATCAGGCTTCCGGAATCCTCGGACGTTTTACAACGGACAACCAGATCAGCATTATCCTTAACGGGAACAATACAAACAACCGCGGCTTCAGTGATATGATGAGCGGAATGGGTGGCGGGATGCGCGGAATGGGAGGCGGTTCAGGCGGGATAACAACTTCCTGGATGGCTGGGATAAATGCCAATATGAACATAAAAGGAGACAGGAATAGGGAACTGGGGGGTAATTACATGTACAACGGTTCAACAAAGGATGTGGAAGAAAGCAGTGCGAGGACCACTTTCATGAATGACGGCTCTTCTCTATTCAGCAACAACTTGCAGACCAGCCATTATTTCAGTGACGGGCATCGTGGAGGGATTGAGTTCGATTACAAGTTTTCGGATAAGACCTCCCTGCTTTTCCGGCCCAGTTTCAACTACGGGCGCAGTTCCTATCAGGAACAGCGGGAGTTTTCTACGGACAATTCGGTTTCCGGCAAGATAAATGACGGTATGAGTGAGTCCAGATCCGACGGGACTTCATGGAAAACGGGCGGAAGGATACTGTTGAGGCAGAAAGTGGGACAAAAGACTGGGCGGACATTCTCCCTCAATGTGGATTACAATATTTCAAGCAGCGATTTCAATGGGATAAACCGTTCACTTACAAACTCCTATATGGACGGTATCATGACCGATGCTGCATTGGTTGACCAGCATTATGACCAAAAAGACAATTCGTATTCAGTGGCTGCTGACATGACATACACGGAACCTTTGGGCAAGAATTTTTTCCTTTTGGGTTCGTACCGCGTGAACTGGAAAAAGACAGAATCGGAAAAGCTTACATATGATGAAGGTGAGACTGATCCGAATGTGGATTATTCGAGTATAGTCAACAATTCTTACCTCAATCACAGGATGCAGTTGACTCTCATGAAGCAGGAGAAGAAGTACAATCTGCAGGTAGGCTTCAATGCACAGCCTTCTACGACCAGTACGAAAGCATCGCTAGGGGCATCACGGGATACGACCTATACCGTCTGGAACTTTGCACCTTCAGCCCGGTTCGACTACCGTTTCTCAAAGAGCGAGAGTCTGAGGATAAACTATAATGGCCGCAGTTCCGAGCCTACCATAAACCAGCTTATGCCTATCCCGGACAACTCGAATCCTCTTTATGTCTCCTTGGGAAACACCTCTCTTCGCCCAGAGTTCAGACACGATATGAATATCGATTACAGGTATACTGATATGGAATCCTTTTCTACATTTTCGCTTAGAGGCGGAGCATCATATGTCAAGGATGATATAATCAATGCGAACTGGTACGATGCTTCCGGGGTCCAGTATTCCGCTCCGGTCAACTCCACGGCTCCTACTCTCAGCGGAAATGTGATGTTCATGATGAACCTGCAGTTCGGAAAGAGCGGTTTCTCTCTGATGTCCCATACACGTTCTTCCGTTTCAAGCGGAGTCTCATTTACCGGGCAAAGTACAACGGCTACGACGCTTGAAGATGCCATGGACAGTCTTGTAAGCAACAGGACAACTTCCCTCACTGTGTCTGAAAACCTGACATTCGTGTATCGTAAGGAAAATATCGAAGCCAGGCTCGGCGGGCGTGCTAATTTCAATAAGGCATGGTATCAGATTGCCACACAAGCCAGAAGCAATACATGGACTAACTCTGTCTTCGCAGACGTGATATGGACTATGCCTTGGGGCATGGAACTCCGCACAGATGCCAATTACCGTTATTATATCGGATATGAGGCAGGATACGGGGAGCCGACACTGACATGGAATGCGGAAATATCGCAGTTGCTTCTGAAAAAGAAGATGACCCTCCGCTTCAAGGTCTATGATATTCTGAACCAGAGCAAAAACAATTACAGGACGACTACAGACAACTATATCGAGGATGTTTACAACAATACCCTCGGGCAGTATTTCATGGTAAGTCTTGTTTACCGTTTTGGCAACAATGATGCGATGAGAGGAGGGAGAAGGGGTGGAGGAAGACCTCCTCACAGGTAGTGTCTACTGTCTGCGGCTTTTCACGAAATTGCGGAAACGTTCTATGAGAGCAGTCATGTCATCCGGTATTTCGCTGCTCACTACAATCTTTTCCTTTGTCCTCGGGTGGATGAAACCGATTGTGCCGGCATGAAGTGCCTGCCGTGGAAGTACTTCAAAGCAATTGTCTATGAACTGGCGGTATTTGGAGTAGAGTGTCCCTTTAAGAATCCTGTCTCCTCCGTATCTTGCATCGTTGAACAGCGGATGGCCTATGTGGTTCATGTGGACCCTTATCTGGTGTGTCCTGCCGGTTTCCAGGCGGCATTCCACGACTGTTACATATCCAAGCCTCTCTATTACCTTGTAATGTGTTACCGCATGTTTTCCTGCACTGCCGTCTTCATATACCTTGAATCTGAGCCTGTCGTTGGGGTCTCTGCCGATGTTCCCTGTAATGGTCCCTTCATCGTTCTCCATATCTCCCCAGACAATGGCGGTATATACCCTTTCGGTCGAATGGACAAAGAACTGCCTGGCAAGACAGGCCTGTGCATCATCGTTTTTGGCAATCAGAAGTGTGCCTGAAGTGTCCTTGTCTATGCGGTGTACAAGGATGCCCATTCTGTCGTCTTCAGCATCCGGTCCTTGTGTCTTGCCCAGATACCATGCCAATCCGTTGAGCAGGGTGCCGGTGAAATGCCCGCAGCCTGGATGTACTACAAGACCGGCAGGTTTGTTGATGACGAGTACATCTTCGTCTTCGTACCTGATGTCCAGATCCATTTTCTCCGGCAGGATTTCAAGACCTCTCCTTCTGTACGGAAGGTATATCTTTATCTCGTCAAGAGGCTTGACCTTATAGTTCGCCTTGGCGGTATTGCCGTTGACCTTTACAAACCCGGCATCGATTGCAAGCTGTATCCTGTGGCGGGAAATCCCTTCGGTATGGGCTGTAATGTATTTGTCCATGCGCAACAGGCTTTGTCCCTTGTCGACGGTGAAGCTGAAATGCTCGAACATTCCCTGTTCTTCACCTTCGTCCGTGTCTTCCTGATCGGTTGTCCAATCAGGATCCTCGTCTGTCCATTCTGCTGGAACCGTGTTGCGGATACCGTTATTCTCCATCTGCGTTGTTGAGTAAAGAATCGGTTACAGGTATTCTGGACTGGTCTTTTGACAGGTAGAGTGTGACAGCGGATCCCATCCTGACAGGTATGGAATCGGAAGGGGCAGGATATTGGCTGTATACCATCGCTTCAAGGGAGTCGGAATATGTCCCTACGGTATTGTCGAACTCCGTTCTGTAGATGTTAAGGGAGTTGTCGTGGATTATTTCCTTTGCGAAGAGGTATTTGTATCCTATGACGTTCGGGATGTATGTTTCGCTATGCAACGGATTCATTCCAAGTACGAGGTCAATCTTGCTGTCACTGTCAAGTCTGGTGCCAGGTTCGATGTCCTTTCCGTTGTATTGTTGGGCCAGGACGTTGTTTGTCGCCATGTCTTCTACATATATAAGTTTCCCCACACTTAATCCGCTGGCTATAAGTTCTGTTTTGGCTTGCCTGAGGGAGTATCCGATTACGGAGGGTACTTCCGACTGGCGTGGTACTATGGAGTTTATGACCAGGAGGATGCGTCTGCCTTTCTTTACTTTGCTGCCCGGAGCCGGGTTCTGTCTGGAAATCACACCTCTGTCCATGCCCCGTATGTAGACAGAATCCGTAACTTCTATACGGATATCCCTCTCGGCTGCAAGCGCCGTTGCAGCTTCCATATTCATTCCGGAAAAATCCGGTACTGAGAGTTCCTGACTGTGCCTGGTGGCTACGTTAAGGATAAGCATCATAAGTGCATAGCCTGCAACCAGGATTCCGGCAATAAGCAGAATATTCTGCGAGAGTGATTCCCTGAACGGTTTTTTGAAAATCTTCATTTCTATATTCGTGATACAACAGTTTACAAAGATACGCTTTTTATAAAAAAAGGTCGCCCGGAAGGACAACCTTTATTTCTATTGACTTACGGGGATACTAGTAAAGATCCTCGGATGATACTGTCAATTTCTTACGGCCATGACGGCGACGCGCTGCCAATACACGGCGTCCGTTGGGTGTGGACATACGTTCACGGAAACCATGTTTGTTACGACGTTTGCGCTGTGACGGTTGGAATGTGCGTTTCATATTTACGTTTTTTTAATTATTTGTCGACAAATGGAGTGCAAAGGTAGTGCTTTTGTTTGAAAATGCAAATAATCTTTTTAGTTTCGAAGAAATCTTCTTCAAAAAATGAAGATATGTCCGATATTATGATATTTTCAGGTGCAAGTCTGTATTTCCGGATACATTCGTCCACCTCTTCCCTGACATCTCCTCCTTTCAGGTATACAATGCCTTTTCCAGCAAGGTGGCCTGCAAGTTTCATGAAGTTAGGCAGTGTGGTAACGCCTCTTGATACCACAAATTCGCACAGATCTTCTTTGAGTGATTCTGTCCTGCTCCATATCCCGTTGACATTCTTGAGTCCCAGAGCGGAAGATACCTCTGTTACCACTTTGATTTTCTTGGCAATGGAATCGCATAGCGTGAATTCCGTACCCGGCATGGCAATGGCAAGAGGGATTCCTGGGAATCCTCCTCCTGTGCCTGCGTCCAGGATGCTTCCCGGATTTATTCCATGGTCCCTGAAAAAACGGTAAATGGCCAGAGAGTGGAGGACGTGGTGGACGGTGAAGTTGTCCATGTCCTTGCGGGATATTACATTGATTTTGGAGTTCCAGTCGCTGTATAAAGGAAACAACTGGAGGAATTTTCGCTTCTGTTCCTCTGTGAATTCTGGGAAATATTTGAAAATCAACTCGTCATTCATTGTTTGTATCTTCTGTCATTATCTCCTTTATCTTAATTCTGGCACGTCTGATATGAGTGCGGACGGTGTTAAGTGGAAGTCCGGTCTCTTTGGCGATATCTTCATAGGAAAGGTCATGGATGAAACGTAGTTCTGCGACCCTTCTGTATTTAGGTGAAAGGATTTCTATGGCCTGGAGGAAGAGCCTGTATGACTGTTCATCTATCAGGTTGTCTTCAGGAGAATCCTCGGTCTGGTCAGTTTCCGTAATCTGTTCGTCCCCTTCTGGAATCTTTACTGTTGAGTAGTTGCTCTTTTTCCGCAGGTGGTCTTTTGCGGTGTTCTGGGAAATGGAAAACAGCCAGTTCCGGAACGGGAACTCAGGATTATAGGATTGTATTGCCAGGAATGCTTTCCTGAAGCTCTCCTGGCATATGTCTTCGATGTCAGTACGGTTAGGGCATATTGCCATTACTATATTCCGCATCGGTCTGTGGTATCTGGAAACCAGAATGGAGAAAGCATCCCTGTCCCCATCCTGCGAACGTACAGCAAGCTCCCTGTCATTACACTCCTGTCCGGATATCCCGATTTTACCGTTTTCATTCATAGTCTTGATCAATAGGTCTTTAGTGTGCTTCAAGCCAGTCATGTCCGTAATTGCATTCCACTACGAGAGGAACCTTTAGCTCAAATACCGTTTCCATTTCCCGCTTCACAATATCCATTACGGCTTCTTTTTCATGTGCAGGAGCGTCAAATACAAGCTCGTCGTGGACTTGCAGGATCATGGCGGTCTCCATCCCGGCTTCTTTTAGGGATCTGTTTACGTTTATCATGGCTTTCTTGATGATATCGGCTGCTGTCCCCTGGATAGGAGCATTGATTGCATTCCTTTCGGCAAACCCCCGCACTACTGCATTCCTGGAATTGATATCCTTGATATACCTTTTTCGGCCCATCAGAGTCTCTACATATCCTTTTTCCCTTGCCAGACGTTTGGTTTCTTCCAGATATCCGACTATCGAAGGATAGTTCAGAAAGTATCCGTCTATCAGTTCTTTGGCTTCTTTCCTGGAAATTTCCAGACGCTGTGACAGACCGAATGCCGAGATTCCGTATATTATTCCGAAATTGGCAGTCTTGGCCATTCTGCGCTGCTCGCTTGTGACTTCAGACTCGTCTACCTTGAAAATTCTTGCGGCCGTGGCAGTATGGATGTCTTTTCCGTGGCGGAACGCCTCTATCATATGGGAGTCTCCACATACTGATGCCATTACTCTCAACTCAATCTGAGAGTAGTCTGCCGAAATGATTACGCGGTCGGGAGATGAGGGAATGAATGCCTTTCTGATTTCCCTTCCGAGTTCTGTCCTGATGGGTATGTTCTGCAGGTTAGGACGTACGGAACTCAAACGTCCTGTGGCTGTGAGAGCCTGGTTGAATGTGGTGTGCACTTTTCCGTCGGAGGGGTCTATCATAGCCGGGAACGGCTCTATATATGTAGAGAGCAGTTTTTTGATCTCCCTGAATGCCAGAATGTCTCCTATGACCGGATGTCTGTCCTTAAGGTCACTCAGGGTCTCTTCATCAGTGCTGTAGTTGCCTCTCTTGTTTTTCCTGGCTTTCGGATCAAGCTGCATTTTGCCGAACAGGACATTCCCCAACTGGATAGGTGATGAAATGTTGAGGTCGGGTTCTCCTGTCTCTTTACGTATCCTGTCTTCCAGTATATCCAGTTCTGCCTTAAGGCTGTTGCCGTACTTTGCCAGCATATCCGTATCTATTCTGAAACCGTTGAGTTCCATTTCGGACAGTACCCTTATCAGAGGCATCTCGATCCCCTCATATAGTTTAAGGAGTTCCGGGTCTTTTTCGAATTCTTTCCGGATGGCCTTGCACAACGGCAGAAGCAAGGTGGCTTCGGCTGCATGCTTTTCTGTGTCTTCTGGGTCCTGATCCTGCTCCGGTGCAGAGAACAGGTCCGGTTCTGGCAGCTCCCGGTTCCCGTCCTGTGTGCCCGCTGTGGAGACGGAACGGTAAAAGGCCTCAGTATCTATACCGAGATATGAAGATGCAAGGATTTCCATTTTGTGGGTAGTCTCCGGATTGATGAGGTAGTGCATCAGTTCCAGATCCTGGAGGTATCCTTCTAAGGTTATGCCGTAAGACCTTAGCCTGTTTATGGTCAGCTTGAGATTGTATCCGGTTTTGGAAATCTTCCCGGAGGACAGAATCTGTACGGCTTCTTCCGGGTTATGCGTTTTGAATATAACCGTTTCCCCATCGTGCCCTTCAGTCGACAGGTACAGCATGTCCTGAAAGATTATGCCCGTATCTTCTGTTGCGGCTGCAAGTTTTTCAAATTCCCTGATGTCTGTAAAACGGAACTTAGGGAATACGCTGCCTGTTCCCCGTTCAGGCGCCATGTCTTCAACGGGAGGGGAGGGGAGCAGTTTAAGCAGTGAGAAGCACTCGTATCGGGAAAGAAGGTTCCTTGTCTCCGAAGTGTCACCAAGGTCAAGCCTCAGTTCGTCTTCAGTGCATCCAGGGTCTGCGTCTGTCTTTATAGTAACTAGAAACCTGCTCATTTTCAGGGTTTCAGCAGATTCCCTTATGGCTGCAGCCTGTTTTGCGGGAATCTCGTCGATGTGTTCCAGAATACCGTCTATGCTTCCGTATGCAGCAACAAGTTTTCTGGCTCCTACCTCTCCGATACCCTTGACTCCGGGTACATTGTCGGATGCATCTCCCCAGATGGCCAGTATGTCGATTATTCCGGACGGATCCGGTATCCCGAATTTCTCCAGGATCTTTTCTTTATCCACGATTTCGTCATCTCCGCCTCCCTTTCCCGGCTTCAGCTGCAGGATACGGTCGGATACAAGCTGTCCGAGATCCTTGTCAGGGGATACCATGTACACCATGAATCCTTTATCGCTCCATTTTTTTGCCATGGAGCCGATAACGTCATCGGCTTCGTATCCTGGAATCATCATGACCGGTATTCCCATCGACCGTACTATTGCAGTGAGAGGCTCGAGGGCTTCTTTTATGACTTCTGGAGTGGCACCCCTGTTTGCTTTGTATTCCGGAAACGCTTCATGTCTGAAGGTCTTGCATGGAGGGTCGAATGCTACTGCAATATGTGTCGGATGTTCTCTTGCAATCAGGTCAAGCAGGTATTTTGTGAAACCGAAAATTACGGATGTGTCCTCACCCTTTGAATTTATCATAGGGCGGCGGATAAAGGCATAGTACATCCTGAACATCAGGGCATGGCCGTCTATAAGGAGAAGTTTTTCCATATTCCTGTCAATTGTCGGAGTCGAACCATTCCACGTAGGAAGTGGCTGTTTCATGCAGTTTCATCGAATAAAGGCTGACGCCTTCGGGCAGGGATTCCTTTACCAGTTTTGCAAAATGGGTTATGAGATTTTCGCAGGTAGGCTGGAACGGTACGGTCAGTACTCTTCTGTATGCGGATGCTATTTCTTCTGCCAGCGGGGATGAGTCCCTCAGTATCAGAGCATGGTCATATACATCTATAATCTTCTCTGTCACTATTCTTTTCAGATCAGAAAAGTCTATAAGCATTCCGTTTTTCGGAGACCCGTCAGAGTTGAGCGGACTGCCTTTTACGGTAACGTACAGCAGATATGAGTGTCCGTGGATATGTCTGCACTTTCCGTCATATCCTGTCAAGGCGTGGGCTCCTTCAAACCTGAATTCCTTGGTAATTCTCAATGTTGGCATACAGTATGTTGTTTTAACCCGTAAAGATAATCAAAAATCGCAAAAAATGCGGTTTGAGGCGAGTTGCTGGCCAATAATGTTGAAATTTCTTATTTTTTATTTGATTTTAATGACAATTGGATTAAATTTGTAAATATTTAGGACACTATAAAACAGAATTCAAATATTATGGCACTAGATTTAACGAATTTATTATCCGACAATGCTAAAAGTATGAGGAGATCTGCTATCCGCGACCTTCTCAACGTAGCAAACAAACCTGAAATCATTTCTTTCGGAGGCGGTTTCCCCAATGCCGTGACCTTCCCTGTCGATGACCTGAAGCAGATTATGAACGAACTGATGGACGAGATGCCTGAAAAGGTGCTTCAGTACGGCTCTACAGAGGGAAGCGTTAGCCTGCGCAAGCAGATTGCAAAGAAATACCAGGCGGAAGGGGTAAATGTCGGCATAGAGAATATCCTTATAACGACTGCGTCACAGCAGGCTCTGGATCTCCTCTCCCGTATTTTCATCAACCCCGGTGATACCGTACTTTGCGGATTGCCTTCGTACCTCGGAGCTCTGCAGGCATTCTGGTCATATCAGGGACATCCGGTAGGGATCAGGAACGATGAGGAGGCAGATGTTGTGGTTTCAGCGCTCTGTGCAGTAGGAAAGAAACCCAAATTCATCTATGCTATTCCTGATTTCCAGAACCCTTCAGGGGTTACAATGGACCTTGCCAGACGTATGGAGATAATAGAGGTAGCCCGCAAGTATGACCTTATCATTATCGAGGACAGCCCTTACAAGGAAATCAGGTTTGAGGGCGAATCATATCCTACCATGTATTCCCTTGCTCCTGACAGAGTGGTTCTTCTGGGAACATTCTCCAAGACATTCGTTCCCGGTTTCCGTCTGGGATGGGTACTCGGTTCCAAGGAAGTTATCGACAGGCTTATAGTCGCCAAACAGTCTTCAGACCTCTGTACTCCTATCTTCAATCAGGAAATTGCAGCAAGATATATGGAGAAAGGCTATTATGAAGTCAATCTCAAGAAGACGATTGACCTGTACAGGCACAAGAGGGACATGATGCATGAGTGTCTTCTCAAATACATGCCTGAGGGGGTTACCTGGACACGTCCGGAAGGTGGACTGTTCCTCTTCGTGACTCTTCCGGAAAATCTGGATGCAAAGGAACTGTTCGAAATTGCAATCAAGGAAAATGTCGCTTTCGTGATAGGAGAAGTGTTCTATTGTGACGGTAAAGGGCAGAACACCCTGCGTCTCAATTTCTCTTACGTGAGTGATGAGAATATGGAAGAAGGTGTAAAAAGGTTGGGTAATGCCGTAAAGAAACTGATGGAATTGAAGAAGTAGAAGACGGAAAAAGAGTTAAAATTCATTTACGGTAAACACTAGGGGCGTTCCGGGAAGGACGCCCCTTTGTTTTTATTTTTTCATGGAAGACATTATGGCTTCTGCCATCGCCAGGTCTTCGGGAGTGTCTATGGATACTTTCATGCCGGATGTTTCCGTGACCATGATTCGTTTGCCGTTTTCGATAAAACGCAGGCATTCTATTCTTTCAGCTGCTTCCAGATGCCCTTTCGGCATGGATGCAAATTCCTTTATTGCGGATTTGCGGAAGGCATAGATCCCTATGTGCCGGAAGTATTCGGCCCTGCCTTCATTCATCGGATAGGGAATAGGGCTTCTGGAAAAGTAGATTGCATATCCGGAACTGTCAGTGATGACTTTCACATTGTTGGGATTGAGTATTTCTTCATTTCCTGTCATCCTTTCCTTAAGGGTGCATAGATCTATTTCACCGCGGATGTCGTTTTCGAAGGGCGCAAGTACTTTCCTTATGGTTTCGGCAGAAGTGAAGGGCTCATCTCCCTGTATGTTCACGACTATGTCGCAGTCGATACCGGAAACTGCTTCGGCTATCCGGTCGCTCCCGGTTTCGTGCTCCCTGATACTTTTTATGCATTTGAATCCGTTTGACGTGACTGTGTCGTAAATCCTGTCGTCATCGGTTACCACATACACTTCATCGAAGAAGTCCATCCCGTAAGCTGCTTCACATGTCCTTAAGATAACAGGCTTGCCGCAGAGAGGGGCAAGCATTTTGCCGGGGAACCGGGATGATCCGTAACGGGCCGGAATCATTGCTATCGTTTTCATAGTGCGGGCGAAGGGACTCGAACCCCCACGCCTTTCGGCACCAGATCCTAAGTCTGGCTTGGCTACCAATTACAACACGCCCGCAAGTCTTCTGTAGGAAGAAAGGGTCGCAAATATATGGATTTTTTCTTCCTGCCCCAAAAAAAATCTTGGAATTATGGATTTATGTATATATTGCATTCAGATGAAAAATCAAAATAAAAACCTCGCATCATGAAAAGATATCTTGCATTCATTGTCTTTCTTGCATGGTTTGCCGGCATAGCAGCAGCCCGTAATCTATCTTCGGAAGTTCAGGACTCCAGTCGCCTGACTCTCAATGCTGCCATTGCTGCTTACGATTACCAGAGGGCAATAGCCATTGCAGATACCCTTATCTCTGATTTGACCGATACCCTGGACAAAAGCAGAAAGAGAGAACTGGTATCCGTGAAGGTTTTCTGTCTTAAGAAACTCATGCGGTTCGATGAGGCCATAGCGGAACTGATGAAGGTAATGGACCGCAATGTTCCAGACCCTGCACTGATGGCGGAGGTCGCGGACTGCCATCTTATGAACAGGGATTATGCAAAGGCGATGGATATGTATTATATGCTTACAGTTCTTTCCCCTTCCAATTCATATTTCAGGATGCAGTTGGCTTATATGATGTATTATAACGGATTGTACCAGGATTGCATCGCTTCGTGCAAAAATCTTCTGGCAGGCTCGGCATCCCTTCCGGTCCTCAATCTGATGGCAGACAGTTACAACATGTCAGGGGAAAAGGATTCGGCTATTCTGTATTACGGGAAATATCTGGAATTGTCGCCTTCAAGCCCCAAAGTGGTGGAAAAACTGTCAGGGATATTGCTTGGACGTAAACAGTATGATGAAGTCATATCCCTTACCGGAGATTATCTGCAGGGCAATCCCGACGACATGATTGTGAATCCGCTTTATGGACTGGCCCTTCACCTTAAAGGGGAATACGGCAAGTCGGCGGACGTATTCGAAAAGCAGTTGGAGTTAGGGGATGAATCTTATCCTACATACTTCTACCTCGGCCTTAACAGGCTGATGCTGAAGGATAATGAGGCTGCGGAGATGGCATTCGGCAAGGCATATGAGGCGGACTCCACCAATGTGGAGGGAATGTACCATTATGCCAATACGAGGAACATGAGGTTCAAGTCCCGGGATTCACTGTCCATGGCCCTTTTCAGGAAAGCAATAGACCTTTCCATGCCTGACAGTACCATGATGTACAATTTCCGTTACGGATATGCTACGAGTCTTCTTAAGGCAGGAGATCTTCAAGAAGCCATATCGTCCTACCGTGAGGCATACAGCCTTTATCCGGCTGATATCTCATGCCTTTCTTATATCGGATACTGCTACGAGCAGATGGAGGACTGGGACAATGCCCTGAGGTACTATGAAATGTATCTCAAAAGGGGAAAAGAAGGTACGGAAATGTACCGCTTCGTGCAGGGTTCCGTAAAATACATAAAAGGCGAGCTTTTCATGAAGGCAGAATAGTTCTCTCGCCTGGCAGGTAATCTTTGCAATACAGTTGCATCTGCGTGAAGGTACTTTTGTATTGCGATAAAGGATTAAATCCAGTCCGGGATTATGAAGAAACACGATCATCATCACTATCATCATGCCGTAACACCAGGCTCAGGATATTCCTTGAACAAGGTATTTCTCCTGTGTATCGTACTGAACCTTGCATTTGTTGCCGTTGAAGTCATTGTCGGGTTGATGTACAATTCATTGGGGTTGCTCTCGGATGCCGGCCACAATATGGGCGATGTCCTCAGCCTTCTGCTGGCGCTTGTTGCGTTCCGTC
>CAZXFF010000008.1:55126-55822 GCA_964640305.1 uncultured Muribaculaceae bacterium | reverse complement strand
AGTGAACCGAATTTATTTAATTTTTAACCTTGTCCATTTTTAGTGGACAGTAGTGATCGTTATTAATTGAAAAGTGGAGAAGGATATGAAGGGTCTTTATCATCTGTGCTATACCTCGCATTCTGAGGTAATTTGTAGGAATAACAATGATTATGAGCGTCTTGTGTGTAGGCTGGCTCAAACATCCATTTCTACTGCATCGCAGATACTTGCTTATGCTGTTATGTCAACTCATGTACATCTGATAATACTGACAGATTCACCATCAGATTTTTTAAAGAGGCTTAGGCATTCGTATACAACCAGTTTCAATCATAAGTATTTCCGGAAAGGTACTCTTGGCGAAAAGAATTATTATGGGATACGCTTGAAGGGCATTGAACATATTACAGCGGCAATAAGTTACGTCCTGAGAAATCCCGTTCATCACAATGTTGCGACAAACCCTTTTAGTTATCCATACAGTACCGCTAATCTGTATTTCAGAAGTGATATGGAAAAGATTGTGAATGAAGTGACGTATGGAAATACTGTCTCCAAGAGAATTGGCATTGACAGAAAAAACTGGAATAACTCTGAATGTCTGTATAGGAAGGCCGCTTGCCTGAAAGGAATTGTTTCATTTCTTGATACAGGAGGTGTGGATCCTCTATCATTTGTAGAAGTTGGTATGGTAGAAAATTATTTTGGAACATA
>CAZXFF010000008.1:52256-55116 GCA_964640305.1 uncultured Muribaculaceae bacterium | reverse complement strand
GACTATCAGGACTGGGAAAGAGCTCAGTTAGAGTCTGATTCAGATGAATCACCCATAACAATTGCCCGTATTGAACCCTGGATGAATCAAAAGCAGGTTGCTGATTTTGAGAAAAAACCATCTCGGTGGCATAAGGAAGAACAGATTTCCGATATAGAGTTATGTTCGGAAATCGATAAAGAAATATTGCGTTTACATAAAAGCAGTTATGTGCATTTGTCTCGAGAAGAAAAAATTGCAATCAGTACAAAAATTCGTATGCAACATCCTTACGCAATAAAATCAGAGCAATTTGCGAGATGTTTTGGAGGTTGGAATTAGCAGCAGGCAGTAGTGCTTAAGATAAATGTGGCAGTTCTGTATTCCACACCGCCTTCCGGTGCCCTCTTCCACACCGCCCGGAATATGGCGAATAATGGGCGTTGTGGAAGCACGTATTCCGCGCACCCCCTGCGAGAGCGGCCTCTGGACTGCATTCCTTCCGATGCTCCTTTCCACACCGCCCAAAATCTGCCGAATAATGGGCGTTGTGGCAGCACGTGCATTGCAGGACCCCGGCGAGAATGCATTCTGGGGCACGGCGTAATCGGATGGATCTTGATGGGTGTTGGTCTCCGGATGGGCCTTGGTGGGCGTTGTCGAAAGTGATCTAAGTGCACTGCGGGGATAAATAAATTGTCTGGGGCTAGTTGATGGCAGCCAGATGGGCATGATAGTTTCCGGATGAGCGTTCCGGCAGCTGGATGTGAATGTGTGTAAATGAAAATGACCTCCTGTGAAGAAGGTCATTTCTATCCGATTGTAGGAACGCAGAATATACGGCTGGCCGTCGGTTGCCAGTCGTCGGGAAGGGTCCTATTTTACAGCAGTACGGCTGTTTTTGTATTCCCGGCCTTTTTCAACGATGAACTGGAAGAATTTGAGGGCAGTCGTATCACCGCCGGCTGTCAGACCTTCGGGATGGAACTGTACACCCCAGATTGCACGGCCGTCAATGCATTCAATGGCCTCGGGTATGGAATCGGTAGGAGACCAGGCTGAAACGATGAAGCCAGGAGCAATCTGTTTGGCTGCCTGGTGGTGGAAAGAGTTGACCATGTATTCGTCAGAGCCGACTATGCCTGCAATCCAGGTCCCTTCTACTATGTCTATTTTGTGGGTCGGGATGCGGGATGATTCTTTCTGGTTGTGTCCGATTTCCGTTTTGCACTGTGAGGGTATATCCTGATATAATGAACCTCCGAATGCAACGTTGATCAGCTGTTCCCCCCTGCATATTCCCAGTACGGGGATTTTCCTTTCTGCAGCCTTGCGGACGAGGAATATGTCATATGCATCCCTCAGGGTATCTACGGAACCCAATTCAGGATGGGGTTTTTCTCCGTAATATTCCGGATTGATGTCTTCTCCGCCGCTCATGATTATGGCATCTATTTCATCCAGCATTCTGAGCAGGGCAGTGGTATCTTTTGTAATCGGCAGCAGAAATGGGACACCCCCGGCCTTGATTACGCTTTCGGTATAGTTCCTGCTGATTCTGGAGTTGTTGTCAGTCATGGCACAGGAAATTCCTATGACGACGTTTCCTGTCTCGGGCTGTCCTTTGGGAGCTGTACATGAGGTGCTGATTACAGCCGATACCAGGCAAGTAAGGATAAGTAGTCTTTTCATTATTTTACTCTGTTAAGTATTTCTTCAACCTTTTCGGGGGTTACGATTCCGTGTTCGCCTACGTTCCATTTCCTGTCCCTGAACCGTTTTACTATGGTGGAAATGGTTTCATCCCCGATATTGTGTTCGGAGAGGCGGGTCTTCATACCCAATGAGCGGAAAAATTCTTCGGTTCTGGCTACTGCTGCATCTATGCGTTCATCGGTGGTGCCGGAGGTGATGCCCCATACCCTTTCTGCATACTGTAGCAGTTTGGCCTCCTTTTCACGCCTCATGACGCTCATTACCCCAGGATGTACTATTGCAAGGGTAACACCATGGTCCAGTCCGTGCAGGGCTGTCAGCTCATGGCCGATCATGTGGGTTGCCCAGTCCTGGTCTGTCCCGAGAGCGATGAAGCCGTTCAGACCCATGGTGGCTGTCAGCATGAAGTCTGCGCAGTCATCGTAGTTGCGGTCCGCTTTAATGAGCCTAGGGGCTACCTCTATAAGTGTAAGAAGCAGGCCTTCCGCCCATCTGTCCATGACTCTGGTGCTGATGGATGTGGTAAGGTATTGTTCCAGGGTATGTGCATAAGTATCGACGATTCCGTTGGCTACCTGCTTTACGGGGAGGGAATAAACGGCTGTGGGGTCAAGTATGGAGAATTGCGGGTAGCAGTGGTCGGAGTGGAATGCGAATTTTTCGTTGAATTCCCTGCGTGAGATGACTGCTCCGTTGTTCATCTCCGAGGCAGTGGCCGGAAGTGTAAGCACTGTTGCGAACGGCAGGGCATCGCTTATTTCCGCTTTTCCGGTAATGAAGTCCCAGGGGTCTCCTTCGTATCTGGCTCCGGCTACAATGAATTTGGTACCGTCAATGATGGAGCCGCCTCCTACTGCCAGCACCATCTGTATATCCTGCTTCTTGCATATCTCGATGGCTTTGACCAGGGTGCTGTAATCGGGATTGGCTTCAATGCCTCCGAATTCCACTATCTCATATCCTTTAAGGGCTTCTGTGACCTGATTGTAGATCCCGTTCCTGAAAATGGATCCTCCTCCGTAGGTCATTAGGATTCTGGTGCCTGGTTTTATTCTGGAAGGGAGTTTGGCTATTTCGCCTTTTCCGAAAATCAGTTCGGTAGGATTCCTGAAATCAAAATTGTTCATATTACGAAGGTTTTTGGTTATAAATTAACAATTGTCAC
>CAZXFF010000008.1:0-52246 GCA_964640305.1 uncultured Muribaculaceae bacterium | reverse complement strand
GACTCCCTGTTCTTCAAAGGCCTTGGCCATTTTTTCAGGGATGCCTGAGTCTGTTATGATCTGGTCAATGTCGCATACGTCACAGATTTTGCTGAATCCCCTGCGTTGGAATTTGGAGGAATCTGCGAGGACGATGGTTTTGGTTGCGGCTTTTATCATGGCTCTGTTCAGGCATGCCTCCTGCAGGTGTGTTGTGCTCAGGCCATGCTCGGGGTCAATTCCGTCAACACCCAGGAAGAGTTTGCTGCAATTGAAGTTTTCAAGCATTCTTATTGCATATTCGCTGACGGCCGATGCAGAAGAATGGCGGATGATGCCGCCCAGCTGGATTATTTCTATGTCAGGCTTGTCAAGAAGTTCCATCGCAACATTCATTGCAGATGTTATGATGGTCATGTTCATGTTCTGTATGCATCTTGCAAAAGCCTGTACCGTCGTTCCGGAGGCGATGATCAACGCTTCCTGAGGGGAAATCATCTCCACCGCCTTCAGACCGATGCGGTGCTTGGCTTCCGGATTGAGCTTTTCCTTTTCGGATACTTTTCTGGTTGCAATGTAGGGATCTGCAAGTATCGCACCTCCGTGAGTGCGGTAGAGGAGGTTTTTTTCCTCCATGAGATCCAGGTCCTTGCGGATGGTTACTGAAGAAACCTTGAGGTGGGTGCTGAGTTCCCCTACATCAACGCTTCCGTTTTCACGCAGAAGTTCCAAAATGGTTCTGTGCCTTTCCGAGAGAGTCATACAAGCAATCTAAAATGCAAACAGGTTAATACCTGCCTGAAGGTATCCGTTCCCGGAGTCCGGATTCCACATGGCATGTGCGAATACCGGAAGGTCGAAACGTCCTATCTTCAGCAGGTAGGTTGTTCGCAAAGATACTTGATTTACGTTATCATTACCGTAAAAATTTGCCTTTCCTTCATCTTTTGTCCTGTTGAATGCAAATGTGCCTCCAAGTCCAAGGTCCACTATCCAGTTTTCGTTGCGGAATACGCTGTATTCTGCATACACGAAAGTGGAGTATCTGTTCAGTCCTTCCTTGTTGAGGTCCCTTCCGGCCACGATGGTTGCCCAGTTTATGCGGAGGGGTATATTTAACAGGACATCGAAGTTATAACCTGCACTGACATCTATGAAGTGACTGGTGGTGAAGCGGTCATAGTTGAAGATGTCTTTGCTGAAAGGAAGATCCGGGGAAAAGTTGAATATGTCCCATACTGCAACGGAGAATCCGGCAACAGAGTAAGAAAGGTAATAGTCGAATTCCATGTAGTTGCCGGTAAAATCGGTTCCTCCCCATAGGCCTATCCTGAATCCGTCGTTTGCGAGCCCGAGATTCACGTCTGCCGACAGGACTCCGCCTTTGGCTACCTGCAGTCCGCGCCAGAGGTGCATGTTCTGTAGTCCCGCACTCAGGTGCATTTTCTGTCCGTATGCCGTCACCGACAGCATGGCTGCGAACAGGATTGCTGATAATAGTCTGAATTTCTTCATACTTCGTTTTTTAGCATAGTATGAGACATTTCAGTCCGGCTGCCAGAAAAGCTCCGATGATCGGACCCGCGACCGGTACCCATGCATATTTCCAGTCGCTTGTTCCTTTGCCTTTTATGGGAAGTATGAAGTGGGCGAAACGGGGAGCCAGGTCTCTGGCCGGATTGATTGCATATCCGGTAGTTCCTCCCAACGACATTCCTATTGCGACAATCAGCATTGCTACAGGGAATGCTCCGAGTGAACCCATCCCCAGTTCAGGGGTGTTGCCCTGAGTGGCAAGGGCAAGGATTACGAATACGAGTATGAATGTGCCTATGATTTCGCTTAAGAGATTCCGGCCGTAATTCCTGATGGCAGGTGCCGTGCAGAAGGTTGCGAGTTTTGCAGCCTGATCATCAGTCGCATCGTAATGGTCTTTATAATAGATATATACCAGGACTGCACCCACGAAACCTCCGAGCATCTGGGATATTATGTAAGGTATCACTAGGCTCCAGCTGAATGATTTGGCTGCAGCAAGCCCTATGGTTACCGCAGGGTTGAGGTGGGCTCCGGAATATGGACCGGCGATGAACACTCCTAGCATTACAGCAAGCCCCCATGCCAGGGTAATAACTACCCAGCCTCCGTTTTCTCCTTTGGATTTCTTGAGTACGTTAGAGGCTACCACCCCGTCACCGAACAGTATCAGAATGGCCGTTCCTACGAATTCGAACAGGCATTTTGTAAATATTTCGTTCATGATTTGCAGTTTTACGGGTTAATGTTTTTCGGTGTAGTTGCTTAAGGTCCTTTTTACGGCATCATGCCACCCTTCCTTTGCCTTGTTCATGGACTCTTCGTCCCATGAAGGCTCGAATATGCGGTCCACCTGCCACTGTTTGCGTATCTCGTCTATGCTGGACCAGTATCCAACTGCAAGTCCGGCAAGGTATGCAGCACCCATGGCAGTGGTTTCCACGACCTGTGGCCTGATTACTTTGGTGCCGAGGATGTCGGCCTGGAACTGCATAAGCAGGTTGTTGCGTGAAGCCCCTCCGTCCACTTTCAGCTCTTTTAGGGGGATTCCGGCATCCAGCGACATGGCAGTCATGATATCCAGAGTCTGGTATGCAATACCTTCAAGGGCAGCGCGGGCTATGTGTGCAGTAGTAGTGCCTCTGCTTATTCCGATGATCGTGCCTCTGGCATACTGGTCCCACCAGGGAGCACCCATGCCGGTAAGTGCGGGAACGAAATATACGCCGTTGGTATCGGGGACCTTTGAGGCAAGCTCTTCCACTTCAGAAGATGATTTTATAACTCCGAGACCGTCGCGGAGCCACTGTACTACGGAGCCGCCTACGAAGATGCTGCCTTCAAGGGCATAATTCACTTTGTCACCGATTTTCCATGCAACGGTGGTGATAAGGTTGTTTTTGGACAATATGGGTTTTTCCCCGCTGTTCATCAGGAGGAAGCAGCCTGTTCCGTAGGTATTCTTTACCATTCCCGGTTCAGTACACATCTGGCCGAAAAGTGCAGACTGCTGGTCTCCGGCAATTCCGGAAATGGGAACCTTGTGGGCGAATATAGTGGTTTTGGTGTGGCCGTACACTTCACTTGAAGATTTTACTTCGGGCATCATCGAACGGGGTATGCCGAACAGGTCGAGGAGTTCCTGGTCCCATTCCAGGGTGTTTATGTTGAAAAGCATTGTCCTGGAGGCGTTGGTTACATCCGTAACGTGTACTTCTCCTCTGGTAAGGCGCCAGATAAGCCATGTATCGACGGTTCCGAACATGAGTTTCCCTTTATCAGCGCGTTCGCGGGCTCCGGGAACATTGTCCAGGATCCATTTGATCTTCGTCGCGCTGAAGTATGCGTCTATGATAAGTCCGGTTTTCTTGCGGATCATGTCTGTGACGCCCTGTTTTTTGAGTTCGTCACAATAGTCGGATGTCCTTCTGTCCTGCCATACAATGGCGTTGTATATGGGCTCTTCGGTTTCGGAGTCCCATACGATTGTGGTCTCCCTCTGGTTTGTAATCCCTATTCCGGCAATGTTGAGTCCGTTGATGTCCATGGAGGTGATGGCCTCGGCTATTACAGAGGCCTGTGAAGACCATATTTCGTGAGGGTCGTGCTCTACCCATCCTGATTTCGGGAAAATCTGTCTGAACTCTTTTTGGGCTATGGCACAGGCAGTGCCTCTTTCGTCGAAAACGATGGCGCGGGAACTGCTGGTTCCCTGATCGAGGGCTAGGATGTATTGTTTCATAACTGGTCAGTGTTTTGTTAGGAATTATTGTTTTGTTTCAGATTATTCTTGATGCAAGTATTGTGAGCGGATTTTCGCATTTTTTGCTTGTGGACATTTCTATCTGCCATTTGCATGTCTCGCAGTCGGTGGCTACCAGATCGGCACCTGACTCCTCTATCTGGCGGAACAGGGGCTCTCCTACGGCCTGGGAGGTTTCGTAGTTTTCCTTTTTGAATCCGTATGTACCGGCGATACCGCAGCATTGTGAATCCAGTACTATTACTTCTACCCCCGGGATCATCTTCAGAAGCTCTATCGAATAATAGGCCCAACCCATTTTTTCCATATGGCATGGGGTATGGTATGCTATTTTCAGGGGCTCGGCATCTTCTCTGAATGCAAATTCTGCTTTGCCTGATTTGATAAGCCGGTAGATATATCTGGTGGCAAGTTCGATATGGTCCCGTACATCATCATTGCGGAGATTCATCAGGTGGGGATATTCGTCCCTTATGGTAAAAGTACAGGTGGAAGAGGTGGTGATGATGTCCATTTTCTTTTCGGTTACGGCAGTACGTATTGATTTGAGGTTTGCCACTGCCTGCTTCCTGGCTTGATTGAACAGTCCGTTTGAAATCAGGGGCACTCCGCAGCATTTCTCTTTGTCCAGAAGTCTGACTCCATATCCGATTGAATTCATGATTTTCAGCAGATCCTTTCCGAGTTGGGGATTGTTGTAGTTTACGTAGCAACCGTGGAAAAATGAAACCTGTTTCGGGAATTCTGCCTGATGCTCCGCTTCATGCCTGTTGTACCAGGAAGTGAAAGTACCGTGGGAATATTTGGGGAATATGCGGCGGTGGTCTACGGCCAGGACCTTGTCCATCATGAATCTTACCGGTTTGAGGGCTACTGCAGCATTGACCACCGGGGCAAAGGGAGAGGCGAGTGATCCGACCAGGTCTGTATTGGCAAGTACGAAGTTGCGCAGGTTAGTATTCTTTTTTGCACCATACCTGATCCTTGCTGCCTGTATTATGTCACCGATGCGGACATTTGAAGGGCAGGCTATTTCGCACCTTTTGCAGTTCATGCAGTATTTGAGTGCGGAGTCGAAGAAATCCGGTTTCTTAAGTCTGAGCCTTTCTCCGTCCGGGCCAGCCTGTTTTGGACCGGGATAATCCGGATTGACGGCTGCTACAGGGCAATAGACAGTACAGATAGTGCATTTGATGCACTGTTCGAAATTGTTCTCACTGACGGTATTCTGTTGTGTGTTTATTCTCAGTTCCTCCCGATGATTTTATCTGCTGCATACATTGCGGACAGTATGGAGACGCCGGCACCGCAGCCGTCCTGAATAGGATGGAAGCCTGCAAGTCCTGCTCCGCAGCAGAATATGTTTTCAATGGTTTTACCGTTTTTGAGTATATTGAAATTGCTGTCAGTCCTTATCCCGAAAGCCTGGTATCTGTGCCTGTCGAAGAAATTCAGGGTGTACCATTCCGAACGGCTTCCGCTATATTCTGTGTCTGCCCCGAAAATGGGTTCCTTTATGCTGTCCGGTGTGGCGACAAGTCCTTTGCTGAAGAAGCTGCCGGTCGCCAGTACAAAGTTTTCTGCCTCGAATGGTATGTTGCCGTGATTTGCAGTGTGGATCCGGTCCACTCTGCTGCCGTTGAATTCTTCGTTGAGGACAGTGTCTCCGAGAAAATATTCTCCACCCAGTGCCCGGAAATACTTTTGAAGGGATTGCTGTGCCATTACCCCGGGGATGGAAGGTGGCAGTGTCGGTAGAAGGAACACTGGTTTCCCTGCCATTGCCCTGAGGACTTCCAGGGAATCGTTACGGTTGATTCCGATTATGGCAGGAAGGATTACCGCTTCAGAGTCAGCGGAGGCCTCCTTTATTTTTACGGCGAGTTCCTCCAGGTTGGCTTTGTGGTCGAACACTCTGGCAAGGTTGGCCGAACGCATTTCGCTCGGATTTTTACGGATCTGCTCGATGGCTGTCGAGTTGAAGGTGCCGAATGTGCATTTTATACCGTATTTCCGGAATTCTTCCGCAATGAATTCCGGATAAAAGTCCAGAAATCCGTCGATGTTCATTATGCAGACATTGCTGAAAGGCATGCTGTCGGCGTGTCCGGATGTCAGGTATCCGTCCATGGTCAGCCACGTCCGTTTTGATTTGCCCATAGGGGTAATCCTGTAATGGTTCTTGCGGCAGCTGCCTTGGGTGTTGATTCCTGCAGACAGGAATAAAGACGGAGTCTGTTCTGCATATTCCGCGCAAAGCTCTTTTCCGATGATTGAATAAGGGTGCTTTGGGCATTGTCTTGCAAGTGCCGCTATTCCTGAAATAGGGTCGTCGGTTTCGGTCCCGTCCGGCATTGCACCAAGCAGATCAAAGGATCCGGAAGAAAAATGCAGTGCACTCTGGCCCTGTGATATGATAGCACAGCTTTTGCCGGCTTCCAGCAGGCGGATTCCGCAAACCATTCCGGAGAGTCCGCCACCTATTATTACTGTATCGAATTTCATTGTCCTGACTTATTTTACGTTTTCACCGGATAATCCGCATACGCTTCCGTAGATCCATGAGGTATACTCGCTCTCCCTGAGTGTGTCACCCCATGCAATAGGAGCCATTCCTTTCCACCTTTCATTCAGGAAGGAAGCAAGGTCTTCTTTTGCCCTTTTGGCGCAGATGTGGTCTTTTTTGCCCATGAGTCCGGCTGCCCTGCAGGCGCACAGTTCTCCCTGACATGTGCCCATTCCTACTCTGGTCCTTCTTCGCAGGTCCACCAGATTGTTCACGGAAAGGTGGTCCATGGCATATTCCACCTCACCTACGGATACTTCTTCGCATTCGCAGACAAGGCTGTTCTTGATGGAGTCTCCGCTGGCGATGTTTACTGCCATATCCCCATGACGTGATATTGAAGAGCGTCTTTGTGCCATGGGCTTGGATTTGATTCGCTTTTCAATATCTTCTTTCTTTTCTGCAGATCCTGGCAGTGGTATCTCAGCTGTACGGCAAGGGGTTGCATTTCCGAGTTTTCTGCAGATCAGATCAGTTGCCCACTCTGCCATTAGTCTGTAGGTCATCAGTTTGCCTCCTGTTATAGTGATGAATCCTTCCAGTCCGTCCCGTTTTGCATGGTCCAGAAGTACAATTCCACGGCTTACGGTGCGTCCGCTAGGATCATCATCGGAAGCGACCAGAGGACGGACTCCCGCATATGCCCTGAGGATTCTGGTCCTTGCAAGCAGAGGTGACAGTTTCTCCCCTTCATTCAGCAGTATGTCAACTTCTTCCGGGGTGATTGTCATATTGTCAATCTGGTCGTAAGGGATTTTGCTTGAAGTGGTCCCTATCAGGGATATTGTGTCTCCAGGTACAAGGATGTCTGCATCAGCCGGTTTGCGGCAACGGTTCAGGACCATTCTGTTTACCCTGTGTCCGAAAATCAGCAAGGCACCCTTTGCAGGAAGCATGTTTACCGTAATGCCTGTCTTGGCAGCTATGCCGTGACCCCATATCCCTCCTGCATTTACCACTATTTGGGCGTAGAAAGTCTCTGTCTCTCCTGTCTTGTGATTATGGGCCTTTACTCCGGTGATCCGGTCCTGCTCACGCAGAAGTTCCGTGACTTCCATATAAGTTCTGATCTCTGCTCCATGCCTGCTGGCATCCAGTACATTCGATGAAGTAAGTCTGAAAGGATCGACCGCTCCGTCAGGTACCCGTACGGCACCGATCAATTCTGGATTCACCGATGGTTCCAGTCTTTTTGCTTCTTCAGGGTCAAGGACATCGGCCCTTATACCTGCATTGCGGCAGGCTTCGACGAATTTTGCCTGATATTCCAGTCCGTCTTCAGGAAGTGAGATGAACAGGCCGTCGGTCTCTTCCACGCAGTGTGAGGCAATCCTGCGCAGAATCATGTTTTCACGGATGCATTCTACTGCGGATTCATGGTCGGTAACGGCATATCTGGCTCCGCTGTGAAGCAGTCCGTGGTTCCGTCCGGTAGCACCTGTAGATATGTCGGAACGTTCCAGCAGCAGTGCTTTGATACCTCGCAGGGAGCAGTCTCTGGCCACCCCTGCACCTGTTGCGCCGCCGCCGATGATGATGACATCATACGTATTGTTCATAGGATAATGGATTAAATTTCTGCAAATATCAGAAATAATTCCTTAAAAACAAATAAAACGAAAGTATTTTTATTTCTTTTCATTTCGATAATTGGCAAAATATTTGTTTTTGCCTTTCTTTTAGGCGTGATGACCTTCCGTTTTGCATTTTGTCAGGATGCATGTCGGAGCCTCTCCGGCATGCTGCATCCGGAAAGAGAAGAGATATACGGAATGCGGATAAGGTATTACTGCTGCCAGAGGCGGCTTGCTATAGCATACATTTTTCCAAAAGGTCTGAGTATTGTCCCTTTGCTTTTGCTGCCGGTTATGGAAGCCGTATTGGAACCTGTTGAGTATCCGGCGGCCCTGAACCGTCCGTACCAGATTCTCAGCATTACCCCTTTCAATATGGAAGAAACGGTAATGCTTATCCATATCCCGTTCATGCCCAGCTCCGGTATACGCATCAGGAACCATGCCAAAGGAAGTCTTAGCAGGTTCAGGGAAATTCCTGTAACAGCAGGAGGAATTGTCCTTCCGCATCCGTTGAATGCTCCGGCGCTGACGGCTTCCAATGAAACGAAAAGCTGGGAGACGGCAAGAATGAGCATGTAGTCCCTTCCTGCATCCAGGGTCGCATCATCGGCTACGAAGATACGGAACAGCTGCCTGCCGAACAGCAGGAAAACGACCGTAGCGACTCCTGCTATGCTTAAAGCCAGTTTCAGGGTATATCTGTATCCCTTCTGTATCCGTTCGAAATTCCGGGCTCCGTAATTCTGTCCTACGAATGCGGCCAAAGCTGTCGAGAATCCGGCTCCGGTCATCCATGTAATGGCTTCGATCTGGGCA
The DNA here is from genome assembly GCA_964640305.1 of uncultured Muribaculaceae bacterium. Lineage (GTDB taxonomy): Bacteria > Bacteroidota > Bacteroidia > Bacteroidales > UBA932 > Coprenecus. Next base: position 43,509 of record CAZXFF010000008.1, on the reverse strand, counting down.
CCGATGCTCTGCACTGCAACTCCGATGTATCCGAAGGTGGCAGCCATGGAGCCGAGCAACATTCCTATCATCGCGAACAGTCCGCTTTGCATGCTTACCGGAAGTCCGAGGGCTGCTACCCGTCCCATAAAGCGTTTTCTGGGAAGGACAATGAACCTAAGGTGTCCTATAGGGGATTTTCTCCAGTACAGTCTGGCTGTGAATATGCCGAAAACCAGCATCTGGGAAAGTGTCGTTGCGATACCTGCACCGGCAGTCCCCATGCCAGGAACCGGTCCCAGGCCATAGATAAGCAAGGGGTCGAGAATCATGTTTGTTACCAGTCCTGTCGCCACAATCTTCAGAGGGGTGCGGCTGTTGCCCTGGCCGTTGTATATGCCGCTGAAAGTATTGTTGTTGAAGGTGAAGAAAATTCCGAAGGAAACAATCTTCATATACTCTACAGCCATATCGGAAATGTGCGCTTCAAGGCTGAAAAGGGATACCAGAAGCGGAGATGCAAGGAATACGGACAATGCATAGGTTACTGATATGATAAGGGAAAGCATTGCAGCCTGGTTGGCATATGCCCTCGCCTGCTTGAACTTTTTTGCCCCCAGGCTTTGGGAAATGGTGACCTCTCCCCCTACCTTTCCGATAAACGAGAGGGAGTTGCAGAGCCAAGTGTAGAAACCGGCGACTCCTACTGCAGCAACACACTCGCTTCCCAGGTGTCCGAGCCATATCATGTCAGTCATGTTGTATGCCATCTGGACGAAAGATGCCGTAATCAACGGTATGGCCATTGACCAGATGCTGCTTCGTATGTTTCCTGTTGTCAGATCCCTCATATTCCTTCTTTTATTCCTGTGTACTGTTTGGTGGTGATAGTCCTGCCGGCCGCTGTTCTGTGATATTGCTTTCCTGTCCCCTCCTGGCCCTTCCTGTCTGCATACGGCAGTGTCCGCCCCTCGTTCCATTTGATCTGTCTGCAGTCTATACCCCGACAAGAAATGACAACAACAAATATACTGCTTTTTCTGCGGTATAAAATATTTTCCTCCCACCGGCCGGATTCCTCCGCATTTCCGGCCCCTCTTACTCATCATTTGCAGATCCATGCATGAGAACCACGTAAATTCCACCACTCAATACCCCGGTCAACCGTAATTCCAACGCATCCGGCCCCTCTCTTGCCGTTAGTCACCCTTCACATCTTTCCGCAGGTGAACCGGTGTGCGTCGTCAAGAGGTGTCCCTTTCTGCCATGCACTTGCGCAGGTGAACCGGGTATTTTCGTCTAACACACAGATTGCCAATGCTTTACTGCAAACCGTGCGGTACACCTGCGGAAGCACTTCGGCTGCGAATGTGCCCGAGAACGCCCTCTTGCCACGGTCCGTGTCTCGCACCCCTCCGCAGGTGAACCGGCCTAATCCTTGCAACCATCTGAGTTTCAGTGTGTTGCTACAAATCGTGCGGTACACCTGCGGAAGCCCTCCGGCAGCCAATGTGCCCGAGAACGTGCTCTCGCCACGGTGCGCCTTCCTTTCCCCTCCGCAGGTGAACCGGGTATTTTCGTCTAACACACAGATTGCCAATGCTTTACCGCAAACCGTGCGGTACACCTGCGGAAGGCTCCGGACGGAAATGCGAACGACTTCCGTGGATTTAGGTACAAATAGGCTGCTGTTGTAGATGTCACAGTCTGGTAGGGTGGGCTTTGCATCCGGTTTCTTACATATCTCTCTGATACCCAACGTATTGCAATTTCACATGTGTGCAACCCCTCCCCGAAAACACGCCAAAAGGCCCGAATCTATGGGGATTTTGCATAGTGTCAAATCCGTATCGCTCTGGTTATTAGTTGATTATCAAAGTGATTCTATGCAAAGTGTCCTGCGGACTGCATTGACATGGGGTGAGAAGCGCATGCACTGCCACAACGCCCATTATTCGGCATATTCTGGGCGGTGTGGAAAAGAAGGTCGGGGGAAAGGAGATGTGGAATGGGCAGAGAGTATCGTGAGATGCCCATAAGCCGTTCGGGCGGCCCGTAATGGGCATCCTAACATGGAGTCGATTTTCTATCTGCGTTATAATCAGCATGTTAAAAAATCCAGTGTGCGTTAGGTTTGCCGAAAACGGGGCAAAAACATCTTTTTGGGACAAACCTAACATAGGGTCGTTTTGTAATTCGTTTGATAAACAGTGTATTACATATGTGGGTGTATGTTAGGTTTTGCAAATGCGGGATTTTCCCGGAAATAGGCCGGAGGTCTTTGCACAGGTGTAGAGTCGTAATGCCCCGACTGCGTCCGGTTTGCGGTTTATTGTGTACATTTGCGAAAGATTGCGGGGGGGGGAGGGACCCGAAGTTGGGGCTGGATTCTGGAAGTGATGCTGGATGTCGGGAGTGCGATGCTGTGGTCTGGATTCGTTTCAGGCGAGGATGTTATGGCTGGGTGATAGTCTGATGCCGGGTGCCGGGGTCGGATATCTTGGGATGAGTGCCGGGAATCGGAAGCGGGATGTCTGGCTGGATGATAGTCTGATGCCTGAGATGGATAGTGGAGAAAGATGTGGATGACATCAATGCTTTGCGAAGATTGTGTGTGTGAATGAGTTGATGAATTGGCGTATGAGAGGGCGGATGAATGGATGAATAGATGGACGGATGTATGAATGAGTGAATGAATGTATGTATGAGAAAACGAATTGAAGTCGTGGCGGCTGTCATACGGGACGGCAACCGTATTCTGGCTACCCAGCGCGGATATGGGCCTTTCAAGGACATGTGGGAATTTCCTGGAGGGAAGATGGAGTCTGGAGAGACGGAGGAGATTGCGTTGGTTCGGGAAATAAAGGAGGAGATGGGTGCCATGGTGTCCGTTGACCGCCATATAAAGACAGTAGAATACGATTATCCTGACTTCCACCTTGTCCTGCACTGCTATCTGTGCAGGGTGGTTTCGGGAGATCTGATTCTGAAGGAGCATGAAGCTGCAAAGTGGCTTGATGTTTCCATGCTTGGAGATGTGGATTGGCTGCCGGCGGATCTTCTCCTGCTGGATGATCTTGCGTCCCTGTTGTCTGCTGAGACGGCAGAATAGCCGTTTGTGCTGTTTCCGGGCTATCTTGCCTTGCAGGTGACGGCTGGAGCAGATGCCAGAGGCCGTTGCTATGCATGCAAAGTGTGCGGTCATGCCCGTGAGTCTGCAGGGAGGTATAAAATTGTTTATTATCCGGAAGTTTTGACTATTTTTGCATGAATAAATAAATCTTTCTGAAATGTACAGGACGCATACTTGCGGAGAGCTCCGCATTGCTGATGCCGGAAAGGCGGTGACCTTGGCCGGCTGGGTTCAAAGAGTTAGGAAAATGGGGGGTATGAGTTTCATTGACCTCCGTGACAGATATGGCATTACTCAGATAGTAACTGATGATACTGCCTCCAGGGAACTGAATGAGGCAGTATCGGGACTGGGAAGGGAATTCGTCATCCAGGTGTCCGGTGTAGTAAGGGAGCGTGAAAGCAAGAACAACAGGATCCCTACCGGGGAGATAGAGATAATGATGGAGAATCTGGTTGTACTTAACGCTGCCCAGACACCTCCGTTTACCATTGAAGACGAGTCTGACGGAGGAGAGGAACTTAGGGCCAGATACCGTTATCTGGACCTGAGGCGTAATCCTCTGAAAAATGCCCTGATGCTGCGGCACCGCATGGCGCATGAAGTCCGCAACTATCTCGACGGACAGGGTTTTATGGAGATAGAGACTCCTTATCTGATCAAATCCACCCCTGAGGGTGCGAGGGACTTTGTGGTTCCTTCCAGAATGAACCCGGGACAGTTCTATGCACTTCCCCAAAGTCCGCAGCAGCAGAAACAGCTTCTTATGGTGGCCGGTTATGACCGTTATTTCCAGATTGTACGCTGTTTCCGTGATGAGGACCTGCGTGCCGACCGTCAGCCCGAGTTTACGCAGATAGACTGTGAAATGTCGTTTGTGGAAAGGGATGATATCCTGAATACATTTGAGGGAATGGCTAAAGCCCTTTTCAGGAATGTGCTGGGAATTGAATTCAATGAACCTTTTTACAGGATGCCTTACAGCGAGGCGATGGAGAGTTACGGTTCGGACAAGCCGGATATCCGTTTCGGAATGAAACTGCATGAAATAACGGATCTTGCCAAGGGACATGACTTCTCCGTTTTCGACAGTGTGGAATACGTCGGAGGTATAGCTGTCAAAGGTGCTGCGGATTATACAAGGAAACAGATTGACGAACTTACAGAGTGGGTTAAACGCCCCCAGATCGGAGCGAAAGGTCTGGTATATATAAAATGTGCTGCTGACGGCAGCTTCAAATCATCGGTGGACAAATTCTTCAAGCCGGAGGATCTTGCCGCGATAGCAGCGAGGACCGGAGCTGAGGCAGGTGACTTGGTTCTGATACTGGCAGGCGGCATGAACAAGACCCGCACTGCATTGGGCTCTCTCCGTATAGAGATGGGGAACCGTCTGGGACTAAGGGATCCAAAAGTGTTTGCTCCGTTGTGGGTAGTGGATTTCCCTCTCCTCGAATGGGATGACGAAACTCAGCGTTTCTATGCAATGCACCATCCGTTTACTGCTCCCAAGCCTGAACATATGGAGTGGTTCTACAGTAACAGGAAAGAGGATCTGGAGAGAGTATGTGCCAATGCCTATGACTTTGTCCTGAACGGTACTGAGGTGGGTGGCGGTTCTATCCGTATCCATGACTCAAAGGTACAGGAAAGGATGTTCGAGGTACTTGGCTTCTCTAAGGAAGATGCGGATTACCGTTTCGGATTCCTGATCAATGCCTTCAAATACGGGGCACCCCCTCACGGAGGCATTGCTTTCGGCTTCGACCGTTTCTGTTCTCTGTTCGGCGGTCAGGAAAGTATAAGAGATTTCATTGCATTCCCGAAGAACAATCAGGGCAGGGATATGATGCTGGATGCACCTTCGCGTATAGATCAGGTGCAGCTTGATGAACTTTGTCTGGCATCTACTGTAAAACCGGAATAAAAAATTAAGGATATGTCACTCGAAACACAGATACAGGCCGATATAAAGGCCGCAATGATTGCAAAGGACAAGGTGGCCCTTGCGGCGACCCGTGCCGTGAAGGCGGCTATCCTGCTTGCAAAGACTGCCGAAGGTGCAGTTAAGGAAAATATTGAAGATGCCGAGGTTGTAAAGATTATCGGCAAGCTTGTGAAGCAGCGCAAGGAAAGTGCAGCTATCTATTCGCAGCAGAGCAGGCAGGATCTTGCTGACAATGAACTTGCAGAAGCAGCGGTTATGGAGAAGTACCTCCCCAAGGCCCTTTCGGAAGAAGAAACGGAAGCTGCCGTCAAGGCAATAATAGCTGAAACAGGAGCTTCTTCAATGGCGGATATGGGCAAGGTCATGGGGGTTGCAACAAAACGTCTGGCAGGTCAGGCAGACGGCAAGCTGATTTCTTCGATAGTACGCAAGCTTCTAGCGTAGCGTGCAGATGAAAGTCAGGGCAAAGAAACGGTTGGGACAGCATTTCCTCAGGGATGAGGGAATAGCCGGACGCATTGTGGATTCCCTTTGCGGGGAACTCACCGACAACCGTTCTGCAGATTCTGTTTCCGTGCTTGAAGTCGGTCCTGGAATGGGGGTTCTTACGAAGTACCTCCTCAAAGTACCCGGAATAGACTTCAAGGCGGTGGAATTGGATCCGGAATCGGTAGAATACCTGATATCCACATATCCGGAGATCGCCCCGAATCTATATGAGGGGGATTTCCTGAAGATGGATCTGGATAAGGCATTTCCCGGGAACCTTGCAGTCATAGGGAACTTTCCGTACAATATTTCTTCCCAGATTTTTTTCAGAATACTGGACCACAAGGATAAGATACCTCTATCGGTAGGCATGGTACAGAAGGAGGTTGCAGACAGACTGGCATCCCCGCCGGGAAACAAGTCATATGGGATCCTGTCGGTTTTGCTGCAGGCATGGTACGACATTGAGTACCTTTTTACAGTAGAGCCTTGGGTCTTCACTCCCCCCCCGAAAGTACGCTCAGCGGTAATACGTCTGAGACGGAATGGCAGGCAGTCTCTGGGTTGTGATGAGGTGCTGTTCCGAAAAGTGGTTAAAACAGCGTTCAACATGCGTCGCAAGACTATCCGCAACTCACTTAAACCACTTTCTTCGGAATATTCGATTGGAGATTCACCTTTGTTGGACATGCGTCCGGAGCAGCTTTCGGTAGAGATGTTTGTCGAACTTGCAAACAGTTTAAAACCAATATAAACAAATATGAAACGACTTAAGATTTACACAGGATTGTTCATTGCGGCGGTAGCGTTCTTCGCTTCTTCCTGCAATACTGTACAGCATTGCGAAAGTTCCCTCCCATATGATATCAAAGACGGCAAGATTGTCTTCCAGACGCCCCCCAGGGCTGAAGGCCAGAAATCAGTACTCGGCCTTGCTACAGAACCTATGGAAGTGGTGCGTGTAGGATTCGTGGGACTTGGTATGAGAGGCCCCGGTGCAGTAGAGAGATTCACGCATATCGAAGGAGTGGAGATCAAGGCTCTCTGTGACCTTTATCCCGAAAGGGCTGCTGCTGCCCAGAAAATACTGGAGAAAAGGAATTTCCCCAAAGCTGAAGAATACAGCGGTGAAGAGGGTTGGAAGGAGCTCTGCAAAAGGGATGACATTGATCTTGTCTACATTGCTACTCCTTGGCAGAACCATGTAGAGATAGCTGTTTTCGCTATGAATGAAGGTAAGCATGTAGCAGTCGAAGTGCCTGCGGCAACATCTGTCGCTGAATGCTGGGATCTGGTGAATACGGCAGAGAAAACACAGAGACACTGCATGATGCTGGAGAACTGCGTCTATGACTTCTTCGAAATGACAGCTCTTAATATGGCCCAGCACGGACTCTTCGGTGAAGTCCTTCATGCTGCAGGTGGATATATCCACAATCTGGAACCTTTCTGGGATGCTTACCAGGGTAACTGGAGACTTGACTTCAACCAGAAACATCGTGGAGACGTATATGCTACACACGGTTTCGGTCCCGTATGCCAGGTAATGGATATACATAGGGGCGACAAACTGGATTACCTCATTGCCATGGACACGAAATCAGTAAACGGCAAGAAACTGGTTCAGGAGAAGATGAATATGGAAGACTGTGCAAACGGTGACCATACCATTACCCTTATCCGTACAGCCAACGGGAAGATGATAGAAATCCAGCATAATGTAATGACCCCCCGTCCCTATGACAGGAAATACCAGATAACCGGATCGGAAGGTTTTGCAAACAAGTACCCGGTTTCAGGCTTCACTTTCATGCCTGAGAACATAGATGCTGATGAAGTACCTGACCATGAAGATCTCAATGCACATGGATTTATTCCTGCTGAAGCCCGCAAGGCTCTGATGGAAAAATATATGCATCCTATCCACAGGGAAGTCGGGGAAATCGCCAGGAAAGTTGGCGGACACGGCGGAATGGATTTCGTAATGGATTACCGCCTTATCTACTGTCTGCGCAACGGTCTTCCCCTTGATATGGACGTTTACGATGCTGCAGAGTGGTCTTGTGTAGGAGAACTGGGAGCGGTATCGATGTTCCACAGCAGTATGCCTGTCGAGTATCCTGACTTCACACGTGGAGACTGGAACAAGACAAAAGGATATACAATGGCTACCAAGTAGTCTGGAATCCTTTCAGGAAAAAAGGACAACAGTTATTTGCAGCTGCCCTGTGCAGGATCAACACCGCATGGGCGGCTGCAATTGTTTAATTGAATCATGAAAAAATCCGATATTGTATTCTTTTTCTGTACAATTGCCCTTCTTCTTCCTTTCTTTGTATCTGAAACTGTTTACAGGGCATATCTGCACTTCAATGCAGACCATGGAATGATAATGAGTTTCGTGAAATTTGCAGTACTTGCCACTGCCGGCGAAATGCTCGGGGCCAGAATCTCGACCGGGGTTTACTGCAGCAGGAGTTTCGGGCTGCTTCCGAAGATCGTGGTGTGGGGAATACTCGGTATGGGTATCAATATGGCCATGATCATATTCTCGAAAGGCACTCCCGCATTTCTGGAATATCTGGGAATGGAAGGTGCTTCATCCATGCTTGCGGGGGAATTGTGCTGGGGCAAAGTACTGGTTGCATTCTGTGTATCTGTAGCTATGAACTCCATATTCGCACCTGTATTCATGACCCTGCACAAGATCACGGATATGCATATCTCCAGTTACGGTGGCTCTGCAGCGGCATTGCTTCATCCTCTGAAAATGGGTGAAATCATGTCCGAAATCAACTGGAAAGCCCAGTGGGGTTTTGTCTTCAAGAAAACCATCCCCCTTTTCTGGTTCCCTGCACATACCATAACTTTTCTGCTTCCGCCTTCGGCGAGAGTGCTCTTTGCTGCATTGCTGGGTGTGATACTCGGGGTGTTTATGGCAATTGCCGCACGCAAAAAGTAGGCTTCTCCGGCTTTTGATCAGTTTTAAAACCCTCAAATCCACGCAGATTGTTGTAACCCATTGATAATCAAAGGTGGATTTTTCACACCGTGCTTCCACCGAAATCATCTGGCAGCAAATCCAGCAGGGAGGCAATCCTGCCGGCGAGAGATTTGCGGGAATATCCGGATATCTCCTTTCGGTCAGGATTGAACTCGATATTGTCTCCACCGCTCTTGTAGGCCTTGTACAGTTCAAGGATATGCGACCGCAGGCTTTCGTATTCGTCCCATCCGAAGATGTGCCCGGCACCTGTTTTTTCAAGTGATATGTCCAAAGCTCCTCCGTGAGGCCCGAATGCCACTATCGGTCTGCCTGCAGCCAGATACTCGAAATATTTTCCGGTAAGAATGCCGTCTGCCTCCGGTTCCTTACGGAGGGGCAGCAGCAGTATTCTGGCCTGTTGCTGCAGTGCATTGCACTCGGAGTGTCTGACGTAGCCGTGGTTTACTATCCGGTCTCCGAGACCGGCAGCTTCCATGTCACTGATGATTTCATTGTCTGTTTTACCCGCCAGGACTATTTTCAGGTCGTCCCTGAAACCGGCCTTATCTCTGCAAAGCTCGCCTAGCACTTCCCAAAGCCTTTCAGGATTTCCTTCTGCGGAAAATACACCTGTGTGCGTGATGGCGAAACTGCTGTCCGGTTCTATCCGTTCCAGGAAATCTTCTTCATCATATCCGTTTTCAATGGTGTGGAAACGGGACTGTCCTGCAGGGTGTCTGGCAGAAACGGATTCCAGTTGTCCGGTTATAAGGTCTGTTACCGACACTACTGCGTCTGCGTTCCGGAGTACCTTTTTCTCAAGGCGCAGGTGTCTGTTCCTTACAGCTCCGGTCATCGGAAGATGTTTGAAATAGAAAATCCTTGTCCACGGATCACGGAAATCGGCGACCCACCTGATACCGGTGGCCTTGTGGAGGTGCAGCCCTATAAGGTGCATTGAATGGGGAGGTCCGGTCGTGACTATTGCATCGACAGGATGTTTTTTCAGGTATTTTCTCAGAAAAGTCACCGAAGGCCTTATCCACAGGCATCGGGGATCCGGTACGAATATGTTTGCCCTTATCCACAGGGACACTTTCATCATGAATGATTTTTCCCCTACTGCATTTATAGGATTCACAGCAGTGGAAGATGAGGCTGATCCCTCAGTTTTCTTGCCGCCTTTCGAAAAAAGGCGGAAAATGGAATACGGCTCCAGAATCCTCCGTTTCAGAATCTCCGCTTCCGGAGGCACTTCGTCAGTTAGAGTGTTGTCAGTGAGTGTCAATTCCGGATTTGAGGGTGTGTAGATGACCGGTTGCCAGCCGTACTGCGGCAGGTATTTTGAAAACTTCAGCCATCTCTGGACTCCGGAACCACCGCTGGGTGGCCAGTAATATGTAATTATGAGTACCCTTTTCATACCGGTTTCAAAGATACGAAATTTACCGTATCTTTGGAGTCCGTAAAAAAATACCGCATGGCTAAGACAAAAGAGGATACACCACTGATAAAGCAGTACTTCACATTCAAGGCGGCAGCACCGGAAGCCTTGCTGCTTATGAGGGTAGGGGACTTTTATGAAACTTACGGGGAAGATGCTGTTATTGCCAGCAGGATCCTTGGGATAGTCCTTACCAGAAAATCGAACGGTGATTCAGGATTCATCGAGCTTGCGGGATTTCCCCACCATTCCATAGAAAGTTATCTGCCTAAACTGGTCCGTGCCGGATACAAGGTCGCAGTATGCGACCAGCTGGAGGATCCCAGATTTGCCAAGAAACTGGTGAAGAGGGGAGTTACCGAGATTGTGACTCCAGGAGTAGCCTACAGTGCTCAGGTCCTGCAGGATAATCAGCACAACTATATTGCGTCCCTGTGTTTTTATAAGGATAAGGGAGGTGTCGCTTTTCTGGATGTGTCGACCGGTACTTTCAGGATTGCGGAGGGTTCTCTGGATTATCTCGACCTGCTTATCGGGGATTTCGCTCCTAAGGAACTTCTGGTACAGAAAGGCTTTGAAAAGGGAGTCCGCGAGAGATTCGTGGGATCATCCGGAGGAATCTATATCTCTACTATGGACGGTTGGGCCTTTGTATATGAGTCGGCATACAGAAAGGTTGTCAGGCATTTCAATACAACGACCCTGAAAGGGTTCGGTGTAGAGAGTTGCCAGCTCGGTGTTACAGCGGCCGGAGCCCTTCTGTTCTATCTGGAGTCCAACCGCCTTGAGGATACCGAGTATTTTCCGGGCAGGGGACTGTCGCAGATCAGTTCCATTTCCAGGATAGACGAGGGGGATTTCGTGTGGCTGGACAGGTTTACCGTCCGGAATCTGGAATTGATAGAGCCTCTTTCGCCGGAGGGGATGTCCCTTCTCCGCGTCATTGACAAGACTTCTTCCCCCATGGGGGCAAGGCTGTTGCGTTCATGGGTGGCGATGCCTTCCAAGAATCTGCAGGAAATAACCCAGAGGCATGATATAGTCGAATATCTTCTGGGAGACAGGGAACTGTCGGCTTTCCTTACGGAAAGGATTTCGGAGATGGGGGATATTGAAAGGATTCTCTCCCGGGCAGCATCCGGCAGGGTGTCTCCGAGAGAACTGATGCAGTTGCGCCGTGGTATTGCACAGTTTCTTCCGATAAAGACGGCAATCCTGGAAAAGAAACAGGCAGGAGCATTGGGACGCCTTGTGAAGGAAAGTGAGGACTGCGGGGAGCTGCTGTCGGCTTTACGCACTGTCCTGGCGGAGGATCCGGCAGCGCAGATAGGCAAGGGTAATGTGATCGCTTCCGGAGTGGACAAGGAACTTGATGAGTTGAGGAGGATTGTGCATGACGGGAAAAGCATTGTCCAGTCTATCCAGCAGAGGGAGATGGAGAGGACCGGCATTTCTTCCCTGAAAGTAAGTTACAACAATGTTTTCGGGTATTATCTCGAGGTACGGAATACACACAAGGACAAAGTGCCTCCTGAATGGATCAGGAAGCAGACACTGGTATCGGCAGAGCGTTATATCACACCTGAACTTAAGGAGTATGAAGAGAAGATAACAGGTGCCGAAGAAAAGATATATGCAATAGAGAGCCGGATATACGGAGACTTGATCCTGCAGGTGCAGAAATATATACGCCAGGTGCAGAAGAATGCTGCTGTCACAGCAAGGATTGACTGCCTTCTGTCCTTTGCTGCCTGTGCGGAGGATTTCGGATACTGCCGCCCGCAGATGGACAACGGCAATATCCTGAGCATCAAGCAGGGGCGGCATCCGGTAATTGAGAGAATGCTGCCAGCCGGTGAGGAATATGTAGCCAATGACGTGTATCTGGACGGGGAGAAGCAGCAGATTATCATACTGACCGGTCCCAACATGTCCGGAAAGTCGGCACTGTTGAGGCAGACTGCACTGATTGCCGTTATGGCTCAGGCCGGATCATTTGTGCCGGCAAAAGCGGCACACATTGGGGTGTTTGACAAGATATTCACCCGCGTAGGAGCCTCGGACAATATATCAAGAGGTGAATCCACATTTATGGTCGAAATGCTGGAGACTGCAGCGATTCTGAACAATATGACTCCTGACTCCCTCATACTTCTGGATGAGATCGGAAGGGGGACTAGCACTTATGACGGGATGTCCATTGCCTGGGCTATTGTGGAGTATATCCACGAGCACGGCGGAGGGGCGAAGACCTTGTTCGCAACCCACTACCATGAACTGAACGAGCTGGAAGAGAATTACAAAAGGGTAAAAAACTTTCATATAGAGGTGAAGGAAGTTGACGGGAAAGTGCTATTTTTGAGAAAACTTTCGGAAGGTGGTGTCGCACACAGTTTCGGTATCCACGTTGCGAGGCTGGCCGGTGTTCCTGACGAAGTGGTCAAATCTGCGGAGAAAATCCTGAAGAAACTGGAAGCGGGGGCAGGAAATGCGGATCCGCTGAAAGGCAGGATGCAGTCACTCAGGCAGCGGAAGAGAGCCCAAAGGGACGATGACCACGAAGTCCAGCTCTCGATTTTCCAGCTGGATGATCCGTTGCTTGCTAGCATAAGGGAAAGGCTGGAGAAGCTTGACATGAACAATATGACGCCTATGGATGCTTTCGACACACTCCGGGACCTTCAGCATAAAGTAGGCATAAACTGATTTTGATTCAAATTTGCAGGATATGAAAGGGATTGGGACAATGTTGGGTTTGATGGCGGAGAGCATCTCTTTTGCAATCTATTCTCTGAAATCCGAAAGGCTCCGTACATTTCTGTCTTTTTTCGGAGTATCCATCGGTATATTTTCCATAGTGACTGTATTGTGTGCAGTCGATTCGCTTGAAAAGAACATTCTGGAGGGCATCAGGTCTTTCGGCAGCGATGCCATGTTCATAAGTACCTTCCCGATGATGGGAGATGGAATGGAGACCGGTGATGACGGAAAGCCGCTGGAATGGTGGGATTATATGCAGAGGCCTAAGCTTACGGAAGAACAGTTCGAGTATGTGGCTTCAAACCTCTCTCTTCCAGGAAGCATTGTCTACAGTATAATGCAAGGAGGGCAGGTGTCCGCAGGGCGCAGGAAGGTGGATGGGGCAACCATTCTGATGACCACGGAGGGGGTGGAAAATGTCATGTCAATGGAAATAGCAGATGGCAGGCATATCTCTCCTCTGGAGTTCAGGAACGGTATCAATGTTGCAGTCATAGGGGATGCTGTAGCTGCGGATCTTTTTCCTGGTAAGAGCCCATTGGGGGAAAGGGTGAAGGTATATGGACGTAATGCTGTAGTGGTGGGAGTCATGAAAAAGCAGGGGGAGAGCATGGCATCAATGGTGGAGACTGACAATTCTGCGGTAATACCTCTGCTTTACGGAAAACAGATATCCAAGGGTCAGGGGGCGATTCCTATGATTATGGCGGCAGCCGGTGAGGGTGTGGACAAGCAGGCTTTCAAGGATGAAATCCGTATGTTGTTCCGTTCATGCCGCCGTCTGTCTCCGGACCGCAAGGACAATTTCTCTATCAGCGAGATGACATTCCTGCTGGACATGTTCGATGATATTATGGGAAAGTTCAGTCTTGCAGGATGGATTATAGGTGCATTTTCACTGGTCATAGGAGGATTCGGCATTGCGAACATCATGTTTGTGTCAGTACGTGAACGGATGCCGCAGATAGGCATACAGAAAGCACTGGGAGCCAAGAGGTATGTAATCATGACTCAGTATATGGTAGAAGCTTCGGTCCTTTCCATTGCAGGAGGGATAATCGGGCTTATGTTCGTATGGCTTCTGTTTATGGCACTCAACACTAACGGAGTATTCGTAATGGAAATATCCTTTGCGAATGCCATAAACGGTGTAGCCATATCAGTTGTAATAGGATTGCTGGCCGGTCTTGTCCCTGCATATCAGGCTGCGTCAGCTGATCCTGTCCGGGCAATCAATTCCTGAAACTCAGGGCCTTTTGTAGTTTATTGTACCTGTAGCCTGGTTTGTGGGCATAACGAGTATTTCTGCAATCTGGACATGTTCAGGAGCACTTACTGCAAACCATGCAACGTTTGCTATATCGTCTCCGCACAGAGGTTCCAGCCCTTTGTAGACTGCATCTGCCTTTGCCTTGTCGCCCCGGAACCTTACTACCGAGAAGTTTGTCTCCACTAGCCCGGGTTTGATGTTCGTTACTTTCAGAGGGGTATCCACCAGGTCTATCCTCAGGCCGTCTGAAAGAGCCTTTACTGCAGCTTTTGTTGCGCAGTAGACACTTCCTCCAGGATATGCAGCGTCTCCGGCAATCGAACCGATGTTGATGATATGTCCTTTGCCGCGTTCCACCATGCCGGGGACTATCAGTCTGGTCATTGTGAGAAGGCCACGGATGTTGGTATCGATCATTATGTCCCACTCGTCCAGATTCCCTTCAAATTCCTTGTCGGTGCCGAATACAAGCCCGGCATTGTTTATAAGTACATCTATGTTCTTCCAGTTTCCATCCAGAGTCGACAGGGCCTTTTCTATGGAAGAACGGTCACGCACATCGAAAACCAGAGGCAGTATCCGGACAGAACTGCCATCGAATTCCTTCGTGAGTGCCTCAAGCTTTTCAGGATTGCGGCCGTTCAGGATGAGATCGTATCCTTCCGATGCGAATTTCTTGGCGCAGCTTTTTCCGATACCGCTTGTTGCGCCCGTGATGAGAACGATTTTCCCCATATTCTTGCAATGTATTATTAATTTATTTGTAATATGTTTGTAACAGACAGGAAATACCTTTGCCTGCATCAAACAAAGATACAAATTATGGAGTTTCTTTACATTGGAATCATCATCTTTTTATGTTTTCTTGCGGTTTCCGACATTATAGTGGGAGTGAGCAATGATGCTGTCAATTTTCTGAATTCTGCTGTGGGATCAAAAGCAGCAAGATATAAGACATTGATAATCATTGCATCCATAGGGGTTTTTGCGGGAGCGGCCCTCAGCAATGGAATGATGGATGTCGCAAGGCATGGTATTTTCCAGCCGCAGTATTTTTCGTTTTCTGAACTCTTGTGTATATTCCTGGCGGTGATGGTTACCGATGTGATACTTCTGGACGCATTCAATTCCAGGGGGCTTCCGACATCCACGACGGTTTCCCTTGTGTTCGAGTTGCTTGGTGGTACGGTAGCGCTTGCCATAATAAAGTCATTCCAGACTGACGGTGCCCTTACCTTTGCAGAAATGATAAATGCAGACAAGGCTTTGTCGGTAGTGTTGGGCATATTCCTCTCCATTATAATAGCCTTTTTCTTCGGGATAGTCATCCAGTGGATAACCCGTACCCTGTTCACATTCCGCTATAAGGAAAAGATGAAGTATTTCGGCGGCATTTTCGGCGGCATTGCAGTTACGGCCATTTTGTATTTTCTGGTAATAAAAGGACTGAAGGATGCTGCTTTCATGACTCCGGAAAACAATCAGTGGATAAAAGAGAATACAGGGAAGATTGTGCTGTACTTTTTCATTGGAAGTTCTGTCCTTATGCAGATTTTGCAATGGTGCAAGGTCAACATACTCAGGATAATAGTCTTATTGGGCACTTTGTCCCTCGCAATGGCCTTTGCAGGGAACGACCTTGTCAACTTTGTCGGTGTGCCGTTTACCGGAATAGCTGCATATCAGGATTATGCTGCCAATGGCACGGGAGTCGGTGCTGACAACTACATGATGGAAAGCCTGCTCGGTCCTGCTGAAACTCCTGTCTTTCTCCTCATAGCATCCGGTGTCATTATGGTGTTGGCTCTGGCTACCTCCAGGAAAGCGAGAAACGTGATCAACACTGAGGTGAGCCTTACTAACCAGAATGACGGTGAGAACTCTTTCGGATCGTCAGCGGCCGGGAGACGTCTTGTACAGATGGGCAATTCTTTGGGAGTGGCGCTTGATCGGGTAACTCCTGTAAAGGTGAAAAACTGGATTGATGCCCGTTTTGACAAGAAGAATGCAGATATAGTGGAAGGAGCTGCGTTTGACCAGCTCAGAGCATCTGTGAATCTAGTTGTTTCTGCTCTTCTTATAGCATTGGGAACATCACTGAAATTACCGTTGTCCACAACTTTTGTCACGTTTACAGTAGCTATGGGAACATCCCTGATGGACAGGGCGTGGAACAGGGAAACCGCAGTGTCCAGAGTAACGGGTATGATGTCTGTGATGGGAGGTTGGCTCTTGACGGCAGTAATCGCTTTTGCAGTATGCTTTTTTGTGGCATTGCTGATGCGGTTCGGTGGATTTGCAGCCATGATAGTTTTCAGTATAGTGGCACTTGTTATCGTAGTCAAGAGCAATATCCGGTTCTCCAGGAAGGCAAAAGAGAGTTCTTCTGATAATGACAGGTTTGCAAGGATCTTTGCTTCTTCGGACAAGGATGAAGTCTGGTCCCTGATGAAAGAAGCCTTAAGAGAGAATACACTACGTGTACTGAATTATACATCTGACTATTATGAACGTTTTGTGAGCTGTTTCATGTCCGAAAACCTTCGGTGCCTGAGGAAACTGTATTCGTCACTTAGGGAAGAGATGCAGGATTTCAAGGTGATAAGGAGAAAGGAGATACAGGCCATGAAACGTACGGATCCGGTAATCTCCCTGCAGGCCGGTACTTGGTTCCATCTGTCATCAAACAACCTTTCACAATTGCTTTATGGCTTGAAAAGGATTACGGAGCCTTGTTCTGAGCACCTTGAAAACAATTTCAACCCGTTGCCTGAAGAATGCCGTGAAGAATTTGCCCCCGTGTGTGAATCGTTCCTTGTACTGATAGGAAAGGCTGCCGGGTATATCAGGGATTTCGATCCTGAGACATCTCCCAATCCTGCGCATATTATCCGCGAAATCTCCGCTTTCAAGAAAACGGTGTCTACTATACGTAAGGATAATGTCAACAGGTTCCAGGCAGAAGAGGACATGTCCAACCTCAATATATATATCCTGTACCAGTCAATACTTCAGGAAACCCAGCAAATGGCAGACAGCATGAAGCACATGCTTAGGGGATATGCTTATCTGCTTTCAGTAAAGCAGCAGTAGGATATAGGATATTTTTCTATATTTGCGGTATGCAGAAGATACTTATAGTCGATGACGAGGAATCAATTTGTGAAATCCTCCAGTTTAATTTGGAAATAGAAGGTTACGAAGTGGATGTTGCCTATAGTGCGGAACAGGCGCTGGAAATGGACGTAGCATCATATTCACTGATACTTCTGGACGTAATGATGGGTGGCATGAGCGGTTTCAAAATGGCGCAGCTGCTCAAGAAGGATCCGGCAACTTCTTCTATACCGATAATTTTCTGTACTGCAAAGGATACTGAAGACAACAAGATTGCAGGGCTTACCATAGGTGCTGATGACTACATCTCCAAACCTTTTTCCGTAAGGGAGGTGGTTGCGAGAGTAAAGAGTGTGTTGAGAAGGTACAACATTTCTGTGGAAATGTCCAGACTGACACCAGGTGAAGCGGTATCCCCGAAAGATACGATAGTGTTTGACGGTCTGAGGCTGGATCTGCTGAGACACAAGTGTTATGTGGACGGAAAGGATATGCAGCTTACCAAAAAGGAGATGGAGATACTTATACTCTTTATCAAGAATCCTGGAAGAGTCTTTTCAAGGGAAGAAATCCTCAGGAATGTATGGAGTGATGAAGTCATAGTTCTGGACCGGACTATAGATGTGAATATAACCAGGCTCAGAAAAAAAATAGGCAACTACGGGAAATACATAGTAACCCGTCAGGGTTATGGGTACGGATTCGATTTATAGATTTGCATAATGCGCTTTTTCGGACACTACAGGTACAGGAGAAAGCTCCTTTCAATGCTTGAGGAGCTGGTGTATATGGCTGAGAAAGGAACTCCTATGGATGAGACCTTTCCGGAATTTCCCAACGATGACAGATTCGGACGTCTTCTCAACAGGCTGACAGTAGTGTTGACTCGTTCTGCGAGGGATAAGGATTCCCTTATTGCTGCAAAAGAAAGGGTTGCGATGGAATCACAGGACAATATCCGTCAGAAGAAGCAGTTGACTCAGAATATCAATCATGAACTGAAGACTCCGGTAAGCAGCATTAACGGTTACCTTGAAACACTGATAACCAATCGGAACCTTTCTGAGGCCCAGAAAGAAATGTTTATCCGAAAGTGTTATGAACAGTCGCAGCGCCTCTCAAATCTCCTTTTGGATCTTTCTGCAATCACCAGAATGGATGAAGCTGGTTCCATGATAGAAAAGGAACAGCTCTCGCTTTCGGAACTTGTTTCGGAGGTCGTAATGGATATTATGCCTGTCCAGCCTTCTTCAGACAAGCCAGGTATCAGGATAATTGACAATCTGCCGGCAGGTCTGCAGCTCTATGGAAACAGGGAGTTGCTGTATTCGATATTCCATAATCTTATCGAAAATGCCATTTTCTATTCTAAAGGGACAAAAGTGGTCATCGGATTGTCGGGCGAGGATGCTGACAGCTATGAATTGTCCGTCGCAGATGATGGGGTCGGTATAGCAAAAATCCATCTGGAGAGGATTTTTGAACGTTTTTACAGAATAGACAAAGGAAGGAGCAGAAAACTTGGAGGGACAGGTTTGGGGCTTTCCATTGTCAAGAACGCCGTAAATCTGCATGGAGGGACAATAATTGCAAGGCAGGCGGATCCGACAGGTCTTGAGTTTGTATTTACCCTTTCCAAGAAAGATTCCAGGTCAGAAGAGAACAGGATCCGGAAGTAGGCGGAATGTCTTTCTGTGCAGGGGGGAGATTCCGTACTTTTCTATTGCTTTCCGGTGGGCTTTGGTAGGGTATCCGAAATTCTGCTCCCATCCGTATTGCGGGTAGTTTGCCGAGGCTTCTTTCATGAAGTCATCCCTGTAGGTTTTTGCCAGAACGGAAGCAGCTGCTATTGACTGGAAGCGGCCGTCTCCTTTTACGAAGCAGGTGTACGGGATTTCCCGGTATCTGTGGAATCTGTTACCGTCCACTATTATGTATTCCGGACGCACCCTAAGCATGTCCAACGCTTTGTGCATTGCGTGGATGGATGCCTGAAGAATATTCATTGAATCTATTTCTTCCGCGCTTACCATTGCTACTGCAAAGTCTATCGCATTTGCCTCGATTATCTTGCGTAGTCTATACCGTTTGTCGGCAGAAAGTTGTTTGGAATCGTTCAGGATAGGGTCCTTGAAATCTTCAGGGAGAATGACAGCGGATGCAAATACAGGTCCTGCGATACAGCCTCGTCCGGCTTCATCGCATCCGGCTTCCTTTACCCCTGGCATATAATGTGAAGCAAGCATACGGCAATTCAGTTGAAATTTATTCGTGTTATCGGAAATATTGAAAAAAGGGATGTACCGGCGGCACCGGCACATCCCGTAGAGAGTTCCATGAAAAAGGGAAATGTTATTCTTCTTTTTCTTCTTCCTGATATGCTTTCAGGAGCTTTTCCTGAACGTCTGAAGGAACCTGCTGGTATTCTGCAAACTCCATTGTAAATGAAGCTCTACCGGAGGTCAGGGAGCTGAGGGATGTGGAGTATTTGTACAGCTCGGCAAGAGGTACCCTTGCTTTCAGGACTTCAAATCCTTTTACGCTGCTCATTCCTTCTATCATCGCACGGCGTCCCTGGAGATCGGACATTACATCACCCATATATTCTCCTGGTACCATGATTTCAATATTGCAGATGGGTTCCATAATCTTGGGGCCGGCATTGCGGAATGCTTCCTTGAATGCATTTCTTGCAGCCAGCTTGAAGGAAATTTCGTTGGAGTCAACGGGGTGCATCTTACCGTCATACACATAAACGCGGATGTCGCGGGCGTATGAACCGGTCAGAGGACCTTCTTCCATTTTTTCCATGATACCTTTAAGGATTGCGGGCATGAAGCGGGCATCGATTGCACCACCGACGATACAGTTGTAGAATTCCAGTTTTCCGCCCCAGTCCATTGTGTATTCTTCCTTGCCTTTAATGTTGAGGATCATTTCCCTTCCATCCACTTTGAAGCGGTTGTTCTGTGGTGCTCCTTCCACGAAAGGTTCCAGTAGGAGGTGAACCTCGCCGAATTGTCCTGCACCACCGGACTGCTTTTTGTGACGGTAGTTGGCAGCAGCCACCTTGGTGATTGTCTCGCGGTAGGAAATCCTAGGTGCCATGAATTCGACTTCCATCTTATAGACGTTGTTGATCTGCCATTTGAGGATGTTGATGTGCTGTTCTCCCTGTCCGCTGAGGATTGTCTGTTTCAGTTCCTTTGCATACTGTACGATGTATGTTGGATCTTCCGCAGCTGCCTTGTTCAGGATTTCACCCAGCTTTTCTTCGTCCTTTTCATCAACTGCCTTTATGGCTGTACGGAACTTGGCCTGCGGGTATACGATCGGGGCGATGACTATTTCCTGTCCAGGAGTGCAGAGAGTCTGGTTTGACTTGACTGATTTCAGTTTAACAGTGCATCCTATGTCTCCTGCAACCATTTCGGAAACTTTTTCCCTCTTTTTGCCGGCTACTGCATATATTGCGGAAATCCTTTCTTTGTTTCCTGTTTCAGGATTGATGAGGTCCATGCCTTCTGTCAGTTTTCCGGACATTACCTTGAAGTAGGAGACGTCTCCGAGGTGCTGTTCGAGAGCATTCTTGTATATGAAGATGGAGGTTGCACCGTTGACGTCACAAGGAAGTTCCTTCCCGTCCTTGGTGGGTTCCTTGTCTTCTGCTGGAGAAGGGGCTACATTGATGACAAATTCCATCAGTCGTTTTACTCCGATGTCCTTCTTGGCAGAGAGACAGAATGTAGGCATGATGGCTCCAGACAGGAATCCGAGATTCAGGCCTTTGATCATGTCTTCATGGGAGAGCTCGCCTGCTTCGAAGTATTTTTCCATAAGTTCTTCGTTGCTTTCAGCAGCTATTTCCATCAGGGAAGCCTTGAGTTCATTGGCTGCATCCTGAAGTTCTGCTGGAATTTCAGATTCGACTCTGGTACCGTTTTCATCCTTGAAGGAATACAGTTTGCCTTTAAGGACGTCCACGAATGAATTGAATCCGGCACCGGTTGTCACGGGGAACTGGATCAGTACAACCTTGCTGCCGAATGCCTGTTTAAGGGAGTCGACTGTGTTTTCCCAGTTGGACTTGTCGGCATCGAGCTGGTTGATGGCTATAACCAAAGGTTTATGGTAGTTTTCAGCGTATCTTGCGAAGATTTCCGTGCCGACTTCTACACCCTGCTGGGCATTCACAACAAGGATACCGGAGTCGGTAACCTTGAATGCGGAAATCACACCTCCTATGTAGTCATCAGCACCCGGAGTATCCACGATATTGAATTTCGTGTCCATGAACTCCGTATACAGTGGAGTTGAAAAGATTGAACGCTGGTTGATCTGTTCTATTTCTGTGTTGTCGCTGATAGTGTTCTTAGCTTCTACGGATCCTCTGCGGTCAATGACCTTGCCTTCGAACATCATGGCTTCGGACAAGGTTGTCTTCCCGGATTTAGAGCTTCCCAAAAGCACCACGTTTCTAATGTTTCCGGTCTGGTAGGTTTTCATGTGTCTTTAAAGTTATAATTGTTAATGGTTAATTCCTATATTCGTGAACATAGAGAGCAAATATAAAAATTAAAGATAAGAAGTGCAAGACATCAGGCCGGAAATTGCTCTGTATTATCTGCAGAAAAGACCGTCTTTCATTTCAAGCATGCGGTCTGACATTCTGGCAAGTTCCGGATCATGCGTAACGATTACTACGGTAAGCCCGTATTTGTCCCGCAGATTGAAGAAAAGCTGATGGATGTCTTTCTTTGTGTTGCTGTCCAGGTTCCCGGAAGGTTCGTCTGCAAAGAGGACGGTCGGATTGTTGATAATTGCTCTGGCAATGGCGACCCTCTGCTGTTCACCTCCTGAAAGTTCCGAAGGTTTGTGCGTCTTTCTCTCCTCAAGGCCCATTTCTTCGAGAATGGCTGCTGCTTTTCTGCGCGATACACTTTCTTTTGTGCCCGCAATCATCGCGGGAATCATTACGTTCTCTTCTGCTGTGAATTCCGGGAGCAGGTGGTGGAACTGGAACACAAATCCGATTTTCCTGTTACGGAAACCGGACAAGGCATCTGAAGACAGGCTGAAAATATCTGTCCCGTCAATAAGCACATTTCCGCTGTCGGGTACGGAAAGGGATCCCAGAATCTGAAGAAGTGTGGATTTACCGGCTCCGCTGGCTCCTACTATCGATACTACTTCCCCGGTCCTTGCCTCGAAATCTATTCCTTTGAGCACATTGACAGGACCGAAAGATTTGGTTATGCCTACAGCTTTAATCATGTTTCGGCTTTTTCCACATGTTTATCATTTTGACCCTGAAGTCCTCTTCGGCGACATATATTTTCAGGACTTTCCTGACCGGCAGGATTCTGTAGAATTCTTCCAGATAAAGTTTCTCGATATCGAACTCCCGCTGGTGATGGTTTTGCCATTCAAGCATAAGGCTTTTCATTTCCACGTCGGAAACCGATTTGCTGGAGGTCGCTTCCTGTATTCTGCGGAAGATGCTGCGTCCTGCCCTGTGTTCTTTCGAACGTGCCTCCCAATATTTGTTGTACACAGGCCAGAATTTTTCGGCTTCTTCTGTCGTGAGCTCCAGCTGTGCAGTGAAAAATGCAACCTTTGCACTTTGGAACTGCTCCATTCTCTTGTCCTTATCCTGTTTGCTGGGATTGTCTTTCGGCTGGGATATGGCAGCTGTCGATAAAAACAGCATCAGGGCGACCAGTGATATTATGCGGGATTGTGACATGATTCTTATTCTTCTGTTTTAAAAATGAATTCAATTAGTTCTTCCTCTTTGATACTTTGTTCTACAGCTGTCCGGACAGTATTCTCCAGCCCGTCAGTGTCTTCAAGCATGTTGCTCAGTTCCTCATTGAGATCGATCTCGTCGTAATGGGAATAAATGAAGCGGCTGTCCAGATATCCTTCTTCTATGAGGGCGAAGATGGGGTCCTCACTTGCCAGCGGGTCATGGTACAGCAAACCGGTCAGTTTGGATGCTGCAAGTCCCAGTCCTGCAATTATCAGGAACATGGCGCATAGGAGGACGGCCGGTTTGATCCACATGATAACCGTCTTTCCGGAAACACCTGAATTCCCTGCGGATTCGCGTATCCTGTCCTCCAAAGAGTCAAAATAGCCTGCAGGTATCTTGAAAGGGAATTCCTTCAGCTTTTTATCATCCAATATGTCTCTGTTTTCTGTCATATACCGTTTAGACAATATAATTTGCAAAAGGATTAATCGGTGTTTTCCAAACTTGCCTTTATTTTGGCAAGGGCATGGTGGTAGGAGGCTTTCAGGGATCCCACTGTTCCTCCCAGAATGGCAACGATCTCTTCGTATTTCAGATCTTCGAAGTATTTGAGGTTGAATACCGCCATCTGCTTCGGGGGAAGCTTTCTGACAGCCAGGTACAGTTTCCTCTGTATTTCATCACCGTCGAAGTTCTCGTCAGCCTCAAGTCTGCTGTCCACCAGACTTGAGTAACTTGTGAGGGAGAGAGAACATCTCAGTCTTTCCCTTCTGAGGAAGTTGAGCGTCTCATTTGTAGCAATTCTGTATAGCCATGTATATAATCCGGAGTCTTCCCGGAAATCAGGAAGACTCCTCCATATCTTGATAAGTGTATTCTGAAGCAGATCGTCTGCCTCGTCATGGCTGTTTACCATTTTACGTATATGGCTGTACAGTCTGGGTGAATATTTCCTGACCAGAAGGTTGAATGCGTAGTCCCTCTTTTCCACATCCCGGAATGCCTCCAGGATATCTTTGTCGTCAGTGATATCCATCCCTTATTGTACTACTTTTTCCGTCCGATGGCTTTTAATGCTGCTTTTACGATATTTTCTGAATCAAGGCCATATTCTTTCAGGAGCCTTGCAGGTGTACCGCTCTGCCCGAACTTGTCATTCACTGCAACGAATTCGACATGGCAAGGGCTGTTGACTGCAAGTACTCCGGCTATGAGTTCCCCGAGTCCGCCTGCAATCAGATGCTCTTCGGCTGTGACTGCCGCTCCTGTTTTGGCTACAGAACAGAGTACAGCTTCTACATCCAGAGGCTTTATGGTGTGTATGTCTATGACCTCGGCATTGATTCCCTTGGATTCCAGTTCATCGGCCGCTTTTATGGCTTCCCATACCATGTGGCCTGTGGCAAAGATGGAAACGTCCTTTCCGTCGACAAGTTTGAGCGCTTTGCCGATTTCGAATTTCTGGTCTTCAGGAGTGAAGTTAGGGACAGAAGGGCGTCCGAACCGCAGGTAAACCGGACCGTTCCATGCGGCGGCTGCTATGGTTGCCGCTTTTGTCTGGTTAAAGTCGCAAGGATTGATGACAGTCATGTGCGGAAGCATTCTCATCATTCCGATATCTTCCATTACCTGATGTGTAGCTCCGTCTTCACCGAGTGTAATGCCGGCATGGGATGCCGCGATTTTCACATTGGTGTTTCCGTATGACACGCACTGGCGTATCTGGTCATATACGCGGGAAGTGACAAAGT
Organism: uncultured Muribaculaceae bacterium; assembly: GCA_964640305.1. Lineage (GTDB taxonomy): Bacteria > Bacteroidota > Bacteroidia > Bacteroidales > UBA932 > Coprenecus. The sequence continues at coordinate 18,877 of CAZXFF010000008.1, read as the reverse complement.
TGGCAAAAGATCCTGCGAAGGGTATGTAACCGTTGAGGGACATGCCGGCAGCTGCACTCACCATGTTGGCTTCTGCTATACCGCACTGGAAGAACCTTTCTGGAAACTCTTTGATGAAAGCATCCATTTTCAGAGAACCGGCAAGGTCTGCGCACAATGCCACTACCTTGGGGTTGGTGCGTCCGAGTTCGAGCAGGCCTGCTCCGAATCCTGAGCGGGTGTCTTTGTTTCCGCTATTTACGAATCTGTTTATTATTGATGACATAATCTTTGACAGCTAAAAATTGTTGAAAATCTATAAATTCGGGAACCTGAAGTCACCCAGGGTTTCCTTCAGTTGGGCCAGGGCTTCTGTTTCCTGCTCTTTTGAAGGTGCCTTACCATGCCATTTGTTGGTCCCTCTCATGAAGTCCACACCATGTCCCATTTCAGTCCTGAAAAGTATCATGATCGGTTTGCCTTTTCCGGACAGGTCTTTTGCTTTGGCAAAGGCTTCCAGGACTGAGTCCATATTGTTGCCGTCAGCCACGATGCATTCCCATCCGAATGCTCTCCATTTGGATTCCAGATCTCCGAGCCCGATCACGTCATCGACAGTGCCGTCGATCTGCTGACGGTTCCAGTCGGTCATGGCAATAAGATTGTCGGCTTTGTGATGTGCTGCGAACATCGCCGCTTCCCATATCTGTCCTTCTTCGCTTTCACCGTCTCCTATCAGGACGTATACGTTGTTCTTGTCCCCTGCCATCTTCTTTGCAAGCGCTGCACCGCAGGCAACGGAGAGCCCTTGGCCCAGAGACCCGGAAGGGACGTGTATTCCAGGAATGCTGTCGCTGTTTGAAGGGTGCCCCTGCAGGCGGGAACCATACTGTCTGAGGGTGGACATTTCATCGATAGGGAAATATCCTGCCCTTGCCAGGATGCTGTAAAGAAGCGGGGCCATATGTCCTGCAGACAGGAAAAACATGTCCTGTCCGGCACCGCTTCTGTCCCATTGTTCCGGAGACTGTTTCATTATTCTGAAGAAAAGTGCAGTGATGAAATCCGTACTGCCCAAAGATCCACCGGGATGGCCTGATCCTGCTGCGGTAACCATCCTTATAATATCTCTTCTTACTTGCGAGGCAATGGCTGCCAACTGTTCTGTGTTCTGCATATTACGATAGTTTATCCAGCGAAGTTAGCATGAATTTGAAGAAAAACAAAAGTAATGTATATTTGCACCATATATATAAATACAGGAAATGAAGAACATCAGGAACTTTTGTATAATTGCCCATATTGACCACGGGAAAAGCACCTTGGCGGACCGTTTGCTGGAATATACCAAGACAGTGAGTGAGAGGGATATGGAGAACCAGGTCCTGGACTCTATGGATTTGGAGAAAGAGAAGGGTATAACGATCAAGAGCCACGCAATACAGATGGTATACAATTATAAGGGCGAGGATTACATCCTGAACCTTATCGATACTCCGGGTCATGTCGATTTTTCATACGAGGTTTCCCGGGCCATTGCTTCCTGCGAAGGCGCTTTGCTTGTTGTGGATGCAACCCAGGGAATACAGGCACAGACCATTTCAAACCTGTATCTTGCCATAAGCCATGATCTTGAGATTATTCCGGTCCTGAACAAGATAGATATGGATGCGGCAATGGTGGAGGTGGTAAGCGACCAGATAATCGACCTGATCGGATGCGACAGGTCGGATATACTTCTGGCAAGTGCGAAGACTGGTGAAGGGGTGCCTCCTATCCTGGATGCGATTGTCGAACGTTTCCCTGCTCCATCCGGGGATCCTGATGCCCCGCTGCAGGCGCTTATTTTCGATTCTGTCTTCAACCCTTTCAGGGGTGTGATAGCCTATTTCAAGGTTGTCAACGGCTCAATTAGCAGAGGTGATAAGGTGAAATTCTTCAATACAGGCAGGGAGTATGAGGCGGATGAGGTAGGGTGCCTTCAGTTGAGGATGTGTCCTAAAGAGACGGTATCGACAGGTGATGTGGGATATATCATTTCAGGTATCAAGTCAGCGGTGGAAGTGAAGGTGGGGGATACCATAACGCACGTCGACAACCCTTGTTCCGAGTCCATAGCCGGTTTTGAGGAAGTCAAGCCGATGCTTTTTGCCGGAGTATATCCTGTAGAGACGGACGAATATGAGAACCTTAGAGCGTCCCTTGAAAAACTGCGTCTGAACGATGCGTCGCTCGTATTTGACCCGGAGTCTTCATTGGCACTCGGATTCGGCTTCCGTTGCGGTTTCCTCGGATTGCTCCATCTGGAGATCATGCAGGAGAGACTGTACCGTGAATTTGATATGGATGTGATCACTACTGTACCGAACGTATCATACAAGGTCCACACGACGCAGGGAGAAGTAGTGGATGTCCATAATCCTTCCGGTCTTCCTCCACAGACAATGATTGACTATATTGAAGAGCCGTATATCCGTGCACAGATCATATCGAAGAGCGAGTTTTTCGGGCAGATAATGAAGCTTTGCCTGGACAAGAGAGGGGTGCTGAAAGGCCAGCACTTCCTGACTGCGGACAGAGTGGAACTGAATTATGATATGCCGTTGGCGGAAATCGTGTTCGATTTCTATGACAAGCTCAAGTCAATATCCAAAGGCTATGCATCGTTCGATTATCATATCATAGGATATCAGAAAGCAGACCTGGTGAAGCTTGATATCCTGCTCAACGGTGAACAGGTCGATGCGTTGTCCTCTCTTATACACAGGGACAGAGCTTATGATTTCGGGCGCAGGATGTGCGAGAAACTGAAGGAACTTATACCCAGACAGCAGTTCGAGATAGCAATCCAGGCGGCTATAGGTGCAAAGATCATTGCACGCGAGACAGTAAAGGCCGTGCGTAAGGACGTCCTTGCAAAATGCTATGGCGGGGATATCACCCGTAAACGCAAGCTTTTGGAGAAGCAGAAGAAGGGCAAGAAACGCATGCGTCAGGTTGGTAATGTAGAGGTCCCCCAGTCAGCATTCATGGCTGTACTCAAGCTTGACTGACATTACTTTGACATTATATTCCAGATCTATATGAACAAAAAAGAAACCGGTCCTGTCGGGCCGGTTTCTTTATTTGTGATATCTGGTATTGACCGATATTAACGGAGAGTTGCAAATTCTATGTCTGTTTCAGCACGTTTTGCAAGAGCTTCGTCTTTCTTTGCAATTTCCAGAGCAGCATTTGCTTCTGCCACTTTACCCTGACGGGCAGCGATGATAGCTTTCAGATAGTTCTTGCAAGGGCAACCTGCATTGCCAAGAATCTGTGAAGCAGCATTGAGATTTCCAACGAGAATCTGTGCAAGAGGTTCGTTGAAATGTTTTTCACCGCTGAGTTTGGCAACTGCATCCTTGTAGTTACCGTTGAGGATGTCAATTGTTCCGAGGTTATACTGAGCTTCTTTCAGAGAAGATTTCCTGAAAGCTGCGGCAGCTGCAGTGTTGTCGCCTTTGCGGAGGGCAATTACACCGACTGTATTGTTGTAATAAGGGCAGTTCTTGTTGCCTACGTTTGCAAGAGCCTTTTCAGCGTCGGCATTTTTGTCAAGTGAAAGGTATGCTACAGCCATATTGACTTTTGCGCGGTCACTGTTGAATTTCTCAACGGCTTTCCTGTAAACTACGACTTTCTTGTCGGCATCCTTAAGGAGGGATGCTGCACGGAGAAGAGCTTCTTCATCGAGGATTTCGATGTTTTCGTCAACCAGAGCAACGAGTTCTTCGCTGGTATAGTTGGTGAATTCGATGTTTGCAATGAATCTTGCACGGCGGAGTTCAGGAAGGATGTCTTTCTTCAGGGTTGTGTATACCTGTGACATGTTCTTGATTTCCTTTTCACGTACTGCGGGATCACTGTACATTTCGAGGACGCGGAGGATGAGGTCCTTGTCTTCAATGTTCGAATTGGATACGAGTTCCTTGAATCCATCCCAGTCTTCTTCGATATTGCTGGTGTTTACAGCTGTTTCGATACCCACTTTCTTCTTGTTGTTGATTGTCTTGTTGAAAGCATCGGTTGCGGTCTTCGCACGCTTTTCTGAAAGTTTTGCGTTGAAGTCTTCTTTTCCGTCAGGTGATGCGTAAGCCACGATTTCCGTGTTTACGAGTTCCCTGCGCTCGTCAGCCTTGAGGTTTTTCAGGAATTCCTGGAAAGCCTTGATTTCATCTGTCTTCAACTGTGAAGGACGGACTGTTGCGCTGTTGATGAGATAGAGGATCTGAGCTTCGTTCTGCTCGGGAATTACATCCTGATATGCATCGGGTGCATATGCAAGGGCACCGTCTGTCTTTGCCAGCATGTAGGTTGTGTTGGCACCGTCAGCAACCTTGTAAGGAGCTGCAAAAGGGATCCTCTTGTCCTTGTGGATAACGGTCATCCTCAATTCGAGATGGGATTTCTCCATACCTTCGGTATATGCGAACTCCAGAGTTTTCTTGACATCTCCACCGTTTTCTCCAACTGTTTCGTAGTTCTCGGTAACATCCTGTCCCTGAAGCATAATGGTTTTGCCGGCCACTTCTCCGCCGTTGTACACAAGAACAGGGATTACTTCAACGATAGCTTTGGGATGGAAGAAATCAGCAGGGAAAGTAACTGTAACGTCTGCCTTGATGTTGCCAGCTACGACCTCAAGTACCTGAGGATTGCAAGCTACAGTGACTTGATCGGCACTTTCAGCCATCTTTTTGGGACTACCGCAGGAAAAAGCGAGCATTGCAACTGAGGCAATCGCCAATACATTTAAAATTCTTTTCATTTCTACGATATGTTTAAAATTGTTAATATCCAATGGTAATAAGCGCAAATATAGTATATATTTTGAAAAAAGAAATCAAAATTTTGATACCTTTGCACATATGGAACTTTTGGAAATTAAAAGCAGATTCGGAATCATCGGCAATGACCCTCGGCTCAATGCTGCCATAGACACTGCCGTGCAAATTGCAGGAACCGATCTGTCGGTTCTCATAACTGGGGAGAGCGGGGTTGGTAAAGAAGTCATTCCCAAGATAATACACGCTTATAGTCCGCGCAAGCACAATAATTATATTGCAATAAACTGCGGGGCAATACCCGAGGGAACGATAGAATCGGAGCTCTTCGGACATGAAAAGGGCTCATTTACCGGGGCAAATGAGGCAAGGAAAGGATATTTCGAAGTTGCAGACGGCGGTACCATTTTCCTGGACGAGGTAGGGGAACTTCCATTGTCCACCCAGGTCCGTCTGCTCAGGGTTCTGGAAACGGGAGAATTCATAAGGGTGGGATCATCGAAGACCCAGAAAACCAATGTCAGGGTAATTGCTGCTTCGAATGTGGATTTCCTGCATGCCATAAGTCTCGGCAAATTCAGGGAAGACCTGTATTACAGGTTGAATGCCGTCCCCATCTATATACCTCCCCTCCGCGAGCGCAAAGGGGATATCCACCTTCTGTTCATGAAATTCGCTTTGGATTTTGCAGACAAGTACAAGATGCCTGCCGTAAGGCTTACTCCTGAAGCGAGATTCTCTCTGGAGGAATACAGGTGGCCAGGTAACGTTCGGCAGCTCAAGAATGTCGCTGAACAGATTTCAGTTCTGGAGAGCAACAGGAACATTTCCGCTGAAACACTTCATAAGTACCTTCCGGCTGAAGCACCCGGTCAACTGGCCGTACGGAAATGCGATTCCGGTACGGCTGAGGGAAGTTTTCCGGAGAAAGACATAATTTTCAATATGCTTTTCCAGCTCAGAAAGGAAGTGGATGAACTCAAAGCCATGCTGGAGAATGGAGACAGTGTCGGAATGAAGCCCGTCCAGATGCTGCCCGCGAAGGTGGAGGACTTCAGTTCCATACCTGTAGTTCCGGTTTCGGAAGTTGCAGCTGCCCATGAGCCCGTCAGGACCCTTCAGGATGTAAGTGATGACCTTATAAGAAGGACATTGGAGAAACACGAGGGCCGGCGCAAGGCTGCAGCAGCTGAGCTGGGTATTTCAGAGAGGACATTGTACCGTAAAATCAAAGAATTGAAAATCAAGGATGAAGAGAATGGTTAGAATAGGAGTTGCAATACCTTTGTTTATTGCAATGCTGGCATCATGCGGAGTGTATTCCTTTTCTGGAACGTCTATCCAGCCGGATGTCAAGACAATTGCTGTGGAATATTTTGAGAACAAGGCTCTCAAGGTAAATCCCACATTGGCGTCTTCACTGTCCAATGCTCTGATTGACAAGTACCGTCGTCTGACCAGTCTGGATATTCTTACTGAAAACGGGGATCTTAACGTATACGGGGAGATAACCTCGTACGATACGCGCCCGACGGCCGTGACAGCCGATGAGGTGGCTTCCAAGAACCGTCTGACCATAACCGTCAAAGTATTTTTTACGAACCGCCTTCATCCGGAGGAGAATTTCGAAAAGAGTTTTTCCGCATATGCGGATTATGATTCCAACCAGCTTCTGGATGCTGTCGAGAGCTCCCTCTGTTCCGAAATAATCGAGATACTGGTCGAAGATATTTTCAACTCGACAGTTGCTAACTGGTAAACTTGATATGATGACAGTGAATCTCAAAGACCTTACAGTCCCTGAAATAGAAGGGATACTGACAAAATATCCCTGGTATGCGCATGCCCGCAAGGAACTTATGATAAAGATGTCCAAGATGGGTGAGGAGTACCGTCAGGATGTGCTGAGGCGGACTGCCCTCTATGTATATCCTGATTACCGTGCTTTCAGGAATGCCTACCTTCTGGCCCAGAGAGCGGAAGAAGAGGCCAGGCGTCAACCGGAGCCAGTCTATGATTTCGGGTTGGAAGAGGAAATCCAGCTTCCTGAAACCCATGCTTCCCAGGAGGCATCAATGGAAATATTGCCCGATTCAGAACCGGTATCCAAAAGGGAGATCTATATTGTAGGAGGTGATTATTTCAGTAGCGAAGATCTCCGCCAGGTCAGTGAGAACAATGTGGAGACATATTCGTTAAGCACTGATTTGGAAGTGTCTGCAGCCAAGGTTGATTTTGACAGCTCCGAGTTCAGTGACGAGAATTACTATACCGAGACTCTGGCCCGCATTTATGCTGAACAAGGCTTATATAGCAGGGCTCATGACATTTACGAGAAACTTATTTTGTTATATCCGGAAAAAAGTGCTTACTTTGCAACCCTTAAAAACGAAATCAAGAAATATTTATAGATTATGTACATAGCAATTTCCATTCTGATTATAATTGTCAGCCTGCTTCTGACATTCGTGGTTTTGATCCAGAATTCGAAAGGCGGTGGCCTTGCTGCCAACTTTGCCTCCGGCAACCAGACGTTCGGTGTTCGCCAGACAGCGGATTTCCTCGAAAAGGCGACATGGACCCTTGCCATAGCTATAATTGTTCTCTGTATTCTCGGGTCTGCTTTTGCAGCACCTAAACAGGCAAGGAATACTGTCCTTGAAAAGCTCGAACAGACTCAGGTACCGGCAGGTACTCCTGAATTCCCCACTGCAATCCCCGGTGGTGAAGCGGCTCCTGCAAATCCTGCGGCTCCCGCTGACGCTGAATAATACAGGGTATAGAAAAGAATATGAACCGGCTTCAGGTCAACGACCTGAAGCCGGTTTTTTTATTTGTCGGAATCCACGAATACCGGATAATCAAGAATATTTCAAAAAAATCAGTACCTTGTTATACATAATACTAAATTTTTTATATATATTTGCATCACAAAACATCAAGCAATAATAGTTGTAATATGAAAAAGGTATTGAACATCGGAATAGGAGGACGTTCGTTCGTTATGGACGAAGATGCCTATATGAAGCTGGACGATTATCTGGAAGCCTTCAGAGGGAAGGTCGGAATGGGGTATCAGACCAAGGAGGTAATGGACGACCTTGAAATGAGGATTGCGGATATTTTTGCCCAGTCGCTTTCGGTTCAAGGGCAGGTTGTGAATATTGAATTGGTTAACAGGGTTATTGCCCAGCTCGGAATGCCAGACGGATCTGACTGCCGTCAGGATAATGGAAACAATGCATACGGAACAGGTAAAAGCGAACCGGAAAAGAAAAAACTTTTCAGGGATCCGGACAACAAGATGCTGGGTGGTGTCTGCTCGGGTCTTGCGCATTATTTCGACGTTGAAATGGGGCTTGTCAGAGTGTTGATGCTCCTTCTTCTGTTCTTGGCGACAGGAGGCTTCTGGCTTTACATTATTCTCTGGTTCGTGGTCCCGAAGGCCAATACGCCTGCAGACAAATGCAGGATGCACGGATTGCCGGTAACGGCTGAAAATATGAGTAGGTTCCGTAAACAATATTAAAATACAAGTATATGGGAGACAATACATTGAACGACAACGTGAAATCCCAGATGCGCAGAGGGGTTTTGGAATATTGCATATTGAGTATACTGAATAAAAAGGACTCCTATGCTTCCTCACTGATATCCGAGCTTAAGGAAGCGAAGATGATAGTCGTGGAAGGTACTCTTTATCCTTTGCTTATCCGTCAGAAGAACCAGGGTCTGCTGACTTACCGTTGGGAAGAATCCCCGCAAGGTCCTCCGAGGAAGTACTATCAGATTACGGACAAAGGGCGGAAGGCTCTGGAAGAAATGGACGAGGTGTGGCAGGAAATGGTAAATACTATAAAATATCTCAGGGAAAACGGTTGAGTCTAGAATAATATGGAAAAGGTAATTAAGGTAAATATCGGGAATATAGCCTTCACTTTGGGACAGAGTGCCCATGACAGGCTGAAAGAGTATCTGGATGCACTTTCGGATTACTATTCCAACAACACGAACAGGAACGAAATCCTTTCCGGCATAGAGGAACGGATTGCAGAGCTTCTTTTGGAGAAAGGTTTCGAGAAAGATATTGTAATAGATGCAGCATCAGTGGAGGAAGTACTTACGGTAATCGGCCGTCCGGAAGATTTCGGAGATGGGGAAGATGGTCCGGCTTCCAAATTCGTGTCAGGGAACCGGAAGAGGCTTTATCGGGATATGGAAAATGCGAGGATGAGGGGTGTATGTTCGGGATTGGGAGAATATTTTTCCATTGATCCGGTGTTTATAAGGATTATGTGGGCAAGTATCGTGACTCTTGGACTCATATTATCTGTGTCTGTGGATGAGGCATTTATATGGTTGTCGCTTGTTCCTGCAATACTATATCTCATCGCATGCAAATCCATGCCCGTGGCGAAGACCCTGGACGATAAGATAAGGATGCACGGTTCGTATGCCAATCTTAAGGATATAGAGAACAAAGCCGGACAGGGGATTCCATCCGAACGCGGAATACCGTCCCGTAAATGGGGGAGCGGTTTTGTAAGGATTCTTGGTCTTGTTGCCGGTATATTCCTTTTCATTATAGGAATATCCGGATGTGCTGCAATCCTGTTTGCCTTGATAGGTATAGGTGCATTCAACATATTCTCTTCATTCGGACTATCGGAATTCCTTTCCGTAATGAGCGGACAGCCACATTGGGTATCGGCAGTGGCAATGGTCTTTTCGGTATTGCTTTGTGCCCTTCCTTTTATAGGGATGCTGTATGCCGGGATACTGCTGTCTTTCAATCTGCATGCCCCGAAGTGGAGGCCGGGTCTGATAATTTTCCTTTTGTGGCTGGTCAGTATTGCGGTTTTAAGCATAATGAGCGTTTCCATGTTCCGTTCTGTCCGTTCTGTAGAGTACCGGACTCAAACCGAGACGGTAGTACCGACTGATACACTCTACATCGAGTTCGAAGGATATTCCGGATGGCAAGGAAGCCAGGTAGGGATAGAGGCATCACATTGGGGGTATAATCTTATGTTCTATGACAAGGAGAGCGATATTCCTGTATTGGTTTTCTATCCGGAACTGGATGTGACAAGGTCGGATGAATGCAGCATGTATGAATTTGTCTTCCGTGAAGGATATCTTCCTGCAGGTTTCTGGAATGATGATCTTTCTTTCAACGATCTCAACAGGTTCTGGAGCATGGACGGAAATGTAATAAGGCTCCGTCCCCTGGTTGTAAGTGAACTGGAGTCGCTGAAGTCAGTGAAGAGGGAGGTCCGCCTTTATGTCGGAGAGAATACTGCGGTGATAGTCCGTGACCCTGTGTATCATCAGTTTGACAGCAGATACCGGTATCATTCCAGCAAAATTATGGAAACGATTATGGACATCTATTATTGAATCTACTTGCAGAACAGGAATCCGGCATGAAGCCTCGGTCCGGATGCGTAATCCGGCTGGGCTTTGCCTAGATTGATCATATAGTCGGCCTTAAGTACGACCCTGAACCGCTTGCTTATGCTTATTTCGATTCCTGCAAAAGGAGCTATGGTGAACAGCATGTACTTTCGTATGAGGGCAGGATCTGTCTCGAAATCATCCAACGCCCCACTGCTGACCATGACATTCTTTACTCCTCCGCCGCCGAATGTCACTCCGGCGAAAGGATATACCCTGCCTTCTGTAATGTGGATGTAGTCGATAAGAAGCCCTCCCCAGCCTACATGGAAGTAAGAACCGGTCTTCCCGTAATGCAGGTTGGAACTGTAGCCTTCTCCGCCTACTCTCAGGATGTCCTTTTCTGTACCGAAACCGAATTTTATCATTCCGCCAAGTCCCATGGGCATTCCTTTGACTTGTCCGTTCTCTACCAGAGTCCCCCCTGAAAATACTGGAAACTTTTTGCTTTCAGCATATCCGGTGTGCAGCAGCATTCCTCCGGTATATCCTCTGAACCTGAATTCTTTCTCAGGAGTCTGGTCTTTTGCTGCATTGACTTTCGGAAAGAGGCATAAGGAAAGGAGTATGGAAAGTATTGCTTTTATTCTCATAGGCTATCGGTATCTATCAGGTTGTTAAGCAGTGCATATACGGTAAGTCCGGCTACGGTCTTGATACCTATTTTTCTGGAAATGTTTTTCCTGTGTGTGATTACCGTGTGTATTGACAGGCAGAACCTGTCGGCGATTTCCTTGTTCAGCATTCCCTGTGCAATGCATACCAGGATTTCCTTTTCCCTGTGGGAAAGCTCTTCCTTGCCACTGGCAGGATGCGGCTTTTCGTTCCTGCCGGCATTGCGCAATTTGTTGATAATGGTTGCCGGGCTATCATAAATGCTGATCATACCGTCGAATTGGCGTATAGCCTCCTCCTGAAGAGGGCATGTTGCCAATGCTATGATAAATGCATCGGTAAGTTCGGTCAGCTGTTCCTTGATGTTTGCCCGTCCCGAATAATCAAAGACAGATGTGTCTGCTATTATTATGTCTGCGGCACTGTTGCGGACGGCTACTTCGTTTTCTCTGGACAATGAAGACAGTATGGTCTCCACACAGAATCCTGAATGCTCGTTGAAAATTGAGCATAGTCCTTTTGAAATGATTCTGGAGGGGGTTACAAGCAATATGTTGAGTCTTCTAGTTTCGGGCATTTTCTTCTAATCTGTTGACCATTGGTATAAGGATGGAGTCTTCAATTACAGTATGCTTTTCCAGGTCTTCCTCCAGTGAGCGGAGATGAAAGAGAATCCTTACTGCCAGATTGCTGTCGAAGACGGAAGGAAGGTATTTCATTATGATATTCCTCAGATCATACAGTTTTGTATCTATATCATTGTGGTATTCCTCGAACTTGCTTATGGAATATTCCCCTCCGGCTTTTCCTTCCGTAACTGACTGGACATACGGGAAGACAATATCCTCTTCATAATCGAAGTGGTTTTTTACTTCCTCCTTGTATTCAGAGACAAAACGCATTATGCTTTCCCTTTGCATCTTTGTGCAGGGTTGGAGCAGGTTTTCTATCAGACTCTCAAGGTGCTTCAGCAGTATGTCCATGTAGTATGAATGGGATGCCCGCAGATACTTTACAAGATCCAGTGCGGATCTGGCTGTATTCCTGTTTTCTTCAAGATAATGAAAGTCTCCCATGTATACACTGGCAATCAGCAGAAACGAGTCAGTGTCGATTCCTGTATTCCTGCAGGCTTCTTCGACTGTGCACTCTCCGAATCCCAGCCGGATTCCGAGACGCAGAAGAACATTGAGAAGGGAGTAGTCTGTTTCCAGAACATCCGATAGTTTGGTTGAAGGGCTTATTCTGTCCATCGTTTCCATATCAAATTAGGGGGCAAAGATAAACAAAACTCCCATCCTTTCACAAGGGGGGAGTATCTGTTTGATAAACAACACTACATTATGGATTTCACATTGCAAAGATAGGTCGGCATTTCTGCATCTGAAATACCCATTAGTAGGTAAATTTACATATTCAGGTAACCATTAATGCAATACGGTATACCGCAAAAGAAACAATCCACGCCAGGACTATAGTGTAGATTGCTGAGTATACAGCCCATTTCCAGCCTCCTCCTTCCTGCTTTATGGCTACAAAAGTGGCAATGCACGGGAAATAGAGAAGGACGAAGACCATAAATGCCAGGGCTGCTGCAGGAGTGATGCTGTTGGCAAGGGCATTCTGCAGCATAGTATCTCCGCTTGCAGATTCCACGTTTTCCGTCTCTCCGCTGTAAAGTACCCCCATGGTACTTACTGTCAGTTCTTTTGCAGCGACTCCGGTAAGTATCCCGACTCCCATTTTCCAGTCGAAGCCGAGGGGAGCAAGTACCGGTTCTATGGTTTTCCCGAGTCTGCCTATATAGGAATTCTCCTGCTGTTCTGCCGCAGTAGTGTATTTGTCGTGGTCAGGGAAGTATCCGAGAAACCATATTATGATAGAACATACCAGGATTATCCCGCTCATCTTGTGCAGATACTGTTTGCCCTTTTCCCATGTATGCCTGAAAATGGATTTGGAAGTAGGGAATCTGTAAGGGGGAAGTTCCATTACGAATGGCAGGTCATCATCCTTAAGGAACCGGCTCATTATCTTTGCCGACAATATTGCAAGCAGAATGCCAAGGGCATAGAGCCCCAGCATTACTATACTGCCGTTATGAGGGAAAAAGGCTCCGGCAATAAGGATATATACCGGCATGCGTCCGGCACAGGACATCATGGGTATGATCAGGACGGTGATCAGGCGGCTCTTCCGGTTTTCTATTGTACGGCATGCCATGATTGCCGGAACGTTGCATCCGAATCCCATGATCATCGGGATGAACGATTTACCGTGAAGGCCTATCCTGTGCATCAGCCTGTCCATTATGAATGCAGCCCTTGCCATGTATCCGGAATCTTCAAGAAGAGACAGGAAGAAGTACAGTATCAGGATATTTGGCAAAAAAACCAGCACACTTCCTACTCCTGCTATGATTCCGTCCACGACCAGGTCCTTCATCATTCCTTCCTTCATGTTTTCCGCTACGAACAGACCGAATTTCTCTATGACCCACTCTATCCATACCATAGGGTATTCACCCAACCTGAATGTGGCCTCGAATGTCAGGTAAAGCAGGAATATGAAAATGGGGAAAGCCAGCCATCTGTTTGTGACTATGCCGTCGATCTTGTCTGTGACGGTGTGTTTTTTACGGGCCTTGCCGGGAGTGAATGTTTCTTTCAATGCTCCCTGTATGAATGCATATTTGGCTTCTACAATGGCAGGTTCCGGGCTGTTGTTAAGCAGTCCGGATATCCTTTTCCCTTCTTCAAACCTTGTAGCGATTATTTCATCCTTGTTCGGGAGCGTATCGATCACCCTTTCTATATCCTTGTCGTTTTCGAGGTATTTTATAGCGAGGTACCTGGTGGAATATTTGTGCCTTATGCTATCGTTTTTCTGAAGGAGTACCTTGATCCTGTCTATGGAGTTTTCCAGTTCTGCCCCATGGTTGATGTGTATGTGGCGTGACATGGATCTGCTGTTCCCTTCATAAATGTTGATTACGGTGTCGAACAGCTCTTCTATTCCTTTTCCGGTCCGGCTGACTGTAGGCACAACGGGCATGCCTAGAAGCTGGGATAGAGTGGTTATGTCGAGACTGTCCCCTTTTGCTTCCATCTCATCGAACATGTTCAGAGCCATTATCATCCTCAGATTCATGTCTATGAGCTGGGTCGTCAGGTACAGGTTCCTTTCCAGGTTTGAAGCATCCACGACGTTGATGATTACATCGGGGATATTTTCAATAAGATTCTTCCTGACATACAGTTCTTCCGGGCTGTAGGCGGATAGGGAATATGTACCGGGAAGGTCTACAAGTACGAACCTGTATCCTTTGTATTCGAAGTATCCTTCTTTTGCCCCGACAGTTACCCCGCTGTAGTTCCCGACCCTTTCGTGGCTGCCTGAGGCTATGTTGAAGAGAGATGTCTTGCCGCAGTTGGGGTTTCCTACCAGAGCTATCCTGACACTGTGCCTCCTTTCTTCTGCCAGTTCTTTCATCCTCTGTTCCAGCTGCACCTCTTCCTGCTCTTCTGTGTACATTATCTCAGGCTGTGATACAGTGCCTGTGTTTTCAACGGCAGTATTGTAAATGGCCTCGCTTTCGCCGATAACCTCTATGTCATCAGCCTCTTCCCTGCGGAGGGATATCTTGTATCCTATTATTTCATATTCTATCGGGTCTTTCAATGGGGCATTCATGAGGACTTTTACTTCTTTCCCTTTAATGAACCCCATCTCGGTAATCCTTTTTATGAATGATCCGTGGCCGCTTACTTTGACGATTATCCCCCTTTCCCCTGTTTTCAATTCCGACAGTCTCATTTCCTAAAATGATTTAAAGTACTGAAATACATCTTCTGATTTATTCTGCAAGTTACAAAAGTAATCAGCTTTTGGCTATGGGGCAATACCAAATTATAGGTATTTGGATCCAATGTACGTAAAAAGGGGAGGGCTCTCCAGTAGCCCTCCCCAACGAAAAACAGGTAATGTAAGCCCAATGGCTTATGGGTGTGTTATCTTGTCCATCCATTTGTCCAGTTGTCGGAACTGCTGACACCTCCGATGAAAGTCCCTGCAGAGAAGAAACTGTCCAAAGAAGTCGGGTCAATGCCTCCCTTTATGCTTCCTACGTAACCGTTAAGGTCGAATTCCTGGTTTTCCTTGTTTGTTCCGTCCTTAAGGAACAGTTCCTGACTATAGATGCCTTCACTGCATTTTATTTCTCCGGAGAGATATACGAAGGAAAGTTTGGAATCACCGTTTTTAAGAGATGTTTCAGTACCGGTCGTTTCGGTGGTCAGGGGATTGGGTTTCCCGGTTACGATTACATTGTAGAGGTTTGCATTTGTTCCGGCGCGGAGACGGATACCGCGTTTTGCATCAGCTGAGTTGTTTCCTGCCAGAGTAACATTCGAGAGGGTAGGGTGAGAAACCGGTTTCGCTTCTTCATCATTGCTGTTGTTGTCGGCTTCTATGAGACAGTCGCATTCTGCAGAATTCTGGATTGCTACCATGAACTGCGCATTTCCGCACCATCCTTCTGTCCAGTCAAATGAGTCGTCGGTATTGTTTGTAGAAACCAGATACTTGACGTTTACTGTTCCGCCGAACCATTCGAATCCGTCATCGGAACCTTCATAAGCCTGCAGATATTCTGCTGTCGTTCCATTGCCGACACCGTAGAATGTAAAACCGTTGGCTTCCTTTTCTTCAGAAAATGCATATCCGCCGTATTCCACACGCACATACCTTATGATTCCGGAATTGTCTTCAGGATCGTTGCCACCGTAAGAAGCATCCCCTATTTCCGATTTTGCATCTATACCGGGAATATTGATAGGGGCTTTCCCGCATATGTGGAGGCCACCCCATGAACCGGCTTCTTTCCTTTCGGAGGTCAGGACAATAGGCTTTTCGGGGGTACCCTGTGCATTGATACGTGCTCCTTGTTCAATCAGTATGTAGTCAACGATATCATCTTCTTTGGCTATTACGGTCACTCCGGGCTCGATGGTAAGGGTAGCACCTTCTTTGACATGGAGGCCTCCGGTGAGATAATATGTGCCGCCTTCTCCCAATACCTTGTCTTCTGTAATTTCACCGATCAGGTCGGTGTCAGTGTCGATTACATTCTTCTGGGTCTGGCAGGATACAGCCGCAAACAGGGCGATCGCTGCAATGATGGTAATGTTCTTTTTCATTTTTTTGAAATTAAAGATTATTGGTGTTTTGTTTAAAAATCGAGTTTGATTCCTGCTCCGATGCCTCTTCCCAGCTTGTATTCTTCCGTACATATATTCTGGTCAAGGTCCGGTACATTCTGGGTAAAACGGTAGTTTGAGTCAAGTAGGTTAGTGAAAGAGAGTTCTACACTCCATATGTCTGTGATCCTGTAGATTATGTTGGCATCCAGGGTATGGACAGGAAGCTGCATTACATTGCCCAGCCCATATGTCCCTACAGTATGGATTCTGGGACCCTGGACGTTATACAGTACTGATACGGACAGGGATGATTTCCCGTTGTTGAATTTCGGGGCATAGGTCAGGAATGCATTTCCGATATACGGGGAAGCACCTTGCAGGGCCCTTCTGGAATCCGTATAGATACCTCCGTTGGCAAGGAGCGTCACGTCAGTGTACATGAACGATACGTTGCCGCCGATTGTAAGGTCCTTGAATATTTCTGTCCTGAATTCAGCCTCGGCTCCTGCTGCAATCCCGTTTTCGGCATTGCGGAATGAATGCACAAGCGATCCTCCGGAAGATTCCTGAATCCTTTCAATGGGATTCTTCAGCAGTTTGTAATACAATCCTGCAGAGAACATGTGCTTGTTGTCGGTCGAGAAATATTCGTATTTAAGGTCGAAGTTGTAGTTGTAGCCATTCACCAGCTGGTCGTTACCCCTTATTTCAGCACTTCCGTAAGATTCCTTGTAAAGGAAAGGGGCCATTTCTATGAATGACGGTCTCGTGACGGTAATGGATGATGCAAAGCGGAAAGAGTGACGGTCCTTTAGAGTATATTTTATGTTGAGGGCAGGAAAGAAATCCCCTTTGTCAAGCCTTGATACCTTTTCCATTGCGGCATCGTTCCAATACCTGACCCATTGTGCTGAATATTCATAACGGACGCCAAGTCCCAGCAGCAGCTGCTCTATAGGATAATATTCAACCTCTGCGAATCCTGCAATTATACGGTGTCCTGCATAGTAGTTGTTTTTAGGCTGGGCATCACGGGTGATGGATATCAGACCATCAGATATTATGTTGTCCGGCTGCAGGAATTCCGGATTGTATATGTCAGTTATATCCGGGTTTATATCATTGAGATTATAATAGAACCTGAGGGACTCATAGCTTCTGTATTTGTCTTTGTATGCGGCTCCGAACATTAGCCTGCTTTTTTCCCCGAAACTGAATACCGGCATAACCTGGGCAGCCACTTCCTGTTCTTCGAGTTCTCCGAAATATCTCATTGTTTCCTGTCTGTTGAGCTTGAACAGGCTGAGACTTCCGTCTTCTCCTTTGCGGTACATGACTTGCCTGCGGTCAGGCTCATTGCTGTCAGTAATGCCGTATGAAATGTTCCAGTCCATAACCCAGTTGTCCGCCAGAGTGTTGGACCCTCCGATCTGATTGTTCCACAAGGAATAGGAGTGTGAAATCGAGTTGCTCCCAAGAAGTTTGTTCCCTTCTGCATCGAAACCGTCACGGAGTTTGTATTCATCCAGGGCATTTTTTGCGTAGAGCATGGTATATCCTATCTTGTCACCGTTTTTGAAAAGGTAGTCAAGACTGATCAGACCTGTAAATTCCAGGTCTTTTTCATAGCTGTCGTATGTGAATTCGTCCATCTTCGTTCCCTGTGCATTCAGGTTTGCAATATATCCGCCGTATATGTTCTGGTTGTCCTGCGAGAGCGATGCCGATGCAAGCACACTGAATTCATCCCCGTTTTTCAGACCGAAAGTGCGTCCTCCGGAAACGGATGCCTTGAACACGGGGAGGGCGATGGACTTTGAGATGTTGAAATCTGTTCCGAAAGGATCGTTCTTTTTTATATACTCCCGGAACTCGGAGCTTCCCATATTCTTCACATTGTCCGGAAGCCTGTTGTCATGCAGGAGCCATCCTTTCCTGTCTGCTGAATAGAAGTCCCTGAAAGTAGTCCCTATCTTCCCGTTGATACCCAATGATACCGATACGAAGGCATCACCTACATTTTCTTTTGTTGCAATGTCTATATGGGCTCCGGAGTAATCTGCAAAGCTGGTGGCAGTATATACTTTGGTTACGGTTATGTTCTGGAGAACGGAACTTGAGAAAATGTCGAGGGGAATGAGCTTGTTGTCCGGATTCGGGGATGCTACAGGCAGCCCGTTCAGGGTAGTAAGGCTGTACCTGTCTCCAAGTCCTCTGACGAACAGCTGCCCGGATGTGTTGAATGATACACCGCTCATTGTTTCTACAGCTTCAGCCACATTTGAAAGTCCTTTTGCAGATATTTCTGCGGCACCGATGTTTTCCACAGCCTGTGCGGAGATCTTGCGGTCATTTATAAGCGTCCCTGCTGATTCCGGGTTCTTCCTGGCTACTACAAGGGCTGATTCAAGCATCTCTGACTCGAATACCATACTTACATCCATATTCATGCTTTGGCCTTTTGCAAGTTTTATGTTCTCCGAGATGTAATCTGCATAACTGAAAAGCATGAACTTGAGTTTCCCTTCAGTCCCTTCCGGAATGCTGATGGTGTATTTCCCGTCCATGTCTGTCTGGGAGCCTATCATCGGAGCTTCAGGATTCTCCGGTACTCTGATGAAAATTACCATTACTCCAGCCAGAGGTTCTGATGTTTCCGAGTCCTTGACAATACCGCTTATGTTCTGGGCATTGAGCATTGAAATGGATGTGAGGGAAAAGATAATTGTAAGAATGAATTTCTTTAGAAATCTGGTATCCATAATTGTCTTGATTAACCTGTTTTCGGCCGCAAAAGTA
>CAZXFF010000007.1:0-62181 GCA_964640305.1 uncultured Muribaculaceae bacterium | reverse complement strand
CTTCCTTATGCTCAGCAGACTGAAAGGAATGGAAACCCTCACGATGAATCAGGGTCTTGCACTGGCCTCCGCGGCAGTAGCCCTCGGTTTTGTGGGTCTTTACTCGGCAATGCGCCAGGCAAATCTGGTAGGGAACGGTATCAACGAAATGTCCAACGGACAGGACGTGTTCTCCAAAACCATGATTCTTGCCGTGTTCCCCGAGCTCTACGCAATCCTTGCCTTCGCCTGCTCATTCCTTGCATTGCCGTAAACACAGCTGCCTGATAGACATGACACCAGCATACATGGATACGGATATCAGAGGCGGGGAATACCTCCCTGTCGCAGAATCTTTCTACAGCCTTCAGGGTGAAGGATGCAATGTCGGCAAGGCAGCATATTTCATCCGGTTAGGGGGGTGTGACGTCCATTGTCCTTGGTGTGATTCGAAAAGTACATGGGATGCCGGGAAACATACTTTACATTCCGTATCTGACATAGTCAGTGAAGCAAAGCAGACACCTGCCGTAAACATTGTGATTACCGGAGGTGAACCGCTCCTTTATCCACTCGGCATCCTCTGCAGGGAACTGAAGGCCCAAGGATTCAACATATTCCTGGAAACTTCGGGGACGCACCAGCTGAGCGGTGAATTCGACTGGATATGCCTCTCTCCGAAAAAGCACCGTCCTCCCCTTCCTGAAGTACTCCGGCAGGCAGATGAACTGAAAGTCATTGTCTCCACCCCTGAAGACATCCGGTGGGGAGAATATCTAAAAGGTAATGTATCTGAACGGTGCGCCCTTCTTATGCAGCCCGAATGGAACAGAAGAGACAGTGCTGTCGCGGACATCGTCACATACATAAAAGCCCATCCTGAATGGAAACTGTCTTTACAAACCCATAAACTTTTAAATATACCTTAATTTTTAACTTACTTACTTAAAACAACTAAATTTATGTCAACCAAACACATCATCGCAGCAATATGCATCGCTTGCATGTTTGCACCTTCTATCTCGGCACAGAAAAAGAAAAACCAGAAACCTGCCGGCCCTGAAGGTTATAAATTCGAGTCAGTGATAGAAATCCCCACGACTTCTATCAAAAACCAGAGCAGTTCAAGCACATGCTGGGCTTTCTCTGCTATCTCCTTCTTCGAGTCAGAAATCCTTAAAGCCGGATATACCGGGAAACTGGATCTCTCAGAAATGTTCATTGTACACAACTCCTATCAGGAAAAAGCCGAAAAATTCGTAAGACTCCACGGTGCATTGAATTTTGCTCCCGGCAGTTCTTTCGGTAATGTTCTTTACGGTCTGAAGAACTACGGTATTGTTCCCGAGTGGGAAATGAACGGTCTGAACTACGGTACCGACATGCACCGCCATGGTGAACTTGACCGCCTCCTCAGAGCTTATGTCGACGTTATCATCAAGAACCCCAACCGCAAGCTTTCTACAGCATGGCAGCAGGGTCTGAAAGGCATCCTCGATGCTTACCTCGGAGAATGCCCTGAAACATTCACCGTTGACGGCAAACAGTACAACCCTCATACCTACATGAGCTCTCTCGGTATCAACCTTGATGACTACATCGACGTAACTTCATGGACACACAAGCCTTTCTATGAAAAGATGATCATCGAAGTTCCTGACAACTGGATCTGGGAAGAATCAATGAACGTGCCCATCGATGACCTCGTAGCAATCATTGACAACGCACTTGCTAACGGTTACACCGTAGCATGGGCTGCTGACGTGAGCGAAAAAGGTTTCAGAAACGGTCTTGGTCTTGTTCCCGATTATGAAAAACTGAAAGCAGAAATCGTTGAAGTAGGTTCTGACCAGGCTCACTGGATCGGTGCAGAAAAAACGAACCCTGAAGCCGTTGCATTCCTGGAGCCCTGCCCTGAACTCACAATTACCCAGGAAATGCGTCAGGAAGGCTATGACACATACCAGACAACCGATGACCACGGTATGCATATCATCGGCCTTGCAAAGGACCAGACAGGAAAGAAATACTATGTAGTAAAGAACTCATGGGGTGAATCAGGTACATATAAAGGAATCTGGTACATATCCGAGGCTTACGTAAGGTACAAAACCATGGATATCATGGTAAACAAGAATGCCATCCCTCAGGACATCAAAGCCAAGATGAACCTCTAACATTCCCAACTATAACCAATTTAACCAACAACTAAAATGAAACTAGGATATTTTGTTTCCGCATTGGCAATTGCTGCCATGCTCATTCCCTCACAGGCTAGTGCCCAGAGGAAAAAGAAAGCTGCAGAAGAGCCTCTCAAACCTTACAGATTCACAGAAGTAGTAAAAGCCCCTGTTACATCTGTAAAGAACCAGAGCTCCACAGGTACATGCTGGTGCTTTGCCACCACTTCTTATTTCGAAGCTGAACTTTTAAGGACAGGAAAGGGAGAATACGACCTTTCTGAAATGTTTACCGTTCGTCACAACTATAACAAGAGGATTGAAGACAACTACCTCAGAAGAGGCAACGGAAACATAAGCCAGGGCAGTATCTCCCACATGACCGTCAATATCATCAAAGAATTCGGTATGGTTCCCGAGTCTGCTTATACCGGTATCAACTATGACAGCAAGACCCACAGCCATGGTGAACTCTCAAGATATATTGCAGCCCTCTCCGATGTCGCAGTCAAAATGAGAAAACGTTCTCCTGAGACACTTGAACTTCAGGAAGCTCTCTTTGACATCTACTTGGGTAAACTTCCTGAAAAATTCGTTTACGAAGGCAAGGAATACACCCCCCTTACATTCCGCGATGCATTAGGCCTCAATATGGATGACTACATTGAAATCACATCTTTCTCACACCATCCTTTCTACCAGCAGGTACCGCTGGAAATCCCTGACAACTGGGATCACCAGCTCCTCTACAACCTGCCTCTGGATGAGATGATGGCAGTGATAGACAACGCTCTGAACAACGGACATACCGTATGCTGGGATGGTGATGTAAGCGAAAAAGGTTATGTATTCAACCCTACCGGAATTGCCATCATTCCTGCTGACAAGAGCATTGACAGAAATGCAATCGCACAGAGCGAAACCATCGTTCCCGAAGTTGCTGAAGTAACCCAGGAAATGCGTCAGGAAGGTTATGAGACTTTCGCTACCACTGACGACCACCTCGAGCACATCGTAGGTATCGCAACTGACGAAGCCGGTACAAAATACTACATCACCAAGAACTCTTGGGGTACTGAAAGGAATCCCTACAAAGGATATCACTATATGTCCGAAAAATATGTAAGGGCAAAGACCATCAGTATCCTCGTTCATAAGGATGCCATCCCTGGTGCAATCCGCGCTAAACTCGGAATCAACTAATCCATAGATGGGTATCTTAAAACAATTGCCAAACACGATAACCTGCCTGAACCTGCTTTCAGGCGGGTTATCTATTATCTTTTCCTTTCAGGGAAACTTTGAATCCGCACTTCTCATGATAGCAGTCGCTGCGGTCTTTGATTTTCTGGACGGATTTGCAGCCAGGCTGCTTAAAGCCTACTCAGAAATAGGCAAAGAACTGGACTCCCTTGCCGATGTGATCAGTTTCGGTCTGGCACCATCGCTTATGGCCTTCAACTATATGTATAACGTGCAATCCGTCATTTTTCACATAGCAGCAATTCCTTTGGTTATCGCTGCATTTTCAGCCTTAAGACTGGCAAAATTCAATCTGGACGACAGGCAGACCTCTGGTTTCCTGGGAATGCCGGTCCCCGCCAACGCTCTTTTCATCGGTTCGATGATTGCGACCGCCTGCTTCTATCCTCAATTGGGCCAAAAGGTCCTTGCAGCAAACATATATGTGATTCCTGCCCTTTCCGTTGCACTGTCATTCCTGCTCGTCAGTGAAGTACCTATGTTCTCCATGAAAATAAAATCATTGGGATGGAAGGAGAACAGGGAAAGATTCACATTCCTTATCATAACAATACCCGCCGCAGTACTTCTGATATGTTTCAGAATCCACTGGACGGGCATCGTATTCAGTGTATTTTCCTTATACCTGGTCTGGAACCTTGTTTCTCACCTATTCGGAAAACTGGTTTCTAAGTAATCTGACGGTTTCATCCGCCCCATCGCCTTTGGCTCCGAAGTAGAACTTGATTTTAGGTTCTGTACCTGAAGGTCTGACAGTCACGACAGATCCGTCCTCAGCGAAAAATCTCAGCACATTCGATTTTGGTAAACCGGTCTCTTCCGGTTTATTGTAATCAATGACCTTCACGACCGGAGAATCTCCCAGTTTTGCAGGAGGGGTTTCCCTGTATTTTTTCATGATGGCTGCAATCTGTGCATTTCCGTCAATTCCCTTTTTCGTCAACGAGAGAAGGGACTCCCTGTACATTCCATATTCTTTGTATATCTTCTGCAACAGGCCGAACAGAGTAAGTCCGGAGTCCGCAGCCCATGCTGCACACTCGGCAACCATTGCCGAAGCAATCACTGCATCCTTATCCCTCACGAACTCACCCACATTGAAACCATAGCTTTCTTCCCCGCCGCAGATAAAAGTCTTCTTGCCTTCATTCTGACGGACAATCTCAGCAATATATTTGAAACCGGTCAGGACATCGTACATTTCAACACCGAAACTTGATGCAATCGCCGTAAGAAGCTCGGTTGTAACGATAGTCTTGACGCAATAGGAATGGCCGTCCAGTTTGCCGAGTTCTTTCCATCTGGTCAGAATATAATAAGTCAATACCGCAGCCGTCTGATTACCTGTAAAGAGGACCATCTCTCCTTTGTCATTCCTTACAGCTATTCCAAGACGGTCAGCATCCGGATCGGTAGCCATTACGATATCAGCGTTTTTGCTGTCCGCAAGTTCTACAGCCATTTTAAGGGCAGAAGGTTCCTCGGGATTCGGGGAAGCCACTGTCGGGAAATTACCGTCGCTTATCTCCTGCTCTGCAACTGGAATCACCGAAGTGAATCCCATTTGCCTTAGGGCCTGAGGTACAAGCCTGACACCTGTACCATGAAGAGGTGTGTACACTATCTTCAAATCCTTATGGCGCGCTACAGACTCAGGGGAGAGGGTAAGCGAAAGTATTGAATCAAGATAGGCCTTATCAGTATCCTCACCGATGAGCTGGATATTCCCGGAATGGCTGTCTCCAAAATTCACCAGGGAGGGATTGTCGATTTTCTTGACCTCATCTATAATGTTGGTATCATGCGGAGCCGTAATCTGTGCACCATCCTGCCAGTATGCCTTATATCCGTTGTATTCCTTGGGATTATGCGAAGCAGTAACCATAACTCCTGCATGACATCCGTGGTGGCGGATTGCAAAACTGAGCTCAGGTGTCGGTCTCAGATTATCGAAAAGGAAGACATGGAAACCGTTTGCTGCAAATACCTGCGCAGTAATCCTGGCGAACTCCCTGCTGTTGTTTCTGGAATCGTAGGATACAGCAACCTTAAGCTGCTCTCCGGGAAATGCCTTTATTATGTAATTGGCAAATCCCTGGGTAGCCATTCCTACGGTATACTTGTTCATACGGTTGGTCCCGACCCCCATGATACCCCTAAGGCCGCCTGTTCCGAATTCAAGATTCTTGTAAAATGCATCCTCCAATTCTTTCTGGTCTCCGTTGAGAAGACTGTTTACCTTCGTTCTGGTCTCTACATCGTATTCAGGACCTGTCCACTGCAATGCTATTTCTCTGTAATTCGCACTCATAGTCGTTGTTTATAAAAATTCATACAAATTTACTTAACTTTGTAAAACAATGGAAATGAATTTGCAGAAATTTATTCTCGAGCATGAGTCTGACGACCCCGACATGCTCATCCTGCAGAGGGACAGGTATCCGGACCTGGATATAGCCACTGCTGCAAGGTGCATACACGGCAGAAAGACAGCAAGGCTGAAGATACCGTCATGGTACAACACCACATCACTTCTATACCCCTCCAATGTTTCCATGGAACAATGCAGTTCCGAAGCCAGTGCGAAATACAAGCAAAGGTTCGTTGGAAAAGGAAGCCGCATAGCAGATCTTACCGGGGGATTCGGTGTCGACACATATTTCTTGTCTCTGGTTGCAGGCTCTACAGATTATTTCGAGCGAAATCAGGAACTTGCCGGTACCGCCACCCATAATTTCAATGAGCTTCGAGCGGCTAATATATCTGTCTTTAACCGGGAGATAGATTCTGCTGCACTGCAACAGATCCCCGATGATTTCTATGACTTGATATACATTGACCCCGCCAGAAGAGGCAAGTATGGGGAAAGGGTATATTCCATCCATGACTGTGAACCTGATATCATGGAAATAAAGAGCGAATTGCTTCGCATTGCCCCGGAAATTCTGGTAAAGATATCCCCTATGGCAGATATCAGTGCCGTAGCCTCTGAATTGAAGGAAACTGCAGAAATACATGTGGTAGCCGTAAACAACGAATGCAAGGAGGTATTGCTCCTGCTTTCAAGGGAAAATAAGGAACACACCATAACAGCCATCGAGCTGAGTACAGGCAAAGGGTTTTCCTACACTCCCGTAGAAGAGAGAAACGCAGCAGTACAGTATGCCGGACAATCAGACCTGCAGCCAGGATCCTTCCTCTACATACCTTCTGCCGCTGTCCTCAAGGCAGGTCCATTCAAACTGCTGTCATCACGTATGCATGTCAGCAAACTTGCACCTTCCTCACACTATTATGTGTCACCTTCCTATATCAGGAATTTCCCAGGGAAAATACGGAAAATAGAGGCTGTCTATCAGTTCAACAGATCATTCATCAGGGATTTCGGGAAAAGATTCCCGGAATGCTCCGTATCATCACGCAACTTCCCTCTGTCGGCAGCAGAACTGAAAAAGAGGATGAAACTCAGGGAAAGCAGTCACTACCATCTTATTGCCACAACTGACAATTCAGGCGGAAAAATCGCAATACTCAGCGTTCCTGTCTGAAAAGACCGGAATTGAAATTTACCAGATACACCTTTTCTGTAGCTCTCGTAATTGCCGTATACAGCCACTTCAGGTCATCTCCAGTCAGGTCTTCTCCCCAGAATGGATTGTCAATGAATACACATGCCCATTGCCCTCCCTGCGATTTATGACAGGTCACTGCTGCAGAATACTTGATCTGCAAGGCATTGTAATAAGGATCCTCCCTGACTGCTGCATTCCGCTTACGCTTTGTACGTATATTGTCATAATCCGCATATACACCTTCATAAAGCGCTGTCTGCATTTCAGGTGAAAGGGATGCCGATTCCGACAAAAGAGTATCAAGAATAATCTTTGCCCTAATTTCGACATCATCGTAATCCGGAAATGAAAGGCATGCATCAGCAAAATGCAGTCCGTATCGTTCCTCATATCCGTAAATTTTCTGCAGCTCAGCTATATCTCCGTTTGCTATGAAATCAAGCTCCTTCACATCTTCAAGGAACTGGTAACAGTTCTTTACAATCATCAGCCGGTCCCCCCTTATAAGAGATTCTTCCCTGAAAAGGACCGAGGATCTGATACCCAGATTGTATCGGTTTGCCCGCTTGTTCGAGCGGCACAGTACCACAGTTTCATCCATACCGTAACGGCTTATTGCATCATCGATGGCTTCTATCAGGTCTCCACCGGAAATCCTCTCCACATCCTTGAAACCGGAAGTGCGCAATTCAGGAAAGGAAGTTCTGCCATCCTGGATTGCTTTGCGCAGTAAAGTAGCATTGTAAAGGATGCCGGACTCCCCTGTCTGTCTCACGACTGTATCCAGAGTCACAGTATCCACATTCCCGTATAATGCCATATATGAAGGATCCAAAGCCGGACTGTATTCCTGCATTACAGGTGGAAGCTGGGCATTGTCCCCTACCAGGACAAGACGGTTTCCCCTTCCCTGCCCGATATACGTAAACATGTCATCAAGAAGGCTTCCAGTTCCGAAAACAAGAGAAGATCCGTCATTGGATATAAGGGAAGACTCATCCACTATATAACACGTATCGGAATCCTCGTTCCTGTCTATCTCGAATCGGCCTCCTCCGGCATCCATGGATTTCTGGCGATAAACAAGTTTATGGATAGTAGTAGCCTTCTCTCCGGTATAATTCGAAAGGACCTTTGCTGCCCTGCCTGTAGGAGCCATAAGACGGAAACGCAGTCCGGTCTTTTTCATTGCTTTTACTGCCGCACCTATTGCCTCCGTCTTTCCCGTCCCGGCATACCCGTTGACAATCAGGATGTTCTTGTCATCGCACAGAAATGATGACATTACTTTGAACAACTGATTCTGACATTCCGTAGGCTCGAAGGGAAAATACTCCCTGATCTTTCTGTAGATATAATCGGGAAGGGCCATTCTGTTCTCCTAACTTTTTTTGAAAATATAGAACAGCATCAGTACGGTATATATCTCCAGACGTCCAAGCAGCATCTGCACAGTCATTACGAATTTTGCAAAAGGATGGAAATGGTCGTAGTTTCCCAATGAATTGCTGGAGTCGAAACCTGGACCGACATTCCCCAATGACGAAAGTGAAGACGATACTGCATCCATGAAACTCATATCCGTCATGGAAAGAAGAGCCACGCCCACGAAGAATACAATTGTATATAATACTATATAAAGTACAGCAGAATTGACCATGTTCATATCAAGAGTATGGTCATGAACCTTGACCGGAATTATGGCATTGGGATGCAATTGCCTTATTATCTGGTTTTTTATTACCTTGAATACTATCCAGACACGGTCAGCCTTGACAGCTCCGCAAGTTGAGCCTGAACATCCGCCGTGAAACATGACAATCAACAGCAGTATAATGGAAAAAAGAGGCCAGACGGATGTATCTGCAGTGGCCAGTCCTGTACTTGAAACCATTGATGACACCTGGAAGAACGAAAGACGGAATGCCTCTGCATACCCGGCTGCCTCTCCGCTCATTTTAAGATCCAGTGCAATCAGGACAGACATAACGAATGAAAATGCTATGAAGTACCTGAATACAGGAGACTTCACAAGAGCCTTGGAACGGTTGACAAAAAATGCATATACCAGCCCGAAGTGCAGGGAAGATATGTACATGAATACAATACAGATTATCTCGATGGCAACGGAGTCATAGTAAAGGATCGAGAGGTTCTTCGTACTGAAACCGCCTGTTGCAATTATACTCATGGAATGGTTTATGGCATCAAACGGAGTCATCCCTGCCAAAATGAAAAGCACAGCCTGAAGAAGAATAAGGAAGAGGTATGTCACGGCACTTACCCTTACCGTCTTTGAGAAACGGTACTTGTAATTGTCTTTGGATATACTTGAAATCTCAATTTTTGAAATCTTGAATCTGAGTGAACTCATGGTCGGCAACACCAGAAGCATGAAGACCAGAATTCCCATACCTCCGATAAAGTGAGTGGAAGTTCTCCAGAAAACCAGCCCTTTAGGCAAGGACTCCACATCTGCAAGAATCGTGGCACCAGTAGTAGTATAACCGGAAACGGATTCAAACCATGCATTGGAGAGTGTAAAAGGACCTCCCCACAACAGATATGGCAACATCCCGAATATACAGCTGAGAAGCCATGCGAAAATAGTTATAGCAAAACCGTCCTTCAGACTCACATCATCCTGCACACGGACAAATACCATGGGGAATGATCCTACCATGGCTGTAACAAGGGTACTGATCAGCAATGGCGTAAATGCCGAGTCCATACCGTCGAATACCGACACCATCATGGAAACGAACATCAGGGCCGCATTAAAGATCAGCGCTATACCTATATATCTTGCTATCTGCTTGATGTTCATTATTTCCCTGAGTTTTTCTTGAAGGATTTGTTTTCAGCCACCAACTCCCGGATATTGGTATTCATCTCATTTATCTGATCCCCTCCATTATCAAAAGAAACATCGTAAGTCTTGTTCATGTCCCTGTAATCGGAAAGCCCGCGGGACATTTTAAGTATCGGTACTATTATATATATATTCAGGAAATAACAGAACAGTATCACCAGCAGGACTCCGGCACCCATTGCAACAATTCCAGGCATGATAGAACGGTAATAACTGTCCTGAAGGTTATCATAGTTGTCTGTCAATGCCTGTTGTGAACTGTCCGACAGTTTCTGGAGATAATTGCGGTATTTGTCGAAGACTGTCTGCAATTTTGAAAAATACCATGCAGTACGGACCTCCTTGGATGCAAGCCATAACTCTTCTGTTTCCAGAACCACCTGCTTATAAGCAGAATATGCATACCGGACAGAATCCGCCATGGATTTTTCAGTATCCGTAGCCAATACCGTCTCCAGACGGTCAAAATCCTCGTTGAAATTTTCGGAGAGTATACTCATCGGAGATTCCGTCATTGTCTCTGCATTGAGAAGCTGGAACAGATCTGAATTGTATCTGTCGTATTGGTTCAGAAGATTCCTTGACAAATCCACACTGAGAATATTATTGGCTATCAGTCTTGACAGCACACGGCTCATCCTGCCGAACTCCAGGAAGGAAATCAGTACGGAGAGCAACAGCATCGCCATGATAATTGCAGAGCCCAAAAGAACCTTGCTCCTCAACCCCAATTTCACCTTCTTCATCTTAAAGAAATCCATAGCGAAAATATCATTATAATCATACAAATATAATAAACTTTGCCGAAGAGTCGAGAAGAAAATAAAAAAGAGGGCCGCATGACCCTCTTTTCAACTATTGCATTGTTATCGGTTATTTCACTGAAGTGATGTATTTTGCCATTTCCAGAACCTTGTTGGAATATCCCCACTCATTGTCATACCAGGAAACGACTTTCACGAATGTAGGATCAAGCTGTATACCTGCTTTTGCATCGAAGATCGAAGTATGTGAGTCACCACGGAAGTCTGTTGAAACCACAGCATCTTCTGTATATGCCAGAATACCCTTCAGATTTGTTTCTGAAGCCTTCTTCATTACTGCACATATTTCTTCGTATTTTGCGGGTTTTTCCAGTTCTACGGTAAGGTCTACGACTGATACGTCAGAAGTAGGCACACGCATTGACATACCAGTGAGCTTACCATTGAGTTCAGGAAGAACCTTTCCGACAGCCTTAGCGGCACCTGTTGAAGAAGGGATAATGTTTTCGAGGATTCCCCTACCGCCTCTCCAGTCTTTCTTGGAAGGACCGTCAACTGTCTTCTGGGTAGCAGTAGCGGCATGCACTGTAGTCATCAGGCCTCTCTTGATACCGAAGTTATTATTGAGAATCATGGTAACGGGAGCAAGGCAGTTGGTGGTGCATGATGCATTTGAAATAATATCCTGACCCTTGTAGGTTGTATGGTTGACCCCGAATACAAACATGGGAGTATCATCCTTTGAAGGTGCTGACATTATCACTTTCTTGGCACCAGCCTCGATATGTTTGCGGGATTTCTCATCTGTAAGGAAAAGACCTGTGGATTCTACAACGACATCTGCACCGACCTCATTCCATTTGAGATTGGCAGGATCCATTTCCGATGTAAGACGGATGGAACGTCCATTCACTATAAGGTTGTTGCCCTCTACAGACACCTCTCCGCAGAAACGGCCATGCACTGAGTCGTATTTAAGCATATAGGCCAGATACTCAGGTTCCAGCAAATCATTGATTCCAACAACTTCTACCTCATCTGAAAAATTTTCAACTGCTGCACGGAATACCATACGGCCGATACGACCGAAACCGTTAATACCAATTTTTACTTTTGTCATTGCAATAAAATTTAAATTAGACTTTTTTCAGTGGCACAAATATAGACATTTTTTAAATTCCCTACATCAAAATAAAATGGATTTTATTAATATTGCATTCCGTTAAGAAATACCTAATACCAATACGACCTGATATGAAAACAAACAGAGACAATTTCGCCAGTTCCTTCGGGGTTCTGGTTGCGATGGCCGGATCCGCAATCGGATTGGGCAATTTATGGAGATTCCCTTACCTGGTGGGGACCAGCGGAGGTGCAGCATTCATTATCGTATATCTGCTCATGGTATTTTTACTGTGCCTTCCTATACTCATTGCCGAATTCATCGTGGGCAGGAAAAGTCAGGCCAATGTATTCCGTGCGTTCAAAGTAATCAAGCCTAAAGGACAATGGGGAATCATAGGCATTATCTCTGTATTGTCTGCAATCTGCATCCTTGCATTCTACAGTGTAGTAGGCGGATGGACCATAGACTACATGGTAAAAGCCATTACTTTCAATCTGAACGTAAGCGGAACATCCGCAACGGAAATGTTCACAGGGATAACAACCTCTTCTTGGCAACCATTGATATATATGCTTATATTCACGCTTCTGACAGGAATCATCATTTTCGGAGGTATTAAAAACGGTATCGAGAAGTTTTCAAAGGTCATGATGCCGGTGCTGTTCCTTATGATACTGGTAATAGCAGTCCGCTCCCTAACACTTCCCGGGTCATCTGAAGGAGTGGAATTCCTGTTCAAGCCGGATTTCTCGAAAATAACCAGCGAGACCTTGCTTGCTGCACTGGGACAGGCATTCTTCTCCCTTAGTATCGGTTGCGGGACAATCCTTACATATGCTTCCTACGTAAAGAAAAGCGACAATATGGTCAAGACAGCATCCCTGACTGCAATTTCCGATACCATATTTGCCCTTATAGCTGGAACAGCCATAATGCCTGCAGTATTTGCATTCGGGGTGTCTCCCAGCGAGGGTCCCGGACTTGTATTCATTGTCCTTCCGGAAATATTCGCCCAGATACCGGCCGGTTCCGTCATGGCCATAATATTCTTTTTCGTCCTTCTCATCGCTGCCTTAACTTCTTCCATATCCCTGCTGGAAGTAGTCGTAACATTCCTGATTGAAGAATTCAACATGAAACGCAAGGTTGCTACAATCATATCAATGGCTGTCTGTGTTGCTCTGGGTACCTTGAGTTCCCTCTCGCAGGGAGTCCTGGCCGATGTCAGCATATTCGGACTCAACATCTTCGACACGTTCGATTTCCTGTCTGCCAATATACTCATGCCTATAAGCGGATTGCTGATGGTATTTTTTGTAGGATGGATAATGGAAAAGCCCGCTGTCTTAGCAGAGATGAGCAATGAAGGGACCTTGAAGATAAATGTCCGTATTTACAAGTTCATATATTTTATCATCCGGTTCGTGGCTCCGTTCGTCATTCTCACAGTCATGCTTTTCGGACTTCTGTCATAATCAGGATGGAAGAAAAATCTTGAAAAATATTTTGCCGTTTAAAACAAAACATATACATTTGCAGTCCCGAAAAGGAACGCTTCCTTAGCTCAGTTGGTAGAGCACGACACTCTTAATGTTGGGGTCCAGGGTTCGAGCCCCTGAGGGAGCACAAGGGACTGAAAGAAAACCGCATGTGAAATGATTCTCATGCGGTTTTTGTTTTATCATTGATGACATATCAAGAATTTTGCGTATGTTTGTATAGATAAAAATTTAAGCCATCAGAACGTTAAGAAAAATATTGGTCGGACTGCTGATACTCATCTGCCTTGTCCCGTTTGCCGGCTATGTCGTACTGCAATTCCCGCAAATCCAGACATCGTTGGCAAAAAGCATGGTAAGGTCGCTGGAAGGCAAGATCAACGGAAAAATATCCATAGACAGGATATCCATCATATTTTTCGACAAAGTGATGGCATACAATATCTGCGTAACCGGAGAGCAAGGCGACACACTTGGTTCTTTTGCAAAAATATCCGTCACGGCTTCACCTGGTGAGCTTCTCAAAGGCAGGATTCTTGTAAACAGGATACTTCTGGAGGACGGAAGCTTTTATCTCAAGAAAGAAGACACGCCATTCAGACACAACTTAGGCAGGATTTTCAACATTATCCCGGCACATGACACTACAGAAAAAAAACTGCGGCTGCCGCCAGTCACCATTGAAACCCTGAACCTCAACAACATCTCTTTCGGAATGGAGAACGGCCTGGCCCCGAAAAAACAAGAAGTACCTCCGCAATGCATTGATTTCAAAGACCTCATGGTCCATTCAATAAGTGCAAGGATACATTGGATCCATTTTGAAAAAGGAAGCCTTACAGCGACAATACGTAATCTGCAATGTACTGAAAAATGCGGGTACGGACTTCAGCATCTCAGCGGCAACCTGAGGATGGACTCGACTGAGGCCAGGATAAACAATCTGCGGCTCACGGACACTTATTCAGATCTTACTGCCAGATACCTTTCATTCGGATATTCATCCGGAAAAGACTGGAAAGATTTTGTAAACAATATCAGAATGGGAGCCGACTTCATCGATTCTGATATAGATTTCAGGAGTATCGGAGTATTTGCACCTTCATTATCCGGAAACGGGCTTAAACTGAGAGTGAATGGAGAAATCACAGGGCCAGTAAGATATCTGGTTGCAAACGACCTTCATGTTACTTCGGGGAATTCCACCGATTTGCTTACAGCTGTTTCAATAAAAGGACTTCCAGACATCAGCAAAACCATTTTCGCCGTAAAGATCAACAGACTGCAGACAGACTTCAGGGAAATTTCCGACATTATAGGATACTTTTCAGAAAAAGGTCATGGACCGGAAGGTTTTTACAGCCTGCCTCAGGACCTGATAGTATTCCGTGGGAATGCATTCGGAAGGATATCCAATATCCATTTGAAGGGGAACTTTTCTTCTACTCTAGGAGATATGGAAATTGACGCCAGTTTTTCCAATCCGGCAGGAGGCAACGCCTTCGATATAAAAACCGGTATCAGCCTTGAAAACGTATCGGCAGGAAGAATCCTTCACAACCCTCACCTAGGGGAAGTATCAGTGAAAACGGAAGCAAAGGCCAGTATCAGCAAGAAGTATCCGCTCCTGGATTCCTATCTATATATATCATCCCTGCATATAGGAAGTCTATGGTTCAAAGGTCATAATTACAGTGGAATCGACATGATGGGCGTTATGGAGAACGGTCTCGGAGACTTGAGGTTGATTTCCCATGACAAAAGCTTTAGGACAATACTGCAGGCAATCGTCAGTTTCAAAGACGGGAATTCACTTGACCGGTTCCGGCTTTTCATGGATGTTCCATATGCAAACCTCAGTGAAATGAAACTGGCTAAAGCTGACAGACAATCACTGCTCAGCTTCAGGGCTAAGGCCGACCTTAGATTTGCAGAAGGCCAAAGCATACTGGGAAGCCTCATAATGGACAATATAAACTACAGCGACAACAATGGTTCCTATAAGGCTGACTCTCTGGAAATATTGTCCCTGCTACGTGAGAAAAGCCATATCATTTCCATTGAATCGCCAATATTTTCAGCAAACTACATAGCCAGCGACACTCCGGGGAGACTTATGGGACGCCTTACGGAATCTGTCCTCAACCCTTGTTTCCCGAAAGTTTTCATTACAGAAGACACTTTATCAGACTCATCAGAAAACATATCCGGAGACTACTCCATGAAATTCACTGCCCATGATGTTTCACCATTATGCAATATCTTCGTTCCTGGTCTTTCCATATCCAATGGAACCACTTTTGAAATCAATCTGGACAAAAACAACATTTTCGACCTGAAGTTCAATTCTGAACTTATATCTTTCAACAACAACAGGGTCAGGCATCCTATCCTCAATATATCGAACAGGGATGGCAAAGTATGCACAAGCATATCGTCTGACTTGTCATATATCAGCGGAAGCATACTCTCTGACAGTCATATGACTATTGTTGAAAACGGAGACGGGATGGACTTCGGCATCTCTTTCAACAATGCCGATACCACCTCACTTTTCCTGAACGGTGACATATCCCTGAAAAGGGACAGTTCAAAAGGAATAATGGCAAACATACACCTTGATGAATCCAAGCTTAAAATCCGGAAATTCCAGTGGGACATTGCAGAGTCATACTTTGAAATAGGGAAACGGTTTTACAGAATCAACGGGTTCGGCCTGCACAACGACAAGGAAAGTTTTTCAGCAGAAGGCACTGTTTCGGAAAATCAGGAAGACCTTCTGTCAATAAACCTGAAAGACTTCGACATTTCATTGCTGAATTCATTCATCAAGTCAAACCTTGGAATAAGCGGACGATTTTCCGGTGATATGGTTTTCCAGAATTTCTATAGCGGAATGGGAGCTGCGATTACAATATACGGCAGTGACGTATCCCTCAAGCAAAACAGGATCGACAGCCTGAACATCATGAGCAGATGGGACCAGAGCAAAAAGCGGTTCAACCTCCTTCTGAACAATTACAATGAAGGCAGGAATCCCATAAACGCTACCGGATATTTCATCCCCGACAGAAAGTTCCTGAACCTGACCGCTCATCTTAAAGGAATGGAAATGAAAGTGGTATCCGCTTTTACGGACAGTTTCATGGACATTGTTTCCGGAACAGCTTCAGGTGACATTCTCATAT
This sequence comes from uncultured Muribaculaceae bacterium, assembly GCA_964640305.1. Taxonomy (GTDB): domain Bacteria; phylum Bacteroidota; class Bacteroidia; order Bacteroidales; family UBA932; genus Coprenecus. Next base: position 45,738 of record CAZXFF010000007.1, on the reverse strand, counting down.
CAGGCTCCACCGGAAATCTAACATTCACAAGTGATGGATTTTCCATAGATACTGTCAAGGTTATTCCCTTGTATACACAGGTTCCGTATATCCTGAACGGCAAGGTGGATTTTACGGAGAGGGCTATCTCGCTCAAAGATTTCACGGCAACAGATCCTTTTGGATCCAAAGCCCGACTTTCCGGATCAATAACCCACAGTTCTCTCAGGAACATGTATCTGGATGCCAACCTGAATTTTTCAAAACTGCTTGTTCTCAATACACCGGAACTGCACAACAGCAGTTTCTACGGCACTGCCTACGCTTCAGGACTTGTCTCCGTTACCGGTCCTCCCGATGATCTGTTTATCTCTGCACAGGTAAGTACAAACGACAATACCGATGTGCATATTCCTATGTCATCAGGCAACTCCGCTACTACCACAGACCTCATATCCTATGTAAAACCGGAAAGTGATTCCACCGGAAGCATTGAAGGATTCATCCCCAAAAAGGAAATCCGGAAGAGTGCCGGCAATCTGAGGATAAGTGCAACAGCCAGCATAACACCGGGGGCAGAAGTGCTTATAGAGATGAGCAAACAGTACGGAGAAGCCCTAAGATGTACCGGAAGCGGGAATCTGGAACTGGACTTCAACCCTTCCAGGAAAATAATGAATCTGAGGGGGGATTATACCATTGCAGAAGGCAGTTACCATCTCTCCCTTGCCGGAATCCAATCGAGGGACTTCATTATCAACGAAGGGGGGACCATTACTTTCAACGGAGATATACAGGACCAAGGCATCCATTTCCACACTGATTGCCGATACGACTTCGGTCGGCAACAGAAGGAACATAGATTGCGGCATAAACCTGTCCGGTTCGCTTATGAACCCCAAAATAGATTTTTCCATCGACATTCCGGACCTCGACCCCATCACGAAAGGTATGGTTGAAAGTGCCTTGAGCACTCCCGACAAAGTCCAGAGACAGCTCATGTCCCTTCTGATTTCCGGAAGTTTCGTACCGGACCAGCAGTCCGGTATAGTAAACAACTCGACACTGCTGTACTCGAATGCAAGTGAAATACTGGCAAACCAGTTCAACAACATCTTCCGGCAGCTGGACATTCCTCTTGACCTGGGACTGAATTACCAGCCGGGAACATCAGGAGAAAAGGACATATTCGATGTCGCCATCTCATATCAGGCATTCAACAACAGACTGGTCATAAACGGAAACGTAGGCACCAGAAAAACATCCTCCAACTGGGCCGGGGACTTCGAGGCCGAACTGAAAGTAGACAAACGGGGCAAATTAAGGGTTACAGTATTTACAAGATCATCTGACAGCTATTCCAATTATCTTGACAATACCCAGAGAAACGGATTCGGTGTAACATTCCAGGATGAATTCGACACGTTCGGGGATTTCTGGAGAAACCTGTTCTACACAAAAAAACGTAAAGAGGAATACGAACTTGAGCAGTTGCGCAAAGCAGAGGAGGAACTCAAAAAGGAAGCCGAAGAAGCAAATATAAAGAAAGAGGTAATACTGAAACCAAAGGACAATCCTATGGAGATGACAATAAGCAACCAGTCCGTCATCTACCAGTCAGACACCACATCCGTCAATCTAAAGTGACTTCCACAATCTGTCCGATCAAGTCCGGGTCATAAGGACGTTCTACCCGCAGATAATTTCTGGTATAACCGAACATCATTCCATCCTTCGTCTTGCTTTCGAACAGGACCTGTTCCTTACGGCCGGCATTGCTCTTCCTGAATTCCTCATGCAGGTCTGCACAAAGCTTTTCAAGCTCCGCAACCCGCAATGTCTTGTCGCTCTCCTTTACCTGACCGGGCATCGAAGCCGCCGGCGTACCGTTCCTTCTTGAGTAGGGGAACACATGTATATATGCAGGACGGATTTCCTCCAGGAAAGCCTTGGTCTCGGCAAACTGTTCCGCTGTCTCTCCCGGAAAACCGACAATCACGTCTATACCGAAAAAAACATTGCCGATCCTGCTGCGTATATAGGAAATTTTGTCGCGGAAAACGGAAGTGGAATACCTCCGTCCCATCCTGCGGAGAACCTCATCACATCCTGACTGCAATGGGATATGGAAATGAGGAAGGAATTTTTCTCCTCCGGCAATCCAGTCAATGATCTCGTCCGTAAGCAGATTGGGTTCTATTGACGATATCCTGTAACGCTGTATGCCCTCCACTTCATCAAGGGCCTTGAGTAGGTCAAGAAACTTTTCCCCTGTCGTTTTTCCGAAATCTCCGGTATTTACCCCGGTAAGTACAATTTCACGGATTCCCTCGCCGGCTATTTTCTTTGCGCACCCGACCAGATCGGCAATTGGAAGATTACGGCTGTGACCCCTTGCATACGGGACAGTACAATACGAGCATTTGTAATCGCACCCGTCCTGTACTTTCAGGAACGATCTGGTCCTTTCACCTGTCGAAAATGCAGTAAAGATCCGCTCTACCGTATCAATCTGCGGAATATCCAATACTGTCGGAATCCGGCCTGCAGACAGATACGCCTCGACAGCATCAGCCACTTCCCCTTTGCGGTGAGCTCCCAGAACTATTCCTACTCCCGGCATAGAAGCTATCTCTGCACCTTTCAGCTGTGCATAGCACCCTATCACTGCAATAAGGGATTCAGGGCAGCGCCGGTGGATACGGTTTATTATATTGCGGCACTTCTTGTCACTGTGTTCCGTCACGGAACATGTATTGACTACAAATACATCTGCATCCGAATTTGCCGCAACAGGAACATATCCCCTGCTTGCAAAATCCCTGACAATAGTAGAACTCTCGGAATAGTTCAGTTTACAGCCGAGAGTCAGGACCGCTATCCTCTTTTCCATATCAGAAAAACAGTGTTACCTTGGATGCATCCACCTGGCCACCCAAAGGGGGATTCAGCTTGGAGATTGCAACATATCCCGACCGGATCTGAGGAAAAGACTTCACGACCCTTGCAACTATTCTGCCTCCGACATGCTCCAGAAGATTCGATGAGACTGCCATCTCTTCTTTCACAATGTCGAATATCAACTGATAATTCAATGCATCATCCAGGTCGTCGCTGGCTGCGGCTTTCCCCACTTCCATTTCCGCAGAAAAATCCACCACAAAATGGTTCCCGATTATCTTCTCTTCATGGAAACATCCGTGATGCGCAAAAAATTTCATTCCTTTTAGTTCTACTTTTCCTGTCATATCTATGCCATGATTAAAAAAACTGCCGGCCGTTTGCCTATTTCCACAGGGGAAGCTTTCCATTCATTTACGGATGCTGTCCTGACAAATGCATCCGGCATAGTCAGATTTGCAGCCACGCATATCCTGGTACCTGCATCACATACGCTCAGAATATCAGCCAGCAAAGCATCCCCCCTGTATGGTGTCTCGATAATGATTTGGGTCTCGTTGTTCTTTTTCGAACGGATTTCCAGATTCCGTATCCTTTTCTTCCTCTCTTCCTGCTTCACCGGCAGATATCCTGTAAAGGCAAAGCACTGCCCGTTCATGCCTGAGGCCATAAGTGCCAGCATGAGCGAAGAAGGTCCAACAAAAGGGACCACCTGAACCCCACGGCTATGCGCAAATGCGACCAGTGCCGCCCCCGGATCCGCTACTGCGGGAAGTCCCGCTTCAGAAATCAATGCCATATCCTCACCGGACGCCAGGACTCCGAACATTTCCTCCAGGTCCCCGTAGGCAGAGTGTTCATTGATTTCATAAAAGGACAGTCCGTCAATCTGCCCTTTGAATCCTATTTTGGAAAGATAACGCCTCGCCGTCCTTATCTCTTCCACTGCAAAATGGCGGACATGGGCTATAGCCTTCGGTACTGCCGAAGGGATCACCTCTTCGGGAGCATTGTCGCCTAACGGAGCCGGTACCAGAAAGAGTTTGTTTTTCATACCGGTGCAAATATACAACCGATTTTGTAACTTTGGGGCCATTATGAGCAACAAGATAGAATTTTTAGGCACAGGTACCTCCCAAGGCATGCCCATAATCGGATGTGACTGTGAAGTGTGCAGATCTGAAGACTTCCATGACAAACGTCTACGCACATCGGCATACATAGAATACGAAGGTCTGAAGCTGGTAGTCGATGCAGGCCCGGATTTCCGCCAGCAGATACTAAGAAGCGGCATACGCGAGCTTGATGCAGTACTGCTGACCCACATGCACAAAGACCACACCGGAGGACTTGATGACGTAAGGGCTTTCAATTATTTCATGCACAGAGGCTTTCCTATATATTCCGAACCCATAGTGCAGGAATCCTTGAAGAGGGAATATGCCTATGCTTTCGGAGAGAACAGATACCCCGGGGTACCGGATTTCATTCTGGAGACCATAGGTGAAGAACCATTCCGCATAAACGGGACTGAAATCATACCCGTCAGGGCAATGCACTACAAACTGCCAATACTCGGATTCCGTTTCGGGAAACTCGGTTACCTGACAGATGCCAATTACATTTCCGAAGACTCAATAGAAAAATTCAAAGGTGTGGAAATATTTGTCGTAAGCACAATAAGGCGCACTCCGCACATATCCCATTTCTCATTGGACGAAGCCATCGAGGTTTGCCGCAGAGTCGGAGCCAGGCAATCGTTCCTGACCCACCTTTCCCATCAGCTGGAAAAATACAGTGATCTGTGCAGGACATTGCCAGAAGGCATTGAACCGGCATACGACGGATTGTCCCTGAACTTCTGAAAAATTTGGAAGTCCGCGTTTTTTTCTTTATTTTTATAGTGCTAACTTTAAAATCTACTACTATGATAAGAGTTCACGACACATTTGACTACAACACCGTTTTCACGGAAAAGGACGCTGAAGTCTATGCAAAGCTGACCGATGATTTCAATCCCGTACACATCGACAGGCAATTTGCGGCCCAGACAGAGTTCGGACGTCCGGTTGCTCAGGGCGTGCTCATTCTGTGTGCATTTGCAAAGGTTTTCGGGACAATGTGGCCCGCGGACAAGTATGCATACTTCATCTCCCAGAATGTCACTTATCTGCGTCCTGTCTACATCGAAGAACCCTATCACATCCGTTTTGAATGCACCGACGTCGACCACAAAAGAATGATAGGTACCCTCGTCGGCAGAATGAAAGACCAGGACGGGAATGAGGTAGTAATAACTGAGGCGAGGATTTTCTCAAAAGAGCATTTCTCCGCGCCTCAGATGTAAAACCATATCACACAGCCGAACAGATCAATATCGTCGGTTCTTTCCTCCTAGGGGTACGCTTATACCGAGGTTCACGTTCATGTATGACCCGTGAACCGGTATCCCTAAGGAGGAATAATTGAATGCTGTGTAATCGCTTCCGATAAACATATTCAACCCTTTTCTGGGCACGAATGTCAGAAGCCATCCGAAAGTAGTACCGGTATTGAGCATGGAATAGGAAATCGCTATGTCGAACCACCTTGCGGGAGCATAGTTCCATGCCAGAGTCAGTTCGTGCTCGTCGATCAGTTTTCCGAATCTACCGGAATAGAGCAGACCTACATTCATTTTGTTGCCGAGGAAAGAATAATCCACACTGGCATGCATCCTGGTACTTAGCATTTCAACACAGTTCTTGTCCATGGCTACCTCTTTGAGAGAGGTTATTCCCAGCAAACTGCTTGTCAGCTCGTTTATCTGCTGTTTCAGATCAGTCTCCTGACCTATGCCTTCAAATCCTTCAAAGACAACCTCTCCGTTATCGGATTCCAGCGCATATGCAGTGTTTTTCCCGTATAACATAAATCCCAGATCCCGTACTGACAACGCAAAGCGCAACCCGTCGACAGGAGTACCCTCAGACAATGTATATTCGATACCGAGGTCCAATGCCGCTCCATATCCAGCTGGTCTGAGACTGGAATAGTCAAAGCCATATCCGGAAATATAACCGTTCTCGTCATGGTTGAAGACAATCCCACTCCCATATAGCATACCGCTGGCCTTGGAATTTACCGTCCATCTTTCAGCTGACATGTTAATATCCATCCTATCCACCTTGGCATAGGCCGATGCAATGGATGAGATCAGATGTACCTTACCTCCTATCCTCAATCCTTTCACCAGATTGTCAAGCCCTCTTGAATAGCCCAAAGAGAATCTGGCCTGAAGTTCAGATACGGCACTGATTCCGGCTATGGAATAGGAAGTAGGATCCTGGTTCATTCCTACCTTCATGAATTCAGCCAATTCATATGGCACGGAAATATCCATATCCATATTCAGACCGAGGCTCAGCGTCCAGAATGAATCCTTCCCTGTAAACCATCCAGCATTTATTATATCATAATTCACAGATGCACCCAATGTATTCTTGGCGGAAAAACCGGACATCGCCTGTTCAACCGGGATATCCGGATGCAGGAACAGACCGAGTTTTCCGTTATCCAGCGGATACAACACAGATGACAGGCCGAGATTACCTTTTGTACCAACATAGATATTGGACAGAAAAGGGAAACCTACATATCCTTGATCCGGTGCAAATGCCGGATTGAAATTATGGTTAAGTGTGGAGTTCCTTACAAAATAGCTGGTCCTCACCTGGGCATCCGCCACATAAACGGCCAGAATCGCCAATATAGCTGCTATTGCAAAACGCTTCATGTCTGTTTCTGTTAATAAGATTCGTTTTCCGTATCGTTAAGATCAACCGTCAATCCTCCGGGCACCGCCAGGAACAATGACGAATACACATAGGAATCCTGATTTACTGGCATACCAGGTACTTTACCCGGAAGCATCCTGAACTCGACAGCCATTGCCTTTATTCCTGAAGCCAACTGGTTCTTTGCTATCGAAAGGTCCAAAGGTGTGAGTTCCGGTACACCTTCCTGACTGCAGCTTGCAATGTCAAGGGGTGTCACATTGATGTCAAGGGGTTCCATATTTTCATCCAGAAATACTAGATTAAGCTGCAGATCTACCGGGAATGTACTCTGAACCTCTCCCTTCAGGGAAATGTTCGCCTGTGTCATTGTCTTGCCCAGCATATCAGGAAGATTCGTTATTGTATCCGCAAATGCAACGGAAACTTCTTCTCCAAAAGCAAAAGGGATATCGAGCATGAATCTTCCGCCCACAAAATAATTTGTTATAGCCGAAGAGAGATAATGTTGAGGCACATCAGCATCAGTACGGGAAAAGATACTGATCATGATATTGTCCGGGATCCTCTTTAGCAGATTGCCTATAACGTCCTTGCCCCACGTATAGGACTCTGACACCTCAGGGACATCAGAAGCCTGCAGAAAAGGGGTCGTAAAGCTTATATTTGCTGAAGACTCAGGAGCCTGTTCATAATTGAAATAAGGTATGAAAGAAGCATCAACCGCAACCGGGATAGTACTGTTTGTCGAAATATCTGCCCTCAATACAGGGTTATAGAAATCCAGTACTATATCGTCGTTTTTCAATAACTCAGGGACATCAGACAGGTCTATGCCCTCATATACCGGGTCCAGAGACAAATCTACAAGACCATATACGGCATAAGGCACAATCTGGCCCATTTCATTACCGACTTTGACAGAAAGATCCAGCCTTATATCAGAACCGGCAATAGAAGAAAGCAAACTGCCATCCATAGTCAGGACGAGGGAATCCACCGAGAATACATCGATGTATTCCATAGGTTCTCCGGGCCTGGTATTCAGATCCAACCTATTCATACATAATGGATTAAGGGAAACCGTACCGTCTTTTCCCATCTTACCCTCAAATATGGCCTTGCCTCTCTCCATGCCATCTACGCATAAACGTTCCGGTATCGAGAATACCAGACGGACTCCAATATCATCAGGCATGGGATTGTCTGAAGAAAGTGTCATTTCAGGACTTATCAATGCCCCTTCCAGAAGCAGACTGTCTATCCTGACCAGGCCGGCATCCACAGCATCGTCAAACGAATATATAAGTGTGGTTTCCATGTTGTCCTGTATCAACGGCATGAGGTCAAGCTCAAAATCAGGAACGGGAGCCGGCGGTACTGCAGGTATCCGGACTACCCTCATGAACTGGGATACTACACCATCGAATCTGGTCATATCGGTATATTTGGAAACATCGAAATACTCCGAAAAATCCTGTTCGATACTCAGGAAATAATTGCCATCCCCGTCTATGGAAATTATCCCGTCTTCAGGGATTTCCAGGATGGAAGACAGCATAAGAGTATCGGTTGTACCCAAAGGTATTGCGAAAGCCTCTCCACCGACATTTACAGTCATATCGATATTGTCCCTGTCCAATATATACTCATCGGAGCATGCCGGAATGATTGTCGAAGCCAGAAAAGCCAGGCCAAGCATTCCTGTAAGTTCTATTGTTCTAATCATTTTCATCTTTATGATCCGTTTGCTATTTTCTTTCGGAAAGTATGTAGTCTCCGGCCTCTTCCGTCACCGTTTCCTGAAGTTTTTCCAGAGGAAATTCTTCACCCTGGAACTCTATTGTAGCCACTCCTGGCTCAAGTGTAACATCTGCCCTAACTCCCGGCAATGTTTCCAAAGCCTGTTTTACGTGAGCAACACAATGCATGCAAGACATGCCGCTAACATCGAATTCTTTCACCATAATCATGTTCATTATAACCGCGCAAATATACAACTATTATTTTTCATCATGTAACCTGCACAATCCCTTTTTCGTACCAAAGAAACGACGAGACATTATCGAACCCCATCTTCTCCAGCAGTTCTGCATAATTGCTTACCTGCCTGAAATGTGACTTTTCCTTTTCTCCGAATTTATAATCGATGACTATTGCACGGGATCCGTCTGCCATTATCCTGTCCGGCCTGTAGTTCTCTCCACCTGGTGTAAGTATCGGAGTCTCGTTCATCAGCTGATAGGTACCGTCAAACCAATGACGGTCCCTCACAGACACGACCATTGCTGATATTCTTTCCCTGGCATCCTCTGATTCGGAAACAGAAAGCAGCCCCTCCTCCAGCGCACTGTTGACAGCAGGCCCGATATCTTCCTCCACATTTATCCTGGACAGTATTTCATGCAGGATGATACCCCTTAGGCGGTTCTTCTCTCCAGAGAAAAAGTCTTCACCGGACAATGCCAGCCTAAGTCTATCCCCCATCTCGACAGACGGAAGCGACATTACTGTACAGTCACACTCAGAAATGACACCCGTATCTTCAGAACTACAGAACACCGTCCATTCCCCCGATTCATAAATCCCGTTTCTTATCCCTTCTTTCAGATAATTGTACAGCAGCCCTCCCATTCCGTTCAACGGCACATTCCCGGATTTGTCAGGTTTGAAAGGAGCAATCATGACCAATTCATTGACAGCCCTGGTAAATGCGACATAGGCGACATTGCATGTATCTATCCTGGAATACCTTTTTTCTTTCAGATAGTCATCCCTGAACACTGTATCCTCAAGGGACTTCCTTACTTCAAGCGGATAATACGGAATCTCACTGAAAGGGGATTCCTCAGTCCTGCACCATATATATCTGGCAGAATCCCGTCCTCCCGAATCGAAGTCAAAAGACAGATGAGGAACAATAACTGCCGGGAATTCAAGTCCTTTCGACTTATGGATCGTCAGCACCCTCAATGCATCCTGACCGTCAGGCATAGACACTGATGTATCAGCACCTTCCGCGTCCCACCACTTTAGGAATCCTCCCAGATCCGAACCGTAAAGGGATATGTAACTCTCTACTGCATCAAGAAAGCTACACAGATACGCTGTCTCGGTCGTATCTTTCCCGGCATTTTTCCGAATAAGGTCCTCACAGGCATCATACAGGGACATCCCCCTTCCAATCCTTTCATGGCTGTCACCTAAAATCATCTTTGCATAACTGTCCTCCGGATCGGTCTCCAGCTTAAGAATGTTCACTATCCTGTTAACCGATACGGAATTCCTTAATTTCAATGATTCATCAGTAACGATCGGATATCCGGAAGAAATCAGGAAAGAAGCCAGTTCCTCCGCTTCCCCGTTTGTCCTCACCAGAAAGGCGATATCCTTTTTACGGTAACCGTTTGCCAACAGCTTCCCTATCCTTTCCAGAAGCAGCGAATGATATTCTTCCGAGGCATATACTGTACTCTTGTTTCCCTCCATGAAAGTGATATGCACATGCCCTGGAATATTGGCAGCTCGGGAAGGAAGTTTCTGGCATACATCAGAATATATTTTCTCTATCAGAGAATCTTCCAGCATCTTTCCGATTGAAGAAAAGAACCCGTTGTTGAAGCCGACAACCTCTCGGGAGCTCCTCCAGTTATATGAAAGTGTCTCCACTTCCACTTTTGCGGGATCGATGGAATCCTGAACCTTATGTTCCAGAAGTTCCCAGTCAGAACTCCTCCACCTGTATATGCTCTGCTTGACATCCCCGACAAGCAGTGAACTGTATCCATTGTCTACAGAGTCCCGAACCAGCGGTTCGAAATTCATCCACTGCATCGAGGATGTATCCTGAAACTCATCCAGGAGATAGTTGGACAAGCGCCCTCCGATTCTCTCATATATGAACGGTGTATCACTGCCGTCTATGACTTCAGAAAGGAATTTTGTAGTCTGAGACAGAAGTACAGCATTGTTCCTGCGGCAGAAATTCCTTATTCCCTCCTCAATGTCACTGAATATCCCCATAGCCGAAAAATTTCGGAGAATCTCGGTTGCCGTACTGTATTTACGGAAAAGGTCCGGGGAAGAAAGGTCCTCTGCCAGTCTACCCAAACCGTCATTATATGCATCCACAATATCCGGCCTACGCCTGGATGTTCCTGAATACCATCCGTCTTCTCCTGCCCCCACAGCTTTCAGGAACGATGCCGGCATCGGAAATACCTGCCCTTCCGCCACTTTCCTGAATACAAAAGCGTGCGACCTGCTTCCTCCTTTGAAATCAGAGGGATCCAGACCGTATCTTTCCATTATCGCCATGGCTTCTTTACCTATCTGCCGGTAGCAGTCCCGGCAATCTTCTACCATTGCCTGCATCTTCTTGCCGAATGACTCTATCTCGTTCCTGTCCAGGACCCTGCCCCCGGCTGACCGGACTGCAAGCTTGTACTGCTCTCTGAAGAGTTCCCCTCCAAGCTTCCTCAACAGCGGTACAGTATCCCAATTTTCGCCTTTTTTGACAGATTCGAATGAAAGTTCTATCAGCCAATCCAGCAACTCCGGCTTGTTTTCCAGAGAATCCATAAGCCCGTCCACTACCATATCCATCACAGCATTGTCGTCAAGCCGCACATTGTATGACGAGAAATGTCCGGTCTCTATCGCAAAGGCTCTCAGGACTTTCTGGAAAAACTTGTCTATAGTGCTTATATTGAAGTACGAATAATCATTGAGCATTGCATTCAGAAGGGACGTGGCATGAGCCTTCACATCCCCACGGACAACACCCCGCAATTCATCCAAGAAAGGAGATGATTCAGGATTTTCAGAAAGTATCTTAAGTTCTTTAAGTATCCTGTGCTTCATTTCCGCCGTAGCCTTGTTTGTAAAGGTAACTGCCAGAATAGAACGGTACCTGTCCTTTTCCCCGCTGAAAAGCATCCTGAGGTACTCTCCGGTAAGTTTATGTGTCTTTCCGGAGCCAGCCGATGCCCTGCATATACTCAATTTACCTGTCATTTCCCGCATACACTCAAAAATGGACAATAATCACAGTTTCTGGAATCTTCAGTCTTGCCGAACGGGATTTCCGGATCCAATATTTCGTCCAACAGTCCCGAAAGGCATTTCCTGAACTCATCATAGTCATTCCGGTCTGACAGTATTGCATTCTTGCCTCCGGAGAAAAGTTCGGAAGTATAGTATATCTCCAGAAGCAACCCATGGGGATCCTTGATTTTTCCTGCCATTTCCAGTAAAAGCAGATAGAAATAAAGCTGGAAAATGTGGCTTCCGGCTTCGAACCTGTCCCTATCGAATAGTTCACTCACCGTTCTCATCTCGAAATGTTTGCTGCCTGTCTTGTAGTCCACTATCCTGTAGACATTTCCGTCCAGCTTGTCAAAACGGTCAACAATTCCCTTAAGCAAGACTCTGCGGCCTGACCCGGTAATGAAATAATCTTTTTTACTTTCTTCTGTTGATATCATTTCAAAACCGCCAGGAATAGCAGCATCCCTTTCCAATGTCTGCAATACAAGCCTTGACACCATTTCTTCTGCAATCCTGTTCTTTCCGGATATCCGTTTTATCTTCAGGGTCTCTTCAAAACCGGCTTTGATCATTTCTGAAAGGAATCCTGATGTTTTTGCCTTGGCAATCAGTTCTTCCATCGCTGCATGGCCGTACTTCTCTCCCTTCCGGTAGATATGCTGCATTACATAATGGTAAATCTGTCCGAATGCCGAAGCATCAACTTCGTCCGATACAGTATCCGGCTCCTTCAGCATACGTACAAACCGGTAATAGAATTGTCTGCTGCATCTGAGATACGTACTGATGGATGAAGGGGAAAACTTCATGGACAAGAGTGCTGAAGCCTCTTCATCCGTCATATACAGTTCATTTTCATCCGTCGTATTCTGGACCGGAGACAGGCTGAATGAAATGTTTCTCCTGACAATATCATACCTGTATATATATTCCAGTTGCTTTATATAGCGGCTTTCCTCCCCGGACATCAGACCTCCGCTCCTGCTGTCATAGAGCAGCCATACCTTGCCGGCCCTGCATATACTTCTGTAGAAATGGTACGCGGAAACAGAATCCTGGAACTCGTAGGTAGGAAGGCCGAATCCTTTCCTAAGATTATAGGGAATCATGGACGCAGCAGTTGTTCCTGTCGGGAAAGTCCCCTCATTTACTGAAAGAATAATCAGATTATCAAAATCAAGAGCCCTTATTTCCAATGGACCCATTATCTGCAACCCGGCCAAAGGTTCTCCTGCAAATGGGACAGAAACGGCAGAAATCACCCTGCCCAACAAACGGAAATAGGTATCCTTTCTGATTTTCAGGCCGATTCTGTCCAAAAGGTTGAAACTTCGGTAACAACCAAGTAGAAATTCCTTGTCTATACTGCCGACATGAAGGGACACGGCCTCAAGAGCCCTCTTCATATATGCTGTCAGAAGGCGGGGTGTATCACCCGCTTCCGTCAGGACCGGTTCGAATACAGCAGCTGACATACTGTATTCTGCCAGCTCCGCAGCAGGGATATAAATCCTGTTTTCCGTAAAAATGAGTGAACGGATCCTTTCCGACCATTCTGGAAGCGCACGTTTGAAGAATGAGTGTTCCAGTATGCCCAGCACGTCGCGGTAATGGAAAAGAGGCCCGTCTTCCGGACGGACTGTCATCCTTTCCTGAAGGTTGGCAAGAAGAATCACAAAAGAATACACCTCCGAACTGACCAGTGGATAGCCCATTGTAACATTGACTGTGTCTATCGCTTCAGGGATCGAATTCAGCATCGGGACCAGAAGATTCTCGTCAGGCAGAAGGATTGCCGTCCTGAACATGTCTGCACCTGATGCTGACAACTCTTTCAGAAGGGAATGGACATACTTGACCTGACCTACCGCAGACGGCACTGCCACCACTTCCACTTCAGGCCGGCAAGAGCCAGGATCCGTGTCTGCCGGAAGCGGAGGGAAAGACGGGTACCGCCTGATATTGTCCCGCATGAAAAGGGAGGACTTGTTGTCCGGGTCACGCAAAGCATCGCTGTAGAAATCCCAGTAGAAATTGCCTTTACCGGACTTCTTCAGGATATCGAAAAGTTTCCTTTCACAGCTGTTCGGAGCATTCAGGCCTACGAAGACAATGCTTTCATAACGTTCGAGAACAGACATCACCATATTGTCTCCGGCGTCTATTCTGTCAATAACATCCCTGTATATCATCCCTTCATACGCTATTCCCTGATCCTTGAGTGTCTTCCGGAATGCATCGTACACCGGATAAAGCGAATTCCACATTTTCAGGAATGCAGCTTCATTTCTGTTATCCCTGTAATCATTGACAGTTCCCCAGAAAGAAGCTATCGCCTTTTTCTGGTTCTCTGTCATATAATCGTATCTGGACTCTATTTCCTTGAGGTCTGAAATATTGCCGTAAAGTGCCTGCGCATCTACAAGGTATTTGTCGATATCATCGAAATCGCCCAAAAGGACTTCGCCCCTGTAAATGAAATCATCAAAAGGCTCGTCAAAGCCAGCGACACATGAGGTAAAGACACCGTACAACCTTGCAAGCAGTGTAATCCTGTCTGCCACTTTCAGTCCGGACATGGACGCAAACAGGTCGTTCACAGTCGTCAGCCGAGGAGAAAAGAGAGGCATATTGACAGTCTCTCCCAAATATTTTCTGAAGAAAAGGGCGGAACGCCTGTTGGGAAAGACAATGCAATAGTCTTTCAACCGGTTCCCCGCTGCGGAAAACAAGGTCTCCGCCACACTTCTCAAGAATTCTTTTGCCATCAGGACAGAACTCTATCTGAGCCTTTCCCGTATCTTTGCCGCTTCTTCCTCATAACCCGGCTTGCCAAGAAGTGCAAACATGTTTTTCTTGTATGCTTCCACCCCAGGCTGGTCGAACGGATTCACCCCTAGCATATAGGCAGAAATACCGCAAGCCTTTTCGAAAAAGAAGAACAGTTCCCCTAGGTTATACTCGTCAATACGCTCAACTTCAACCCTCATATTGGGCACGCCTCCGTCCATATGGGCAAGGCGGGTTCCGAGTTCAGCCATCCTGTTGCAATGCTCCATATTCATCCCTGAAAGGAAATTAAGGCCATCCAGGTTCTGTGGATCATTGCATATCCTGACTTCCCTGCGGGATTTTTCCACTGAAACGACAGTCTCGAAAAGAGTCCTTTCCCCCTGCTGGATATATTGTCCCATTGAATGCAGGTCCGTTGTAAAATTGACAGATGCAGGAAATATCCCCTTTCCTTCTTTCCCTTCCGTTTCCCCGAAAAGCTGCTTCCACCATTCTCCGAAATACTGAAGTTTAGGACTGTAATTGACAAGCAGTTCTATCTTCTTACCGGAATTGTACAATTCGTTCCGTGCAGCGGCATAGATGAGGGCCGGATTATCGGCATATGCCCCGGAACACTTTGCCGCCATATCAGATGCCCCCTTAAGCAATGCCCTGATATCAAAACCGGCTATCGCAATTGGAAGCAGACCTACAGGAGTAAGCACCGAGTATCTGCCGCCCACATTATCAGGAATAACAAAAGTCCTGTATCCCTCCTGCGTTGCAAGGCTCTTCAATGCACCTCTGGCCTGATCCGTCACAGCCACAATCCTCCCTGCTGCTTCTGCCTTTCCGTATCTGGATTCAAGATTTTCTTTCAGGATACGGAATGCAACTGCAGGCTCGGTCGTCGTTCCGGACTTGGATATGACAACTACAGCTACCGATTTGTCCGATATATAATCCAGAAGCTCCGCATGATATTCTTCTGAAAGGTTAAAACCGGCAAAAACGACATTTATTCCTTCCGGATTCGGCCTAAAGGAGTCGGACAATGCCTCGATAGCAGCCTTTGCTCCCAGATATGAACCGCCTATACCTATTACCACAACTGTCTCCACTCCTTTGGATTTCCACTCCGCTGCAATATTCTCACATCCGGAAACTATTGATTCAGGTGTTTCGGTGGGCAAATCCAGCCAGCCAAGAAAATCATTTCCAAGTCCTTTTCTGTTTTCCAAAACCTCAAGCGCGGAAAAGGCCTTTTCAACATACTTTTCCGACACATTACATTTCACACTAAGCATATCAATTTCTTTTTATTGGTTTATATCAATCTGTTCTGTAGTCCGGCAATTGCATCCTTTACCGGCACTCCTTCATATAGAATGGAATATACGGCATCCGCCACAGGCATTTCTGCGTGGTACCTCCTGTTTATTTCATGTATGGCCGCCGAAGCATAATATCCTTCCACGACCTGCGTCATCTCCAGAATCGCTGTCTTGACTGGATATCCCTTTCCAAGCATGCTTCCGAACGTACGGTTACGTGAAAATGGAGAATTGCATGTTACAAGCAGATCCCCAAGATATGCAGATGCCGAAGAATTACGGTTGACGTTCGGGTTTGCCAAATTTATGAACTCCTTCATTTCCTTGAAATCATTGGCCTCAAGGACAGCCACGAAATTGTCACCGTACCCCATACCGGATACAATGCCTACCGATATTGCATATATATTCTTCAATGCAGCCGCATATTCGACTCCGAAAATATCGGTCCCGGCAACAGTATTCACATAATGGTTCCGGAAAAATCCGCAGAGGTATTCAGCCACCTCAATATGTTTGGAAGACAATGTAAGATAGGAAAGTCTCTCAAGGGCAACCTCTTCGGCATGGGACGGCCCGCTGATTATTCCGATTCTGTCAAAGGGGATACAGTGGTCCTCATGGAAATATTCCGCGACAGTCATGTACCTGTCTCCGACGAACCCCTTTACGGCAGACACAACCATTTTCCCGTCATACGGGACATCTATCTTATCCGCCTCACTCTTGAAATAGGCGGAAGGAATTGCAAATATTATAATATCCGAAACGGAGACGACATGGTTTATATCGTCCGTCACATTAAAATTATCCGTATTCAGTTCCACTGAAGTAAGATATTTGGAATGGTGCCGGTACTTGCGTATATGGGCAATCGCTTCCCGGTCCCTCATGTACCAGTTCAGCAGCAAGCCGTTTCCAAGCAAGAGCTTTACAATAGCTGTAGCCCAACTGCCACCGCCGACTACCCCGAAAACGGGAGAAGTCTTCATTTCAAATCTACCCATAGTCAAAACATTTGTGCAAATATACCCTATTTTTTCATTCCGGCATCCTCTTTGGCATACGAGGCATCCTTCATTGCCTTCTCTGCCGCTGCTACAGCCATTCTGTCACACTGGTTGTTCATCGGATTGTCAGCATGTCCTTTCACCCATACGAAACGTACATTATGCCTGCGGTATACTGCCAGAAACCTTACCCACAGATCCGAATTCAGACGTTTGGCAAAATCCTTTCTCTCCCAGTCAAATACCCAGCCTTTATTCACAGCTTCCACCACATACTTGGAATCACTGTATACCACAACCTCCGACCCCTCCTTCTTCAGAGCTTCCAGAGCCACTATAACAGCAAGAAGTTCCATCCTGTTATTGGTCGTGAGGGTAAAACCTTCAGAAATCTCCCTGTAATGCGGTCCGCATCTCAGTATGGCCCCATACCCTCCTGGCCCGGGATTCCCTCTGGAAGATCCGTCAGTGAAAATCTCTATCAGAGGCATTAGCTACCTTTTATCGGAATCCAACATGTTTTCCCTCATTTTTGCATATGCCCACCTGTTGCGGACAATGTCAATGGCGGCATAGATCGAAGACTTGAGCGGCATAGGATTGGCATTGTTCGTTCCTGCCAGTTCGTATGCAGTCCCATGATCCGGAGATGTGCGGACAATCGGCAGTCCTGCAGTGAAGTTCACTCCGGTATCGAAAGACAGGGCCTTGAATGGAATCAGCCCCTGGTCATGATACATTGCAAGCACTGCATCAAAATTATACTGCTGATGGTTACTGAAGAATCCGTCAGGAGAATAAGGCCCGAATGCAAGAATATTCTCGCTGTTAGCCGCCGTTACGGCAGGACTGATAATATCAATTTCCTCGCTGCCCAGCAGACCTCCGTCACCACAGTGGGGGTTCAGGCCCAAAACAGCGATTTTGGGACGGATAATATTGAAGTCCTTTTTAAGGGATTCATCCATCAGCCTCAGTTTGCCTAGGATAAGATCTATTGAAAGAGACTGCGGAACCTTTGAAAGTGGTGTGTGGTTTGTTGCGACCCCCACCCTCATTTTATCTGAAATAAGGAACATAAGGCCGTCCTTGGATTTGCAAGCATCCACAAGGAATTCAGTATGTCCCTGAAATCCAGGTGAAATCAAAGCCACTGTCTTTTTGTTGAGAGGTGCTGTCACCAAAGCATCCAGATCCCCGTTTATCGCATCTGCCGTAGCCGCTTTCAAAGCTTCGAATGCCCCGGTCGCCCCTTCAGGAGTAGGCTGCCCTGGATCTATCCTGTAATTTTCCGGAACACAATTGATTATATTGACTCTTTTGGGATGGAAATCCTTTGCTGTGTTGATAACGTTTGTATTTATCGATTCTGCCTCCTGAATCTGTTTTTTGTAATATCCGAAAGTCCTGGACGAGCCGTATACTATAGGTACACACAGATCCAAAAGCCTCAAATCTGTCAATGACTTGATAATAACCTCATATCCCACTCCATTGGTATCACCTTGGGTAATTCCTATTACAATCTTTCTGTTCATATCTTCATTATTCATTATTGGTCATTAAAATCTTTTCTTTCATTCCCAATCTTTCCCATACCCAGTCCCTTACAACCGCTATATCCTCTTCTGAGGCATAGCTCAGTGAATTCAGGCAACAGAATCTGGCCTTAGGGTTTTCTCTGAAATACCGGAGCTTTCCGCTTATGTACCCGGCCTTTTTCTTGGGTTTAATATACAGGAAATCCTTACATTTAGGAGCCAGGACACACTGGCCTCTGTCTTTTGCCAGAAGATACATCAGCTCCTGGGAATTGAACTGATAGGGTTCCCTGAACTTTGGCTTCATATTCCGTACCATAACATCCTCCCGTCCCTCATAGAATTCCGCAAAAACACTTTTAAGCTGAGGATGCGGATAATGGTCAAAATAGAGGAATGTCCCTTTCTTCCCTATAAGACGTGCAGCATTTATCATTGCATCCTTGAACCCCATGCTTGCCGTCCCGTATTTCAGAGGGCGCAGCATATGGAGGAATCTTCCAAAAGGGATACTGAATCTTGATGCGCGGCAGACAGGCTTGCCGCCTATGAAAAAGTCTTCCGGCACCACCGGGGCCGACAGCATGAAATCATCGTTAAGATATATGAAATGCTCGCTCAGGTCCGGAATACGCCAAAGTACCGTCTCTATGGACAAAGAATTGAATACCGGGAGATACCGCTCATATCCACGGAATATAACCGAATGGTCCACAATCTCGATTGCAGTAGTCCTGTCCGGAAAATACTTGTCCGCAAACACATCCGCTTTAGGGTCCTGACCATCTGTAACGATGAATATCTTACGGATAAACGGAGCGAACCTTAGCAGGGACGCCACACAGAAAAAGATCTCGCCTGCATTCGCAAAACGTATATCTCCCCCCACCTCATCATCCACAAGGACAGAACTGTCTGCATATTTCAGGCGCTTGCTCCTGTGGGCAGGATCATTGCCGTCTACCCATGCGACAACGGCATCAATATCATAATACGGTCCACCCATACCTGTCATACAATTTTCGAGAACCTGTCTGGAATCCGTACAACAATCTTCATTTCCAGCATACCTGGTTTGTTCAGCGCATAGGGAGGACGGGCTATCTGCTGGATAATCCTGGCCAAGGAAGTCCATTTCTCCCAGTTCCTGGCCTTCTTGCCGGAAACCAGGTTAATGGTTCTCGTCCTTTTTGCAATGTGCCTTTCCCATCCTGCCGCTGCACGGTCCTTGTCGTTGAACCTGTCCTGGATACGCTTCATATCAAAGTATCCGAAATGGAAAAGGTACAGACCTTTCGCAATGTGGAAATCATGTCCTTTTACCCTGTGGAAGCCTGAGCCCCAGGTAAGCGGCCTGGCAATTATAGATGTCTTTGTAT
This sequence comes from uncultured Muribaculaceae bacterium, assembly GCA_964640305.1. Classification (GTDB taxonomy): domain Bacteria; phylum Bacteroidota; class Bacteroidia; order Bacteroidales; family UBA932; genus Coprenecus. Next base: position 25,994 of record CAZXFF010000007.1, on the reverse strand, counting down.
ATCTGGTACTCAACAGACCGTATTTCCTTTGCGAGAGAAAAGGTATGGAATCATCGATATTGCCCTCGGTAGCCATATGCTGCCCGACATCGATACCCAAAGGAGAGATAGACGTCCTGACATGGGCACGGTCAAGATATTCGGAAAGCGATATCCCGAGTGCGGGATCCGGTGCAATGAACTCATCTGCATCCGTTCCTATTACAAGATCATAACGTTCCAGTAGCTCAGCCGCCCTCTCGGAAAGGAATCTCAGCCTTTCTTTTTCAGCCTGTATCACTTTCCCCTTGATTTTATCACAGGCAACCACCGTAGTACCTGCACACCACTCCGGAACCGGCTGATCCTTGCCGTCCAGGTATATATATAAATTTGACTTTCCCAACTCTGTCCCGTAATAATCAACCCACTTGCGCAGGAAAAACTCATCATTCCGGACCATGGTTATTGCACAAATCCTTTTTTTCATATTAATGGTACAACCTGATTATACAGATTCGCAATGTAATTTTTACAAATATATATAGAAAACTAAGAATACCTTTTAAATAGTGAGATTTTTCTTGATATATTTGTCATATGGTCCACATTCTCGATACGGATATCAAATTTCTGCCAGGAATAGGGCAAAAAAGAGCGGAGTTGCTGGAAAAGGAACTGTCCGTAAAGACATTCCGCGACATGGTCTATGTATTCCCCAACAAATACGTGGACAGAAGCCGTATATACTCCATATGCGACATAGATTCCTCATCCGCATACATCCAGCTGCGCGGAAGGATCATCAGGACTGCAACTATGGGGGAAGGAAAGGCCAAACGGCTAGTAGCAACATTTAAAGACGGGACCGGGACCATCGACCTCACCTTTTTCAAAGGAATAAAATGGATTTCAGGGAGCCTCTCGCCGCATGCTGAATACATGGTATTCGGCAAACCCACCATTTTCAACGGACAATGGAACATGGTCCATCCTGAGATAGACAGGATCTGCGACGACGGCAGTACCCTTATGCCGGTATCCATGACCGGTATCTACCCGGGCACCGAGAAACTCCGCAACAGCGGCATCTCCAACAAGGCTTTCGCGAAATTCCAGTATACACTTCTGCAGAAAATAAACGGTAAAGTTCCGGAAACCCTTACACAAAGCGTAATTCAGGAAAACAGGCTATGCCCATTGGGATATGCCCTGCAGAACATCCATTTCCCAAAAGACATGCGGGCTCTGCAGATAGCCCAGTTCAGACTGAAATTCGAAGAGCTGTTTTTCCTGCAGCTGTCCCTTCTCCGGCAGAAGAATGTCCGCACAAACGGTCTGAGCGGATTCCGCTTCAGCACCATCGGGGAACATTTCAACTACTGCTTCAGGAAACTCCCTTACGAACTGACCGGAGCACAGAAGCGGGTCATACGTGAGATCCGGAATGACATGCTGTCCGGCAGACAGATGAACAGGCTGCTGCAGGGAGATGTAGGAAGCGGCAAGACAATGGTAGCCCTGTTTTCTGCCCTTATAGCAGTAGACAACGGATTCCAGGCCTGCATAATGGCTCCCACCGAAGTATTGGCAGTACAGCATTTCAGGAATTTCACAAAAATGCTGGAAGGATCAGGAGTCCGTACAGCCCTGCTTACCGGCAGCACAAAGGCCAAGGAGCGCAGGGAAACAGACCAGGGGCTGAGAGACGGAAGCATCGATATACTTATCGGTACTCATGCAGTCATTGAAGACAACGTGGCTTTCAGGAAACTTGGATTCGCAGTCATAGACGAACAGCACCGTTTCGGTGTAGACCAGAGAGCAAAACTGCGCTTTAAAGGAGAGACTCCTCCACACATCCTGGTAATGACTGCCACCCCCATCCCCAGAACCCTGGCCATGACGCTCTACGGAGATCTGGACGTATCCATAATAGACGAACTTCCTCCAGGGAGACAGCCAGTCAAGACAATGCACATAACCGAACTTCACAGGTACAGGATGTATGACTTCCTCAAATCGGAAATCAGGAAGGGAAGGCAGGTATTCATAGTCTACCCTCTCATCAAAGAGTCGGAAACACTTGACTACAGGAACCTTGAAGAAGGTTACAGACATATTGTGGAAGTATTCCCGGCCCCAGAATACATCACAGCAGTAGTGCACGGACAACAGAAAAACGAGAACAAGGCCTATGACATGAAACTGTTTGCAGAAGGCAAAGCCAACATACTGGTTGCCACATCCGTCATAGAAGTCGGAGTGGACGTACCCAATGCAACAGTCATGGTAATAGAAAGTTCCGAGAGATTCGGATTGTCACAGCTGCACCAGCTCAGGGGCAGGGTCGGAAGGGGCGCCGGAAAATCATACTGTATCCTGATGACCGGAAGCAAACTGAGCGAAGAATCGAGAAAAAGGATTGAACTTATGTGCTCCACCAACGACGGGTTCGAACTTGCAGAAGCGGATCTGAAGATGCGGGGTCCCGGCGATATGGAAGGGACGCGGCAGAGCGGTCTGGCCTTCGACCTTAAAATAGCGAACCTGGCACAGGATTCCCCTATCCTCAATGCCGCCAGGAACGCAGCAGCATCAGTACTGGAGAAAGATCCCCTGCTGGAATCCCCCGTAAATGCAATTCTGAGGTCCGGACTCGACAAACTAAGAAAAACCGGGGAAAACCCCATCGATTATTCAACAATTAGTTAAATTTGTCCTAAAATACAATCATATGAAGATAAAAACCATAGCACTAGTGGCCCACGACAACAGAAAGAAAGACCTTATAGAATGGGTCAAATTCAATAAGAAGACATTGGAACAATACAGTCTGGTATGCACCGGTACAACAGGACGTCTGGTCAGGGAAGCCCTGGAAAGAGACTCGGAAAGACAAGAGCTGAGAATAACCCGCCTGAAGTCCGGTCCTTTAGGGGGGGACCAGCAGCTTGGAGCGATGATTGCAGAAGGCAGGATAGACATGATTGTCTTCTTCTGGGATCCGATGCAGCAACAGCCTCACGACGTGGATGTAAAGGCACTGTTGCGTATATCCAGCCTTTACAATATCCCTACAGCCTGCAACCGCAGCACTGCCGACTTCCTTATTTCATCACCCCTTTTCACATCCGATTACGAAAGGATAGTGGATGATTATTCCGGCTATCTGAACAGACAGATCTGAGACCGCCGTATGAAAAGCCGGAAATACAGAATACTGGACAGCGAATACATTATACGCCGTCCATGGCTGACTGCCAGAAAAGACTCCATCCAGCTGCCCGACGGCCGTATAAATCCGGAGTATTATGTACTGGAATATCCTGACTGGATAAATGTAATTGCCATAACCGAAGACGGTATGTTCGTCATGGAAAGACAATACAGGCACGGACTCCAATGGGACGGATATGAGATACCGGCCGGAGTCATAGAAGAGGGAGAAACCCCTCTCGAAGCCGCCAGACGGGAGCTGCTTGAAGAGACCGGTTACGGAGAAGGGGTCTGGACACACCATATGACCATATCCCCGAACTCCAGTACGAGTTCCAACCTTGTGCACTGTTTCATTGCCACCGGAGTAAAGCGCATCTCCGGACAGCATCTGGACAGGACAGAAGACATTTCCGTACACCTGATGACCAGGGAAGAAGTCTTTTCCCTTATGCAGGAAGGGGAAATAATCCAGGCACTGATGCTTGCCCCGCTATGGAAATATTTTGCCATGAACCTTTAGAAAAAGAAAATCCCAACCAACAACTTTATAAACCTATTATGAAACCATTACATTCACTTTCTCTATCGCTGTTATTGCTTACAGCAGCAGGTACGCAGTCCCTATCAGCTGAGTCCCTGCATTTTCCATACCATCCATCACTTAGCCCTGATGCCCGCGAGATATACTTCTCATATGACGGGGATATATTCAAAGTAGGGTCAGAAGGAGGTACTGCAATGAGGCTTGTTTCCATGGGAGGCAATGAAAACTACCCTGCTGTTTCCCCCGACGGAAAATATCTGGCATTCTCGTCCGATATCAACGGGAACAATGATGTATATGTAGTACCTGTAAACGGAGGCGAAGTCAGGAGACTTACCTGGCATGAAGCCAACGATGTCCCTGTAGGCTGGAGTGCAGATTCCAGGAGCATTTATTTCGAAAGCAACAGGGCCAACAACAAAACTACATATAAGGTAAGCCTCAACGGCGGTACTCCCCTCAGACTCTTCGAAGGATATTTCAATACAATAAGCAACCTTACCGAAAATCCCGCTACCGGAGAGCTCTACTTCAATGAATCGGCAGAAAGCTACAGTTTCCCGACCAGAAAAAGGTATGTAGGAGACCATAACCCGGACATCAAATCCTGGAACCCTGCGACTTCAGTCTTCACGCAACTTACAGAGTATGAAGGCAAGGACACATGGCCCATGGCGGACAAGGACGGTAACCTCTACTTTGTTTCCGACAGGAACGGAAAGGAATCCAACATATACAGATATGTTCCAGGAGGAGACCCCAAACAGGTAACCCGTTTCAAACAGTCCCTGCAGTATCCGTCCATCAGTTTCGACGGCTCGAAAATCGTATTCCTGCTCGAATACAAGATCACCTGTCTGGATACCCGTACCGGAAAAGTATCAGAACCGTCAATTTCCATAGCTGACAACAACATCGTTGTAAACACTTCTTTCAAGGACCAGAAACCAGCATTTTCAGCAGTCTCCCCTGATGGCAGGAAATTCGCCCACTCGATAAGAGGACTCCTCTACATTTCCGATTCCGAAGGCAAATACCTGAAGAAACTCGATACACCCGAAGATGAGAGGGTCGATGAGATAGTGTGGAAAGACAACACGACACTTTATTACACCAGGACCGACAACGGTTATGTAAACATATTCAGGATCAAAGCTGACGGCACAGAGCCGGAAAAGGAAGTCTACAAGGCTGCAGCAAATATCCAGACCCTAACCAAATCGCATAAAGGAGACAAGATTGCATTCATATGCGGAAGCGACAGGGTAATGTTTATCGACACCGCAAATGACAAGGTCCGCAAGATAGCCGACGCACAGTTCTGGTCATTCAGATCATACACCATGTGCTTTTCGTTCGATGACTCTCATCTCGCATTCAATGCTGTAAACCTGTTCGAAAGCGACGTCTACATCTATTCATTCAAAGACGGAAAACTGCACAACCTGACCAACTCTGCATCCACAGAAAGCAGTCCGGCATTCTCCCCTGACGGAAAGAATCTGTATATTGTAGCCAACCTGTACTCATCCTCTTTCCCCCGCGGAGGCGGAAGATCGTCACTCTACAGACTGCCTTTGGAAAGATACAACCAGAAACCATTCCAGTCTGACATTTACGACAACCTCTTCTCGGATGAGAATGAAGACAAGAAAGACAGCATCAATGCCGTAAGCATTGACTACAAGGACATTTTCCGCAGGCTGCAGCTCATGCCGGAAAACGGATATGCCCCTTACACTTTCAAGAGCGGCAACGACTCCTGGCTCCTTTACACCTATTCCGGAGCAATCAAAGCCCTGAAGATATCCGATCCTGAAGCCAAACCTTTTGAAATCAAGGATATTCCAGGACGCTGGGGACGATTCACATGCTCTGACAAGAATGTATACTACATTTCCGACAACATCTACAGAATTGACCTCAACCGTAGAAAAGGAGACAAGGTCGCCATTTCCATAGATGTTGAAAAAGACCTCGACAACGAGTTCCGCCAGATATTCTATGAAGCATGGGCTGTAATGGACCAGAACTTCTACGATGTCAATTTCCATGGCACAGACTGGAAAGCCAAGAGAGACTACTATGCATCCTTCCTCCCATATGTAAGAAGCAGGGAACATCTCAGGACCCTTTTCAACGACATGCTTGGAGAACTAAACTCATCCCACCTGGGATTCAATTCTTTCGGAGCAGAAGAGAACAGGCCTAAAGTCAGGACAATTTCAGCCGAAACCGGTATCATCTGGAAAAACAATGATCCTTTCGTTATCGACAGGATAATGACAGATTCCCCTGCCAACAGTGTTGACATCGACATCAAGGCCGGAGACCGCCTGGTCGCTGTAAACGGGAAGAAAGTATCCGAAAAACAGAATAGGGAAAGCTATTTCACATCATCAGTTGCACAGCCTGAGGTAACCCTTACTTTCCAGAGGAACGGAAAGACTTTCGATGTGAAACTGCATACCATTTCATACGGTTCACTCAAGAACATGCTCTATACCGAATGGGAAGACAACTGCCGTGCAAGAGTGGACGAGCAGACAAACGGACGTGTTGCATACATCCATATGCGCGACATGACAGACCGCTCACTGCAGCCTTTCCTCATGGCAATGCACACTGACGTGGTCAACAAGGATGCCCTTATCCTCGACCTGAGATACAACAACGGAGGAAATGTCCACAAGGAAGTTCTGGACTTCCTCAGACAGCAGGAACATTTCAGATGGAGCTACAGGGATTTTGCCAGGAATGCACACCCGAATGTCACCCCAGGAGACAAACCTATAGTAGTTCTGGTAAACGAAAGAAGCCTCAGCGATGCGGAAGTTACTTCCAACGGTATCAAGACCCTGGGTATCGCCAAGATTGTGGGGACCGAAACCTACAGATGGATTATCTTCACATCCAGCGTATCGTTTGTGGACGGGTCTACCTGCCGCATGCCTGCATGGGGATGCTACTCCCTTACCGGAGAAGACCTGGAAGCAACCGGAGTCAAACCGGATATCTATGTCAAGAATACCTTTACAGACAGACTCTACGGAAAAGATCCTCAGCTGGATACAGCAATCCAGGAAATCCTGAAGGAGCTCAAGTAGTCCATAGAGGGAATACAAACAGAAACGGTCTGCCGATTGAATGGCAGACCGTTTTTCATTTCCCTAAGCATGTCTCGGGCGGATCATCCTGAAGACCGAAGAGAACGTCTTCCTGATTCCGTCAGAAAGTATGATAATCGTCACCGCAACTATAATCAAGGCAACCCCAAGGCCGTCCTGCAATGTAAAAGGCTCTCCGAATACCAGGGTACCGATAAGCACTGCAGTCACCGGTTCCATAGCCCCAAGCACAGAAGTCATGGTACCTCCTATATTGTGGACTGCCAACACAAGGGTAATATTCGAAACTACTGTGGGCAATACTGCGAGAAAGACCAGATTCATATATGCGGAAGCATCCGGTACTTTCTGTATTCCACCGTTCAGGGATGCCTTTACCGCAAACAGGACGGTGCTGACAATAAACACATAAAAGGCCAGTTTCCGGCCGTTCATATCCTTTACACGGGACTTGTTTACAGTCAGGATATAACTTGCATAAGCCACTGCCGACAACAGGACAATGACCAGTCCCTTCATATCCATCTTCAATTCAGACCCCTTGACAGAAATCACCCCGACCCCTACTATGGCCATGAATATAGCGACCCATGTCAGCCATGAGGTTTTCTCCTTGAAAATCAACAGCATCAACAATGTGACAAATACTGGATATGTGAAATGCAGAGCCGTAGCAACCCCGGCACCCATAAAATCATATCCCCAGAAAAGCAGCATCGCAGAGGCTGTGTAGAAACATCCCAGCAAGACAAGGACAGGGATATCCTTCTTTTCTATCGCATACGACTGTTTTGTAATCTTCAGCATTATTCCCAATGCGATAGTAGCAAACAGGAAACGGTAGAAAAGTATAGAATCATAATTCATTCCATCGCCCATCAGAGGCAATGTAAAAAGCGGTATCAGTCCGAATGTCATGGACGTGATAACCCCATACGTGTATCCTTTGAACTTGTGCATATGCCTTCCTTTTAAAAACGGACGGCAAATATGGCAAAATTTCCCTTAGAACGGTATATAAATTCCCGCAATGACATTGAGAGGACGGATCCTGTATTCACAGGAAAACTCCGTGAGGGAATCGAATACCGAATAAGCATAAGTACGGGTGTTCAGGATATTGCTGGCTGTCACGTATATTTCCATCCTGTTTTTCAGGCGATATGCCACTGACAGATCAGCCAGGACAGTATTTTTGACAGAATTTTCCGCAAGGGTAGCATAATAGTGTTCTGCAGTGACCTTCAGGTCCAGCCTTCTGAATGCAGTAATGCTTAACATCAGGGAATGATTGAAATTGTCCTTGCCTTCCATGGCTCCGGATCCGGGAACAGAGAGGATAAGATGGGAATAATCCAGACGGTAGTCCATACTCAGGCAGCGGGAAAGGCGGGCATTGAATGCCGGTGAAAAGGATACCGTATGGTAAATGTAGGGTGTCCTGACCCCATCCTGCACTACTGAATTGCTTGAAAAGGCCGTATAGGAAAGTTTCGCAGAGACCTTTCCGTTTATACCGTATATCCCTACACTTCCGTCAGCCGACACGCTCCACGAATTCCCGACCGACGGATTAAGGATACTTCCGAGCACTATGTAGTTCCCCAGGAAATCCTGACTCACCGACGTCTGCATCACATTCCACGAACGGGACACATGTCCATTCAGGTAGAACAAATTTACGGGATCCTTGAAATTCACTGAAATACCTGCTGAATATGCCATATTCTGTGCCGTACACAGAGACCCTACCGTAAGGTACCGGTAATTCTTCATGATATATCCCGAATAGAAATCCTTAATGTCCAAAGGGGAAAGGGAGGCACTGCCACTGGCTGTGAAACTCAGCCTGGGCCCAGGCATATATTTTATCCTCGCCGCAGCCTGTCCGGAAAAAACACCTGTCCCGGTATAGGTATAGCGGATATAGCTTGCCGGTAACGACAGGGATATATCCCAGTTCTTCGACTCGTACCTCAGGGACGGGGAAATATACGGACGGATGGAGGCTGAGACGAGATCATTCAGCATTGCACTGTCCTTAATATCAATACCGTCTATACCCGACAAATGGCTTTCAAGGGATCGTACGGAAGCATTGAATCCGCCTTTAAAGGCCAATGTCAGTCCTCTTGCAATCCTGAAATCCGAAGACAGATAGGTATCCGTACTGAAATCGGCAACCCGTACATTCTGTTCCTGCATTCCATGTGCAGACCCCGGAATACTGTCCCTGAGCACTTTCAGATTCTGGTCGTTGTAGACAAAGCTGTTGTCCGAGTTCACGGTAAAGGCGAGATTGCCGCTTCTGCGCACATATCTGAACACATCCCCTACCGAAAAATATGGAAGCTGAGCCTTTGACACATTCCGGAATTCTCCCGAGACCCTTTGCAAAGCATCTCTCCAATGCATTTCCCCCGATACCCTGTTGCTCATGAAATATCTGTCAGTATTAGCTGTGGCCTCGATATTCCCGCCCGCAACATGCTCCCTTGTCATGGCCTCCCTGGATTCCCGGACAGTTTTCCTGCCATCTTCGAAATAATAAACCGTTGCTGAAGAATTTGCGGACTCCAATCTGTCAAAGCTATAGTACGCAGATGACCTTATACTCCAGTCTCCATTGATCTTGAAGGAATTGGAGGTATTGAAGAGAGCGGACATATTAAGTCTGACCCGGTCCTTCCGGAGCGGAGCATTTTCCGTACCTACAGACACGAATCCGGTCGATACCGGTGCGGAAGTTCCGGATAAGACAGCATCCCCAAGTACGGAAAGTTCCTTTCCTATGTCCGTACCGGTATTGTTGCTTTTGAAATTGTTTATGCTCTGCCACTTGCGCCCGATAAGCATCCAGAACATACGGGTATCCCACAAAGCTTCCGGATCCGGGGACACCCCTCCAGACAGAGAAGCAGAACCGACCCAGGCCCCTTTTGCCTTTTCCTGCAGCTTGAGGTTTATCGCCGGTTTATCTCCCGGATTCATACCCCGTAGAGCCTTTACAGGCTGATGTCTGTCCATTACCTCCACACTTTTGACCAGCTGTGCTGAAAGATTCTCGGTAACCATGCTGTACCTTCCTGCCAGAATGTCCTCCCCTTCCACATACAGCCCACCTATTTCCTTTCCGTTGTAAAGGATTTTCCCGTTGTCCTTTACTTCCATACCAGGCATCCTTTTTATGACATCGGATATGCTGCGGTCCTGTTCCTCCGTAAAGCTCTGGACATTGAAACTGACCGTATCACCGTACAGCTTTACTTTCGGAGCCGCCACAATAACCTCCTTAATATATATAGACTGTTGTTCCAGATCTATCGTCATGGCCTGCCCGGTCCTCGGTACAAGGGCTAGGGTCGAATATCCGATATACGAGACCCGCAAGGAATCCCCGGAAGGAAGCGGAGAGGGGAAAAGGACGGAGAATTCCCCTTTGCTGTCGGTAACTGAATATTCATATGCATCAGCAGCACCGTCGGCAGTGATTCTCATTACCACTGCACCCGAAAGGGGTTCTCCGGTAGATGCATCCCTTACCGTCCCGTAGATTCTCACCCGGTTCTGCCCCATCGCATCAGTATTCGAGGGAGCAGCATTGACGGATGTGATAAAGGAAAGTATCAGCAGGATTATCCCGAACTGAAAGACATTGGAACATTTCATGGAAACTGCGGTATCAGAGTATTTCTATAAAACTGTATTTCGGAGCTGTAGTCCCCATATCGTCTTCATCCTGTTTCCTGACCGTAACAGAATAGATGGATGACGCATCGATATTGAAAGACATCGGGCTTTCGATGAAACGGTACATTGTCTGATAGTATTTTCGCAGATTTGTCTTCACATAATTGAGGTCCGGCATAAGCACTGTCCCTTCCTTCATTTCAAGACCTTTCAATACAAAGGAAAACCTGTTACCCGTGTCATGCACCTCGAAAATCAGACCGGGCAGTCCCGAGAACTTCCATGGGCCATCCGACACCGGCACTTCCGGTGCAAACCATGCCACATAGCTCCTGCCCCTGAAATCACAGGTAGCCTTCCTCAACCTGTATCCGTCCCGTTCTTTCCATTCCCCGGTCATCTTCCATCCGAAATCCGGAGTATTTTCCTCGACCACATAGTTTTCCGTGGCAATCATGTCCGTCATTGTCAGTTTTCCCTGCGGATAATTCTTATACACAGTCAGCGCACTGCCTAACTTGACCGAAGACGGACTGACCGTGGTTTTCTTGCCGTTCATCGATGCAAGTATCAGGGAATCCGCATAATACCTGTCATAGCTATACCACTTTGACAGAGTCCCGCCACACTGGAGCAACATGGTTTCCCTGACTACTGCTGCCGAGTCTCCGGAAACGAAGTTCCCCTTTTCATCCATAACCGAAAGGGTATCCTTCAGCCATGAATAATCATAAGTGCACTCGATCCTGTATGTTCCGATATCATTCATCCGGCATTCCACCGGTTTGAATGTTATATAGATCTGGGAGAAAACCTCAGGTCCTGCCACTGAAGACAGCACCGCGAGGACAATTGTAATGCAATACTTTTTCATATCATCAATGCGTTTTAATGTTTCTGTACCGCAAAAATACCTGACCCCAATCCATATCCCGGTTAACGGTGCATTAAGAAATGTTAAATAATGTTAACAGTATCCTTGTCAATACATAAATTCCTATTTTTGCAGCATGCTGAGAAAAAGGACATTCATATTTGTCGCCGCACTGGTCACTCTGTCGCTACTAGCAGCAACAGGGATTTTCTTTGCCGTCATGGGCAGGACATTCCAAAGCATGGAAGAAGAATTTTCCAGACAGATAACATCAGCCATGGAAAAAGCCATCAACGATGAACGCATTATACGCAATGATGACCATATCAATCCGGTTTTGTTCAGTATTGGAGAAAAGGTGTATTCTTTCCCTGACTCTATCGGGAAACTGCACGTCAACGACATCCGTTCGGTGACAGTACTCAAATTCGAAGAAAGTGAACTTCCTGAAGAAATCATGGAAGAGAAATACTTCCATCAAAACGCAAGGACAGAATTCAACATCCTTATTTTCAGGCTTTTCCTCGCAAAAAACATACAGAATGAAGGCATCCGCGGTCCGTATTCGGTCAAACTGGTCATGAACCGGAGCACAGTCGGAATTGACAGAAAATCAGAATCGGTATCGATCATGAAGAACGACAGCACAGTTTATTCCGAAAAGACTCCAGTTCCGGATCCTGTCGAATATATTGTCCCGATCCATGAACTCCAGTCCACAATGGAGTGCATCCTCGAAATAGGCAATCCCAACAAGGAGTTCATAAGGCAGACACGAGGCATAACCGTCTCGCTCTGCATTGTGGTCCTGACCCTGTGCCTGTCTTTCATATATCTAATATACACTGTATTCCGCCAGAAATCCATCGAAGAGATGAGGCAGGATTTCACCCACAACATCACCCATGAACTGAAAACCCCTATAGCTACCGCACGTGCTGTAAACGAAGCTCTACTTGATTTCTCAGCCGGAGACAATCCGTCCAGAAGGAAAGAATACCTCACGACGCAGCGCAAATCCCTGGATTCCCTTTCGGAAATGGTCGAAAACATCCTTGCAGCCTCATTGCAGGAAAGCGACTCGTTCAGGCTCCATCCGGAAAAATGCGACCTTAGGGAAATCGTAGAAGAACAGGTAACCCATCTTACCCTGAAATACGGAGAACAGATCCGTATCCGCACAGAAATTCCGGAAAACGCAGCAGTTCTGCATGTTGACCGGTTCCATTTTTCCAATGTGATTTCCAACATTCTGGACAACGCAGTGAAATACAGCATCGACGATCCGGAAATAGACGTTAAGGCATACAATGAAGGGAAACGTCACCGCATAGAGATAAGTGACCGAGGGCCAGGGATTCCCATATCCCAGCACAGACGTATATTCGAAAAATATTACAGGATACCGACAGGAGACATCCATAATGTGCGTGGTTCCGGAATCGGGCTGTATTACTGCAAACTGATAGTCAACAAGTCCGGAGGACGGATCTTTGCAGGCAGTGCTCCTGGAGGCGGTTCCACATTTACAATTCTGATATGAAGACTGAAAAGAAAGACATAAGGCTGCTGATAGTGGAAGACGAAGTAACGCTGGCCGGGATAATTTCCGACACCCTGTCAGAAAACGGATTTGAGGTCCGTGTGGCACATGACGGGATTGAAGCCCTTAAAGCAATGGAGACATTCAGTCCTGAAATCATAGTAACAGATATCATGATGCCCCGCATGGACGGCTATACATTCGTGAGCAGAATACGGGAAGACGGATTCTGCATGCCTGTCCTTTTCCTTTCTGCAAGATCAGGCACCGATGATGTCGTAAAAGGCTTTGAAACCGGAGCTGGAGACTACATCCGCAAGCCATTTGCGATGAAAGAGCTGATTGTGCGCATCAGGTCCCTGCTGGACCGCCATGAAACTGCGGTAAGGAAACAGAATACCGACCTGTCCGGACAGAACCCCATTGAGATAGGATGCTACAGGTTCGATCCTCTGCACCGCAAATTATGGATACACGGTACACCTCAAAGCGAAGCATCCACAATCCCATCCATGGAATCCGAACTGCTTGCCCTACTGTGCGGCAGAGCCGGGGAAGTGGTACACAATTCGTTCATTCTGAAAAAACTATGGGGCAATGACGACTACTTCACCACCCGGAGCCTCAATGTCCACATAACCAGACTGCGCAAACGCCTTGCCTCCGATCCGTCTGTTTCCATTGATTCGTTCCGCGGCATCGGCTACCGCATCTCATTCTGAACACGGCATTTTTCTGCAGAAAGCTGTAACAAATTCCGCCTTTCCTACGTTATATTGTCAGAAAAGGAGAAAACAACCCATGAAAAAACTTAAAGTACATATCGTGATACTTGCAGCAATGATGTGCTGCGCTTGCACGACTCCAGCAGAATCCGGTGATTTCAGGGATATCCAGGACAAATACTCCAGTGCAGACGGCTGCATATCGGTAAAAATGGGGAAATTCCTCATAGGCATAGCAAGATTTGCAGGTTCAGTATTTTCGGACGGTTCCCGTGAAGTATCTGCAGCCCTTGACATGCTCGGAAACATCGACAGAATCGAAGTCCTGGAAATGAGCGAATGTCCCGATGAGGTGCAAAGGCACTTCAGGAAAGACATCGGACAGGCAAACGAAGAAGGATTCCAGAAACTCATGAAAGTCAGGGACGGGGAAGATGACATACATGTATTCGCCAGAATGGACTCCAATACAATCCGGGAAACCGTAATTGCCATAACCGGAGGAGAATGCATATTCCTGAGAGTAAAGGGAAGGATTTCCCCGGAATCACTGGCCAGGTTCATCGAACACATATAGTATACAGGCAATGGACCATAACCAGTTTAAAACAGTATTCCTTCCCCTCCATCCGCTGCTGTACCGCATTGCATTGAACATGCTGGGCAACAGTGCGGACGCCGAAGACGCTGTTCAGGAAACCTATCTAAAGCTCTGCAGGCTGGACACTGAAACCGGGAAATGGGGAAACCCAAGGGGATACTGCATCCGGATACTCCAGCACATCTGCTCGGACAGCCTGAGACGGGGTCAGGACAAAATCTTCAGGAACAGTACAGGGACATCCGAGGCGGAGAAAAGGGAGGAAAGCGTCTCCCCGGAAAAGCAGCTGACGGAAAAAGAAAGTACGGAAATAGTCCGCAAGTGCCTGCTGACCATCCCCGAAAGCCACCGTATAATAGTGATATTAAGAGATATAGAACAATTGGAAATAAGCGAAATAGAAAAAATAACAGGACTTTCCTCCGTAAATGTAAGGGTAATGCTTTCAAGAGGGAGGAAAACACTCAGAGAAAAAATCAAAAAATACATATATGGATAAGAATACCTCAAAAGACTATTTGCTGGAACGTTTCTATTCAGGGGAAAGCACCCCTGAAGAAGAATGCCTGCTGAAGGATATGCTGGTAAAAAATGGAGACAGCAATAGCGTCATTGACAGGATACTGCTTTCCGGTCTCTCCGGTGCAGCTTCGCGGACAGAACTGCCCGAAAGACTCGGGGACAGGATAACAGAAGCCGCAGAAAAGCACCTGTACACCAGGAAAAGGATCTCCGCAATTGCCGTGGCAATCATCTCTGTTGCCGCTGCCGCTGCCATAACCGTCGGTATTTTCTTCGGACTGGGACAAAACAGCAGCCTGAATCCTGCAGAAACGGAATATACAGCATACGTTCCAGAAGATACATTCGACAATCCTGAAGAGGCATACGCCGAAACGGTCAAGGCCTTGAATCTCATGGCCAAATACCTTGGAAAAGGAATGGAAAAGACGCATGAACTGATTTCCGTCACTGAACAGTCAGCAAACAATACCTTAAACAGAATCATAGAACACAGAAAATAAATCAATTGTCATGAAACGAGTTATAATCATGCTGCTGACAGCAGCCCTCTGTATCCAGGCAACAGCACAGAATCCGGTCGTATCGCTGTACAAAAAATATGAAAACAATCCTGACGTAAGTTCGGTTTACATTTCAAAGGCAATGGTGGACATGATGAGAAGCATCGCCGATGAAACGGAAACGGAGGTCATTTCCGGCAAAAACAACAGGATTGAAATCGAAGGAGTCAACATCTACCCAGTAATCTCTAAGCTTAACGAAATCTATATCATCTCCACGGAAAACCCCGAAATAGGGAAAAGAATCAAGTCTGAGATGGGTAACACAGATGACTATACCGAATTGATGAGGATAAAGGACGGAGGCGACGATGTCAGGTTCCTTTACAAGAATTCACCGGACGGGAAATCCATATCCGAAATACTCATGTCAGTACTATCAGACTCCGAAACCGTCATCATTGCCATTTCCACCGACAGACTGGATACAAAAGACCTGAGCGATGTTGCAAAAGTGATGATGCAGAACATGTAAAGAGTTTTTTTCGTATGTTTGTAGAAAGTAAACCAACCCAATTTACAACAAAACAAACATTACTACTCATGAAACAGATATCATCCATTATGACAGCGGCATTGCTTACGGCTGTCCTATCCTTCGGATATACCGGGTATGCATATGCCCAGACTTCCCGTTCCCAGCGTCCTGGCCTGACAGACGAGCAGAAGTTCCTTAATGCAATGCACCGGCACATAACATCCGACAAACTTTTCGGGTATGTAGAACAGCTCTCGGATTCCACACTACAAGGACGCCTTGCAGGTACTGAAGGAATGGCCAAAGCCATAGATATAGTACAGGGCTACTATGAAGAATGGGGTCTTAAACCTGTGAACAAAGGCTCATATATCCAGGAATATCCCAATCCCACTGTAGAAGTATTCCACGGAAGTACCATGGAAATACTCTTCCCGATGCAGGGAAGCAAGAAAAAGGAAACAGTGTGGGTCAGCAAGACCTATCCCTGGGCTGACGGATGGTTTGCCGGCAACATGACCGGAAACGGGGATGTGACTGCAGAAATCGTGTATGCAGGATTCGGGGTGACAGCTCCTGAACTCGGCTACGATGACTACAAGGACATTGACGTCAAAGGGAAGATCGTGCTTGTGGAAGGCGAAACCCCGAATACAAGCAGAAATCCCGATACACTTGCCATGTGGTACAACCACACCCTCCATCAGACCAAGCTCAACAACGCTGCAGCACACGGGGCCATAGGCCTTCTGTACCTTTGGGTTCCCGGTCCCAATGCTCCATACAACGAAAATCTGGTTTACTGCCATGTAACCAGACGCGTAGTGGACGACATATTCCTTGGCACAGGCAAGACCTATAAGGAAACCGTAAATAAAATATACGAAACCAAGACTCCCCAGTCCTTCAGCACAGGAAAGAAGGCAAGGATAAAGATGAACTCCAAATACTATCCCAATGCCACCGGCAAGAATCTTCTGGGAGTAATAGAAGGCTCTGATCCCGAACTTAAGAATGAATATATAGTCATATCTGCCCACCTCGACCACCTCGGGATGATTCCTTACCATATAGCAGGTGCAAACGACAACAATGCATCCACCGCAGCCCTTCTCGGAGTTGCAGAAGCTTTGGCTAAATCAGAGGTAAAACCAAAAAGAAGCGTGGTTTTCTTCAGTGTTGACGGTGAAGAGTCCGGACTTACAGGAAGTACTTACTATGTTAACAATCCGATACTTCCCAAAGAGAAGGTCAAAGGCATAATCAATCTGGAACAGATGGGCGGCGGTGAAAGACTGTCCGCAAGCTGTGCATACGACCATCCTCATCTGGCAGACTTCGCAAAAGAAGCCAACGACAGATATGTTCACCGCATTCTCTATCAAGGACAGACCAAATATCTGACCCGCCCCCGTACTGACGGTGCCGTATTCATGAAAGCCGGATATCCCTGCATTGACTTCAGGGCTGCCGGTGGCGGATACTACCATCACCCCAAAGACAATCCGGAATCAATCAATCCGGAAACACTTCAGGCTGCTACAGAATGGCTCTACTGGACAGCAATACTGATGGCTAACGAATAGTTCTTTCATCCTGAAAACAAGTATACGGTTTCGTGGAAACATTCCCGGAACCGTTTTTTTTTTACATCTGTGTTTGGAATATACCAAAATTATACTACCTTCGTTGCAAATTATGAGAAAGTCATCTTCCATATACGCAATGTCCATGCGAATGCATCGCTACGATGCATAATACTTTCTTATACCGTAGCGTGAACGGGACGTTCACAGCGGATTCAAATCATAAATCAGAATAAATATTACCGGCAGGCAATGACAGAGCGGAAGACTGCGTCTTCTGTTTACCGTATCTGGCATCGCCACGCCCTACTCAGGACATCTTATATGGAAAAAAAAGAATATATACATACCGGACGGTTTCATTTCGAAGCAGGCGGATACATAGACAACCTCAAGATTACATACCATATTTCTGAAGCAGCCGCAAAAGGCATAGGTATTTCCGGAAAGAAGACTATATGGATATGCCACGCACTTACAGCCAACTCTGACCCTTCCGACTGGTGGAACGACCTTACGGGACCAGGGAAACTGTTCGATACGGATAAGCATACCGTAATTTGCGCCAACATTCTCGGTTCATCATACGGAAGTTCGGGACCCGCATCCGGACGTCCTGGCAAAAGGGACAGTACCGCAGACTCATTCTATTACTTCGATTTTCCCAGAATTACGGTAAGGGACATCGTAAACGCAGAAATCCTTCTCAGAAAACATCTTGGAATATCCCGAATCGATCTTCTCGTCGGAGGATCCATAGGAGGCTTCCAGGCTCTTGAATGGAGCATAATGGAGCCCGATATCATTTCTGAAGCTGCCTTTATCGCATGCGGAGCATACGCAACACCATGGATGACGGCAAACAATGAAGCCCAGAGAATGGCGATCGAGTCTGACCAGTCTTTCCGCAAAGCAGAAAACCTGAAAGGAGGAGAAGCAGGTCTAAGGGCCGCCAGAGCCATCGCACTCCTGGCTTACAGAAGCTATGAAGGTTACAACAGCACACAACAGGAAAATGACCCTGGAATAATCTTCCCGGAAAGGGCCGCATCATATGAAAGGTACCAGGGCAAAAAGCTTTCAGACAGATTCGACGCCTACTCGTATTTCTATCTGACATACGCAATCGACAGCCACAATGTAGGACGCGGCAGAGGCGGAATCGGGAAAGCTCTTTCCGGCATCAGGGCCAGGTCAACCGTAATAGGAATCGGAAGCGACAGGCTGTTCCCGCCCTGCGAGCAGAAGCTCATTGCAGACAATATACCCGGTGCTGAATACCATGAAATACGCTCGGAGTTCGGACATGACGGATTCCTTATTGAATATGAACAGATAGAAAATATCTTACGTAAACGGAACATATTATAAGTAAAAAATAAATAAAGGACATTATGCAAGTACTGAAATTCGGCGGCACGTCAGTCGCCAACGCCAAAAATATAGCGAGAGTAGCCGAAATAGTTGCCAACGCTGTGGAAAAAGACAGGAGTATAGTAGTCTGCTCAGCCATCAGCGGATTTACAGATGCACTCATAAAGACCGGACATCTTGCCGCAGCCGGCAAACAGGAATTCTCTGAAATCGTCGAGGATTACAGAATACGCCACACCGATATAATCAGGGATGTTCTACCATACGAAAAGCAGAAGGAAACAATTGAGCAGTGCAACAGCATTTTCGAATCCCTGTCCGGAATTCTGCAAGGAGTGTTTCTCCTGGGTGAGCTCAGCAGGGCCAGCCTCGATGCAATCCAGGGATGCGGAGAACTGCTTTCCACCAGAATCCTTGCAGCAAGACTCGCTTCCACCGGTATTGCCACAAAATGGGTTGATTCAAGGGAAATAATAAAAACTTCACCGGACGGTCAGGAAACAGACACAGCCACAACATTCGCAAACATTTCAAGGATGCTGGAAACAAACCCTGCAATTTCCCTGTTCATCCTTCCAGGATTCATAGCATCCGACAGTCAAGGCCGTACCACCACACTGGGAAGAGGGGGCTCCGACTATTCTGCATCCCTGATAGCGGTCGGATGCAATGCACGTATCCTGGAAATCTGGACAGACGTACCGGGCATGATGACAGCCAATCCCAAAATCGTACCTACAGCGAGAACAATAAGCAACATTTCCTACAGGGCAGCACTGGAACTGTCGCACTTCGGGGCAAAAGTCATATACCCTCCCACAATACAGCCTGTAGTCTCTGAAGGGATTCCCAAATACGTCAAAAACACATTCTCCCCGGAAGAGTCCGGAACGCTTATTGAAAAAAATCCTCCCCGCAGCAAAGAGAAGATCATAGGGATATCCAATTCCGACAACATAGCACTTGTTTCACTTGAAGGCAGCGGCATGGTCGGCATTCCAGGCTTCTCGAGCCGCCTGTTCGGAGCCCTGGCCCATAGCGGGATCAACATAATCCTCATTACCCAGGCATCATCTGTCCATACGATGTGCCTGGCCATATCCGAAAAGGATGCCGACAAAGCAAAAGCCGCAGCTGACAAATGCTTTGCGTATGAAATCTCGCTCGGGAAACTGAATCCCCTTAAAGTAGAAAAGGGATATTCCATTGTATGCATTGTAGGTGACGATATCCTGAACCAATGCGGCACAACCGGAAGAATGCTGGCAGCCCTCGGGAGGAACGGCATTTCCATCCGTGCCACAGCCCAAGGGTCCTCGGAACGCAACATTTCGATAATCGTCAAATCCCAAAATGCTCATAGCGCCATCAGATATATCCATGATGAATTTTTCGATACTCCCCAATATAAAGAGCTCAATCTCTTCATAGCCGGTTATGGCAATGTAGGAAAAGCCCTTATTGAAATACTGTCTGAACACAGCCCCGCAATATTGCGCAGGACAGGGAAAAAACTCAGGATTGCAGGAATATCCAACAGCCGCAGGTATGTCATTGACACCGGAGGAATCCCGCCGCATGAAATCGGCAAGGTCCTTGAAAACGGAACAAGCGCTTCTGATGAAGCATATTTCAATGCACTGTCCGGACTATCTCTGGAAAATTCCGTATTCGTGGACTGCACAGCCAGTCCTGATGCAGCCTGCAAATACATTCCATTGGCAGAAAAGGGATATTCGATAGTATCCTGCAATAAAATTCTTTTCTCCGCTCCTATATCCAGTTATAAGGCACTCAAGAAAACAGCTGCAGAATCCGGAATAACCCTAAAATACGGCACGACAGTAGGGGCCGCCCTTCCCGTTCTGGAATCGGTATCCAGATGCGTAAATGCCGGAGATGAGATCCATACTGTAGAAGCAGTATTGTCAGGAACCCTGAACTACATTTTCAGCACTTACGACGGGGGAAAAACAATATCATTTGCAGATACCGTAAGAAAAGCCCAGGCGTCCGGATATTCCGAGCCGGATCCAAGGATTGACTTGAGCTGCAGAGATGTCCTCCGGAAGCTTGTCATCCTTGCGAGAGAAGCAGGAATTGACATCGATGAACAGGATGTGGAGACTGTCCCCATCCTTGGGAATGAATTTTTCGAAGGAGACGTCGAATCATTCTTCCGCAAACTCGAGGAAAACGAAGACACATTTGCGACAGAGTTCCAGGCAGCCGCGGATGCAGGCAAGAAGCGGAGAATCGTTGCATCCCTGATAAGGGACTGCAATACCAGAACAGGATACTCCGCCAGAATCTCCGCAACAGGGATATCCCCGGACCATCCCCTGTACAATCTGGAAGGCACTGACAACTGTGCAATCATAAAAACGGAATTCTATCCGTCACCACTGATAATCCGTGGGGCCGGAGCAGGTGCAAAACAAACTGCATCCGGTATTCTCGATGATATTCTACAAGCATAGCAAAACAATAAAACCACTTATCCAACCATGAAAAAATACAGATTCGAAACCCTTCAGGTAAGGGCCGGACAGGAAATAGACCCTGTCTCCAAAGGTACAGCAGTTCCGATCTACCAGAGCACAGCATACGTATTCGACAGTATGCAGTATGGAGCAGACCTGTTTTCCCTCAAAAAAGCCGGAAACATATACACCAGACTCAGCAACACTACTACCGATGTCTTTGAAAAACGCATGGCAGCACTTGAAGGCGGCACAGCATCTGTCGCTACAGCTTCAGGCCAGTCAGCAGTACTTCTGAGCATATTGAACGTAGCCGGAATGGGTGACAATATCGTCACCTCTCCTTTCCTTTACGGAGGTACTTTCACTATGTTTGCAATCACATTAAGGGATATGGGCATTGAAGTTCGCTTCGCCGGAAGTGATTCCCCTGAAGACATCGAGTCCCTCATAGACAGCCGGACAAAAGCGATTTTCGTAGAAAACCTCGCAAATCCCGCATTCAGCATACCGGACTTCGAACCAATAATCGAAATAGCATCCAAACACAGAATATGCCTGATGGTCGACAATACCTTCGGAATGGGTGGATATCTTTTCCGTCCTATTGAATGGGGCGCCAACGTAAGCATCCACTCTGCAACCAAATGGATCTGCGGACACGGAACCGCATTGGGAGGAGTAATAGTAGACGGAGGCAATTTCGAATGGTATCCGGAAAAATATCCCTCCCTGTCTGCACCGTCGGAAAGTTACCACGGAACCGTCTATACTGAAGCATTCGGGAATGCCGCTTTCGCAGGAAAAGCCCGTGTGGACGGACTGAGGAACCTTGGTCCAGCACCATCCCCCTTTAACTCGTTCCTGATGCTCCAAGGACTGGAGACATTGTCCCTAAGAGGAGAACGTTGCTGTGACAACACCCTTGCCGCTGCAGAATTCCTGGAATCCCATCCGGAAGTGGAAAGCGTAAACTATCCCGGTCTGAAAAACAACCCTTACCATGCACTTGGGAAAAAATATCTCACTCACGGATTCGGAGGAGTCCTGACATTCAGGGTAAAAGGAGGTTTTGATGCAGCTGCAGCTCTGGTCGGAAAGCTGGAGCTCATTCTGCATGTAGGTAGCGTAGGAGATGCAAAATCCCTCATTGTACATCCGGCTTCCACCACTCACTCACAGCTCAGTCCCAAAGAGCAGGTTGCAGCAGGAGTATATCCGAATATGCTCAGGCTATCGGTAGGTATCGAAAACATCGACGACCTGATTTATGACCTTGACAACGCACTGAAACACTAACTAAGACAAAAGATATGAAAATTGCAGTAGTAGGTGCAACAGGCCTTGTAGGCAGCACCATTCTTAAAGTATTGCATGAGCACAGGATTCCTGTCAAGGAACTCCTGCCGGTAGCATCCCAGGCATCTGTAGGAAAGACAGTCCATTTCTGTGGAAAAGAGCATAAAGTCATCGGAGCTTCTGAAGCAATTGCTGCCAGACCGGACATAGCCATTTTCTCAGCTGGAAGCACCGTATCCAAAGAGCTGGCACCTGTATTCGCTTCTGCCGGATGCCGCGTAATAGACAATTCATCCTGCTGGAGAATGGATCCGGACATAAAACTCGTCATACCTGAAATCAACGGTAACATCATAACCGAAAATGATATGATCATAGCGAATCCGAACTGTTCAACCATACAGATGCTGATGGCCATAAACCCAATATACAAGGCCTATGGAATCAAAAGGATTGTAGTATCCACCTATCAGTCCATCACTGGAACCGGTTACAAGGCTGTCCGTCAGATGGATGCAGAAAGAGCAGGTTTGAAGTGGGGAGAATATCCCGCTGCGTATCCGTATCCTATAGACGGGAACATATTGCCGCACATAGACTCGTTTCTGGAAAGCGGATATACAAAAGAAGAAATGAAGATGGTAAACGAAACGCACAAAATACTTCAGGACTATTCAATCGGTGTTTCGGCCACTACTGTACGCGTACCGGTACAGGGAGGTCATTCAGAATCAGTGAATCTGGAACTGAAAAAAGACTTCCGGATTGAAGACATCCGAAGACTCATTTCCGAGTCTCCCGGTTGCATCCTTCAGGACAATCCTTCTGGAAATTCATACCCCATGCCTCTCTACTGTTGCGGCAAAGACGAAGTATTTGTAGGAAGGATACGCAGAGACCAGTCTGTGGAATACGGTCTGAACCTGTGGTGCGTAGCTGACAATCTCAGGAAAGGCGCTGCCACAAACGCAGTCCAGATTGCAAGCCTCCTGATAAGGAAAGGTTATATTCATCAATAATCAACTACCGTTCCGCAGTTTCTTTTCAATTATTCAGGATTCAGCACACCGACGGCACATTGCAGTAAAAATTCCGGATTTCCTCCGTCAGTTCAGTGCATCAGCACTCTGAAAGAGAGAATCCGGATTTCCTTTGTATCTTTAATCGGTAATAAACATCTCAGAAACAGCTTCTTAAACCGCAGTTTGTTACCGAACTACTACATAATTACCGTGATTGCTCGACTGCTACTGCAACTGCAACTGTAGCACCGACCATAGGATTGTTTCCCATCCCAAGGAAACCCATCATTTCGACATGGGCAGGAACCGAAGACGAGCCCGCAAACTGTGCATCGGAATGCATACGCCCCATAGTGTCTGTCATACCATACGATGCAGGACCAGCAGCCATATTGTCAGGGTGCAAAGTACGCCCTGTACCTCCACCTGAAGCCACGGAAAAATACTTGCGTCCCAATTCATAGCATTCTTTTTTGTAAGTTCCTGCTACCGGGTGCTGGAATCGTGTCGGGTTAGTGGAATTACCTGTAATGGAAACATCGACATGTTCATGATGCATTACAGCAACCCCTTCGCGCACATCATCGACGCCGTAACAGCGTACCTTTGAGCGCAGACCGTCCGAAAAAGATTTTTCACTGACTACAGTCAATTGACCTGTCGAATAATCGAATTCAGTCTTAACATAGGTAAAACCGTTTATGCGCGAAATAATAAATGCAGCATCTTTACCAAGACCGTTCAGAATAACACGCAAAGGAGTTTTCCGTACTTTATTTGCCATTTCTGCTATCTTGATCGCACCCTCTGCTGCAGCAAAGGATTCATGGCCAGCCAAAAAGGCAAAACAACCGGTTTCTTCCCGCAGAAGTCTGGCAGCCAGAAAGCCATGACCTAACCCTACTTTCCTGTCATCTGCCACTGAACCGGGAATGCAGAAAGCCTGTAATCCCTCTCCGATAGCCTCTGCAGCCTCTGCAGCTGTCTTACAATCTTTTTTTATAGCAATAGCTGCACCTACTACATAAGCCCATTTTGCATTTTCGAAACATATCGGCTGAGTCTGTTCGCACATTTTATACGGATCAATACCACGGGCGTCGCACAATGATTTTGCATCTTCAATGCTTTTTATACCATATTTTGCAAGCACAGCTTCTATCTGCGGAAGCCGACGCTCATAATTTTCAAATAGATTCGCCATACTAAAATTCCCTTTTATATATTACTCTTTACGTGGGTCAATATATTTAACTGCTTCTGCAAAACGCCCGTAGGTACCTTTTGCCTTATCCAGAGCCTCCTTCGGATCCATGCCCTGCTTTATCATATCCATCATTTTTCCAAGATGAACGAACTCGTAGCCAATTACCTCACCATCTGCATCCAGCCCCATACGCAAACAATATCCTTCCGCCATATCCAGGTATCTTGGTCCCTTTGACAGAGTACCGAACATCGTTCCGACCTGACTGCGTAGTCCCTTGCCCAAATCTTCCAGCGACGCTCCGACTGCAAGACCTCCTTCAGAAAAAGCGGATTGGCTCCTGCCGTATACAATCTGCAGGAAAAGCTCACGCATTGCCGTATTGATAGCATCACATACCAGGTCAGTATTCAATGCCTCAAGAATTGTCTTGCCCGGCAGTATTTCGGAAGCCATTGCTGCAGAATGAGTCATTCCTGAACATCCGAGAGTTTCAACCAAAGCTTCCTGAATTATTCCATCCTTGATATTTAGTGTCAACTTGCAAGCTCCCTGCTGCGGAGCACACCATCCGACTCCATGCGTAAGTCCGGAAATATCACGGATTTCTTTTGCCCGTACCCACTTGCCCTCTTCGGGAATAGGGGCACACGGGTGATTTGCCCCTATTTTGACACAGCACATTTGCTGTACTTCATGCGAAAAAATCATAATTGTTAGTATTAATTATTCTGTCCGAAGAACGGACAAATGCCAGTAGTATTGAATAAGAAGATTCTGAAAAGGCACCGATAGAATCCGAAACCACACGTAAGCGCAGAAAAACCAGGAAGTGCTGAACTGCAGCATGAAATGCACAAAGCGACATCAGCTTACTTTTGCTATTATGAAATCCTGTATAAGAGTCAACTGCGTACCTAAGCATAATAATTCCTACATATAGTTGTAAAATGTCCGGAACAACCATCAAGTAGGCATCATCAGCTCATCACATAATGATGTGCAGTTCAAGGCAGATACCATTGCCAAATTTTTACAAAGTTATGATTAATATTCGAATAAACAAATCTTGCCAGGTGAATCAATTATATGATATATACCGATACAGAAATTAGATGAACTTTATAACTTATTGTAATATAATTATTTGCCTT
>CAZXFF010000006.1:0-63539 GCA_964640305.1 uncultured Muribaculaceae bacterium | reverse complement strand
CATAATCGACAAAGACGAGAACGGAGACTATACCACCAAGCTCTTCAGTAAGGAACAGACATACAAATCCATGCTGAAAATATTAGGCTATTGATCTATGCATCCGGAATTCCCCTCTAAAGCGGATATAAAGACAATACGGTCCCTGGCCCAGAAAAAGTACAGGGACCGTTACGGGCTGTTTGTCGTGGAAGGAGAGAAGATGGTCGATGAAGCCGTCAACAGGAGCAACCTGGAAGTGATTGCCGTGTACCGTACCTCCAAAATCGGGGAAGATACAATGTCTCGCATATCAATGCTTTCCAGTCCCTCCCCTGCCCTGGCTGTCATCCGCATTCCGGATAACGTCAAAAAAAATTTCATAGAAGAGTTCAACGGTAGCGGATTTTCATTAGCTTTGGATTCAATTCGGGATCCAGGCAATATGGGAACCATACTGCGGATAGCCGACTGGTTCGGGATTGACACTATACTTGCATCTGAAGATTGTGTTGACGTATTCAATCCCAAAACCGTGCAGGCCTCCATGGGTGCCGTACTGCGCAAAAAAGTTCATTATACAGATTTGAAAAACAGTATTCGTGCATTGGTTGCCAAAGGAGTGAGGGTATACGCCACAGCTCTCGAAGGTGGACAGGACATATACAGAACAGAGTTGCAGCGGGAAGGGGCTATGGTCGTCATGGGCAGTGAGAACAACGGGATATCAGAAGAACTGCTGGAAATCATTCCAGAGCGTCTTTTCATCCCACCATTTTTGCCGGAAGGATCAGGGTTGACATCAGAATCCCTGAACGTAGGGGTTGCCACATCAATCGTATGCTACGAATTCAGAAGACCCAACTAACAACTCAATATTAATTATCAACCCTATGAAACAAAAAACAATATTACTGAGTTTAGCCTTGACAGGCTTTGTTTTTACAGCAACTTCCACATTGGCGGAAGCCCAGACCTCCGATCCGGTTGTCAACAAGGTCATCAGCATTGCAGCTGAAGACAACAGGACAATGGAACATCTGGATGTAGTAACCAACCGTTTCGGCGGCCGCCCTATCGGATCCGATGCCTATAACCATGCCGCAGACTGGGCTGTGTACATGTTCCAGAAGTGGGGCCTTGAAGCCAGAAAGGAATATGCAGGTGAAATGCCGGTAGGATTCAACCGCGGTCCCTGGTTCGGCCGTATGATCAACGGAGACGTTGCTCTGCATTTTACAACTCCCAGCTATACAGCAGGTACAAAAGGTCTCCAGAGAGGCCATGTGGTCCTTGAGCCCAAGACCAAAGCCCAGCTTGCAAGGATGAAAAAGACACTTGAAGGAGCATGGGTTCTGATCGGCGGTGTAAACAACGGCCGTCCCATTGACTATACTGAAAAGGGAGACGAAATGAGGGCAAGGATCATCGCCAAGAACGACTCCATTGAAAAAGTCAATGCCGAAAACAGGATATACAACCGCGAAATGGCAGCCAAGAGAGCTGAAATCCAGAAGGAAATAGAAAAGAACCCTTCCAAGGCAAAGAAACTTTCCGCACAGCTTGAGCAACTGAAAGACAAGGAAATAATACCTCTTATCGAAGAGCCCGGTCTGTTCTTCAAGGAAATGCGCGAAGCAGGAATCCTCGGTGTAATCCAGTCTTCAAGAGTGCCTATTACAACCCTCAACGACAGGAACTGCTGGACCATGACATGGGAAACCCTTCCCACCATCCCCGACATCAAACTGGACGAAAGACAGTACAGGATGATAGAAGAAAAAGTAAAACTCAGGGAACTTGTACTGCTGGAATTCGACATCCGTAATCATTTCTTCATGGGTCCCGTACCTTTCCACAACGTAGTTGCATATATGAAAGGTGAAGAATTCCCCGATGAGTATGTAATATGCGGAGGTCACCTGGACGCCTACGATGTTGCAACCGGAGGCGTTGACTGCGGTACCGGTATCGCTCCCACAATGGAAGCTGCCAGACTGCTTGCTGAAGCAGGTGCAAAACCCAAACGTACCATCGTGTTCGCTTTGTGGGCAGGTGAAGAATTCGGACTCATCGGCTCAAAATACTGGGTTGAGCACAATGAAGACAAATGGGAAAACATCGTAAACTATTTCAACCGTGACGGTGGTCCTACAGTTGCCAACAGCATGACCGTCCCTGAAGAATGGTACGACCAGCTTCTCCCTATCTGCGAGCCTCTGTTCAACCTTGACCCCAGATTCCCCTTCACACTTAACAAGAGTTCAAGGTATCCTGTACACAAACCTACCTCAGCCGGAGGAAGCGACCATGCATACTTTACCGTAAACGGTGTTCCTTCAATTTCATTCGGTACAGGTGACCCTCTCGGATACGATTTCTCTTACGGTGAAATCTGGCATACCGACAGAGACCTCTATACCAAGAGCATTCCCGAATACATGGAGCACACCTCTATCGTAAACGCAATCGTTCTCTGGGGTATAGCGAACCTGCCTGAAAAACTTCCTTCAAGCGCAGTATACATCGAAAACCAGGAAAAATAAATCCTTTCTGAATTAATAAAAAGGCCGGTCCTTTATTGGACCGGCCTTTTCTTTTACCATTTTCACATTACTGCAATCTCTGCCTTACTACTTCAAACAGCACAATGGAAGTTGCGACAGACACATTCAGGGACCCTGTTTCGCCTGTCATGGGTATTTTCGCCTGAACATCACACAAGGACAGCACTGAATCTGAAATCCCTTTGCCTTCAGACCCCATCACTATTACAAGCGGTTTCCGGAAATCGGCATCGTAGATCAGTGAAGAAGCCTTTTCCGTAGCACCTACCACCAGAAAACCTTTTTCTTTAAGATAATACAACGGTATTCTCAAGTTCTGGGTCTTGCACACATCCATTCTGAGCAAAGCACCTGCAGAAGCCTTTATACCGTCAGCATTGATAGCCGCTCCCCCTTTGGCTGGCAAGATAATGGCACTCGCTCCTGCACATTCTGCACTTCTGGCTATAGCCCCCAGATTCCGTACATCGCTCACGCCGTCCAGCATTATGAATACCGGTGCGGGATTCTTTTCCAGAGCCCTCTCCACAACTTCCTCAAAAGGAGCATAATCTATCCTGGACAGATATGCAACCACTCCCTGGTTTCTTCCGTTCCCGACACGGGCAAGCCTTTCTGCCGGGACAAACTGGAAAGGTACATTCCTGTCCTTCAGAAGCTGTAACAGGGAACGGAACTGAACACCTTCCAGTCCCTGCTTGAGCAATACTTTGTCAATCTGTTTTCCGGAGACCACTGCCTCCGTTACGGGATGCATCCCGTAAATGATATAATTCCGGTTTTCAGTATCCATATTATTATATATTCCCATTTCAGCTTAAGGAGACCCACTCATCCATTTCCTTGTCCAACAGACGCTTGAGTTCCAGATATTCCCTGGTTGCAGAATCAATGTCCATTCCGGCAGGAGGGGCGCTCAGCTGTTCCTCTATCTTTTTCATAGCTGCCTCCAGTTCCGCTATCTTCTTCTCACACTGTTCGATCCGTTTCTGCTTCCTCCTCTGTTCCTTCTGTTCTTCGAATGACAATGCTGAGGGTTTTTCCTGAATTGCTGCCGGCTGGACTTTCTTTTCCTGCGCCGGTGTCTTCTTCTGTGCAGAAGGGGACGGTGCAGCCACTCCGGATGATGGCTTCTCAAGTTCCTGGAGAGACTGTATCTTCTGGCGGTACAGGAAGTCTGAGATTCCTCCCAGATGCTCCTTCACTTTTCCGTCTCGGAACTCATATACCTTGTTTACCAGACCATCCAGGAAATCCCTGTCGTGCGATACTATTATAAGCGTACCGTCATATTTTGCAAGAGCCTGCTTCAGTACATCCTTGGAACGGATATCCATATGGTTGGTAGGCTCGTCCAGTACCAGAAGATTGTATGGATGAAGTATCAGCTTAGCCATTGCAAGACGGGAACGCTCTCCCCCGCTCAGGACAGCCACTTTTTTATCAATATCATTGTCCTTGAAGAGAAAAGCCCCGAGAATATCCCTCAGTCTGGTCCGGATATCCCCGACAGCCACCTTGTCCAATGTATCATAGACAGTGTCGTTCCTGTCCAGGACATCTTCCTGATTCTGCGCATAGTAACCAAGAGCCACATTATATCCTGTACCTGCCTCTCCTGCAAGTACAGGCAGCTCTCCGGTAATGATCTTCATCATCGTACTCTTGCCCTCTCCGTTCCTGCCCACGAATGCAACCTTCTCCCCTCTTTCCACTGTCAGATCCACATCCGAAAAAACCACCTTTGGAGGTCGGCCGTCTCCTTCCCCGGACCGGTATCCGCCCGTAAGTCCCTTGGCAGAGAAAACCACCTGACCTGATCTTGGGGCCGGTGCAAACCTGACGTTGAGCGCCGACTTGTCATCAAGATCTATTTCTATCCTCTCTATCTTCTCAAGTTGTTTGATACGGGACTGGACCTGATTTGATTTCGTGGGTTTGTAACGGAAGCGCTCTATAAACTCCTCCGTTTTCTCGATCATCCTCTGCTGATTCTCATATGCCGCCTTCTGCTGTTCCATCCTCTCCCTGCGCAATTCGACGTATTTGGAATAAGAGACCTTATAGTCATAAATCTTACCGAGGACTATATCCACAGTCCTGGATGTAACATTGTCCAGGAAACGACGGTCATGTGAGATAAGGACAAGCGCACCCCTGTATGAAGCCAGGTAGTTCTCTATCCACTGTATGGATTCGATATCCAGATGGTTGGTAGGTTCGTCCAGCAGAAGCACATCAGGCTTGGACAAGAGAACCTTTGCCAGTTCCACCCTCATGTTCCAACCCTGGGAGAAAGTACTGCGGTTCCTGCCCAACTCACCTTTTCTGAATCCCAACCCCACAAGCGTCTTCTCGGCTATAACCTGTGGCGACTCTGTCCTCAATATGGAGAGCCTGTCATTCAGATCATTTAGTTCAACAATCAGCTTATGGTATGAAGCAGACTCATAATCAGTCCTCTCAGCCAGTTCCCTTCCAATCGCATCCACCCTTTCCTCCATTCCGAACTGCGCAGCGAAAACAGACATGGCCGCATCGATTACAGTCTCTTCCTTCGCATAATCCGTTATCTGCGGCAGATATCCGACTCTGGTCCCCTTTGTCATCATCACCGTCCCGGAAGCAGGATGTTCCACTCCTGCAATCAGTTTCAGAAGCGTACTTTTCCCGGCACCGTTTTTCCCGGTGAGGGCCAGATGTTCCCCGTCATTGATATGGAAGTTTATATCCTCAAGGAGCGGGACACCGCCAAAAGCGACAGTGACATTATTTATCGATATCATCCGCCTGTTTTTCGCTTAATTTGTAAAATGCATCCAGAAAAGCTTTCGGGACACGGGTAGGCCTGCGCGTATCGCTGTGGATGAATCCAAGTACAACCTTGCCGTCACATACTTTTTCCCCATCCTGACAGCGGTATATATCCGTAAGTACTTCGATCCTGGCCATAGGCTCCTTTTCGACCCTGGAAACAACCCTCAACACATCCCCCATCCTGGCCGGAGTCCTGTAATTGACCTCCACAGAAACTACAGGCATCATTATTCCCTGCCTTTCCAGCTCCGTAATAGGGAGGCCGGCATCGATCAGGAACTTGTGCCTACCGCACTCGAAATAGCGTACATAGTTGGAGTGGTGGACTATACCCATCTGGTCAGTCTCGTAATATCTTACTTCTATAAATGTTTCGGAAGAACAGAACATCGGACTACTTGCTTAACAATTCTACGGTTTTGGTCAGACTCTCTATCTTCGCAAGTGCATCCGCACGTTTCTTTTCCTCATTCTTCACCACAGCCTCCGGAGCATTCTTCACGAATTTTTCATTGGAAAGTTTGGTCTCCACACCCCTAAGGAAATTGCGGTATCTTTCCAGATCCGCTTTTGCCTTTGCAAGCTCTTCAGCAGTATCAGCCTTTCCTTCCATAGGTACGAACATCTCGGTGGTTCCCACCAGGAAAGAAACTCCAAGTTCCTTGCCGCCGAACTCATCAACTCTGGAAATTCCGGAGATATTGCCCATTCTAGTGATTACTTCAGATAGGGATTCCGGAAAATCTCCCTTCACCATAAGCGAAAGGGGCTCCTTAGGTGATATTCCCTTCTTCTGACGGATATTCCTGATGGCTGCGATTGTCTCGACCGCCTTGTCGAAGCCGGCAATGAAGCGTTCATCGAACTCTCCGCCCTGCGGAACCTGCTCGAACATGATAGTAGCACCTTCGGGACGGTCAGAAATATTGTGCCAGAGTTCTTCGGTAATGAAAGGCATTATAGGATGCAGAAGCTTCAGCAGGGTATCGAAAAATCCGATAGTAGCATCATAGGTAGCCTTATCTACTGGATGTCCGTACGCAGGCTTCACAATCTCCAGATACCATGCGCAGAAATCATCCCAGAACAGCTTGTAGATAGCCATAAGGGCATCCGAAATCCTGAATTTGGAGAAATGGTCGTTTACAGTCACTATCTCCCTGTTCAGCTTGTATGTAAACCATTTTACAGCTGCTGCAGAATGGGACGGCTGCGCAAGGGCAGCATCCGCCTCCCATCCTTTGACAAGACGGTAGGCATTCCATATCTTGTTGCAGAAATTGCGTCCTTGCTCTACCTGAGATTCATCGAAAAGTATATCGTTTCCGGCCGCTGTACACAGAAGCATTCCTATCCTTACTCCATCTGCCCCGTACTGGTCCATAAGCAGGATGGGGTCAGGCGAGTTACCGAGAGACTTGGACATCTTCCTGCCCAGCTTGTCCCTTACGGTACCGGTGAAATATACGTTACGGAAAGGTATCTTGCCCATGAATTCATTTCCGGCCATTACCATTCTGGCTACCCAGAAGAAAATTATATCCGGAGCCGTTACCAGATCGTTGGTCGGATAATAGTATTTCAGGTCGGCATTGCCTTCCTTTTCAGGAAAGCCCGGCTTGGCCGGATCGAAAACCGAAATCGGCCACAGCCATGAAGAAAACCAGGTATCGAGTACATCCTCATCCCTCTTCAGATCCGAAGCCTGGATGTCCGGATCCAACTTCCTGGCAGCCTCAAGAGCAGCCTCGGGAGTAGCCTCTACAACATACCTGCCGTCCGGGAGATAGTATGCAGGGATCTGCTGTCCCCACCAAAGCTGGCGGGATATGCACCAGTCGCGGGCATTCTCCATCCAGTGACGGTAAGTATTCTTGAATTTTTCAGGAATAAGCTTGATTTCCCCGCTTTCCACCCTGGCAAGAGAATCCTTGGCCAGTGCTTCCATACGGATAAACCACTGCTGGGAGAGTTTGGGCTCTATCACCGCATTTGTCCTCTCGGAGTGACCCACTGGAGACATGTAATCCTCTTCTTTTTCGAGCTGTCCTGCTTCGGCAAGCATCTTCACTATCTTCTTGCGTGCTGCAAACCTGTCTTCGCCTACGAGGATCTGGGCCTTTTCGTTCAACCGGCCATGATCGTCTATTATATCAATAACAGGAAGGTTATGGCGGATTCCTATTTCGTAGTCGTTCACATCGTGTGCAGGTGTGACCTTCAGACAACCTGTACCGAAATCCATTGTAACATACGAGTCCTCGATAATGGGTATCTCCTTGTTGATTAACGGGATGAAAATCTTTTTACCCTTGAGGTGGGTATAACGGGGGTCCTCAGGGTTTATGCATACAGCCGCATCAGCCATGATGGTCTCAGGACGGGTTGTAGCTATCACTATATAGTCCTTGTCTGAAGGTTTGCCACCTTCAGACACCATGTATCTCAGGTAATACAGTTTCGATTTGGTCTCCTTGTGGATAACTTCTTCGTCGCTGACCGCTGTCAGGGACTGGGGATCCCAGTTTACCATACGGATCCCTCTGTAGATATATCCTTTCTTGTAGAAATATACGAAAGTGTTTATTACTGCCTCACTAAGCGCCGGATCCATGGTAAAACGGGTCCTGTCCCAGTCACATGAAGCCCCTAGTTTTTTGAGCTGCTCGAGAATGATGCCGCCGTGCTTTTCCTTCCACTCCCAGGCATGCTTCATGAATTCATCTCTCGTCAGCGATGCCTTGTCAATGCCTTCTGCTTTCAGCTTTGCCACTACCTTCGCCTCTGTCGCAATGGATGCATGGTCAGTACCTGGTACCCAGCAGGCATTCTTGCCGAGCATTCTTGCTCTGCGCACAAGGACATCCTGAATAGTATTGTTGAGCATGTGTCCCATGTGAAGTACTCCTGTCACATTGGGCGGCGGTATTACCACTGTATAAGGCTCCCTCGAATCAGGCTCCGAGTGAAAGAATTTGTTTTTCAACCAATAAGAATACCATTTATCCTCGACTTCCGCAGGATTGTATTTAGCTGACAGCTCCATAAAAAAACTACTTAATTCTACTTATAAATTCAAACCTGCGAAATTAATGATAAAAAGGGAAATATCGAACAATTTTATTCATTTACCGATTTTCCTGAAAAAACGGCAAGAGGCTGGATTGTCCTGCACACAGAAGAACAAACACACCTGAATCAGAACCTGTCACCCGTCGTTACCTGCTCAAAAGCATTTCACGGTATTTGGGAAGATGCCACATTTCATCATCTACAAGCATTTCCAGCTTGTCGGAAACGGTACGTATCTTCTCCATATACGGAAGCACGCATGATGTGTATGCTTTTGCCTTCTCGTTCTGGTCTTCAATAAGATTGGCTTTCTTCCGTTCGGCAATCATGTCATGCACCAGTACCCTGAGATTTTCGACATAACCGGAAATCTTTTCAATAAGCCTGAGCTGTGAACCGCAAATGGACTCAAGCCTTTCCTCTCCGAAAAGGTCCCTAAGCCCGCGGGCATTGTCGATAAGGGTATTCTGGAATTTGATTGTTGTCGGTATCACGTGATTCACTATCAGATCACCCAAGACCCTCGCTTCGATCTGCAGCTTCTTGGTATAGGTTTCCTGAAGGACCTCGCAACGGGCATGTAGTTCCCTTGCCGACAAGACTTCGAACTCTTCGAAAAGGGATATGGTCTCCGGACGCAGAAGGGTAAGATTCGCGGAAGGCACATCCCTGACCGCTTCAAGTCCTCTGGAGGCTGCCTCTTCCTGCCACTCCCTGCTGTAGCCGTTGCCTTCGAATCGTATTTTCCTGGACTCGGTTATAAACTGGCGTATTACCTTGAAGACTGCATCTTCCTGCTTTTCTCCGGAAGCAATAAGACCATCCACCATCGATTTGAAACGCCTGAGCTGCTGGGCGACTGCAGTATTCAGGACGAACATCGGGTACGAGATATTCACTGAAGACCCCACTGCCCTGAATTCGAACCTGTTACCTGTGAAGGCAAATGGAGAAGTCCTGTTCCGGTCAGTATTGTCCGGCAGGATTTCGGGAATTTCCTTTACTATGTTAAGACGGTGTCCTTCTGCCCCGTTTATTTCCCTTTCATCCATCCCTTCTATGCTGTCAAGAACCCTGTCCAGCGTTGTGCCGATAAAAACCGACATTACTGCAGGGGGCGCTTCGTTGCCGCCAAGGCGGTATGAATTGTTCAAGGTAGCGACTGTAGACATCAGCAGGGAATGGTGTTCGGATACAGCCCTGATCACTGACACGAAAACGCTCAGGAACTGCAGATTCGTACGGGGAGTCCTGCCAGGAGCCAGAAGGTTTACCCCTGTATCGGTCACCAGCGACCAGTTACAGT
Organism: uncultured Muribaculaceae bacterium; assembly: GCA_964640305.1. Classification (GTDB taxonomy): domain Bacteria; phylum Bacteroidota; class Bacteroidia; order Bacteroidales; family UBA932; genus Coprenecus. The sequence continues at coordinate 53,798 of CAZXFF010000006.1, read as the reverse complement.
GCTTGCCTGATCCGTTTACACCGAGGAAAGGCTTCTCGTGAAAGAGGACCTTGAAATGGTGCTTCTTGGCCACCTTGCGCATAAGCAGCATCAGAATCAGGTTCTGGTCTATGGCAAGGTTTGCTTCGCAATACAGGGGAGCACACTCGAACTGATTTGGAGCGACCTCGTTATGTCTGGTTTTCAGCAAGATCCCCAATTTGTAGGCACATGTCTCGAAATCCTTCATGAATGCCATGGTCCTAGAAGGAATGGTACCGAAATAATGGTCTTCCAGCTGCTGGTCCTTCGCTGCAGTGTGTCCTATCAAAGTCCGGTTGCATATCTGAAGGTCTGGACGTGCACGGAAAAACGCGTCATCAATGAGGAAATACTCCTGTTCAGGTCCAATCATGCAGTCCACCTTCCTGACATTCTTGTCGAAAAGCCGGATCAGGTCTGTCGCAGCTTTGTCTATGGCTCTCAGCGACTTGAGCATAGGGGTCTTCATATCCAGGGATTCTCCTGTATAGGAAACGAAAATCGTGGGGATACAAAGAGTATTGTCTATTATGAAAGCAGGGGAACTTGGATCCCACGCAGTATATCCTCTCGCTTCAAAAGTGTTTCTGAGTCCTCCGTTCGGAAAACTGGAGGCATCCGGCTCCTGCTGTACAAGGGAATTTCCGTTGAAATTCTCAAACAGGTTCCCGTCTTTATCCCTATCTATGAAAGCTTCATGCTTTTCAGCGGTTGAATCTGTCATGGGGTGGAACCAGTGTGTATAGTGCGTTGCTCCCATCTTGACTGCCCATGTCTTCATGCCTGCAGCAATCTGGTCTGCGTACTTCCTGTCTATTCCTACACCATCTTTCCGGGATGAAAGGACTGCGGAATAGGCATCCGGGGACAAATACCTGCGCATTTTCTCCATATCGAATACATGCTCTCCGAAATATTCGGAAACCGGACGGTCCTCTTCAAAAAACCTTTCGGACTTGTGCGTCGAAAACTCATGCAACGCACGGATTCTGAAATTACTCATCTTCAGCTCTTTTTATTGTAACCTTGTATATGATCGGCCAATATTTTCCGGTAAGATATATCGAGTTGTCTTCAGGGTTGTATGCTATTCCGTTGAAAACGTCTATATTCCTGGTCCTGTATTTCGCATCCAGCAATCCGCGGCAGTCTATCCTGCCTGTGACATTCCCTGTTGCCGGATCTATAATGACGATGAAATCCAGTCCATAGACATTCGCCCAGATTTTCCCGTCGATGTATTCCAGTTCATTCAGAAACTGTACCGGCTTCCCGTCCAACCTGACCTGCAGTGTATACTGCTCCAGGAAAGTCATCGGATCACGGAATGACAATGTAGATGTGCCATTGCTCATTATCAGGGATTTACCGTCGGTAGTCAGTCCCCATCCTTCCCCGCTGTAGCGGAATTCCGCAAGCTTAACGAAAGAAGTCAGGTCATAGACCATGCACAGGCCTTCTTTCCACGTCAGTACATATGCCCTGCCGTCTACTGCACATGATCCTTCTGCAAAATATTCAGGAGGAAACTGTATTGACTTCAGGACTTTTCCGGTTACAGGGTCCACCTTTCTGAAAGAAGAAGATCCATATTGCCCTGCACTTTCATACATCTCCCCGTTATAGAAGAAGAGTCCCTGGGTGTAGGAGGACATGTCATGCTTGAATGCCTCTTTGGATGTCAGGACGTAATTCTCCACTGCAGGCGGAGGTGTCTCCGCTTTTATTGACATGGAAAGCAAAAGGGCTGCTGACAGGAGGAATAATGCTGCGGGAAGATATATTTTCATCTGCTATGCATTGTTCTTTTCACGGTATTCCAGGGCAGCTTTCACGAAAGCCACGAAAATCGGCTGTGGATTTTCAGGCGTACTCTTGTATTCGGGATGGAACTGGACTCCGATAAAGAAGGGATGTGAAGGTATTTCCACAATTTCCACAAGACCTGTTTCGGGATTGCGTCCGGAAGTCCTCATACCTTTTTCGTTCAACAGAGGCACATATTCGTTGTTCAGTTCGTAACGGTGCCTGTGTCTCTCGGAAATCAGCGGTTTGCCGTATATCCTTGCGGCCAGGGATCCGTCTTCCAGTTCACACTGGTATGCCCCGAGACGCATTGTCCCGCCCTTTATCGTTATGGCTTTCTGGTCAGCCATAAGGTCAATTACGGGATGTGGAGTATTGGCTTCCACTTCTGTCGACATTGCATCGCCCAGTCCCAGAACGTTCCTTGCAAATTCCACGACTGCCATCTGCATGCCGAGACATATTCCGAAAAGCGGAATGTCGTTTTCCCTTGCATGCCTTATCGCCCTGATCTTCCCTTCGAGACCTCTCTCTCCGAAACCTGGAGCAACGAGGACCCCGTCCATTCCCGAAAGCTTTTCCGAGACATTATCATCTGTTATGAATTCGCTGTGGATAGGCACTACCTTCACCTTGCAGTTATTTGCAGCCCCTGCATGTATGAATGCTTCTAGTATTGACTTGTATGCATCCTGAAGTTCGACATATTTGCCGACAAGGGCGATTGTAACGTTGTGCTCCGGGTGGGAATATTTGTCCAGGAATCCTGTCCACTTTGTGAGATCAGGAGCCGGGAGATCTGTCAGACCGAACTTTTCAAGAACAATCTCATCCAGTTTCTCGCCTCTCATCAGCAGAGGCACTTTATATATGGTATCTGCATCTATTGACTCGATCACGGCATTTTGTCTGACATTGCAGAACAATGCCAGTTTCTTGCGTATGTCGGGGGTAATACTGTGTTCGGTACGGCAGATAAGGATATCCGGCTGTACTCCGTCCTGCTGCAGGAGCTTAACGGAATGCTGGGTCGGCTTTGTCTTGAGTTCCTTGGCTGCACTCAGGTAAGGCACCAGTGTCAGATGTATGACAAGGCAGTCTTCATCGGGAAGTTCCCACTGCAGCTGACGCATCGCCTCCACAAAAGGGAGGGACTCGATATCCCCTACCGTTCCGCCAATTTCGGTAATGACCACATCGTACTGTCCGCTTTTGCCGAGCAGCAGCATCCTGCGCTTGATCTCATCGGTAATGTGGGGTATGATCTGGACAGTTTTGCCAAGATATGCACCTTGCCTTTCCTTGTCTATGACAGTACGGTATATTTTACCTGTGGTAACGTTATTGGAACGGGATGTATATATATTCAGGAAACGTTCATAATGGCCAAGGTCCAGGTCAGTCTCTGCCCCGTCTTCGGTAACAAAGCATTCCCCATGCTCGTAGGGATTAAGCGTACCGGGATCCACATTCAGGTACGGATCGAATTTCTGGATGGTGACACGAAGGTTTCTGGACTGCAGGAGCTTTGCCAATGAAGCGGAAATTATTCCTTTTCCCAAAGATGAGGTAACTCCTCCCGTAACGAATACATATTTGACTGACATAAACAATTATATTACTTACGGGGGAACAAAGTTATGGCAAAAAATAAAACTATGCAAAAAAAATAATTTCAGATTTTGTTAAATGACTATCTTTGTGAGTTCAATTTTTTCTTAGGCCATGAACAGTCTGAAAATACAATATAAAATCAACACATCGGATGTTGACACCAACAAGCGGTGCAGGGCTTTCTCTTTCATGTCCCATGCTCAGGAGATCGCTTATATGCATGCAACCGCAATAGGTTTCGGGTACAGCGAACTCCTGAAATCCAACAGTGTCTGGGTCCTTTCCAGAATGGATGTCCGATTCCTTAAATCTCCGGTGTGGGACGATGTAGTGGAAATGGAGACATGGCACAAGGGACGGGACGGTGTGTTTTCGCTGAGGGACTTCGAAGTCCGCAATGCCGGTACAGGAGAGCTGCTTATAGCCTCAACCAGTTCCTGGCTCATAATGGATATCGGTACCAGAAGGCTCCTGCGTCCAGAACATGTCCTTGGAGACAAAGGACTTTCCACTGCACTGGAGCGGGATGCTGTTCCAGAGCATTGCGGGAAACTCAGATCGCCCTCCGGTATGGAGCTTGTACGGGAAAAGGAAGTCCTGTATTCGGATCTGGATTTCAACATGCATGTCAACAATGCAAAATACATCGAATGGGCATTCGACAGCATCAGTCCTGAGATACTTATGCATTCATCAATAGACAGCTACAGCATAAACTTCAACCATGAAGCAAGGCTCGGTGAAAAGGTAAGCCTGTACCATGCCGAGACCGGAGAAGGCCGCCATTTCATCGAAGGGAAGATTGCCGATACGACTGTATTCCTTACCAGTATAAACCTAAAACCTTTATAATTGTGTACGATTTTCAAGTGTTCAAAGTAACCATGGAGGTGATGGCCATTCTGGCCGTAATAGTTTTCGTGGCATTGCAGTATTTCAAAGCAGGTTACGGATACCTCCGTACGAAAGGATGGGGACCCATGATAAACAACAAAGTGGCATGGGTTCTGATGGAAGTCCCTTCATTCCTTGCCATGCTGGTTTTCTTCATTGTTGAAAAAGGCTATGAGAACATAGCTGTGACGGTAATGGCATCCCTGTTCCTTATCCACTATTTCCAGAGATCGCTCATCTTCCCTTTCCTGATGAAAGGCAAAAGCAAGATGCCGATTGCTGTCATGGCCATGGGGATAGTATTCAATCTTGTCAATACATATCTCCAGGCCGCATGGCTTTTCCATTTTTCGGAAGAGATAGTACCCGGACGTTACGATGCAGAATGGCTGTATTCGCCGCAGTTCATAGCAGGTACCGTCATATTCCTTTTCGGGATGATAGTAAACCTCCAGTCCGACCACATCATCAGGCATCTCAGGAAACCTGGAGATACAAAGCATTACATACCGATGGGAGGCATGTTCAGATATGTATCATCAGCCAACTATTTCGGGGAAATAACCGAATGGTTCGGTTTCGCTATACTGACGTGGTCGGTGCCCGGTGCAATCTTCTGCATGTGGACATTTGCAAATCTGGCTCCGAGAGCCAACTCCCTATACGAAAAATATACTGAAGAATTCGGGGAAAGCTTTACTTCCCTCAAAAGAAAAAGAGTCATTCCTTTTATATATTAGCATATCATGGATTCAATTTTGTTTACCCCTGCCAAAATCGGTCCTCTGGAACTGAAGAACCGCGTTATCAGGGCCTCCGCTTACGAAGGGATGTGCGACGGCCACGTTCCTACCCCTCAGCTCAAGGAATACCATACCGCTCTTGCCAGAGGCGGAGTCGGCATGACCGGAGTCGCCTATGCATCCGTATCCAAAAGCGGACTTTCGTTCCACAGGCAGCTCTGGATGAGACCGGAAATCATTCCCGGCCTCAGGGACCTTACCGACTCCATCCACGCAGCCGGAGCAAAAGCATGTATCCAGTTGGGGCACTGCGGCAACATGTCACACAGAATGTACTGCGGGCAGAGACCTGTCGGAGCATCAGGAGGATTCAACCTCTACTCCCCTACTTTTGTACACGGCCTGAGGGAAGATGAAATAAAGCAGATAGTAAAGGACTTCGGAAACGCCGTAAGGATAGCCCGCGACGGAGGTTTCGATGCAGTAGAAATCCATGCCGGCCACGGATACCTTATCTCCCAGTTCCTGTCCCCTTATACCAACCACAGGAAGGACAGATTCGGCGGAAAACTTGAAAACAGGATGATTTTCATGGATATGGTGATGGAAGAAGTCATGAAAGCTGCCGGAGACGACATCGCCGTACTTGTCAAGACCAATACCAGAGACGGATTCAAGGGAGGACTGGAAGTGGAAGACTGCATAAAAGTAGCGCAGAGGCTCGAGCAGGACGGAGCCCACTGCCTGGTCCTCAGTGGAGGATTTGTCAGCAGGGCCCCAATGTATGTGATGCGCGGGGCCATGCCTATCAATACCCTTACCGGATATATGCCCTGGAAAAGCCTGTGGTGGCTCAAGATCGGGGTCTCCATGTTCGGCAAAATGATGATAAAGGACGAACCGTTCAAAGAGGCATTCTTCTTCGATGACAGCATCCGGTTCCGCAAAGCCCTCAAGATGCCTTTGGCATTTGTGGGAGGCTTGAACTCCCTTGACAGCATAAACAAGGTGCTGGGTGCAGGTTTCGAATTCGTGGAAATGGCAAGGCCTCTCGTTTACGATACGGATTTCGTAAACAAACTCAAGGACGGTACATGCACCGTAAGCGGATGCAAACATTCCAACTACTGCGTGGCACGGATATGGAATTACGATATGCAATGCCACGAACATTGCCAACTGTCTCCCCGCATACGCAGGGAACTGGAACGCAATATAGCCAGATACGGAAAATAGAAACACGTTTTTTGACAATACTCAAAGGGTGGGACGCTCTATCGCTGCACTGCAGAGGAAAGTCCGGGCAGGACAGGGCATCGCACTGTGGAAAGCACAGGTAGGCGCAAGTTTACGTCACGGGTAACAGAAAATAACCGCCCCGCCAGGGGTAAGGGTGAAAATGCAGGGTAAGAGCCTGCGTCCATCCATGGTGACATGGCTGGAGTATCCGCCTGCGACCTGCAAGGCCAAATATACCGGCACATAAGGGCTGCCCGTCCTTTGCCGGGGGGTAGGCCGCTCAGATAAATGATAGAGGCCGGCATCTGCCGGTACAGAACTCGGCTTACAGTCCCTCCCTTTTTTTTAATAAAATTGTAATATCGTTTTAGATTTAATTAAGAAATTGTTCTCATCTTTGTCCGATAACACAGATTATCCATGATGAGACATTTTCTTATATTGCTTATACTGGCCACATTACTGGCACCTGCGTCCATGATGCCGGTAATTGCGCAGGAAGTTCCCGAAGTGGAAACAATCGAAAAAACCGTTCCTGCAGATGTAAGGGGCCGCGTCGATGTGGATTTCGACATACCTATTACGGACAGGCTATCCTTCACCGTCAACAATGAATTGAGGTTCAGGAACAATCTCAGCAGGATAGACCGCAATTACCTGCTGGGGTCCTTGGGCTATGAAGTATGCGATTACTTCTCCGTATCCGCCGGATATATCTTCATGTCCTTCCTCACACAGGGACAAGTGTGGTACGATGCCCACTGGGAGTACCGCCACAGGGTCTTTTCCGATCTGAAAGGGCAAATAGAATACGGGAACTGGAAATTCTCGCTTACCGAGAGACCGCTGGTAAACATAAGGGCATGGGGACCGGACCCAGACGTCCTGCCCAAATACGAATGGATAATCCGTTCCAAATTCAAGGTCGATTACGAGATTCCCCACACGGACCTGTCCCCCTATTTCTTTACTGAACTTTCAAATACCCTGAATACCGGAACATACGGGGGAGGGGCATTCATAGACCGTACGAGATTCTCCCTCGGCCTTAAATGGGATGCCACTGACAATTTCGGAATGGAACTCTATTACTATTTCGATATAAGGAACTCCCGTAAGGTAGACGACACTCACGGCTCAGACGGAAGCGTATATACCGTTTACCTGACCAAGCAGACACAATATGTCCATGTGCTCGGCCTGTCCTTCAACTTCGGGTGGTAAGCAGCTGCATGTCCGCTGCCCTAACGCAACTCTATTGCAGCCCCTCCGCTACGTGCCAGGGGGATCTCCAGTTTGGAACCGGAAGTGACTACAGTCTCGGAGATTCTGTAGCTCTTCGGATTCTCGTCCCAGGAAGCATCTTCCCCATCCGCATATATGGTAGCGGTGTATTGCTTGCCGGGAGTCAGCGGGAGGAGTGAAAAATCTATAATTGCCCTCCTCGCATTCTCATCCGTAATCGCCCCGATAAACCATCTGTCGGCACCCTTTTCCTTGCGGGCTGTAGTGATATAATCTCCTGGTTCCGCTTCCAGGACCTTTGTATAGTCCCAGTCAGTGGGCACATTCCGTATGAAAGTGAAAGCGTCATAATAGCGCCTGTAATTCTCAGGCAGGTCCGCCACCATCTGCAACGGAGAATAGAGCACGACATACAATGCAAGCTGCTTTACCAGAGTCGTATGCACATGGCCATCGGCATTCGGATCATAGTAGGACATATCCCCTTCGAAGATACCCGGGGTATAGTCCATGGGACCGCCCATGAAACGGGTAAACGGAAGGATGGTAGTGTGGTCCGGAGGATTCCCTACCAACCCCATGGACTCGAACTCAGTACCCCTTGCCGATTCCGCAGCCAGATAATTCGGATATGTGCGGTGCATTCCGGTAGGCCGCACCGGCTCATGCGCATCTATCATTATACCGTACTCGGCGGCACGCCTGATACAATGCAGGAAATGGTTTACCGTAGGCTGGTCATAATGGTGGCTGCCCCTCGGAATGATAGGCCCCACATATCCGCTCTTGACCACGGAATAGTTGTTGTCATTCATGAACTGGTAAGCCCTGTCGAGGTATCTTTCATAGTTCAGGGTAGATCCCGAAGTCTCATGGTGCATCACCAGCTGTACCCCTTTCGACTTAGCATAATCCCTCAATTCTGCTACATCGAAATCAGGGTAAGGCGTAATGAAGTCGAAGACGAATTCCTTGAACTGCCCGAACCAGTCTTCCCAACCCTGGTTCCAGCCTTCCACCAGGACACCTTCGATACCGTTCTCCGCAGCGAAATCAATGTATTTCTTCACATTTTCCGTATTTGCCGCATGGGTGCCGTTCGGTTTGGTCTTGGTATAATCGGTAATCCCGATCTGCACATTGGGCTCATTGGTATAGGACCATGTACCCTGACCCGGAGCGAACATCTGCCACCATACTCCTACAAACTTCTGGGGGCGTATCCAGTCGGTATTCTCTATGGCGCAAGGCTCGTTCAGATTGAGGATCAGACGGCTTTCCAGAACAGCCGGGGCATTGTCGGTGACTATCACTGTCCTCCACGGCGAAGTGTGCGGAGTCTGGATATAGCCTTTGTTCCCCAGGGCATCCGGAACCAGATGGGATACGAACTTGGTCTTGCCCTCTCCATTTTCCCTGACTTCCAGCTGCATGGAAGAATAGTTGTTCAGCGCTGCCTCATGGATATTCATGTAAAGGCCACCGGTATCCCTTTTCATCATAACGGGAGTCTGTACCCCAGGCACAGGCATCGGACAGATGCATGAGTTGCCGCTGCGGTCGAAATCGGGATACAGTTCGGCAATCCTGCTTATAGGGGATTTCTCGTAGATGAATTCGTTTGCATCATAGTCCCCTCCTATCCAGAACGCAGTCAGGTCTTCGCTCAATGCAAATTCCGTGAGTTCTTCGGCAATAGTGAAGTAATTCAGGTTCTTCTGCTTGGGGAATTCATAGCGGAAGCCCAGACCGTCGTCAAACAGTCTGAAACGTATCACAATCGTCCTGCGCGCCGAATCGGAAGAATATATGTCGGGCTGGCTCAGATATACCGCCATCTCGTTGTGATGGTCCCGGATTTCCTTTTCCTCTCCCCAGACCGGCTCCCAGGTATAATCCACTGCGGCTCTGGTCACACTGTCGAGACGGAAACCGCTCTTCATCTGCGAAGGACGCAGGACAGTATTGCTTTCCCTGACGGTCCATCCCGGCATGAAATGCTGAATGTCATTGACTCCCCCCTCATGCCGTATATCAAATCCCAAACGGCTCTTGTCGAGTACATTCACCCCGTTGAAAGACAGGAAGTACTCCGGCTCACCCTTCTCCGTAAGACTGAATTCCAAAGCAAGTTTTCCGTTCGGGGAAAGGAGGCGGCAATCCTCCTTCTTTTCGGCTGCATTCGACACCACACATGCCAGCAGCAAAGATATGATAGCTATACGTCTCATAATACAAACTTTAATACTGCAAAGTTATGAAGTAATTTACAATTACTCAAATTTCACCGAATTCCCATTTTCTTCATTTGACGGACTGTCAGTTCAGGATCGTATATAACCTCACAACCGGCCGTTTCCTTCAGGATACTGATGTACGTTCCGATACTTACCGTCCCTATCTCCTCACGCAGCTCATCCAGTTTTGCGGCATCTTCCACAGGCCAGATATAGATAACCTGTCTGCCATCCGCAGTAACGGTATAGGATTGTGTCCCATACTTCTGAGGCTTGCCCTCCTTCATTCTGATCCTGTCTGTCAGGACTGCCAATTCATTGGCACTTATCAACTGTTTCCGTGCAGCTTTCTCCATTATAGGCAAATGTCTTTTCTGGAATTTCAGATCCGCATGGTCTATAATCAGCCATATTGCCTTATAGGATTGCTGTGACAGTCCTTCGGGCAGGCCGCCTTTCAATACTGAAGCCACAAGGGCCCGGTTCTCCCTGTCGATTGCCTGCGTCTGCTCCTGCAGCAGCATGAGAGAATCTATCACGGAGTCAGGAACACCGCTTACCCCGGCACTGTTCAACCTGTTTACCAGACTCATTGACTCGGCCCTGACTTTCTGGTCCATATCATACGCCCTCCTTAGGAGGGAATCGGTTTCCTGAACATTCTGCGCCCCTAAAAGCACATTGGAGGCAAGGAGAAAAGACAGAAACAGAATACGGAATTCCATATATACTTCACGTTAAGCAATTCATAATTTTTTGTAAAGATACATATTTTCGGGAAAAGGTATAAGGCGCACTGTCCTCCTCCCCCTACTTCCCGAGTCCTTTGACCGGATTAAGGTTGGCGGCCCGCCAGCTCTGGAACGATACCGAAAGGATGGACAACAACATCACTGAAAGGCCTGCCAGAAGGAACAGCCACCACTCGGGACTGGCTTTGCAGACGAACCTCCGCTGCCATATATTCAGGATATACCACGATACCGGCACTGCTACTGCAAAAGCGATACAGACATAGCGGATGAAATTGACATTCAGCATACAAATTATCGTACCGGCAGAGGCCCCGTTTATCTTCCTTACGGCTATTTCCTTTGTGCGCCGCCTTATGATGAAAGCCATGAACACAATCAGGCCGAGATCGGCTATGACGAAACACAGCACGGCGAAAAGCGACACAAGTTCCCTCGCATTGTACTCGTTGCGGTACAATGACCTGTATATCCCGCTGAGAGGGACGAACTCACTCTCCCGGTCAGGAAAGACCTCCGCCCAGGCCTCCTCCAGAACACTGACAGCCTCCCGGTATTCAGAAACATCTATACGTACCATAAGGCAGAACTGGAACATGTTCCGCTGAAGCATAATCATCGGAGGAGTATCCGCAAAGACCCCTGTATAATTGTAATCGTCCGAAACTCCGGCAATAACTCCCCTGCTTATATAGTCAAGAGTGCCCTGCCTGAGTTCCAGAGGCTCCCCTACCGCTTCCTGCGGATCGTTGAATCCAAGAGCCGTCAATGCCTTTCGGTTAATGATGTATTCTTCCGTCCTGTCCGACTGTTTCCCAGTCATAAGGAAATCCCTCAACATCGCCTGTTCCTCTCCAAAACCGTAGTTCAAAGGAGAAAAGTCCTCACCTGCGAGCAAAGGTATCCGGAAAAAATCCAGAAAACCTTCTCCGGCCATCATTACCGGAATCTGGACCCATTCGGCAGAGCCACCGCAACGTACATTCACATTGTCCCGTATCGCATCCCCCGGCAACTGGAAAGACGTTGTCATTCCCAGGACAAGGGGATTCCCGGCAAGGCGCTCCCTCAGAAGCGGATACCTTTCCATCGCCGATTCCGGCAAACCGCCCATTACCAGCACATCCCGTCCGTCCCCACCTGACTGCACATCCTCTATTGTCCCCAGCTGCCTGCTTATCCCGAAAGCAATGGAGAGAACAGCTATCAGTACAGTATACTGCACTACAAGCATCCATCGGACATTGCGGTAAGTAAAGTGAATGGCCCGGACATTGAGAAAGCCGGTCATTGCCATACCCTGTAATGCCGGAAGAAGGGCAACGGACATGGATACGGCAATGAAGAACAGCACCGTAAGAACGGTTGGCAACAGTTCCATAGTTCCCGGCAGGATTCCGGATCCTGACACTGCCGAAGCCAAAGCCACCCCCACAGTGACAGAAGCCAGACACAGTATCATGGCCTGAACGGCCTCATACCTCAGAATCACGGAAACAGGGGCTCCGTGCAGACGGTGGATACGGTAGAAACTGCGGTTATACGAAAAGACAAGGGTAGTGTTGAGCCAAAGATTGAACAGTACCACCACCAGAAGCAACACATTGGCACCCAGCAACAGCCAGATATAGGTAATATTCCCGTTTACACTCAGCTCCCGGAGATTGCGGCTATACAGATGTATGTCGGTCAGAGGCATCAGCCGTGCCTGAAGAGGGGGTTCTTCCCCTTGAACCATTCCGCTCAGCATATCCGTAACCTCACTCTCCACTGCTTTCGGATCACTTCCGTCCCTCAGCAGAAGGTATGTATAGCAGAATGTCTGCATAGTCTCAGGCATTGGCAACAGCACATCCCCTCTCCAATGGGAGGTTTCAGGTATATCCCTGAAAATCCCGGAAATGTGAAAGTCCTCCCCTTCCACTTCCAGGTCAGCCCCCACTATACTGTCATACCACTCCTCCCCCTCTACGTCACCTTGCAGTCCATTCCCAACCTGCATTGCGGCCAGCTTGCGTGCCATACTTTCGCTGACTATAACCTGATCCCCTGCTGCCAACGCAGCTTCCGGGTCTCCATCGTGCATTGTAATGTCAAACGTCCTTAAGAAGTCCCTGTTCACATAGAACACTTTCTCATCTGCTGTCATGAACTTCCCTCCGAATTTCAGGTCCGGACGGTAAACCTCATGCAGTTTTGCAAGCCGTTCTACCTGAGGTATCTGCCGGATAGGGTCATCGGCAAAATTCCCCCATATCCTCCCGTCCACAGGACCTCCTTCCGGGGCAATGGTAAGCCTCCATATACGTCCGGCTAATGTATTGTATCTGTCCCAGCTCAGTTCCCTCATCACATGGTTCACTGATATCAGAAGGGCTGCAAGGACTACGGAAAGCCCTGCGAAATTCAGGAGGCGCAACGAAAGGTGTCTGCGCATCAGTCTCAAAACATGCAAAAGATTCTTCATGCCGCAAACATAGGGGGAATATCCATCCTTTCCAAATATTAGGAATGTTAGCAGACACAGCGCAAGTATCTGATTATCAACATATGCTAATCACAAGAATGTTAGCATGGACCGCAAATACCACCTCCATGCAGAAGAGGGCAGAATCCAATACGGAAAAAACCTGCAATGCTAACCGGAAATATTTTTACTTTTCTGGAAAGTTTTGGGCAATGAAGTCCGAAAGCCGTACGTCCGGAGCTATTTTCCTTGCAGTACGGGTCTTCTGCACATTCAGGGAATGGACATTCAGCCTACGGATGGCACAGATGGCACCTGTAGGGAACCTGCATGCCATAAGCGCAATGAGAAGTATATCATTTGCTGTCAGCGAGGGATACCCCGTCTCTATTCCGGAGAGGACTCCCGGATAAAGCAGGTCGCAGATCCTGCGGATGCGGACATGCACCTCATTTTCGGGGAAATACCGGTCCAGCATCTTCCTGATGCTGCCGGAAGCATCTTTTTCCCCTTTTGCACAGGCCTCGTTCATTTCTCCGATGAGGGCCACCATATCGTGCAGGATTGCATTGATCTCCGGTCCGGCAATATCTTCAGTACGGAATTCCTTTGCCGTCCATTCCGGAATGTCGAATGTCCTTATGGAATCTTTCAGGGCAATGTTTTCACGTTTGAGACGCCTGTTCCGTAAGTAGAGCACAAGCACAAGGCCGGATGCGACAAGCAACACGGCAATGAGGCAAACTGCCATGCCCAACATTCTGCTGCGGGTTTCCCTTGCCTGGCACTTCAGGTTTTCATTTTCCAGCAGGAGTCCGGTTATCCTCATCTGTTTACGGAATGCTGCGCTGTCGAGACGTCCTGACAAAGCCGTTCCTGCCTCGGACTCACTTTCAGCCGCCTGCAAATCCAGCATATTCCGGGCAATGTTCTCCCGGATCCTGTAAAGGCGTACACTGTCTTCCGGTGCAGGCAACGGACCTATACTGTTCAAGACACTCTTGGCAGAATCGGACAGGCCGAGCGATGTGTATGCTTCTGCCTGGTTCAGCCTGATACCTGCAAGCAGATTAGGTGAAGTTCCGCTTCCGATTATGTCCCCGCATTCCGCATAAGCCTCCCGCACACAGTCCAGCGTCCTCCCGAACTCTTTCTGCAAGTTGTATTGGCGGGTAAGCAGCCCATAGCCCATGAGCATTGCCTCCCTGTCCCCATATTCCTTTGCGATATCCATACCGCGCATGATATGGACGGAAGCCTGCTCCAGAGTATCGCACAGAAGCTCTCCGGCAAGGGCAAAGCTCGCCCTCATGATATCCCTGCTGTTTCCGGCCAGTTCCGAATTGGCCAGGGCCGCGGCATATTCCCCCATCACCACTGGATCATCCTTATACACAAGCGAATACATATCACCCAGCATCCTGTGCAGCATGCCGAGGGATCCGTAATCGCGGGCCTTTTCCAGTCCGGGCATTGCTTCGAGCCAGGTTTCAATGGCCAGAATGGTATCCGACATTTCCTGATATACAGCCCCCTGCATCATCAGGGCCCTTGCATACAGGCTTTTCCGGATACTGCTACGGAAATACCGGACCGCCTCACCGACTTCCGAACTCCTGAGGACAGGCATTCCGCACCTGTATTCAGCCTCGGTCATGAGCACTACATAATATGCCCGTTCATACCGGTTCATAGTGGAATTTGTCCCGATTCCGATGGAATACAGCACATCCAGAGCCGACTGGGGGTTATCAGCCATCAGGGAATCCGCCTTTTCCAGCAATGCAATCGGACGGTCCTTCCCATCCGAACACGAAAGGGAGGCCATAAGCAGTACAGCAGCCGAAATCACGACAGCCGGCAATATCTTAAGGACACCTGGTTTCATATTACAAAGATAGTCACTTCTGCCAATTAATCGTACCAGGTTGGGACGGACAATAGTCAGATTCAAAGTAAATAATCCTGAGTTACTGCCATATCTGGAAGCATTATGTTAGGGAAGCTGCGTTTTTATAATTAGTGTACCGTTAAAACTGACGAGTTAAATGATTCACCGAATAGTCTCCGTTGATTCCGTTGCCAGTGAACATCTTCCACTTGTCGTCGGAATCCGCCCACAATCTGCATATACATCCCCGACACATGTGTTACTGACAGGTCTCTAGTCAGGTTCCGCATTTCACCCCCCCGCGCTCCTCTTCTCACCCCGCATCGATCCTTTCTCCCCTCTGCCACAGGTGAATCGGATGCTTTTCCATAAATCACAGAGTATCTGAACATTACCGCAAACAGCATGGCACACCTGCGGAAAGTGCCGGCCATATCGTCCCCACTTCGGTGGATTTCGGGATTTAATAGACTTCTTAAGGCGATATAACAGTCTGCCTTGCTCTTTATGCCCATGTTTAATAGTGTTTTAAGCCAATATCAACGATACATTAATTTTAATAATGCAAGTGCCTATCCAGTCTCACTTTTTCCACTACCCCGTTCTGGAACTCGAAAGCCATGGTGGCCCGGTTGAACACTGGATTGTTCTGATGAATTATCCTGTGGAATGTCGGATTAAGCAGTATCAGATTGGATGCATTGTTGTTCAACGATTTCGTAAAGTATTCAATATGATGCGCCTCAATGACCGGTAATCCATATTCCACCCCTATCCGTTCTCCTGTAATCTGACACCTGAAATCATACAACCTCTTCAGGCTTTCCGCTATCGAAGCATCCAGATGTCTTACCTTACTGATTCTCCTCTCATAGCCTTTCATGACGGATTTCCGGTATCGCCAGGGCATACCCTAATCATCCCCAGAAGGCATGTTGCGGATTTCTTTGATATGACAGAAGCGGAAGTCTCGGCAATGAACACTCTGCTTCGGGAAGTGAAGAAAAGGCTGGATTCAGAACTGCATCCGGACGGATACAATATTGGGGTCAATGTCAATGCTGCAGCTGGCCAGTCGGTTTTCCACGTGCATATGCACCTCATCCCACGTTACATCGGGGACACACCCAGTCCCAAAGGCGGTGTGCGGGGAGTCATCCCAGGCAAGATGAAATACTGATGCCATAAATACCTCCGCCTCACAGTGCTGCCGCCACCTTGCGCAGCCGAGCCAGTTTCTCCATAAAAGAGCTGTCCTTGCGCATCTTGCGCAGGTTATACTCCGTCTGCAGCCCTAGCAACGGTTCCGCATCAACACCCAATGCGGCCTCGAAGAGCAGGGCCGTCCTTTCTGTCAAGGGGCGGTGCCCGTTCAGTATCTCATTCAGAGCCGTATATGGGATGCCCATCTCCTGTGAAAGTTTGTACTGAGTTATCCCCCTGTACTCGATTTCATCCTTAAGTATTGACCCCGGATGCGTCGGATAGGCGGACTCCAGGTTATTGGCAATCATATTGGGATCAACCCCTTTTATCTCGATCATAGTCAATTTATTTGTAATGGTTTGACAAATCAGTAATGTTGCATATTGTGGCAATAACCTCACCATCCTTCATATGTTCCTCAAACTCGATGCAGTATTGGTCGTTCACCCTCACGGACGATAGTCCGAGCTTATCACCTTTCAGGCTCTCATATCTCAAAGAGTTGTACTTGCATAGCCCCAAGACATTATGCGTTCGCTTCATAAGGTTTATGATATCACCATATTTGCGTATAACCCCCGGCTGGTAGTGATGCTTTTTATCCGAACATTTCCCCTTTTCATACAACACCCTCAGATACTCTTTTTCGAAAATGACCTCCATACTTCCCGTGTTTACCGTGACAAAGATAACAATTATTTATGCATTCATAAAAAAAGTGAAGGATTTTCGAGACTCACATGACTTGAATTCATCGCGAGCCCTGTTGTTACCAAAGAATTATTTCGCAAATAGTTGATAACGCGAAGTTTAGCAAGAAACTCCTGATAAAGCGACTATAAAGATGCCAGGCCCTCCACCTCTCAGTGCTGCCACCCCTACAATATCCTCACTACGCGGAGGGAGGTCCTGCAGTATTCCCGGAGGGTTTTGGATTCGAATACGACTTTCTTCTCCCGCAGGGAGGCGTGGATGAAATGCAGGCTGCCGTCCGAATCCCTTGCGGCTATGCCCACATGGGTAATGTCCAGTCCGGAAACATTGCTCACAAAACAGACCATGTCCCCGTCCTGTATCAGGCTCTCCTGAATCCCGGCCGCAGGTATAGAGAAGTATTCCGTGGCAGTATCCAGCCGCTCCTCTACCCTGCGGATCTGCGCAACCGCAGAGGGATTGTCCGCAAGGGCGGGATATTTGCCGGAATTGGCAGTCATGAACGAGAATTTCTGCTCCAATGGCTTTCCCCCTATCTCTCCCGTTACCTCCCGCATACGGCCGGCAGCGGAATTCTGCAATATCCATTCCGAGGTATAATGCAGGCGGGAAGCATATCCGTCCACCCGTCCGTCCCGATAGCGCATCGAGAGAATCCGGTCGCAATACACCCTGAAAGGCGGCACCTTCCCGTCACTTTCGCGGACAAGTTCCACCAGTGCAACGCACATTTCCACGAAAAGGATGCAGTCTGTCCTGCAAAGCCCGATGACAGGAACTTCCGGGACTACTTCAAGGGTTCCGGCTACATAGGGTGTCCCTTCGAAAAGCATTGCCGCCTTCACCATTAGGTCTCCGGATGAAAGTCCGGCATAAGGCAAAAGCCTTTCCATTGCGCGGTGATATGCTACAGTGTCTTCAGGGGTATAAATGAAGTCCTGGGCCTCCGATCTGAGAGAGGCTGCAAGAAAAGCTGCTGCCAGCAGGAGAAAACGGATCTTTTTCATATGCTCGTTTTTGGGGAATAAAAATAATAAAAAAAAGCAGCCACCTTTCGGATGACTGCTTTTTTGTGGGAGCTGAGGGAGTCGAACCCCCGACCCTCTGCTTGTAAGGCAGATGCTCTAAACCAACTGAGCTAAGCTCCCTTTTGCTTTAGCGAGTGCAAATATAGAGCATTTTTTCTTTCCTCCAAAAAAAAATTCACTTTTTTCAGAATTTTTTTCTCAAACGGAGATTTTCCGGCCAAAGGTTGTTGCATCTCCTGCCGAGGTTTTTCACCAGTCCGAGAGGAATACCCTTATAAGTCAGCAAGATATATCCCGAAGGCATATCCTGAAGGACTATCTGCCCTCTGGATATATAATCGAGGGCCGTTTCCCTTGAAATTTCCTTTTCCGGGAAATAGCCTCTGGAATATGTCTCTCCCTGCACCAATGCATGCTCCGGAATCTGAAGTATCTTTCCCCCGGCACCGGAAACAAGGGATGCGACCATGCATCCCGACTGGACAGCTTTGAGCCTGAGTTCCATCTCTGCCATCCATTCTGCAGATACAGCGGGCATTGCCCATGCCTTGCTGCCCTTACGGACCATACTGAACCCATCTTTTACAAAAGGAACCGAACATGTGTTTCCGCTGTTCCGTGTACGGCGCCATCCTCCAGTCCCAGCAGTACCGGCCTCGTACTCCCCGCCTTTGCGCAGAAGAGCGAAGAAGAAGCCTTCTCCGGCCATCTGTTCCCCCGGATAGAAATGTTTCATATCCAGCAACTCCATTCCTTCAGAAGAGATCAGGAAATCCACTGTCCCTTCATCCTCCTTCCGGTTGAAAGTGCACGTCGAATACACCAGGAGACCTCCAGGCTTGAGGGAGGGCAGGACATCTTCCAGTATCCGTTTCTGACGGGCTGCACAGATATCGACATTTTCAGGAGACCATTGCCGTACCGCCTCAGGATCCTTGCGGAACATACCTTCCCCCGAGCAGGGAGCATCCACCACCGCCACATCGAAACAAGGTCCGAGCTTTCCGAACTCTGAAGGATCCTGGCTTGTGACAATAGCATTGGAATATCCCCATTTGGAGACATTCTCGCACAATGCCCCTACTCTGGAACGTATGACCTCATTAGAGACAAGGACGGAACCGGAAATGGCGGAAAGCATCGAGAGCAGATGGGTTGACTTGCCTCCTGGAGAGGCACACAGGTCCAGGACCGCAAAAATCCCGTCATTTCTCATGGCTGCCATAGCATAAATCCGTTCCGAAATGCTTTCCAGATACATGGACGATGCTTCCTGTACGTAATATGCACCTGCATGGAAAAGAGGGTCCGCTGCAAACTCCGGCCTCGAAGACAGGAAATATCCGTTTTTCGAATAAGTCCTACCGGCATCCCCTTCCTGTACAGGCAGCCCGGTTATACCGACATCTGTCAGTTTCAGAGGATTGAGCCGAACAGCCACAGTAGGCGTTCCTGAAATGGCAGAAATGACTTCAGCCGCCTTCTTTTCGGGGAGGGCGGCTGAAAGTTCTTCTATAAACGGTAAGGGAAGTTCCATACTTGTCAACTGAATACCTCTTTTGATGCACTATGGAAATCCACAGTACCGGTATTCAAGGCCTTTTCGATCTGGTCTGTTATGCTGTCCACAGTTTCCTGCAGCTTGCTGCCGATCATCATCTTCATCATGAAATCCAGCTTGGCACTCAACTCGATATGGAACAGGGTCGAGTCGATGCCCACAGGAACCATATGGAATGAAATGTAGAAAGGCAGGAACGACTCACCGTCGTCCTTCAATGCCACGAGAGAAAACGGCTCCCGTTTGTCAATCACCAGTCCGAGATGGATTCCACGGTGGTTTACCTTGATACTGTCCTTGTCAGCTGTGATTTCGTTCCTGTACTCTTCAGGAACGGACATCACCAGCCGGCTCAGGTCATTGAACATTGAAAACAAGACCATCGGAGTCCTCTTGATCAGGACCTCTTTTCCCTTTACCGATGTTTCACTCATGGTCCTTGCTCCATTTATCAGGGTCGAACCTCCACTCTCTCAGCATGGCAACATCCTCTTCCTTCACATAACCTGTCTGCGATGCCACATCCAGAAGTGCATCATAATTGGAGAGAGTATGCAATTCCACATTCGCATTCTCGAAAGACCTTCTGGATTTTGCGAAATTGTAGGAGAAGATAGCCACCATTCCGGCAATGTGCACATTGCATTTCAGAAGGGCTTCCACTGCCTCAAGGCTGCTCTTGCCGGTAGAGATGAGGTCCTCGATGACAACCACGTTCTCACCCCCTTTGAGGACACCTTCTACCTGGTTGCCCATACCATGGTCTTTTGCTTTGGAACGGATATATACGAAAGGCTTGCCCAGCATATCCGCGACAATCGCCCCGTAAGCAATGGCACCTGTAGCCACACCTGCAATAACGTCCACATTCTTGAATGAAGTTTCAATTACTTCTATGATGGACTTGCAGATAGTGGTACGGAAATCGGGATAGGACAGAGCCTTGCGGTTGTCGCAATAAATCGGGGAATTGAGTCCCGAAGCCCATTTGAAGGGCTTGTCAGGGCTGAGTCTGACCGCCTCTATTTCAAGGAGGCCTTTTGCAATCTTGTATTCAACGGTTTCCATAAGTTACTGATATTATAGATTGTTTACGGTTAATCCTGTATTGAATTCCATAGATACCTTGACATCCACTTCCCCGACCTGAGGCAGGGTCATCTTCATCACTGAAGGGTATTTGATACCTTCTTTGGATTCAGCATATTCCACATATGTACTTTCCATGGTCTGGCCTTCCGCTGTGGAAACGGTACGTATCTTCATGCCTGTAGCCACATCATAAAACTCGTATGCAACAGCTCCTGCCGATTCGTATTTGAGTTTGTATGCATCCTTTCCGTCCACAGTTTCGATACCGGCGAGTTCATATTCGGCTGTAAGTTCCTTGAAGATGGTCAGGTTGTCTCCAGTCATTGCCTCCAGTTGGGCCTGGTCTGTGATTTTCTGGGTCATTCCTCCCTGTGAGACTTCCAGCACTCCGTCTTTGAGGACCATCGATACCATAGGTGTGCCGCCCATCGACTGTACTGATGAAAAGGCCTTTGCTGCAGGCAGCACCTTGGTTGTGGTCGTCATGGACATACCCATAACGGACATTTCCATAACTGTAGTCGCATCGGTAACACTCTCAAGCAGTTCCCTGCCCCCTATCTTCTCGATATAGTTCGCTATGATGCTTTCTGCTGTCACGTCTGCCGCTATTTCTTTTTTCTCTATGGGCTTGCCTTCGAAGTCGAGTTCCACCACCACTCCGTCAGAGTCGAGTTTGCGGAGTACAGGGAGGATTGAAGGATCACCTACCACGAAATAATACATGTTCTCAGGATCGAAATATTTAGCAACTGCTGCATCCACATCCGCCCTTGTCACTGCATCGAGCCTCTGGAGATAAGATGAATAGTAGTCTTCAGGCAGATTGTTCCTTTCCATACTGAATGCATAGTTTGCAATGGATGACGAAGACTCGAGGGAACGGGAGAATGATCCGGCACCCATAGCCTTGAACTGTGC
This sequence comes from uncultured Muribaculaceae bacterium, assembly GCA_964640305.1. Lineage (GTDB taxonomy): Bacteria > Bacteroidota > Bacteroidia > Bacteroidales > UBA932 > Coprenecus. The sequence goes on along the minus strand of CAZXFF010000006.1, from coordinate 32,367 downwards.
GAGATCCCTGTCGGTATAATCTTTCTTCAGCATGTTCTCGAGTTCCTTGCGCATTTCGATGAAAGAACTGTCGGTAGCATTTGCATTCACCTCCGAAGAAGCTTCGAATGATCCGGAGAAACGGTCAGTGCTTACAGATGAGTATGCGCCGTAGGTATATCCCTTGTCTTCCCTGAGGTTCTTCATGAGCTTAGCGGAGAATCCGCCGCCGCCATAGATATTGTTAGCCATCTGGAGCGCAAGAAAATCGGGAGCACCGGGCTTGATGTCGATAGGAGTCATCATGCTGATGGAGGACTGTACAGCACCGTCCTTGGGAGAGAAAATCACTTCGATCCCCTGAGGCTTCCTGCCGAGAGGCCACTCACGCTTTACCACGTTCCCTGATTTCCATGCAGAAAAATACTGTTTGCACTGCTTCTTGGCCTGCTTCAGGGTTATATCCCCTGTGATGACCATAATCGCATTGTTTGGCAATATGTTCTGGCTGTGGTAAGCTTTCAGGTCATCGGCGGTAATTGCAGCCACCGTCGCCTCTGTGATGATATCACCGTACGCATGGTCAGGACCGTAAACCGTAGCGGCCTTGATGTTGGAAAGAATTGCCGACGGGTTTGTCTTCTGCATTTTGAGACCACCCAGCATGTTGTCCCTGACTTTATCGAGTTCTTCTTCAGGGAATGTAGGGTTGTACAGTATATCGGTTATGATACCGAGCATCTGGTTCTCGAATTTCTTCAAGGAATAAAAACCGATGGATCCAGCCCCTGTCCAGATGTTACCGCCGTAGAAATCCACTTCGTCGCTGAGTTCTTCAGCTGTGCGGGTTTTGGTACCTTTTTCCCAGACCATTCCGTAAATCTGGGACAATCCTGCCTTTTCCCCTTCAACATAAGGATCTGTAAGGAAGTTGATGGAATAGCTGATTACAGGACGGTCATGATCTTCCACTACTATGACCTTCAACCCGTTGTCAAGGGTGAATTTGTTGAAATTGCCGAACTCGACTTTTGGAGCCGGACCGGGTTCGGGTGCTTTGCTTCTGTCCAGCTGCGCAGCCAGCGGCATTGAAGACAACAGTGCAACGGCAAATATTATTGAAATTATCCTTTTCATATTCTTGTCCTCTCTTTTTTATTGGTTCTGCTTAGGCAGATAGTAAATGGAAATTTTCTGTTCAGGGGTAAGGTATTTCTTTGCGACTTCGATAACCTTCTCTTTGGTAAGCTGGGAGTATTTTTCCAGTGTCTTGTTAACAAGGGATGTGTTGCCGAAATATGTGTAATTGGTTGCAAGCTGTTCCGCAATACCGTCTATGGTAGTGTTTGAAGATGCAACCGATGTTTCCACAGAGTTCATCACTTTCTGGAATTCCCTGTCTGTCAGACCGCCTTCGAGAAGTCTGGAGATCTCGGCATCCACTGCCTTTTCCAGATCCGCGAGGTCAGTATTGTTGGGAATTGCCTGGATCAGATACATTCCCGGGTGCTCCATAGGCATAAGGATGCCGTATACTCCGAGAGATATCCTCTGGTTGTCAACCAGTTCTTTCTGGAATCTGGAAGATGAACCTTCGGAAAGTATCGCATTGAAGACTGTCATGGCGTAATAGTCATCCGTACCTATTGCCGGTGAAGGATATGCCAGTATCTCGATAGGCATCTGGATATTGTCATATACCGTATCCTTGATTGCTGCAGTACGCTTGGGTTCCATATCGGGATCAGGCCTGCGGATCGTCATGGTACCGGCAGGAATATCCCCGAAATATTTTTCCACGAGCACCTTTGCTTCATCAGCATCGAAGTCTCCGCAGATGGTAAGCACCGCGTTGTTGGGGACATAGAACATGTCGTGGAAATCCTTGAAGTCCTGGATGGATGCATTGCGGATATGCTCTGCAGAGCCCAGAACATCGTGGTTGTAGGGATGTTTCTTGAAAGAGTGGTACATGGCTTTGGTCAATACCGTCCCGTAAGGTACGTTGTCACGGGTCTGACCCATTTCCTGACATACCACATCCTTCTGGGTATTCACGCCGATTTCCTCGATACGTGGATGGAGCATCCTTTCGGATTCAAGCCACAGACCCAGTTCGAGGTAGTTTGACGGGAGTTTCTCGAAATAGTAGGTACGGTCGAAGCTGGTATTTGCATTCAGCGAACCGCCTGCATCCGCAACATACTTGTCGTATGTGTGACGGGGAATGTTTTCTGTACCTTCAAACATCAGATGCTCGAAAAAATGTGCAAATCCCGTAAGGGAAGGGTCTTCATTCTTGGAACCGACATGATACATTACTGACACGACCACATTGGGGGTCTTGTGATTCTGGGAAAGAATCACGTGAAGCCCATTGTCGAGATCATACTCTTCGAACTTCACATTCTGCGCCGACAAGGCGAAAGGTAACATAAGTACCGCCAGAATTACTAAAAGCTTACTTCTCATAAAATCTTTTCTTAAAATGAATAATTATGTTATATGTTCTGTTTCTTATACACTTTTCCGTCTTCGAGACAATATGTCTCTTTGCTTTCGGGACACTGCGCCATGCCGTCTGCATCGAAATGCAGCCTGTGCCCGTATTCGCTCATCCATCCGGTCTGTCTGGCAGGGTTTCCCGTTACCAGGGCATAATCCGGAACGTCCTTTGTCACTACCGCACCTGCCCCGATGAAAGCATACCGGCCGATGTCATGTCCGCACACCACTGTAGCGTTCGCACCTATGGTCGCACCCTTCCCGACCCTCGTCCTGGCATACTGTCCCCTGCGGTTCACTGCACTTCTGGGATTGATGACATTGGTGAACACGCATGACGGTCCCAGGAACACATCATCATCGCAGGTGACTCCGGTATAGACCGACACATTGTTCTGGACCTTCACATTGTCCCCCAACACCACATCAGGGGAAATGACCACATTCTGGCCCACATTGCAGCCCTTACCAAGTACTGCACCCTCCATTATGTGGCTGAAGTGCCAGATTCTGGTTCCTTCCCCGATCCTGCATCCAGGATCTATTACAGCTGTCTCGTGTGCAAAATATCCATCCATGCTCAATCCTCCATATATTTCCTTACTGCGGCTGTTATCCTGTCCTGCACGGACTCCGTCAGTTCCGTATGCATCGGCAGCGAAAGGACAGAAGATGCAGCATCTTCAGAATACTGCAAACTCCGTTCCCCTATACCGGCAGCATGTACGGAATATGCTTTCTGCCTATGTAAAGGCAGTGGATAATATACCATCGACGGTATCCCTTCAGAAGCAAGGAAATCCTTAAGGCCATCCCTTTTTCCGTCCGCAACCCTAAGGGTAAACTGGTGATATACATGGGTTCCGTATTCCTTTTCGCACGGGAGGGCCAGGCCTGGAATCCCTTCCAGTCCCTTCCTGTAATAGGCCGCAGCCTTCCTTCTGGCCTCACAGTATCCGTCCAGATAGCGCAGCTTCACATCCAGAATTGCAGCCTGAATCGAATCGAGGCGTGAATTGCATCCTACTATATCGTGATGGTATTTTGTTTTCTGTCCGTGGTTCGCGATCATCCTGGCCTTTTCCGCCAGTTCCGGGTCTGAAGTCATCATTGCACCTCCGTCACCGTAGCAGCCCAGGTTCTTGGAAGGGAAAAACGATGTGCATCCGAAATGCCCCACCGTGCCGGTATGTTTCCGCGTACCGTCGGGAAAGATACAGGATGCTCCCAGGGACTGGGCATTGTCTTCGACCACGTAGAGGGAATGCCTTCCGGCAAACTCCATTACCGCAGCCATGTCGCACGGATGTCCGAAAAGATGCACGGGTATAATGGCTTTTGTCCTTGAAGTGACAGCAGAGTCCAGATTACGGACATCTATATTGAATGTTTCAGGATCTATATCCGCAAAAACAGGCCTGAGCCCCAGAATGGCTATCACTTCGGCAGATGCCACATATGTGAATGAGGGCACTATCACCTCATCCCCCTTTTCCAGTCCCAATGCCATAAGGGCAATCTGCAAGGCATCCGTACCGTTTGCGCACGGAATCACAAAGCCTGCACCGGTATATCTCCGCAGGTTTTCTGCAAACTCCGTAACTGCAGGACCGTTGATGAAAGCACAGCTGTCAATGACCCGGCCTATGGCCGAATCAACTTCGGCCTTTATCCTGGCATACTGCCCTTTCAGATCCACCATCTGGATTTTTCCGTCTGTCATTTTCTTTCCTTTTGTATTACCATCCGAAAGGATGCGGGGCAAGCGGCAATTTTGCCAGCGGGTGGTAATCCCCTTTAAGTCCTATCGGCACTGCATTCCTGATTTCACTTACTATCTCAATGCAATTACGGGCCTCACTTATCCTGAATCCTTCCCCGGCCAGGATCTTCTCGTAGCTCTTGGTATGCAGTTCTGTGAATCCGGCGCTGAATTCGAATTCCTCACCGTCTATCATGATGGTCCTGTAAGTCCGTTTCTCACCCTGAACCGCATTTTCGGGCAGATTGTCAGCATTTATGCTGAGGAAATACCTTACCCTCGCTTTCTTGAGTCCGAGGTAGCCGGCCACGCGGTCGTGGCTCTTGACATGCACAATATTTTCGCTGACCGGACCGAATATCCACTGGAGCATATCATAGAAATGCACCCCAATGTTTGTCGCTACGCCTCCGCTCTTGTGCTCGTCCCCTTTCCAGGAAGCATAGTACCAGTTCCCTCTCGAGGTGATATAGGTAAGGTCCACGTCGTATATCTTGTCGGCCGGACCGTTGTCTATCTTGTTCTTCAAGGCGACTATGGAATCATGCAGCCTGAGCTGGAGGATATTGTATGCCTTGTGTCCTGTCTCCTCCTCGATTTTCACCAACGCATCGATATTGTGGGGATTCAGCACTGCAGGCTTCTCGCATATGACATCTGCTCCCAGCCTCAGCCCATACCGGATATGGGCATCATGAAGGTAGTTCGGAGTGCACACGGAAAGCATCTCGATCTGTCTGTCCGTACCCTTTATCTTGGAGCAATGCCTGTCAAACAGTTCCTGTTCTGTAAAGAATGCCGCATCAGGAAAATAACTGTCCATTATACCCACACTGTCGAATCGGTCGTAGGCTGCCTGAAGTACGTTTCCCGTATCTTTTATCGCACGGAGATGACGCGGAGCTATGTAGCCGCCCACTCCTATCAATGCGAAATTCTTAGGTTTCATAAGTTTCAAACAAATATAACTTTCAAATATAGCAAAAATATGCCATACTTCCGATTATTTTTTACAGAGAACAGAAAAAGGTCACCAGAAAAGGCACGCTGAAATCCACCACAAAACCATGGAAGATGGAGACAACCGCATACTTATCCCCTATTGTCCTGGTTATAATAGGGAGGGTCGTGTCCATAGTCGTGGCACCACCCGCAGAAATCGGGGCCAGCGTCCCGAACCACCTTACCAGCAGGGGGGCACAGAGCAGGGCAATGAGTTCCCTTATGATATTGGAAAGCAGAGCGACTGTCCCGAGCTCAGCTCCATGGTACTCTGTAATGAATATGCTTGACAGGGAATAGTACGCAAAACCTGACCCTACCGCCATTGTCTGAGCTACAGTCCTGTGCTCAAGGATCAGACCGGCAAGGGCCGAAGCAGCAAGTGTTCCCAGTATAGTCATGACCGGAAGCAGGGCAAGCATGGGGTTCAGCTGCCTGAACTTCTTCACCGTATCAGGGTCATTGCCTATGCTTATCCCTACGCAGAACATCAGGGCACATAGTGCATAGAAGCTGATGTCAGTGTCTTCTATCCTGAAAGGAAGGATTCCTGAAAGACCCGTAATTATACCCAGGACGAAGAATCCTACGACGATAAGGCTACCTTTCATCTTCTGACCTCCCTATTTCCCTGCGTGATACTAGTTTCCACAGCCCTAGTGCAGCCAGACAACTGCCCAGAGTCGCAACGACGGCTATAAGCAGGGCTTCCGCCCCCAGAGTAGGCAATCCTTTTATCACCTGCTCGTTTCCACCGACTTCTACCCCCAAAAGAAACAGCAAAAGCCAGATCAGAACCGTTATCACAGTTCCGATCCGGCCGAGTCTGCGTCTGCGCAGGATAAATCCGGTGAGGACACCTGCCAGCATACATCCTATTACAACAAACATATTGTTACTTTATTTCTATCTGACCTCCATTCACATCCACCGTAACAGAGTGTTCTTTGGTTATGCTGCCGTCGATAAGGGATTTTGCAAGCAGATTTACCAGTTCCCTCTGCAGAATCCTCTTTATCGGACGTGCGCCATAAGCCGGGTCATATCCCTTTTCTGCAAGGAATTCCCTGAAACGGTCCGTAAATGTAATGGAAATTCCGCTTTCTTCCATCTTTTTCTTCAATTCTGCAAGCTGAAGGTCCAATATGCCATACAGGTCCTTTCTGGAAAGTGGCTCGAACATGATGATTTCGTCGATCCTGTTTATGAATTCGGGCCTCATGCTTTTCTTCAGGATATCTGTAACGGCGCGGCGGCATTCCTCCAGAATATCAGCCCTGCGGTCTTTATCCTCCAGTTTCTCGAGACGGTGCATATACTCCTGTATTACTTCCGCGCCCACGTTGGAGGTCATGATGAGAATCGTATTCTTGAAATCCACCGTCCGGCCTTTGTTGTCAGTAAGACGTCCGTCATCCAGCACCTGGAGCAGTACGTTGAATACATCAGGATGGGCCTTTTCGATTTCATCCAGCAGGATTACGGAATATGGCTTGCGTCTTACCGCTTCCGTCAACTGTCCTCCCTCATCATATCCGACATATCCCGGAGGCGCTCCCACGAGACGGGAGACGGAATGCCTCTCCTGATATTCGCTCATATCGATTCGCGTCATCATGTTTTCATCATTGAAAAGCGCTTCCGCTAGTGCTTTCGCCAGCTCTGTCTTACCTACACCGGTCGTACCCAGGAACATGAATGACCCTATAGGCCTTTTCTCATTCTGCAATCCGGCCCTGCTCCTCCTTACTGCATCCGACACTGCCCTTACTGCCTCATCCTGCCCTACTACCCTTTTATGCAGCATATCCTCCATATGCAGCAGCTTTTCCTTCTCACTCTGAAGCATCCTTCTTACAGGGATTCCGGTCCACTTGGATACGATCTCCGCAATATCCTCCGGCTCTACAGACTCATTGATAAGGGGATTCGGGTTTGCGGCCTTTCTGGCCATAAGTTCTTCTATTTCCTTCTGGGCCGTTGCAATCCTGCCGTACCTGAGTTCCGCTACCTTTCCGTAATCCCCCCTGCGTTCCGCATCATCCGCTTCAAACTTGTACCTCTCAATATCAGCACGTTTCTGCTGGATATCAGACAGAAGATCCTTTTCAACCTTCCATTTCTTTTCCAGCTCGCCGAGTTCAGACTGTGCCTGCTTTATGGATTCCTGTATTTCATCAAGTTTTGCAGAACGTCCTTCCCTCTTGATGGCCTCACGTTCGATTTCCAATTGACGTATTTTCCTGTTCAGTTCATCGATAGGATCAGGCACGGAGTTCATTTCCAGCCTGAGTTTAGAAGCCGCCTCGTCTATCAGGTCTATGGCCTTGTCCGGAAGGAAACGGTTCGTGATATACCTGTGGGACAATTCCACCGCTGCAATGATGGCATCATCGTCAATCCTTACCTTGTGGTGGTTCTCGTACTTCTCTTTCAGACCGCGGAGTATGGATATGCTCTCTGCTGGAGAGGGTTCGTCCACAAGCACCATCTGGAACCTTCTTTCCAGAGCTTTGTCTTCCTCGAAATACTTCTTGTACTCGTCTAGTGTTGTAGAACCGATTGCCCTGAGCTCACCCCTGGCAAGTGCAGGTTTGAGAATGTTTGCGGCATCCATTGCCCCGGATGTCCTTCCTGCCCCTACCAGAGTGTGGATCTCATCTATGAAGAGGATTATCTCCCCGTCACTCTCGACCACCGCATTTACCACACCTTTAAGCCTTTCCTCAAATTCCCCCTGATATTTGGCACCTGCCACAAGAGCCCCCATATCAAGGGAATAGATTTGCTTTGTCTTCAGGTTTTCCGGTACATCCTGATTGACTATCCTTTCGGCAATCCCTTCCGAAATAGCTGTTTTGCCCACACCGGGCTCACCTACGAGGATAGGGTTGTTCTTCGTTCTCCTGCTAAGGATCTGCAACACCCTCCGGATCTCCTCGTCCCTGCCTATTACAGGGTCCAACTTGCCCTCTTTCGCCCTCTTGTTCAAATTGATGGAGTAGCGTTCGAGCATTTCTTTGTTGCTTTGCGTGTTGTTCATTCCATTCATTTTTCAATCTCCTTTTCGTAGATGGAAGCACGCAAAAAGCCTGCCCGGCTGGATTTCATGACAAGTTGGCAGTCTTGGGCACTCTCATTTTTTCCGCCCGGCCAGGTATACCCCGGCCAATATACACACAGCCCCTCCTATGGCTACAGGACCCATACGTTCGCCCAGGATCAGGGAAGAAGCCAGCAGGGTGACAAGCGGGCTTAGGTATACGTAATTAGTAGTCCTGACGACCCCTATACGGTGTATTACTACATTCCATACCCAGAAACAGAGCAGGGAGGCAACGAGGGAGAGAAATGCCAGATTAAGCCATACCTTGACGGGAGATGCCAACAGTACGGACATATCCAGGGGCTCGAATATAAATACCGGCAATATGGTAAGAGCGCCGTAAAAGAAAACCTTTCTGGTAATGAACACCGAATCATACCTTGTTTCGAGCCTGCGGATTATCACCCCGTAGAACCCCCAGCTCAATGCAGCAGCAAGCGTAAGCAGATCTCCCGCCGGAGAGACCTTAAGTACTTTCACACCGTCGAAAACCACAAGGGCAACTCCGGCAAGGGCTATTGCAGAGCCCAGAAAAAGATTTTTCGACAAAGTCTCCCCCCTGTTGAACAGCTTAGTAAGCACTGCAGTAATCAGAGGTGTAATGCAGAGAATGAATGCAACATTGGCAGCTTGAGTAATACCCAGGGCGGAATTTTCAGTATAGAAATACACCGAGCCACCGGTAAGCCCTGCAAGGAAAAGCAGGAATTCATCCTTGAGGTTATCTGCAAACAGTTTCCTGCTGGATATTACCCAGATTCCCGCATACGCAGTAATGAAACGGTAGAAGAATATTTCCTGGGGAGCCAGACCGTATCCTATCAGGATCTTCGTGCTGATGAATGTTGTACCCCATACCGCCACGACGGCAATCGCTATTATATTATATAAGGTATCTTTGAATTCCATTTATGTTCGTATATTGTATTGCGGATTCAAAAATAATATTAAATTTGGGAAATTTTTAAAACCTATAAAAACAAAAAAGATGAAACATACCCTATTAACCTTGATTTTGGCAGTCCTGCCTGTATTCGCCATGCGGGCTGACGATTTCCCCAAAAACGACCCCGAAAGCTGCACCAGTATCATGGTGGGCAGAAAGGCCTCGACAAACGGAGCAGTAATAACCAGCCATACCTGTGACGGTAATTACCGTGCATGGATGGAAATAGCCCCGGGAGCAACCTATGAAGAAGGTGCAACTATGGAAATTTTCAAGAACCGTCTCCATTCGGAATCAGTCAACGGGCGTTCCGGAATGACCCTTAAGGGTGTAATCCCCCAGGTAGCACAGACCTACGCATTCCTTGATACAGCATACCCCTGCCTGAACGAGAAAAAACTTGCAATGGGTGAAACTACCATCAGCGGACGCAGGGATCTGGTAAACAAAGACGGAATGTTCATGATTGAAGAACTCCAGAGGGTTGCGCTCCAGCGTTGCACCACCGCCCGCGATGCCATAAGACTCATGGGCGAGCTAATTGAGAAATACGGCTACGGTGACTGGGGAGAATGCCTCACCATCGCAGACTCAAAGGAAGTATGGCACTTTGAAGTATTCGGAGAAGGCCCCAAGAAGATCGGAGGCGTGTGGGCTGCTATCAGGATACCAGATGACCACGTAGGTGTATCAGCAAACATTCCCAGGATTTCAAAGATCAATATAAAGGATACAGAGAACTGCATGGCCTCCAAGAACGTATTCGATGTTGCAAAGAAACTCGGATTCTGGGACGGCAAAGAGCCTTTCTGCTTCTGGAAAGCCTATGGCGGAGGTACAAAGGCATTCCGCATGAGGGAATTCTATATCTTTGACCAGCTTGCTCCTTCACTCAATCTCTCATATGATGCAGAAGAATTGCCTATCAGCATCAAGCCTGACAAACAGGTTTCTGTAGAAAAAGTGATGAATCTTCTGGCTTCAACATATGAAGGTTCTGACTTTGATGTGACCAAGAACCTCAAAATCGCTGTAAAAGACAGGAATACAGGCAAGGTTGACAGCGTACTCTCTCCCGTTGCGAATCCCTGGATGGGCCGTGATATCCGCAACCTCATCAACGCCCTCAAGCCCGGAACAGTGGATGGAAACAGACTGGTTTCCGTTCCCCAGTGCGCATACTCGACTGTAATAGAAGTACATGAAGACCTTCCAGATGCAATCGGAGCAATTGCATGGGTTTCTTTCGACAACCCCGGACAGAGCCCCCGCATCCCTATCTTCTCAGGTACCACTAAACTTCCCGAATGCTTCGAATACTGCGGACAGCCCAGATATGACGAAAGCACCATTCTCTGGAAGTTCCGCGAAGCAAACAAGCTCGCTACCGTACGTTGGGGAGCTACCCGCGACGAGGTCTACAGCGCTGTACAGTATTTCATTGACAAAGGAAAACGCGAAATACCTTTTGTACAGGCCCAGTACATGGACATCCTGAAACAGGAAGGAGAAGAGGCAGCTGCTGCATACATTACCGGATATGTATCGGACTTCACCGGTGCTACAGTACTCCGCTGGGAAGAGCTGGCTGAAATCTTCTGGGCAAGGTTTGCAAGAGGATTCTAAGCTGAACCTATTGATTTTAACCAAATGTAACAAAAAGGTTCATCAGAAAATTCCACACAGTCACGACAGCGATCGCTATCAGTTTTGACAAGTAGAAATTAAATTTGCACTTGTCGGTCAGGAGATACAGAACAAGATTGTTTATCCCCAGGCCGACAAGTGCTATTATAAAGAATGAGAGATATTCTACAGGGATATCATTGTTGTGGCTTTGGAATGTCCAGAGCCTGTTCCATATATAGTTGTTGGTAGCGGCAACAACAAAACCTGCTGAATTGGAAAGGAACTTGTTGAGTTTCGCTTTCTCTTTCAGCAGGTATGTTATTCCGAAATCCACTACCATTCCGGAGAATCCTACTACTCCGAATTTAATGAATTTCAAAAGAAATATCTTGTCAGCGACCATCCGTTACCAACCGAGGACGTACGCAAAGATCAATGGAGCGACGATAGTGGCATCGGATTCCACAATGAATCTGGGAGTATCCTTGGAAAGTTTGCCCCAGGTAATCTTTTCGTTGGGTACAGCACCTGAATACGATCCGTAAGATGTGGTAGAATCGGAAATCTGGCAGAAATACGACCAGAGGGGAACATCAGGCCATTCCAGGTCCTGAGCCATCATCGGCACTACACAGATGGGGAAGTCCCCGGCAGTACCGCCGCCTATCTGGAAAAAGCCGACACCGGCTCCTCCTGAGTTTGCACGATACCATTCAGTAAGGAAAATCATGGTTTCGATACCGTTCTTTATCATGCTGGGTTCGAATTCACCTTTGATACAGTGAGCGGCATATATGTTTGCAGTAGTACAGTCTTCCCATGCAGGTACCACAATAGGAATGTTTTTCTCACATGCAGCCAATACCCAGCTGTCCTTAGGGTCGATTTCATAATACTGCTCCAGGACCCCGCTGCGGAGAAGGCGATAGATCACTTCCCATGGGAAGAGACGCTCCCCTTTGGCTTTCATATCATTCCAGACATCCACAAGATGCTTTTCCAGTCTTCTGAAAGCCTCTTCTTCGGGAATACATGTATCGGTAACGCGGTTCATATGGTTCTCGAGAAGTTCGTGCTCCTGTTCGGGAGTCAGGTCACGGTAGTTCGGCACTCTCTTGTAGTGTGAATGCGCAACCAGGTTCATGATATCCTCTTCAAGGTTGTTAGCCGAGCAGGATACGATTGAGAATTTACCCTGACGGATCATTTCTGCCAAGGAAATACCGAGTTCGGCGGTGCTCATCGCACCTGCCATTGCCAGCATCATCTTTCCGCCTTTGTCCATGAGGTCAGTGTAGGCCTTGGCGGCATCAACCAGCGTCGCAGAATTGAAATGACGGTAGTGATGGGTGATGAATTTTGAAATAGGTCCTTTTTCCATTTTTATTATGAATTTTAAAAGTTCTATTGAACGTGCAAATTTACCATTTTTTAATAAATTTGCAGATTATTTAACAGAAATCTGAATATGTTTGAGAATTTAACGGAAAAACTGGAACGGTCGTTCAAGATAATCAAAGGCCAGGGCCGCATAACTGAGATAAACATCGCCGAAACCCTCAAGGAAGTAAGGAGGGCACTTCTGGATGCCGACGTAAGCTATAAGGTAGCCAAAAGTTTCTGTGATGACGTAAAAGCCAAAGCTCTCGGACAGAATGTACTCACGGCTGTACGCCCGGACCAGATGATGGTCAAGATAGTCCATGACGAACTGGCTGCCCTTATGGGAAGCTCCGCCTCCGAAATCAATATAAAAGGCAAGCCTGGCATCGTTCTCGTTTCCGGTCTGCAGGGTTCCGGTAAAACCACATTCTGCGGTAAACTGGCACTGAACTGCAAGACAAAAAGAGGGCTGAAGGTAATGCTCGTCGCCTGCGACGTCTACAGGCCTGCGGCCATAGAACAGCTGAAAGTCCTTGGATCACAAATTGAAGTCACAGTGTATTCGGAAGACGGAGTAAAGGATCCCGTCAGAATAGCAAAGAATGCCATCTCACAGGCAACCAAGGAAGGGTATTCTCTTGTAATTGTCGATACGGCAGGACGTCTTGCCGTAGATGAGGAGATGATGGACGAGATAGAAGCCCTCAAGAAAGCCACAAACCCCACCGAAACACTGTTCGTGGTGGATGCCATGACCGGACAGGACGCCGTAGAGACAGCCAAGGCTTTCAATGACAGACTCGATTTCGACGGAGTGGTACTTACCAAGATGGACGGTGATACCAGAGGCGGTGCCGCCCTATCCATCAAAGCCGTGGTAAACAAACCCATCAAGTTCATCAGTTCCGGAGAGAAGATGGAAGCCCTTGACGTTTTCCACCCGGCACGTATCGCAGACAGGATCCTCGGCATGGGAGACGTGGTATCCCTCGTTGAAAAAGCCCAGGAACAGTACGATGAGCAGGAGGCCAGAAAACTGGCAAAGAAACTGGCAAAGAACCAATTCAATCTATGGGATTTCTACCAGCAGATCCAGCAGATCAAGAAGATGGGCAACATCAAGGAACTTGCATCCATGATTCCCGGAGTAGGAAAGGCGCTCAAAGACGTTGACATGGACAATGACTCGTTCAAAAGCATCGAAGCAATCATACTTTCCATGACTGCCGACGAAAGGGAACGCCCCGAAATCATCAACGGAAGCAGAAGGAAAAGGATAGCGGACGGCAGCGGGACTACCATTGCGGATGTGAACCGGCTTCTGAAACAGTTTGAGAGTACCCGCAAAATCATGAAGAACGTTGCCTCCGGAGGGACCAGGAACATGATGCGTAACATGAAAAGAAGATAACCATTCTAAATAAAAACAACCAGTAAACAATATGATCCTTTTAAGCGGAAAAGACACGGCCAAGGCCATCAAAAGCGAAATCGCAGCCAAAGTATCCGAAATGGTGGCTGCAGGAGAACGCCCCCCTCATCTCACCGCCGTAATCGTCGGTGATGACGGTGCCAGCAAGACGTACGTTGCCAACAAGGAACGTACCTGCAACGAAGTCGGCTTCAGATCGACAGTCCTATCATTCCCTGCGACCATCACTGAAAGCGAACTGCTTTCCGAGATAAAAAGGCTCAACGAAGACGATGACGTTGACGGCTTTATCGTACAGCTTCCCCTCCCCCGCCACATAGATGAGAACAAAATCATAAATGCCATCTCTCCAGACAAGGACGTGGACGGATTCCATCCTGTGAACGTCGGAAGGATGATGCTTGGAGAAACTGCCTTCGTTTCTGCAACCCCTTACGGAATCATGCTGCTTCTGGATCATTACAAAATAGACACAAAGGGAAAGAACTGCGTAGTCCTGGGACGCAGCAACATTGTAGGCAGGCCCATATCGAACCTTCTGTCCCGCAAGGCCTATCCCGGAGACTGCACAGTCACCATGTGCCACAGCCGTACACCCGATATCGGATTCTATACCCGCAATGCAGACATCATCATTGCAGCCCTTGGTGTCCCTGAATTCCTGAAAGGCGACATGGTAAAGGAAGGAGCCGTAGTAATCGATGTAGGAATCACCAGAATGCCTGCCGACAATGAAAAGGGATACAGGATCGTCGGGGACGTAGAGTTCGATTCGGTTGCGCCCAAATGCTCCTACATAACCCCTGTACCCGGAGGAGTTGGTCCGATGACCATCATTTCGCTTATGAAGAATACATTTATGGCAAGAGAAATCAAAAAACAAAAAAAATAGAACAATGAAAATCATCCGCAACATTCTACTGATTTCAGTGGTATTGTCTTCAGTGCTTATCTCAGCATCCTGTGTCCGGGAAAGTAAAGGAAATCTCGAAGTTGGGGACAAGGTTCCGGAATTCGAACTCACATCGGACATTTACGGCACAGTTTCAAACAAAGACCTTAAAGACGAGGTTACCTTACTCTGCTTCTTTGCCACATGGTGTCCTCCGTGCCAGCTCGAACTCGCTGCCATCCAGGAGAAGCTTATGCCTGCATTCGGATCTGCCGACGGATTCCGTCTCATAGTTGTCGGAAGGGAGCATACTGACGATGAACTTACCGAGTACAACCAGACCAAAGGATTCACATTCCCTCTCTACCCTGATCCAGAAAGAGCTGTGTATTCAAAGTTTGCAGATCAGACTATTCCGAGAGCATATCTCATCGACAGAAAGGGTGTGATAATAGATGCCTCGGTAGGATTCGATGAAGATCATTTCTCTGCCATGATGGATAAAATCTCATCAATGCTCGTACAGAAATAAGTCAGTCCTGCCTCTTGAACCCGCACTGGCGGAGTACAGTTTCTTTCATGGGGATCAGTGTCTTGCGGACACGTTCCCCATTTTTCATATCCAGAAGGCTGACAGTCATGCTTCCTCCTGAATACACTGCATCGCAGTCTTGACAGAACGAATATCCTTCATATCCACTGCTGCGGTATTCATAATCCCTGTATCCATCACCATAAACCCGACCGGGGATTTCCTCGCCTTCCACGGGAAGGGCATAGAACAGAGGACCCATTGCAAAATAATTATACCCGTCAGGTCCGGCTACCACACGTTCCGATGCATCAAAGGAAAATTCCAATGTCTCACCGGGAACAGCCTCAAATTCAGCATAGCCGTCCGTTACAGAATATTCAGACCGCGTCCGGATCTTTTCCGCCCATTCCGGGATTCTGATCCTGACAGGGGAAACAGTATCCCCCGAGAAGTGCATACGGAAAGATAATGATTCCGGATAGTCCGTCTCGACCCTCACGGAGATTTTATGATCTTTCCACGCAAAATCTGCACTGCAAGGAACCAGCAGCAGGGCAACCGGAACTCCTGTGTTGTCCTGCATCCATGCATACCTCAGGAAATACGGGCTTATCCTCAGGGCATTGGGGACACAACATACTGCGACATCCTGATGGACAGGAGAATATTTATATCGTCTGTTGTTATGCATTTCATATGAATTGTCCGTCTTAAGGTAAGCTATCGCCGGATATTCCGGATGCCTTGCCCCTGCAGCGGCATTGAAGAAAATTGTCTCCATCATCTCGGCATAATGCAGATCACCTGTCTTCTGCAGCAGCATTCCGTAGCTGTCAACAAGTTCATGCATTGAACAATATTCATAACCTGTCTCCCCGGCATCGGCATATCTTCCACCTATCCATTCATCTCCGATAGGACCACCTGTCACAGTTACACATTTTGCGACCTTTTCCAGATACTTTTCCAAAGCCGGCACCAAGGTCCTGTCATATGCTGCGGCGACTGCCAGCGGACGGATATGTTCGTAAGTATGAACACCATGACAGCGCAAACGGTATGCGGAATCCATAACGTTCACATACTGGGCATCGCTTTCCCATGAAAAGGAAGATGAATACTCCCTGTAAAGAAAGAGGGCATAATCCCTGTAACGGTTATCCCCCGTCAACTGATAGAGCCTCTCCAGGACGTCCGTAAAGACAAGTCCGTGGGCTGCCCCTCCATTGTATTCTTTCCCGGCATCAAATGGGTGTGATTTCCATGCAGGCCAATTGTCCATCACATTGTCAACAGCCTTCAGAATGGCATTCCACACTTTATCGTCGCCAGTAGCCTCCCAATATCCGAGAAAGGCTCTGTAAAGCGTAGCCTTTGCCCACAGTTCACCGTTTTCCAAATTGAAATCATATCTGAGCGATGGTGTATATATACCGATATAACCGTCTGGATCCTGTGTTCCCAGCATTGCATATATCCTGGCCTTTGCCTCCTCCAAAGCCGCGGAATCCCTTATCAGGAGAGCGTTCCTCACAAATCCGTCCAGCCAGTTAGACTGCGTCTCTGAATTCCACCATTTGTATTGTTCATCCCCTTCGCTGTCACCTTCCCGTGAATTGCCGAGGTCTTTCGCCTTGCTGCTCCTGTCCAGCCTTCCGTTTCCGTATATGGGATCATTCATCAGTTCAGGTATCAGATCCGGAAGATCCGATGCCAGCCCTTTCAGATCGCCTGCCATCCTGTCCTTAAGCCATCCTTCCGGCGTTATACTGCCGAACATCACCAGCCCGAAAGGTTCTGAAGGGCCGGATTCTGCCATATGGTATTCAAATGTTCCACCTTTCATGATATCCCTGTAATTTATTTTGAAATCATTGTATTCCATACCGTTAAGCGACATACTGTGTATGATGCAGTCATTCCCGTAAAGTCCATCTGCCGTTATCCTGAAAGACTTCCCGTCCCCGACATCAAAAACCACTTCTTCCAGCTGCGGTACCCCGAAAACGAAATCCCCGGTAGCGGGATTCACAGGATAGAAACCGCACATGCTGAGTACATACCAGGCTGACATCTGTCCACAGTCATCATTACCTGTCAGTCCGCCAGGCTCCGGACGGTAGAAATCCCTGCATATCTCTCTGATTATCCCGGCTGCCCGCCATGGCCTGTCTGACCATGCATACAGATATGCAATATGGTGACAAGGCTCATTCCCATGAGCATACTGCCCGATCATGGCTTCCTGTCCGAGATATTTGTCCGGGTTGACAGCCTCGATGCTGAAAAAGCGGTCAAGCATGTCCCCAAGGGCAGATGGTCCACCAAGCAGGTCCCTCAAGGCTTCTATGTCATGTTGTGCCGGAGTCCAGAAATACTGCCATGCATTCGCTTCCGTATAGTCTCCTGGATTGTTCATAGGGGACGTAGCAGTCAAGGGGTCAAAAGGGGTCCGCCAGTTTCCTCTGGCATCCTTTCCACGCATCAGTCCGGATTCCCTGTCATACAGGTTTTTCCAGTATCCGGACCGCTCCTTGAAATGCTCTGCAGCCAGTGTATCACCTGTCATCGATGCCAGAAGCGACACACACCAGTCGTCATATCCGTTTTCCAGGGTTTTGGAGACTGATTCCAGCGGCATCAGATCATAAGGGAAGTATCCGTATTTTTCATAGAGGTCCCACTCAGAATGGATATGTGGCCTCACAGATGTTTCTTTCACGGCATCATAGGCATCATTTACGGAAAAGCCCCCGAATCCGTTGACACATGCCGACACGACCATTGGGATAGCATGGTTGCCTATCATACAGTAGTTGTCAGCATCCTAGACCGTCCATATCGGCAAAAAGCCCTGTTTCTCATGGACATCCAGCATTGACTGCACCATATCCCCTATTCTCTCCGGCACTATTATCTGAAGCAGAGGGAATGCAGCCCTGTATATATCCCAATTGGAAAAAGTGGAATAGTAAGGCCTGTCTCCGGCATCGGCAATATCGGAAGGCTGCAGCATGAGATGATACAATGCAGTATAGAAATTTGTCAGTACGGAATCATTTCCCTTAACCTCAACTCTTCCGAGAAGACATTCCCATGCATCCGAAGCAGCCCTTCTCACTTCTTCAAAGTCCACGTCAGATGCTTCTGCCGCCATGTTTTTCCTGGCTCCTTCAAGCCCCGTAGCGGAAAGGGCTACCTTTACGTTCAGGCATCTGTCTCTGCCAAGGACGAAGGAAAGACTGTAGGCCGGAGCTTTGTCTTCCTTTTCGGATACAGTATCGGCAACCGTATAGGGACGGTCGAATTCCATCCTGAAGAAATATTTCCTTTCAACCCAGTTCCGGGTATGGCAGAATCCTTCAATTGAATGTCCGTCCACCATCCGTATATCCGAATCAAATACCAGGGAATCTGTCAGGAAACGTATCCCGTGTCTGAAATCAACAAGGACATATCCCTCCTTTTCCGGAAAAGTATAACGGTGAAACGCCACCCTTTCGGTGCAGGTCAGTTCGACTTTCACCCCATCCTTCAGAGTCACCGTATAGTAACCCGGAGAGGAAGCCTCTGTCCGTTTATCCATCACACCACGTCCGGTCTTGCCGGAAAATGGCAATATGAGAATGTCTCCAAGTTCTCCTATACCTGTACCGTTCAGATGCGTCTGGGAAAATCCGAGCACCGTCGTATCCCCGTACTGGTAACCGCTGGTATAATTCCAGTCCGTATCATTGCAATCCGGTCCTGGCTGCACCATACCGAAGGGCAAGGAAGGTCCGGGAAATGTATGGCCGGTACCGTCCGTCCCTATGAATGTATTGACATATGAGGTATATCTGTGCGTACCCGAAGTGCATGACATCACGAGAGCCGCTAATGTAACTGCCGTAAAAACTGAAAGCCTTTTCTTCATTTCCGTTTTTTTTTGCAAATTAACCATGTCGGGAAACATGGTCATTGTCATATTTTTTCCTATAATTGTCGTATATTTCGAAATATTCCAAAACACGAGGATTCCATGAAAGAAAAGGCAATATACGAATTCATTCCAATGACACCTGACCAGTCCTTAAGACTGTTCCACGAGAAGGTTCCGATAGAAGATACAATGCCTTTTCATCATCACCCGGTATGGGAAATCACATGGATCATGGAAGGATATGGAGAAAGGCTTACCGGTGGGAATCTGGAAGAATGCAGATCAGGGGAAGTCATTCTGATTCCTCCGGAACTTCCGCACGGATGGATATTCAGCAAAAAAGGATGTCTGTTCACAGAAAACATTACCATTCAATTCCCGGAAAAGACAGTTGCGTCAATTTCTGTATTTCCGGAACTTCAGGAATGCATCTCTACACTCAGATACATGGATTATGCAGTGGAGATTACAGGAGAAACATGCTCCAGGATCAGGACTGCGATGGAAAGATTGTCGGAGTCAGATGCAACAGGACGCATAACGGAACTGATATCAATGATTCCTTTGCTTACAGACAGAAGTTCATGGAGAATCATAGGACAACAGGCTCTCCCCGACTGCAGAAACGGCAGCAATTCCAAACGGATGGAGACTGTATATTCCTATGTTCTTGCGCACTACAGTGACAGAATCACTCTTTCCGAAATAGCTTCGGCTATAAATATGAGTGAAACCTCTTTCTGCTGTTTTTTCAAGAAGCATGCAAAAGAACCGTTCTATTCATTCCTTAACAGATTCAGGGTAGAAATTGCTGCTAAAATGCTGAGAAGATATCCCGAGTGCAGTGTTTCAGACATTGCTTTCAGATGCGGATTCAACGATGTTCCGCATTTTCACAGACTGTTCAGGCGATATACAGGCAAAACTCCAGGATCCTTACGGAAACAAGAGCAGGTATTCGGAGAATATTTATAACTTTGTATAATATTAACCCATAAAAGAAAACCTCATGAAACGGATCATATTATTCTGCATTGCCGCGGTTATTCTAGCCTACGGATGCAGCAGACAGAAACCACGCATTGCTATTGTAGGGGTCGGCATAGAATGCAGTACCTTCTCCCCGGCACAGACTACACTCGACATGTTCAGACCTTTATACGGTGAAAAGGTAATCAAGTCCTACCCTTTCTTCAGAGACGATGAAGAACTTCTGGACAGAGCCGAATGGCTGCCCGCTATGGTGGCCTGGGCCACTCCGGGCGGGATAGTGACCAGAGAATGCTACGATTCGCTGCTGAACCGATCATTAAGGCTACTTAAAGAAAACATGCCGTATGACGGTATTTTCCTGGACATTCATGGAGCCATGAGCGTTGTAGGACTCGATGACCCTGAAGGTGACTATATCACCAGAATCCGCGAGATAGTCGGTGATGATGTGATAATATCAGCATCCATGGACCCCCACGGATGCGTATCTCCCAGACTGGCCAAGAACGTAGACCTTATTACTTCATACAGAATGTCCCCTCACGAAGACAGGTATATAAGCAGGGAAAGGGCCGTAGTGAACCTGCTTGAAAGACTTGAGGGCGGAAAGGGTAAACCTGCATATAAAGCATGGGTAAAAGTCCCGATCCTGTTACCTGGAGAAAAGACATCTACACGTGTTGAACCGGGCAAATCCCTATACGAGGCGATTATACCAGTCGAACAGATGGACGGAGTAACGGATGCCGCTATATGGATGTCCTATCCCTGGGCCGACGAACCACGTAACCACGGTGTCGTGATGGTCGTCGGCGACAACAAGGAACAGGTGGAAGCCGGAGCAAAATCACTCGCTGAGAAATTCTGGTCAGTACGCAACGAATTCGAGTTCGTAGCCCCTACCACAACTTTGGAAGATGCGCTCGCCCACGCACTTGAAAGCAACAGAAAACCTTACTTCATCAGCGACATGGGAGACAATCCCACAGCAGGTGGGGCAGGCGACGTGACATGGACCCTAGAGAAACTTCTCGCGCGTCCGGAATTCAGGAAGCCCGGAGGGAAGAGACTTATATATGCTGCCATCCCGGGTCCGGAACTTGTCGCCCAGGCCCGCGAAGTTGGAGAAGGAGGAAGAGTTCGCTGTAAGGTAGGTGCTGCTGTGGACAACAGGTATGCTCCTCCTGTAATGATAGACGGTACAGTTGAAAAAGTTCTGGAAAACGGAGACAATGATCAGGTAGTGGTAAGGGTAGGTTCAATGCAGGTCATTGTCGGTGAGAAGCGCAGCCCCTATCACTACGAAAGGGACTTTGACCGTCTCGGGCTCAAGCCAAGGGAAGCCGACATAATAGTGGTGAAACTCGGTTACCTGACAGAAGAGCTTTACGAGATGCGTGGAGACTGGATGATGGCCCAGACGCGCGGAGGTGTGGACCAGGATCTGCTCCAGTTGCCATACAAAAGGCTTGAAAGGCCAATCTTCCCTCTGGACCCTGACATGGAAGACCCAGAACTTGAAGTCGTATTCATGTAAAACACAATATACCCTAATGAAAAAGACTACCGTTTTCATGGCATTATGCCTTTTGCTGACAGTATCCTGCTCCAATGAGAAGGACCTGCGCTATTCGTTCCCTGACATAATAGATATAACCCTGACTCCGGAAGGCAGAAGCAGGCACACCGGTACATTCACCGACGCCGGCTCGTGGATGGGATTCACCCTGCCTGACGAAGACAAATGGGTATCCGGATTCTGCGGCCCCTACAGTCTGAAAGCCAGGGACTGGTTCGCCACCAATGCAGTATATGTGACATTCGAAGGCGACACCTGCACCCCCGTCAGGACAGAATCCTGCTATTATCCGGGAGAAGCCAGGATCAGCTACAGTACAGGCATCGGCTCAATCTCCCAAAGCGTAATCTTCATTGACCACAACACTGCCCTTATAAGCATTGAAACCGACACCAGGACCCCTCTGGCTGTGCGAGGCAACAACTGGAACCCGAACACAACTGTATCCGTTGACGGAAATTCCGTAATCGCAGAGTCTTCAAGAGGAGAAAAGGTTGTCATTGTCATCCCGGCAGAAGGCAAGGTTTCCGCAACGGAAGGGAACTATTCTGCCATCCTCCCCGGCAACGGCAGGACCGTCAGGATCGCAATATCCTTCGTTTCAGAAGAAGAATCGGTGGAAAAGATCATTGAAAACAGCGCGGAACTGCTGGACAATCCCGTCCCTGCAATAAAGGCGAATTCGGAAAGATGGAACGGATACCTCGGCAGTATCCTGAGGGACGACATGGAACTGGAATATGACAGGGTAGCAGTAAAATCCGTAGTCACCCTGATTTCCAACTGGAAAAAGGAAAGGGGCGGACTTCTGCACGAAGGTATCGTACCGTCCCATGCCGTAAACTATTTCATGGGGTTCTGGGCATGGGATTCATGGAGATTTTCCGCTGCATTGGCAGGAGTCGCTCCTGAACTTGCAAAAAACAATATCCGGGCAATGTTCGATTATCAGCAGGAAGACGGAATGATCATAGACTGCATCTTCCCCAATCCGGCATACAACAATGCCAGGGACAGCAAACCCCCGATCGCATCCTGGGCAGTTGACGAGATTTTCGAGAAAAACGCCGATACCGCCTTCGTAAGGGAAATGTATCCTAAACTTCTTGAATACTACAAATGGTGGTTCGAAAAAAGGGACCACGACGGTAACGGAATCTGCGAATACGGCTCTACCGACGGGACACTCGTTGCTGCGGCATGGGAAAGCGGTATGGACAATGCCATCCGTTTCGACAACACTAAAATGCTCAAAAATGCCGACGACGCATGGAGCATGGACCAGGAGAGCGTGGACCTGAACGGTTTCCTTGCCCTCGAGGCCAAGTATCTGAAGAAATTCGCCGGGATTACCGGAAACACATTCGATGCTCCGGACATGAGCGACAGGATTGCAGACTATTTCTTCGATACGGAGACCGGATACTTCTACGACAGGAAACTGGCCGACGGCAGCTTCATAAAAGAACCGGCATGCGAGGGATACAATCCTTTTTGGACCGGTATAGCAACTTCGGAACAAATGGAGAGGGCACTCCCCATGTTGCTGGACGAAAATAAGTTTTCAACCTTCATACCTTTCCCGACAGCCGCCGCAGACAATCCAAAAACCAGCACTGACGGATATTGGAGAGGTCCCATCTGGCTGGACCAGACCTACTTTGCCATCAGAGGTCTTAGAAACTACGGACATACTGAACTTGCAGACATGTACACCATGCAGGTATTCGACCGCCTGAAAGGACTTAAGGAAAAGGCGCCCATACATGAGAACTACGGAACGCACGACGGGCAGCCGCTCCAGGCATCGCATTTCAGCTGGAGTGCCGCCCATCTGCTTATGATGTATAACGACTACGGGAAATAGACCGCATCAGATAGCGGGCTGGTGTTCCTTTCTAAGGAGATCAAGCACAGTCTTTACAGGATTGAAAGTCACGAGGGGAACTTCCACGAATACCGTGTTCCAGTTCGACATGGAACCGTTCCACAATCCGGGAAGTTCCTGGGCTTTCAATGGTCTGCCTTCGTAGCTCTTGCTGCTGATGAATCCGGTTTCAGGATCAGTATATCTGTCCAGATCAAATTTGCCTCCCTTATAGTCAACAAAAGAGCAAACGACATCTACCGGATTGAAGTGAGTGGAATTCTTCAACATTGCAACACTGTCAGGATTGTTGCTGTCTATCTGCGCTGCTTCCAGAATCTGCAGGGAAGTCGAACCGTCATTGTCATACACGATGAAAGGTCCACCTCCAGGTTCCCCTTCATTCTTTACCATTCCGCAAACACGCAATGGCCTGTTGAGCTTGGCATGAAGGAACTCATGGCGAATAGATTCAGGGACATCCGGCAATTCCACTGAAAACTCCCTACGGAGGAAATCCGCAATTTCCCCGTAAAGCATTTTGTCTTTCCGGCCTTCCGCCTTCAGGGCATCCAGTTTCTCCAGATAAGCGAAAATACGTTTACGGACTGATATCAGCTTTCCTGCCAGAATTTTTTTCCACCTCACGGTCTCTTCCAGAAGTCTCTGGTGTACCACATTGTCTATATTTTTCAGGAATACCACATCTCCTCCTATTGCATTCAGGTTTTTCAGCAGTGCGCCATGCCCTCCTGGGCGATAAAGCGGTGTCCCGTCAGCCTTCAGGAAAGGAGAATTGTCCTCATTGACGGCAATTATGTCAGTCGCAGGATCCTGCACACTGAACGTAATATTGTAGCGGCATCCGAAACGCTCTTCGTACTTAGAGACTGTCTCCGCCAGAATCCTTTCGAAGCCGGCCTGATGCGACGGAGTCACCGTAAAATGTATATTCACTTCCCCATCTGCACTTCGCGCATACATGGCACCCTCTACCAGATGCTCCTCGAAAGCGGTCCTGACCTCTGCAGGCAATCCGTTTTCAGATGCATAACTATGGAACTTGACCTGTCCTTTGGGTTTGTTACCGTAATCGAGACCTTCGGCTCCGCATGCAGAT
Source organism: uncultured Muribaculaceae bacterium (assembly GCA_964640305.1). Taxonomy (GTDB): domain Bacteria; phylum Bacteroidota; class Bacteroidia; order Bacteroidales; family UBA932; genus Coprenecus. The sequence continues at coordinate 7,715 of CAZXFF010000006.1, read as the reverse complement.
TTTCCGGTAGCTATAACATAGTCCAGAAGTTCCAGATCCGACAGGCCAGAAAAGTCCTTTTCCTCATAAAATGCGAATCTGTGTATATTGTCTATGAATTTCCCAGCCTTGGAACCGGGTCCGAGTGTTCCGCCCGAAGCAAGTATGTCCCTGCCCTCGAAAAGATCCTTGAACATCCGGGAAGCAGCTCCAGAAGCAGGAACGAACTTTACGACAGTCCCAGGAAAATTGTCATATTCCCTGACAGCATCCTCCTGCTGCAATGTATCCATTATCTTAATGCCTTTTTCCGGAGTAGCTGCTGCCACAAGCTTTAGAAAAGGGAAACCCTTTTTGTAGTTTTCAATATACTTGTCCATATGTTTAGATTTATTTTCCCAAAGTTAACCAATATCCACGAATCGAGAAAGGACTGACGGCTCATTTTACATCGAAAGGCCTGGATATTGTCGGAGGCACTGCAAATTCATGTCTGTATACATACCCGCTGCGCAAAGATTCAAAAGCTGCAGGATCAGATCTTAGTGCCATATCAAGATCCGTGACCGGAAACACCGAAAGCAGTGTGGACGCAAATTCCGCCTGCTCGTCCATTGTCCCTATGTATGTAGGCAGACTTATTTCAGGGCATGGTTCGCTGTCAGGCATGAAATCATACAGGGGCCCGATTCCGAAATACCGTGCCAATGACCGGACAGCCATAGCGGTACCGTTCACCTTACCCTCATAAGAATACCCTGCGATATGGGGTGTAGCAATATCGGCTGCATCCAGCAATTCTCTCCTGATTCCACACGGTTCCCCGTTCCACACATCAAGTATCAATGCCGAAAGCCTGTCCGCATATGCCAATACGTCTTCATCCTTGAATATTTCACCGCGGCAGGCATTTATCAGTATTGCACCAGGTTTCAGTTTTTCCATAAAGGATGCATCTACCATACGGAAGGTGCTGCTGTCCAGAGGAACATGACAGGATATTATATCCGAATCCGCAAGCAATTCGTCTTTCGGCACCAGTCGGGCCTTAAGGGCCGTATCAATGTCATTCCGGAGAGCCGTTCCACCCATATACTCCCATAATCTGGCGACTCTTTCCCCTGTATTCCCGGCACCTATTACACCAAGGACCTTGCCACGGAGATCAATCTTCTTACGTGCTGCCACTGCAAAAAGTGCAGTATGGACATACTGCATGACTCCGCAGGCATTGCAACCCGGAGCATTTGCATATGCAATTCCTGACCGGTCAAGGAAATTTTTGTCAAGATGGTCGGTACCTATGGTTGCAGTAGCTACAAAAGACACCCCGGTATCTTCCAAAAGGGAAGAAACACATTTAGTTCGCGTCCTGATAATCAGCGCGTCTGCAACTTTGCATATTTCATGGTCAATTGACCTTCCAGGCACATACAGGACATCACAGAAAGGTTCCAGCACACCTCTCAGAAAGGGTATGTCACAATCGGCTATGACTCTTATACGGTTCATTTCAATACTATTTTTTTCAGCGGGACACCGGGAAGGTCCAGATTTATACGCTCGATAATCCGGGGCAGCGAATAATACAGACGGTTACGGGCAACGGAAGACGAGACTGTACAATAAAGGATTCCGGAACTGTAGAAACGGTGGATCGTGGATACACCCATTGATGCAGCCTCCTTCTCCCATCTGTCGTATATCTCGAGCTTGACGAATTCATCCCCGACTCCGGACTGCTTCAGGTATTCTTCCAGCAAAGAAGAAAGAGTGGCTGCTTCTTTTCTCCTCATCGCCTGCCCTCCTCGGTCACAACACCTCCTGACATACTGTAGAAACGTCCGGTATCTGTCATATCCTCCACTATCTCAGCCAGTCTCCCCGCATCCGTATCCGTTATGAATATCTGCCCGAAGTCATCTTCAAGCACCAGACCTATCAATGCCCTTACCCTTGAATTGTCCAATTTGTCGAACAGATCGTCAAGCAGCATAACCGGACTGACTCCGCACACTTCTTTCATTACCGAATACTGCGCCATTTTCAATGCGACAATAAATGATTTCTGCTGCCCCTGAGAAGCGCATTTGCGTAAAGGGTACCCATCCATGAAAAACTCGAAATCATCTCTCTGTACTCCCGAAGTAGTGAATCCCATCACCCTGTCCCTTGCCTTCCCGGACTCAAAAAGACCCATGGCATCCCGGCCTGAAAGTTCCGATCTGTATTTTATCGAGACAGCCTCCTTTCCACCGGTTATCCTGGTGTACATTTCGGATGTAATCCGGTCCAGCATTTCTGAAGCCTCACTCCTTTTATTATATATATATACTGCATCAGGGCACATCCTTTCGGATATGGTATCCAGAAGCAGTTCCTGAAAGTTTCCATCCTTCAGAAGTGAGTTGCGCTGCTTAAGCAGGCGGTTATATGACACGACAGACCTCAGGTATGCGGGATCCGTCTGGGAAAGCATCATATTGATGAAGCGGCGCCTTTCTTCTCCTGAATCATGTATCAGAGACGTATCAGAAGGGGAAACCACGACGACAGGATATCGGCCGATATGGTCAGAAATTCGTTTGTAAGGCTTGGAGTTCCTTTTCACGGTTTTTTCTCCCGCCGCTTTTGAAGACAAGGCCACGGTTTCCTGCTCTCCGGCCCTTCTGTAGGAACCATGCAGCACCAGTTCTGCAGATCCGTGCCTTAAGGCATACTTGTCACCAGAGGACACGAAACTCTTTGTCATCGACAGATAATACACCGCGTCCAGAAGGTTGGTCTTGCCCTCCCCGTTATCCCCGCAAATACAGTTGATTTTCGGGGAAAAGGATATGTCCGCTGATTCTATATTTTTAAAATCCCTGATGATTATTCGCTCCAAGAACATGGCAATCTCATTTCTTGTAAGCAAAGTTAAAATTTTTATTTGTTTTTTGTCTTTGTGTTTCCATAAAAAATAGTATTTTTGCAAAATTGTATGAGTTTTAATTTCAATTAAAATATGACAACCAAAAACACAAATTCCAAAGTCGAGAAGGTAGAATCGGTAGGAGAAGCCGTTTCCAAAACAGAGTTATTTTTCAAGAAATACGGTAAGGCATTGTCATACACTGGTATAGCCTTAGTCGCAGTAGCTGCGGCCATAGTGCTTGTAATACAGTTTTACGCCAAGCCGCTCAAAGACGAAGCCATCGCACAGACTTTCGTAGCTGAGCAGTACTTCCGTGCAAACGACTATGAAAAGGCACTTAACGGTGACGGGAACGCCCTTGGATTCTCACAGATTATCGATGAGTACGGTTCTAAAGGCGGAAAGGCTGTCTATCTGTATGCCGGCATATGTGAACTTCAGTTGGGAAATGCAGAAAAAGGCCTCGCATACCTCAGCAAATACAATGGCAAGGAGCCGATACTTAAAGGCCGTGCCCTTGCCTGCATGGGTGATGCATACTCCATGATGGAAGATTACCGGAATGCCGTACGCTACTATGTTGAAGCATCCGAAGTGGAAGACAACATCTTTGCTGCTTCCTACCTTCTGAAAGCCGGTATAGTCAGCGAAGAAATGGGAGACAAGGCCAAGGCTCTTGAATTCTACAGGACAATAAAGGACAGATATCCTCAGACATTCGAAGGATATGAAATCGACAAATACATTTCAAGAATAGAGATTGCAGAATAGTACGTATGGGAAGAGCATTTGAATTCAGAAAAGAACGCAAATTCAAGCGTTGGGGCAACATGGCCAGGGTATTCACCCGCCTTGGAAAAGAAATCACCATTGCAGCAAAGGCAGGCGGTCCCGACCCTGACAACAATCCAAGACTAAGGACACTTATTCAGACAGCAAGAAGCGAAAACATGCCCAAGGAAAATATCGAAAGGGCCATCAAGCGTGCTGTCGAAAAAGACCAGGGAAACTACGAAGAGATCGTATATGAGGGATTCGGTCCTCACGGAATAGCTTTTCTCATCGAGACTGCAACAGACAACAACATGAGGACTGTAGCGAATGTAAGAAGCTACTTCACCAAAGTAAACGGAAGTCTCGGGACCCAGGGAAGCGTAAGTTTCATGTTTGACCACAAATGCGTGTTCAAAGTTAAAAAGGACACGCCTGTGGATCTTGAAGAACTCGAACTCGAACTCATCGACTATGATGTCGACGATGTCTATATGGATGATGAGGAAGGTATAATATATATTTACGGTGCGTTCGAATCTTTCGGTGCAATACAGAAATATCTGGAAGACAACGGATTCACAATTGTTTCAGGAGGGTTCGAGAGAATTCCCAACGTTCCTCTCAAGACTCTGGCACCGGAAGAGAAGGAAGGGATACTTAAACTCATCGACAAACTGGAGAATGACGATGACGTCCAGAATGTATACCATACAATGTCAATGTCTGAATAATCAAAACCAATTTAAAATACAAACATCATGGAACTATCACACATAGAACATCTTGGAATCGCCGTGAAGTCACTTGACGAGGCCATTCCCTACTATGAGAATATTCTCGGACTCAAATGCTATTCCATCGAAGAAGTAGCAGACCAGAAAGTAAGGACCGCCTTTTTCAAGATAGGACAGACCAAACTCGAACTGCTCGAAAGCACTTCCCCTGACGGAACCATAGCTTCATTCATCGAGAAGAGAGGAGAAGGCATACATCACCTTGCATTCGCTGTCAAGGACGGTGTACAGAATGCTCTGAACGAAGTAGAAAGCAAAGGCATCAGGCTTATTGACAAGGCTCCCCGCAAGGGTGCAGAAGGCCTCAACATAGCATTCCTTCATCCCAAGTCCACTATCGGTGTACTTACCGAACTTTGCGAAGATCCCAACAAACAGTAGAAACAATAATCAACTAATATTAGAATTATATTATGAGCCAGCAGCTTAAGCAAGTTAAAGAGCTGATCGAACTTCGTGAAAAGGCACGCCTCGGCGGTGGCCAGAAGAGGATCGATTCCCAGCATGAAAAGGGTAAATACACAGCCCGTGAAAGAATTGCCATGCTCCTCGATGAAGGAAGCTTTGAGGAATTCGACATGTTCGTAACACACCGTTGCACCAACTTCGGAATGGAGAAAACAACTTTCCTCGGAGACGGTGTCGTTACAGGTTACGGTACAGTGGAAGGACGTCTTGTATACGTTTTTGCACAGGACTTCACTGTATTCGGAGGATCCCTTTCCGAAACTCTTGCAATGAAGATCTGCAAGATTATGGATCAGGCCATGAAAATGGGAGCTCCTGTCATCGGTCTCAATGACTCAGGCGGAGCACGTATCCAGGAAGGTGTCAATGCTCTCGCAGGATATGCCGAAATTTTCCAGAGAAACATCATGGCATCCGGTGTTATACCCCAGATTTCTGCAATCCTCGGTCCTTGTGCAGGCGGTGCAGTATACTCCCCTGCCCTCACTGACTTCAATATCATGACAAAGGGAACCAGCTACATGTTCCTGACCGGACCTGCTGTTGTAAAATCAGTTACCGGTGAAGTGGTTACCCAGGAACAGCTTGGCGGTGCTTCCGTACACGCATCCAAGAGCGGTGTAGCCCACTTTGCGGCTGAATCGGAAGAAGACGCTATCGCAATAATCCGCAAGCTTCTCTCGTTCATTCCCCAGAACAACCTCGAAGAACCTCCTTTCAAACCGACTGCTGACCCTATCCACAGACTCGAGGATTCACTGAACTCCATCATCCCTGACAACCCCAACGAAGCTTATGACATGTACAATGTAATAGGCGGAATCGTGGATGACGGAGAGTTCTTCGAAATACATAAGGAATACGCAAAGAACATCATCGTAGGTTTCGCCCACATGGGTGGAACATCCGTAGGTATCGTTGCCAACCAGCCTAAATACCTTGCCGGAGTACTGGACGTGAACGCTTCCAGAAAAGCTGCACGCTTCGTACGTTTCTGCGATGCATTCAACATTCCTCTCGTGACCCTCGTTGACGTACCTGGCTTCCTGCCCGGAACCCAGCAGGAGTATGGCGGAATCATCCTCCATGGTGCAAAACTCCTTTATGCTTACGGAGAAGCAACAGTTCCCAAAGTTACAGTTACCCTCCGCAAGTCATACGGCGGTTCGCACATTGTGATGAGCTGCAAGCAGCTCCGCGGTGACATCAACTACGCATGGCCTACTGCAAATATCGCAGTCATGGGTGCTGAAGGAGCTGTCGAGGTGCTTTACTCCAAAGAAATCAAAGCCGAGGAAGATCCTCAGAAACGTGCAGAACTCGCAGCTGAGAAAAAGAAAGAATACAACGACCTCTTCTGCAACCCTTACAAAGCAGCAAGCTATGGTTACATCGATGATGTAATCGAGCCCAGGAACACACGTTTCCGCGTGATTCGTGCATTGGAACAGCTCTCTACCAAGAAGCTTACCAATCCTGCCAAGAAACATGACAACCTTCCTTTGTAAAACATCAATCCGACTACAATGAACAAATTTAAAATCATATTGGTGTCGGGACTGTTGGCAGTATTGCCTGCAATCGCACTGAACGCCCAGAGCCAGGGAGATATGCGTTTCAACGAGTACCTCGTGAAAAACATATCCGACTTCCAGGACGACTTCGGCCAGCACAGTTCATGGTTCGAGTTGTTCAACACCTCTTACGGTACAGTGGATATAGGAGGCTGCTTTCTGTCCAACGACCCTGACAACCTCAAGAAATACATCATTCCCAAAGGTGATGTACTGACCAAGATCAAACCTCGCCAGCATGTCCTTTTCTGGGCTGACAAGAATCCTTACAGGGGAACATTCCACGTCAACTTCACACTTGATGAATCAGACACCCTGTATTTCGTAGCCAGCGACGGGAAAACCATTCTGGACAAGATTTTCGTGCGCAAAGACCTTGCTGATAACCAGTCTTTCGGACGTACCGATGACGGTATAGGTTCTACAGACGGCAGCGGAGAAGGATGGGAAATCAGAGGCTGGACCTCCCCGAGCACCAACAACTCCGGAGTGGACGGCATGACAAAGAGCCAGATAATGAAAGAGCAGGACCCAAGCGGTCTGATCCTTACCCTCACGGCTATGGGAACCGTATTCTGCGCCCTCATCATTCTCTGTCTGGTTTTCAAACTGGTAGGGCATCTGGCAGTCAACAAACTTCAGAAGAAGGCTACTGCTGCCACTGCCGGCTCTGAAACCAATACTGTAAATGTCAAGGAAACTTCTGCAGAAACATTTGCAGCCATTGCCTTTGCTCTCCATCTCTTCCAGGAGGAAAACGAGTCGCACGACGAAGAAAGTCTTACCATCACACTCAGTCATACCGACAGGACATATTCACCTTGGAGTTCTAAGATATATACCCTGAGACAGACTCCTTCAATCAAGAAAAACCAAAGATAATTTTTTAGAAAATGAAAGAATATAAATTGAAAATCAATGGCAATGACTATAATGTAGTCATCAACGGTGTTGAGGAGTCGACTGCCTCAGTAGAGGTTAACGGTTCCAATTTCAAAGTCGAATTTGAGAAGCCCATCGTTAAGCCTACGGCAATAAAAGTTGTCAAAACAGCTGTTCAGGCTCCGGCAGTCACTGCTGCTGCACCCGCTCCTGCAGCAGCCGCTGCTCCTGCACCTACAGCCGGAGGAACCACTGTATCTTCTCCTCTTCCCGGTGTCATCCTTGAAATCAGCATTAAAGAAGGGGATACCGTCAAGACAGGACAGA
>CAZXFF010000005.1:47624-64820 GCA_964640305.1 uncultured Muribaculaceae bacterium | reverse complement strand
ATAGAATCTATAAGATCTTTGGATAACTTAAACACGGAACTTTGCAGGTGAGCCTATTTTTCGGGTATCCGGATTGATCGCAGCCTGCAGGTTCTCGGAGGGCTTGCCGAATTTCACGAATTTATTGTCACCGGATGCATTTGCAGCAAATCCCATGACAAGTGCCAGAAGGCCTACAAAGAGTTTGGATAGTTTCATTCCTTATTGATTTTAGTCTGTACAAAAATAGGGATAAAAATGTTATTTTGAACTTATTGCCAAAATATATTATTTTGTGCGCAAAACACAAAATGCCATGTATTCTCATTTCCGAAAATCCGTAAAACATGCAGCATCGCTGCTTATTGTATTTCCACTATTTGCAATCCTCCATTCCTGCAGTGACCGGCACTTCATTACCTCTCCGTCATACCGCCAGACTGTCGAAACTGATCTTGCAGCCAGGACAGAAGCCCTCTCCGGCAATTTCAGTATGGATTCAGTACTTTCCCTTTGCAGAAACGGAGCGGAGCAGGAGGCTATGCGTTTCCTTTATGCGTACATGCCTATAGGAGATGTGGCAGACTATCCTGCATCCCTGTATCTGGAGGGTGTGCGTTCGGCATTCAGGGCAAGAGCGGAAATGCCATGGGGCAAAGACGTTCCGGAAGACCTGTTCAGGCATTTCGTGTTGCCGCTAAGAGTGAACAACGAGAATCTGGATGCAAGCCGGACCGATTTCTACGCAGAGCTGAAAGACCGGGTACGGAGCCTGTCAATGTACGATGCTGTACTTGAAGTGAACCATTGGTGTCACGAGAAGGTGATTTACACTCCTTCGGACATCAGGACATCCACCCCCTCTGCAACAGTCCGGACAGCATACGGCAGATGCGGTGAAGAATCTGTATTTACAGTGGCGGCTTTACGTTCGGTAGGGATACCGGCCCGTCAGGTGTATACTCCCAGATGGGCCCACACCGATGACAACCATGCCTGGGTGGAAGCCTGGGTGGACGGGACATGGCATTACCTCGGAGCCTGCGAGCCTGAGGCCCGCCTGGATGTGGCGTGGTTCAGTTCTACGGCACTCAGGGGACTCCTGATGCACACAAAAGTATTCGGCAGCTATCTATCGGGCAGCGAAGATGTCATTTCCCGTACCCGATGCTATACGGAAATAAACGTGACTTCCAATTATGCACCTGTCGCCAGAGTGAACGTAACCGTGCTGGGAACAGACGGAAATCCGGTGAAGGATGCGGTAGTGGAATACAAAATATACAACTATTCGGAATATTTCAGTGCAATCACGGCACGGACAGACAGTCTCGGCCGTTCCTCGGCAACTTTCGGATTCGGGGACATAACGGTATGGTGTTCTGACGGGGAGCGTTTCGGGTATGCGAAGGTTACTGTTAAGGAAGGAGGCTCTTCCGTAACCGTGGTGCTTGACAAGGATTCTTCGTACACAGGCTATGAAGATGCGGATATTGTCCCCCCAGCAGAAGGCAAAGCCAAAGTCGTGCTGACGGAAGAAGAACGGATTGCCAATGCCCGCAGGCTTGCAGAAGAGGATTCTATCCGCTCTGTCTACACATCCACCTTCGCAACGGAGGCTGATGCTGTCGCAGCATTCGGGGAAACCATGGGCAGGAATTACCTGAAATACCTCGTGGCAGCCCGTGGCAACTGGCGGGAAATCTCCGCATATCTGTCCGCATCGGCCGGATACGGACAGAATGCTACTGAATTGCTTGCCCTTATCAGTGAAAAGGATTTCCGGGACACACCGGCATCCATACTTCTGGACCATATTGCCAACTTCAGATATACAGGGGACAATGCAATTCTCAAGGAATATGTCCTGAACCCAAGGATTGCCGAAGAATTGCTTAGTCCTTACCGCAGCTTCTTCCTGAAAGAAGCAGAAAATGGCGCTTTCGGAGAGACCGTTACGCCCGAGTCAATCCTGGCCCTCGCCTCCCGTGTGCGTGTCGCCGATGAATACAATCCTCAAGCCATTCCCGTAAGCCCATCCGGCGTTTACAGACTCATGGCTGCCGACCGTCATTCCCGCGACATATTTGCAGTGGCAGCATTCAGGACCTTCAGCATACCGGCCAGAATCGAAGAAGTCAGCGGGAAACTCCAGTACCATGACGGCCACAGATGGGTGGATGTGGATCTGGATGCAGGTCATGGGGCCGTTTCAGTATCGCCAAAAGGCAAATTGCTTCTGTCCTACGCCGGCCAGGAACATATCGACAATCCAAAATACGAAACGCATTTCACGATCTCCAGGATAGAAGGAGGCAGGCTCTTCCCCCTGAGCTTTACAGACAGGGAGGGCAGAGAAGGCTCGATGACATGGAAAGGTGTCTTCGGCCAAGGTCCCGTGGAACTGGATTGCGGTCAGTACATGATGTTGTCCGGAACCAGGATGGCAAGCGGCAAAGTGTTGGCCACCATGACTTTCTTCAGAATAGAAAAAGGCCGTACTACAAGGGCTGTCCTGAAAATGAGGGAAGACAGTAAAGACCTGCAGGTCATAGGCTCCATGAATGTCGAAGCCAAGTACCGGCCAGTAAGCGTAGCTAATTCCGAATGGAATGCAAGCAAGACTGGTAAAGAAAGTTCAGAAGTCCCTGTACAAACTTCTATTCTGGAGACAGTAGGCAGAGGATTCTTCGTCATGGGCTTTCTGAAGGCCAATCACGAACCCAGCAACCATGCGATCCGCGGATTCTTCCAGGATGTCCCGCCCCGTCCGCTGCTGTTGCTGTATGCCGATGAAGATGAGTACGGCAAGTACCTTACCGGCGGATTTCCGGAGTGTCCCGACGGTATCAGCTTCGGCATCGATGAAGGGGACACCATCCTCAACGCTGTCTGCAAGGAACTGAAGATTGCCGCCCCGGAATATCCTGTCATAGTGATAGCCGACTCTTTCGGGCGGATCGTATATCTTTCAGAAGGATACAATATCGGCACAGCCGGCCATGTTGTACGTCTGCTGAAAGGTCTGTAATACCTGCATCGGCAGAACACAATATGTAATGGACCGTCCGGTAATCCATGGCGGTCCTTCCCTGTAATACCTTACGTGGTAGCACCCAATATGCAATGGACGGTCCAGTAGTCCAGGACTATCTACGTCCACCTGCAGCGGTAGAACACAAACTGCAATGGGGCACCTGGTAATCCAGCGCAGCCAACGTCCGCAACACATGCTGCGGTAGAACACAACCTGCAATGCATCACATAGTAAATCCCTGCGCAACCCACGTCCGCAACACCTGCTGCGGTAGAGCACAACCTGCCAGTATCGCTATGGACAATAGGCCATTATATGCGTTGCGGCAGGCTTTCCTTTCTTCTTCCGCGGCCACCTTCTGGCGGATTCCAGACACACATCCACCCATCCTGCAAATCCTCCTGTTTGCACAATACCTATCATGTTTCTGCAAACCCTCACTTTCTGCAAACCCTCACTGCTCCCCCAGTCACCCACCATCATCGCCACTCCAAGTACACTCTGGCTATATCTAACCCTCACTGCACACCTAGTCCCCTACCACCAGTGCCACTCCAAGTACACCCTGGTTATATCTCAAGTCCACTTCTCCAGTCCATTCCTCTGGTCATCCATTCCAGTCCATTCCCCCGGTCATTCATTCCAGTCCTTCAATCTAGTCCATCAATCCAGTCCTTCATTCCAGTCCATCAATCAAATCCGTTCCTACAGGTCCACAAGTCTGTTCATACAGCGCTATCATTCAGTCATACTTCCAGCCACCGGGAGCACACTGCATCAGAGGCATTCGGGAACACTTTGCATAGGCTCAACTCAGTATACATCTGATAATTAAAGTATTGCAAACTTACCACTATGCAAAGTACCCCCAAAAACCAGCTATTCCAGCCGGATTCGCCACCTCTTTGCAGAGAGCATCTTTTGTATGTTTCTCACACACGGATCGTTACTGATTTACCTCTATGCAAAGCCCCCCTGATTCCCGGCATTTTGCCAAATTTGGCCGACCCTTTGCATTGAGCCGATTTGGACGCTTGTACGGCTTTCCGACACCACCACAAAGTCACTTTTCCTCCCGTTGTCGTTCGTATTCCGCATTCACTACAGCTACCTCTACTCGCCGCCCCACTCCCTCGTTCCACACCGAACAAAACTCCTATCAAGCTCTTCTCATCCACAACGCCCGGAATACGGGGAAAAATGGGCGTTGTGGCACTGTGTACCATGCCGAACCCATTACGAGCAAGCTGCCTACCTGAAACCATCCGCAGGTGTACCGCGAGATTTGCAGGAACACGCTGAAACACAGATGGTTGCGAAGATCACACCGGTTCACCTGCGAAGGGGTGTTGCGGACTGACCGGCCTGAGAAGCATCTCTGGGGCACATTGGCTGCCGGAGGCCATCCGCAGGCGTACCGCGAGATTTACGGAAATACACTGGTACTCTGCGAGTTATCCAAAAAGGTCCGGTTCACCTGCGAAGGAAGGAAGGAAGGAAACGGCTGTAGAATAGGAAGGAGACGGATGCAGGGGGGAAGGAGACAGATGCAGAGTGGGAAGTGTCCGTGGATTGCGCCGGTTCACCTGCGGAGGGAAGTAGAGCAGGAGGAGGGGGAAAGATTCATTGCGGAGGATGGTGGAGGGCGCACCGCAACGAGGATGAGCGAAGACAGGAAGGCGGCGAGGGCGAGCGAAGACAGAATCGCAGCAAGAGAAGTGAAGACAGGATCGCAGTAAGAGAAGTGAAGACAGAATCGCAGCAAGAGAAGCGAAGACAGGATCGCAGTAAGAGAAGTGAAGACAGAATCGCAGCAAGAGAAGCGAAGACAGAAGCACAGCGAGAAAAAGCATTGCAGTTTCAGAATCAGCTTAAGGAAGCATTGCATATTTGGAATACAATGATATTTTATTTCGTATCTTTGAATGCTAATTATAATCACATTGCTATGAAACATCTTTTAAAGGCTTTTGCCGTGCTGCTTTTTGCAGCTGCAGCATGTGCATGTTCGCTGACGAACAATGATGACGCCAAGTTCGAGGAATCTTTCCTTTATGGGAAATGGCAGTCCGGAACACTTTACTACACTTATGCTTCAGACCATACCGGCACGACCTGGGATGAGGCCGATGATGTAAGCGAGAGTGAGGCAACCCGTTTCGAATGGGAACTTGTAAACTCCGACCTTACCCACATATATGTCACCGAAGTGAATACATACGGTACCAAAGCGAGCATTCCTAAAGTATATACTGTCATAACCCTGACTCCGGCAAAACTGGTCTACGAGGACAGCTACGGCAAAGAATTCGTCTTTTCTAAAGTCAACTGACCGTGAAAAAGGCTCTGAAAATATCCGGTATAGTTCTGCTGTCCGTCTTCGGAGTGGTCCTGCTTGCTGCTGTTCTGGTGTGTACAGTCGTGTTCACCCCGAAATTCCTCACATCCACCGTTAACCGGGCCCTCAGGAATTATCCGGAGATAACGATAGGAAGGGCAGACCTTGCCTTGGCAGGGACCTACCCTTTCATGAGCATCCACGTCGAAGAAGTACGGATAGCCGATGCGGCCTCTTTCCCCGATGTGTATCTTGCATTCGATGTAAAATCACTGCTGAAGTCGGGGGATCTGATCGTTGAAAGCCTGAGCCTTAGAGACGGACGGGCAGATATTCCTGCGGTAACCGGAATCCTCGGGAAATACGGAAACGGGGAAAAGGAGGAAGCAGAACCGGAATCGTCCTTTTCCATGGAAAATCTCCCTTGCCTCGACATAAGGTCCATAGAAGTGAAAAACCTGTCCCTGCTGTACTCCGACCCTGAGTCCAGAATCGATGCAGCCGCAGAGGGCCTGGATATCAACCTGAATTTCCGGTTCAGTGAAGGCTCTGCCGATGGAAAACTGGGAATGCAGATAGCCGGAGCGTCCTTCAGCATGGACAGTACCGTATTTGCAAAGGACCTTCCGGTATCCATCGAGCTGCCTTTCAGCATCGACATTCCGGCAAAAAGCATTGACCTGCAGAAATCCTCCGTTACTGCAGGGGACTTTACCGTAAACGTATCCGGAAACGCATCCGCTTCAGAGAACGGTGCAATCGAAACGGACCTGGATGCAAGTATCGCCTCATGGGATGTGGAAAAACTCGCAGCCTTGCTTCCTGAACAGATAAGGAAATATATTGATGAATACGGTGCTGCCGGAAAGGTTTCCCTGACAGCCAATGCAAAAGGGACCATGTCCGATTCCACCATGCCGGTTATCAATGCAAGGCTGAATCTGCAGGAAGCCAGGGGCAAGTATTCGGAATACGCTGTAAGCGGCATAAACTCCGACATGGATATAGTGGCCGACCTGAACGGGAAACAGAACATTTCTGCAGACATAGAATCCCTGTCCGCAGATTTCCGCGGAGCAAAGATATCCCTTGCCGGAACAGTGGAAGACATCACCGGTAAAATGCTTTGCGATGCGGATGTGAAAGCCCAGCTACCGATGAAGGTCATCAACGGCTTTCTGCCGGATTCCCTCAGGGCGGAAGTCTCCGGAGACATGGATATGGAATTGTCCGTAAAAGCGGACATGGATCAGATTGCCAGGATGGCTACCGATGAAATACAGATGAAGGCCCTCATGAAGATTTCGGGATTCAATGCCCGGTACAGGGACTCTATTACTGCCGGAAGCAGTCTGATGACTGTAAACCTGGCTCTTAACGATCCCTCCGCAAACGGAAGCATGGCAGGAGCCGCAATCCATTTCGAAGACCTTGCCTTTGACATGGGGGATATCCATGCAGAAATAGGGAACGCAGGAATAAAGGCTGGTGCGGACGGCAGCCTCTCGGATCTTGAGGTACTGTCTGCTTTCTGCGACTTCGATATCGAAAGCATTTCCGGAAAGATAGGTGATGCCGGCATTTATGCAGCATCACCATCCGGTACCCTGTCCATGTCCCCGTCAGGAAATGCGAAAAGGCCGACTATTTTCAAAGTCACCATGAGTGGAGATTCGGCAGGATTCTCTGCCACAGACTCTTTTGCTGAAATAAAGAATTTTGCGGCAGGAGGACAGGCTGCCTGCGACACTTCAGGTTCATCAATCCTGCAGAAATGGAACCCTGATCTCAAATTGTCTTTCAGCAACGGATCGCTTTCTGTGCCTGCGATGGAAGAGACCATTGCCATTCCTTCCCTGGATGTCTCATACTCCGATGATACCCTGCGTATTGCCGACAGCAAGATTACAATGGCAGGATCTGATTTTTCACTCACCGGCATCATCTCAAAAATAGATGACTTCATTTCCGGCAAAGAACTTCTTACTGCCGATCTTGGATTTTCCTCTGCCTCGACGGATGTTGACCAGCTTCTGTCCTGCTTCAGCGGAATGGGAACTTCACCTTCAGACTCTACGGTTCTACAGGAAGAACCTGCCCCGGAAGACCTGACAAATCCTGAAAACGACGGAGATCCGTTCATAGTACCCAAAGGAATTGACATAACCCTGAATACCGACATAAAAAGAGCGGTTGCCTTCGGTTCGGAAATTTCCAATGTCAAAGGGGAAGTGACGGTGAAGGACGGAGTTGCAATTCTGCGCCAGCTTGGTTTCACATCCGATGCGGCCAGAATGCAGCTCACTGCAGTCTACAAGTCCCCGAGAAGAAACCATCTGTTTGCCGGAATAGACTTCCATCTGATAGATATTGAAATCGACAAGCTGATAAAGATGATTCCGGATATCGATTCGATTGTCCCGATGCTGAAATCCTTTTCAGGTCAGGCCGAATTCCACCTGGCTGTAGAAACCTATCTGAACTCAAAATACGAGTTGAAGAAATCCACCCTGCTGGGAGCGGCATCCATAGAAGGCAAAGACCTCATCGTCCTTGACAGCGAGACCTTTGACCAGATTGCCAAAATGCTTATGTTCAGCAAGAAGACAGTCAATAAGATAGACACGCTCGTTGTGGACATGACAGTTTTCAGGGATGAAGTGGACATATACCCGTTCCTGGTATCCATGGACAACTACAAAGTAATCCTTTCCGGACGGCACAATCTGGACATGTCCTTCAATTACCATCTGGACTGCCTCTCTCCTGTTCGGCTCGGGCTGGATGTAAAAGGTTCTCTCGGAGATCTTAAGTTCTCCCTGACCCCTACCCGCTACAAGAACCTGTTTGTCCCCGAAAGGAGAAATGACATGCAGGAGCGGACCATCAAGCTGATGGACATGATAAACGATTCGCTAAAAGAAGGAGTCAAAAGGGACTAATCAGCAGAAGAAATACCATTGTCAGGCAGTTCCTGCTTTTCAGGGACTGCCTTTTCTATTGCCTTGCGGTACGGCATCACCATCCCTTCATTCATCTTTGCCCCCATCTTCTTCCTTATGGACTTGTTGTTGAACATCAGTCCAAGCAGTTTGCCCTGAAGCATTCTGCCTATGTTCCTTTGGGGGAAATCGTCATAGATGCCGTGCTTCCTGTAGAATTTATGGTCAGCCTTCATCAGACCTCTCATGGTCCAGATAAGATCCCTGAAAATCTTTGTACCGCCCACACCGTAGAAGTTCTGGGGCTGTTCTATCCTTTCTGTCAGCATGAACCACATCAGACGGGCCATATCAGCGACACGCTGTTCCTGATCCGTACCGGATGCACTGTCCACAATGCCGCAGAAAAGGTTCCGGCCCACTTCGGCTCTGGCCTCCAGCATCATCCTGAGGTTGTATTCCCCTGCCATATTCCCCTCGGCCAGATAGCCGACAGGCATTCCGATGGTCATCATCCGGTGTCCGTTGCAGAACTGCCTGTCATCATACATCTTGAAAAGGGAACCCATCGAATGATCCTTTACGGTAAAGGCAAAGAGTATGGCAGAAGCACTGTATATCTCCCGGCGCAGGAAATCCGCATATCCGTCCTTATAGATGCACTCTCCGTCCGCTGCACAATGGAAGCATCCCATACAGCCACCCTTGAAACAGAACCTGGAAATGTCGACGACCCTGGTCTTTCCCGGAAAATTGCGGCTGAAAGCCCCGAACATCTCCTTCAGTACTGGATTGTCGCTGTCATCCGTAACCACTGCCACCTCATAATCTGCTGGATTGCCGGAAATCCCTGTATTCTCAAGCAGTCCTTTCTCTTGAAGATACCTGAATCTCACCAGTTTCCAGAAAGACACGAGTTCCCTGCGTCCCTTGTCCGAAAGCAGGTCATCCATATCCGCATAGAGTCCCCGGAGATATGAAGCTCCCAAGTCCCGCACATTGTCTTCGATGAAGCGTTGCGCCGTCACATCATAGAAATGCTTGGAAGTCGTTATCTGTGCCACACACTTGCCTTTCCAGTCTATTTCCCTGCAGGATTTCAGGAGTTCGACCGCCCTATGCAGCTGACATGGTACGGAGAACGTATAAACCGGATAGGAAAACAATATGATATCCGCTTTTGCGACAGCTTCCGCTACCGGAGAAAAATCCTGTTCCAAAGATCTTATGCGAGAAGCTGTCTCTACGATTTCAAACCTGTCCCCTGGAAAAACCTTCTCAAGATACTTTACACTCTGAAGTGTCGTACTGAACTTTCCTCTGGGACTTCCGTTGAGTACTGCTATGTCCATACCTATGCAGTTACTAGAAATAATAACCGAGATTTACGTAAACACCGACTTTCCCGGTGAGATTGGAATATGACACATCCACATCCAGGGGGCCGATCGGCAAATCATATGAATATCTCAGGCCTACGCCCCACCAGTTGTACGCACTCATGATTTCATCCCCCAGATCATAGGCTTTTCTGAAGAAACCCTGTATGTTTTCCGATTCCCGGCAGTAATTCGCCATCGCTGTCAGATAATGCTTGCCATGTACGTTCACCCTGAAATCGGTACGGAGGATTGCAATGGAATTATACGTAAGTTCCGGTTTGTTTGCCCCGATGAAAGGCATCTGGTGAACCTGGTATCTTCCGGGCATTACCCCGCCTATTACATTGTCATACGAGAAATAGTAATTGTCCCCGATCACGAACCTCGAATAGATTTGCGGCATTATCACCAGCCTCTCTTTGAATGCCGGAATATAGGATATGAATTTAAGCCTTACATCACCGAATGTCGTGAACGGCAGATTGTCTTTTGCAAAACTGTGGAATTTCCACCCACCGGTAATAGTCATATCCAGTCCTTTCGTTGCAAAGTAGTTCTTGTTCTTGCTGTCCAATTTCAGCTCGCCATACAATCCCAGATATGCACATCTCAGTGAATCTGCACCGTATAACTCTTCATAATAGTCTGTCCGCGCCAGGAAATGGTTATATGTATAGTTCTCGAAATCCAATCCGAGTTCCGTACTTACAAATCGTGAATGGTATTCCGAGAAGTACGCCTTTACAGTATGTTTCAGGAAAGACACATTGGAGTAGGAATAACCCATGTCATTATAGTTGGCTTCGCTCTTCTGGAAAGAATAGGAAAGATTGAAACGCGGTATTACCCTGGGGACAAATGAAAGACGCACTGTCGCCCATGGGTTGTAGCTCAATCTGGTAGTTAGGTCAAACTTGACTCCTGTCATCTTCTGCTCATTCAGTCCCATATGCAGGAGTATGGCAGCTGCCTCCTGGGAGTCAAAACGGAATCCGAATCCGAAATTGTGCGGCTGTGCCTTTTTAAGGTCAATCCTTATCTGATATGTATCGTTCTCCTCGTCCCATTCTGTAACATATGAAACTTTGGAGAAACTGTTTGTCCCGTATATCATGTCAATGGCTGAATTGATCTCCTTACCTGTCATCCTCTTCTTCTTCAGAAGTTTCGTCTTTTTGATCAGCCATTTACCGTCCTTTTCGTTCACACCTGTTATGGTAACTGATGATATATCCAGAGTGTCATTGTCCAAAGATCTGGCTCTCGGAGCCTGAAGCCTGGGCTTTTCAGGACCGGGAAATGAATCGATGTACCTTTTCAATGCCATCAGCTTCTCCCTTTCCTTGTCTGCTGCCTTATATCCGTTTTCAATCAGGACTGCAATGCTTTTCTTATCAAAGCTCATGGCTCCGAACCCGGAGATGTCCGGTTCAATGAACACATCGCACATGCCGATATGCTTCTGCGAGTCCCCTTTTGTCACAACTGCCATCAGCTGTCCGAGCAGTTCCGGAAGGGAATTAAGAGCGTTCGGATCCTGGTTCAATGTATATGAGACCCTGACTCCTATAATGATATCTGCGCCCATCTCCCGGCATATGTCCACAGGGAAATTGTTAAGCAGCCCACCGTCAATCAATACCATATCCCCGATCCGGACAGGTGCGAATACTCCCGGTATCGCCATACTTGCCCTGATTGCAAGAGGAAGCCTTCCGTTATGGAAAACAATGGTATCACCTGTAACCATATCGGTGGCTACGCATGCATACGGGATAGGCATCTCGTTAAAATCTATGGAATCCTGATAATTGACACAGAGATTATTGAAAAGCGCCTCAATGTTGTTGCCGCTAATAAAACCTGCTGGAAGGGAATTCACGAAATTGCTTGCTCCTGATTTTGCGGATGACCTTTCGTCTGGAGAAGCTGAGGACGACATCTGCTCTCTTCCGACCCGGCCCATCTCCATTGTACCCTCAAGCGATGATGCCGTATTGAACGGTATGTTTATAAGGAATTTGCTGTTCCTTTCCTTATCCATAAAGGAAAGCTGCTCCCTGGGCACCTTGTTGCTCATGTATACTGACCAGTCCAATGAACTTATTATGGAATCCATCTCCGCAGGCGTGTATCCCAATGAATACATTCCTCCGATGATCGATCCCATACTTGTACCGGTCACGAAATCGACCGGTATCCCTATTTCCTCCAGGACTTTGAGTACTCCTATATGAGCCGCCCCTTTGGCACCGCCTCCGGACAGGACTACACCTATTTTAGGTCTCGAACTTTTTATTCCGGAAAGATCCTTTTTGGCCACAAATACCATAGGCTCCCCGTCACCTCCTGACTGTACTGTCCGCAGTGAATCCTGTCCGTAAGACACCGGCGCTGTCAGAAAAGCCGCCAATACTGCCAGTACCGAATAGATTGCTGATTTCCACCGTATCATAGAAAAGTTTTTTAAACTTCAAATTTAGTGAAAAAATCCGATATCTGCAGTATACCGACTCTATATGGAAAAACAAGCCTATTCCGTGGATATAGAATCTATCGGATTACGCAATGCCGCACGGTGGCTGAGAACTGTTACGGCAATGGAGGTCAGAAGCAAGATCAGAAGAAGGGCTGCAAGGAATATCCAGACGGGAATAGGGCTGCGGTACGGAAAGGAAGACACCCAACGGCGGATTATGACTATGGATATCGGAGCCGTGACTATGAAACAGGTAACGGTAATGCTCAGGTAGTAACGGTTGATCATTACGAGGATTTCCTTCACCGAAGCCCCATGTACACGCCGTAAGGCTATCTCCTTGCGACGGAACTGAGTCTCGAAGTACACGAGGCCAAGGATACCGATGACAGAAATCAGTAATGAAATCCAGGATGCAGTGGTGATGATGCGGCCAAGCCGGTCTTCCTTCGCATAAAGGCTTTCTATGGTGGCATCGAGAAAGCGGACATCAATGTCCTCGGGATTTATGGAAGAGTCCAACTCATTGATAGCCTTTCGGATAAATTCGAATGTCGAAGGTATGTCTCCAGGGATTATCTTAGCGTAGCCGGTTGACAGCTGCCACCATGGAGTACTGCCGAAACTGTACAGACAGAACGGGCCGATGCTGTGCTGCAGTGGCTCGAAATTGAAGTCTTGGATGGAACCTATGATGGTGCATTTGTCCGTGTGCCCGGAGAATGCAGATCCTATATGATAGAATGGGTACATTTCAAGGAAGGTACGGTTGACAATCATAGCACCGTCCGGATTGCTGTCGTCCGACGGAAGAAAATCCCTGCCGCCAGTCAGTTTCAGACCGAAAAAGGAGATGAAGTTGCGGTCTACCGGCAGACATTCCACATAGACGGGTTTTCCGTTGAACGAACGGCCCCATGGCATCTTTGTCTCTGAGGCTATGGAGTATGCAGAGAATGTAACATCTGTAATTGCCGGATTCCGGAGAAGCATTTCACGGAGACTTTCTCTGCTGAAACTGTAATTGTTCGAGATATTGAACTCTATTATATGCTCCCGGTCATAGCCCATATCGAAACCTTTCATGTATTTCACCTGCAGAGTGATGAAGAGGGCGCAGATAATCAGTACAAATGAAATCAGATACTGGATGCCTATGAGGGCGGAGCGCAGATTCCTGCCTCTGGACGAGAGGGAGAAGGAACCTTTCAGTACCATTGCCGGATTGAAAGATGTACTATAACGGGCCGGGAGAATGCCGGCTACGAGGGCCGTAACCGCTGCTGCTCCCAAGCCGATAAGCAGTACTGCCGGATTGTCCTGTACTCTCAGCGGACAGGAGATGTAGGAAGCAAGTCCTGTGGCCGCGACTATGGACATCACCACTGCGCTGAGGATAAAAGCAGTCAGTACCAAAGAGAAAGCAGAGCCAAGTTGTGTCCATATCAGACAGCTTCGGGTCGCTCCGACCACTCTCCTGGTATTGAGCCCCTTTATACGGAAGGGGACTGAGGCCATCGAAAAGTTGATAAAGTTTATGGCTGCAATTATCAGAACCAACAAAGCGACAGAGAAAAGGGTTATGGTAATCGGACGGCTGCCTTTTGCAATATTGTCAGGTGAAACATTCTGATTGTAGTATGCTTCATGAAGAGGTGTAAGGCGGAAATCCGCTTTTTCATTTCCATTGGACATTTTGCAAGCCAAGGAATCCAATACAGACTGCAGCCCATAATGGTCGGAAGTTTTTATATAGCAGTAATAGGCTCATTCTCCGGTATTGTTCATGGAGATATTGCCTAGGTTGACGAGTATTTCCCGGTCCATGCTTGAGTTCTCCGGAAAATCCCGATATACTCCCGCTATCGTGAAGCGCTTGGGGAAGTACCTGACCAGAGTGGAAGAACTGAATTCCACTTCCTTTCCGACCGGCGACTCTTTCCCGAATATTCTGGCAGCTCCTTCTTCGGATATGAGTGCCATGCCGGGTGAACTGAACAGGGATGTATCACCTTCCGTAAATTCGAAAGGAAATACTTTCAGCAGGTCGTAATCACAATCGGCAAACTTAATGTCTATTCCGGACTTGTCGCTTCCAGTCTCCCGCATGGGAGCAATGTTTCCTTTATTATAGACGTATGTACCTATTGCCTCTGCCTGCGGCAAGACAGTCTTCACCATCGTTATCATAGGTCTGGACCAGTTTGCACTATAAGAGCTGAGATCCTCTTGTGCAGTGTACTCTAGGTACTCTAGCCTGTATATATTATCATGTCCTGGATAACACCTGTCGTATCTCCAGTCGTACATTACCTGTACCATCAGTATCATGAACACTGAGAGGGCAAGGGTGAGTCCCGTCACATTCAGGACAGCGGAGAAGATGGTATGCCGGTTGAATCGTATCCGTCTCATAGCTTATCGCTTACTTTGGTTTTGTTGATTGTCAGTTTTTACGCAAAATTATGCGCAGTGCGAGAGCGATGCAACAGGAAAGATGCTTACGGAAGTTTTTTCGAATCAAAAATCCCTGATTATCAGATACTACTGACTCAGGAGCGGAAGTCTTTTATGTTCAGGGGAAGTACTGCGGAATCAATCCGCATTACTCTAGAAGACGAAGCCCAACCGGTACTGTATGTGTGGAGCCAAATACATGCCTGAGCCAAAACCTATCCGACAGCCGGCAGTAAATTCTCCGAACCAATGCTTGCCCCAGACTCTGCGGATTCCGTACATCGGGGTCAGACTAAGGTCCAGTCCTCCCGGCATTGAACCCTGCAGTTTCAATGCTACGAAGTCAGCCGAGTTCTTGAATGTGTTTTTGCCAAGTCTGGCACGACGTCCGAAGTTGGTGTAGAAACGTGGTTCGACAGTGACGCCGAGGCTGGACTTGAAACTGAATGCCGTATTGTACAGATCACAGAAATAAGATATTCCGGATGGTACCAGTCCTGCACGGAATACCATCGAGAAGCTTCCTCCGAGTTTCTGCTCGTAGCCGTACTCTATACCTACAATCTGCAGGGAAAAAGAATGATTGGATACGGCTGTTGGTTTATTTGAAGAAACCATGGCGGTGTCGGCAGTCTCGGAGAATGGTTTTGCGAGTGCAGACGTGAAGGTAATCAGTATAAGAACAATTATCGGTACAAGTCTTTTCATGTCAGTAATGCTATGAATTCCAATACAAATTTAATGGCCGCAAAGATATGATAATTTGTTATAAACTATAGTTCCTCCTGAAAGAAGTTCAAAATTGTCCGTCAGGATACCGGAGGTGCCTCATTGCAGTAGTCGAGGAGTTTTTCATTGAGGAACTTGGATAGTCGTACGGGAGCGTTCATCTGCTTTGCCAGCCTCGTTTTCCATTTATTGAGCCGGTTGAGGTCCATGCCGAGTATGACACTGACAGCATTTGGGGAAATACCGCAGCACATAAGTGAAATGAGCTGGCGGTCGTCTTCAGTCATCCAAGGAAATGCAGAATTCAGGTCTTCCAGAAAACCTGGATACGATGCTTCTATTAATGAATTTATCTGTTCCAGAGCATCTCGGCCTGTAAGTACTGCGTGAAGGGTCTGCTTTATCCTTTGGCTCATTGTCTCCGGGCGTGAAGAACTCTCGTAGTAAACGTTGGCAAGCTCGTCCGAAAGCATAAGCAGTCTTTGGGTCAATGGCCTCACTCCCGCATCGTAATTACCAGCACCATCATCGCTTACGTTACGTTCCATAAGCATCCTGGCCATCGCCTTGCTCTCGCTCAACTCCGCCTCCAGACTTTCTATTTCTTGCCTCTGCTCCCTGATTGTTCCGCTCTGCTCCTCGATTACATCCCTTTGTTTCGATGTATCGTCTTCAAGACCTTTGGAAATGCTGTAATACCGGGAATTCTTCTTCCTCAGATCCCTCAACTTCATGCGGGCATCGAGAAGTGCCAGCAACGTGAAAGAAAACCCGAGTGCAAGTACGCATTGAATAATGAAGTCCCAATCCATAGTCTGCAAAATTAGAAAAAATTATCCTAAGCCGCCTGCATTGATCTGACATCGTCCCTCCTGCACACCGATGCTCCGGGTCCGGTCAGGAATTTTATTGCCCGAGCACGTCCGGCATTTGTAAATTCCTAATTATCAACAGATTTTCCTTTCAAAGTGTGGATTTGACACGTTTTAAAACCCTCAAATTCACGCTTCCTCTTACAACTCATTGATAATCAAGCATAAAGCACCAACACCATGCTCCAGTCCAGAAAAGATTACAACCATTGGCCGACACCCGCCCGGAAAAGACGGGCAAACCGTACTGTTATCATGAGAATGCCGGTTCGAAGAAGTTTGACACAATGCTCCCTGTTCTCCCGAAAAGCAGTTGGGCATAATCCGGGAGATTCATGCTCCTGGACATCCATGACTTTACCCTCTTCGCAACTATTTCCTCCCCTATGCTGCTGGAGCATGCTCCTGAAGATATAAAAGGCGTGCATCTTCAGCATATTCCATGACAGTTTCAGAAATATTTCCCTATCTTTGCCCTGTATGGCTGACAACTATCTGGAAAAACGGTACGACGAATACCTTCAGCGCAAAGCTGCTGCTGAAAAGGCAAAACGAGCGGCATGGAAAAAACGCCTGGATGCATACCGCCGGAAACTCGCAGCAGAGCAGGAAAGCAAATCCGGAACATCCACACCCCAGCCTACCCAGCCACAACCAACTGCTACCACTGGCCATAGCGCCCCGTACATCCAGACTGGAAAGACCTGCAATCCCGACACCTCCATCCCACAAGAGACCCCACGCAGATAACCTCCACCCCCTCATCTCCAACCGACATCCAATCCCAAACCGACTTCCCTCCCCAGCTCCGGCAACTCACTCCAGACTTATCCTCTCCTCCACCCTAGCAGTACTCCTCCAGCAGCCGATGTACTCAAGAACGCCCTCTCGTTGCATTCCGCCCTCCACCTTCCTCCACAATGGATCTTTCCCCCTCCTCCTGCTCTACCTCCCTCCGCAGGTGAACCGGTGCAATCTCTG
>CAZXFF010000005.1:43844-47524 GCA_964640305.1 uncultured Muribaculaceae bacterium | reverse complement strand
CAATCATCTGTGCTCCAGTGCATTACCGAAAATCGCGTAGTACACCTGCGGAAGCCTTGTGTCTGCGAATGTGCCCCAGAACGCACTCTCGCCATGGTGTGCCCTCCTTTTTCCTCCGCAGGTGAACCGGTGCAATCTCTGCAATCATCTGTGCTCCAGTGCATTACCGAAAATCGCGTAGTACACCTGCGGAAGCACACCAGTGGATATGCTGCTATGAGCGTGGTATGCACTGTGCAAATGATTCCACAACGCCCATTATTCGGCATATTCCGGGCGGTGTGGAGAAAGAGGCGCATGGAATGCAGTGTGGGAAGGAGGTTGATGAGTCGGGCGGCACGGATCGGTGAGGATGAGTTGCGAGGAGTTCAGGGCGGTACGGAAAAGGAAGGGGGAGCGGATGCGGTATGAAAAGGGGATCTGGACGGTGCGGAAATTCGGGGATTCAAAGTTACTGATTGCAAAGCAACAAGGGCGACGAACAGCGAGGGCGACAGGCAACGACATGCAAAGAAAGGACATACAAAGAATCGAGGCATGAAGCAGCGAAGGCGCACGATTCCACCAGGTGCACTGGCATGCAAGTACACGGGCTGAGGTATCATGGAAATGCCGCCCGGAATGGAAGATGCAAACCGGAAATCCCTGAGTATCCAGCCCGACATTGGACGTCTCTCTATTTTTGCTATCTTTACGGTCCTAAAATTCACACACCATGAGCAGAAACGAAATGACTACCAGGCAGGCCAAACTGGAGGCTTTCGGCCGCCTGATCGACATACTTGACGAGCTTAGGGAAAAATGTCCATGGGACCGCAAGCAGACAATGGAGTCTCTCCGTCCCCAGACAATCGAAGAGACCTATGAACTGAGCGATGCAATCATGCACAGCGACCTCAAGGAAATTTCCAAAGAACTGGGCGACCTCCTCCTTCACGTCGTATTCTATGCAAAAATAGGGGCAGAACAGGGGGAATTCGATATTGTCGATGTAATCAACCGCCTGTGCGACAAACTTGTCTACCGGCACCCCCACGTTTTCGGGGACGTAAAGGTATCCGGCTCGGATGAAGTAGTCCAGAACTGGGAAGAACTCAAGACGAAGGAAAAGGATGGCAACAAGAGGGTGCTTTCCGGAGTACCAGTAACCCTCCCTCCCCTGCTGAAGGCATACAGGATGCAAGACAAGGCCCGTGCTGTAGGATTCGACTGGGAACAGAAGGACCAGGTCTGGGACAAGGTCGCAGAAGAACTGGGGGAATTCCGTACGGAACTGGCGGCAATGGAAGAAGCAAGACGTTCCGGTGACCGGGAACAGATGGCGTCTGCCGCTGCAAGAGCTGAGAACGAACTGGGCGATTACCTGTTCTCGATTGTAAATGCTGCCAGACTATACGACCTCAACCCGGACACTGCACTGGAAAAGACATGTGCAAAATTCCGAAGCAGGTTTACATACCTGGAAGAGCACACCATCCGCCAGGGCCGTTCATTGAAAGATATGACCATTGCGGAAATGGATGAAATCTGGGAAGAAGCCAAGAAACTGGAAAAGAGGTAAGCGGCACCCATGGAAAACACGGCAGAGAAGAATACAGGACGGGAATGGCTTGAAAGGACGGAACTGCTTGTCGGAAGGGAAGCACTTGACCGTATGGCAGAATCCGTCGTCGTGATAGCCGGACTCGGAGGTGTCGGTGCATACGCTGCGGAAATGATTGTCCGCGCTGGAGTAGGCAACATCGTGATAATCGACTCCGACGTGGTCAGCAATTCGAACCGTAACCGCCAGCTACTTGCAAAAGTATCCACCCTCGGAAGACGTAAGTGCGAGGTAATGGAGGAAAGATTGCTGGACATAAATCCAGCCTTGAACGTTATCCGTATCCCGGAATACCTCACTGAAGAGAATGCCGGAGACACCATTGCCGCAGCCATAGCAGGATTCGGGGGCAGGATTGATTTCCTGATAGATGCCATTGACACTCTTGCTCCGAAAATAGCACTGATTTCATATTGCTACAGAAAAGGCATCCCTTTGGTGTCATCAATGGGATCCGGTGCAAAATTAGATGCTACGAAAGTCCGGATTGCAGACCTGTCTAAATCCTATAACTGTCCTTTGGCCTACATGATCCGTAAACGGCTGCGCAAGGAAGGCATATCCAAAGGATTCCCTGTGGTATTTTCCGAAGAACTTCCCGAGAGGGAGGCAATAGTCCCTACCGACGGGGAAAGGAACAAAAAATCCCAGGTCGGGACAATATCCTATCTCCCCGCAGTATTCGGATGTATCTGCGCACAGGTAGCCATACGGCACATCACCGGCAAATAATCTGAAAATTCAATCCGTTTTTCTTGCATTTCAGGAAAACGGATTATATTTTTGCATTGTATTCACAAAATTGTTAAACATACTTGTCAGTATAAACAAAGGCGACCTATGGGCAGAACGGCAAACAGCGGTACAGAGCAAAGGATAATGGATGCGGCAGAGGAACTGTTTCTGGAAAAGGGATACATTCTGGCCACGACAGTGAAAATTGCCGAAATGGCCGGAGTCACGCATGCCATGCTCCACTACTATTTCAGGACGAAGGAGCAGATTTTCCTGAAGGTACTGGACAAGAACCTTCAGGAACTGTTTACTTCCATACGCCCCGTCATGACTGCCGGGAACACTGGAATATGGGAAACACTCAAGGGCGGGATATCGACAGTCTTCGACTACTTCGAAGCACACAGACGGTTTCCGGCCATGATATATGACGTACAGCGTCAGAATCCGGAACTTCTTGCAAAATACAGGGAAAGCGCAACGGTTATGCTCAGAGGTATCGCCGGACATCACCGGCTGCGGCTGGAAAACGAGATGGAAGCCGGACGGATGAATCCGGTGGATTTCGGGCAATTGTTTTTCAACATCCTCACAATGACATTTGTTACTTTCCTTTCTTTGCCGATAATGGAAGACGCAGGAAAGGGTACCGGATGCGACATCGATGATTTCCTGGAAAACCGCAAGCAGGAAATCATAGACACTGTATATTTCAGGCTGTACGGAAAGGTATAATTTTTTTCGGACTTTATTAACTGAATTGTTAAACATAAGTGTATGAAAAGTGTTTTGAATAAAGCTGGAAACAGGCACCCGGACAGTCCCGGGATTGCATCCCTGATGGCATGTCTCCTGATTCTACTGCCGGCAGCAGTCCAAGCAGCCGCCATGGACAATGACACCGGCAGAGTAAAGATGACCATCTATGAATGCATCGAGATGTCCATGGCCAATTATCCGCAGATAGAACAGGCAGGTCTGATAGACGAAGCCGAGAGGTATGATCTGTCCAATGCCGGTCTGAACTGGGTCCCCAGGTTCACCGTTTCCGGAAAAGCATCCTATCAGTCAGAAGTAGTGGAAATGCCTTTTGAAATCCCGGGGTACAATTTCAATCTTCCGCATGACCAGTATTCTGCCGTCGGGGAACTTAGCCAGCAGATCTGGGACGGAGGAGTCACCAGGAACATGAAGGATAACATAAGGGCAGGAGCCGATATCCAGCGCAGACAGCTGGAAGTGAACCTTTACTCGGTAAAAGAAAGGGTCGAAAACATTTTTCTCGGCATCCTTCTGATTGACAAGCAGATCGCACAGAACAGAATTCTGGAAAAGAACCTGC
>CAZXFF010000005.1:0-43834 GCA_964640305.1 uncultured Muribaculaceae bacterium | reverse complement strand
AGCAAGGATGAAGTTATGGCATTGCTCGAAAACGGTATGTCATACAGATCAGACCTGAACATTGTAGAGGTAAATATCCTTAACTGCCGCCAGAAAATCTCCCAACTGGAGGCCGACCGCAACGCATACATATGCATGCTCGGGAAATTTACAGGCAAAGACCTGAACAACACGGAATTCGAGGAGCCTGCTGCAGATTTCATACTCGACTCCATACGGATTACCCGACCGGAACTGCGGCTGTATGATGCCAGGCTTGCACAGAACAAAGTCTCAAGGGCAGAACTGCAGACCAGGATATCCCCGAAACTGAACCTGTCCATTCAGGGAGGGATAGGCCAACCAGGGCTCAACATGCTTAAGGAGGGTTTCTCACCCTACTACATAGCCGGAATCAAACTGCAGTGGAATTTCGGTGACCTGTACACAAGGAAGAACGACATAAGGAGGATTGAAAACGAAAGGAAAAGCATAGAAAACGAGAGAGAGACTTTCCTGTTCAATACATCGATGGATGCGATACAGGAGATTTCGGCAGTAGAGAAAGCTCAGGACGTGCTGGAGCAGGACCGTAAAATCATTGCACTGCGGGAATCGATCAGGATATCAGGGGAAGAACAGTACTCCGAAGGTGTCATAAAGATGACTGAACTTATGGACATGATCGATGACGAACACGATGCCAAGGTTGCGGAGTCCATACATCAGGTACAGCTGCTGATGGAGATATTCAAACTGAAGAACACTATAGGCAAATAAGAAAATCCAATAGAAATGAAAACATTCAGCATTTTATCGGCAAAGGGTGCGCTGCATCTGGCATTGGCGGCAGCTGCACTTTACGGATGCTCGGGGAAAACACCGGATTTCGATGCATGCGGGCAGGTCGAGGCAACGGAAGTCGTGGTATCAGCAGAATCGAACGGCAGGATAATCTCCCTGAACGTACCGGAGGGAGCCCGTCTCTCAAAGGGGCAATATGTAGGAGCTATTGACTCAATGCAGATATACCTGCAGAAAATGGAACTGATACGAAGGAGGCAGAACGCCACCAGCAGAATCGTTGACATTGAGAAACAGACAGCCGCGCAGAAAGCCAGGCTCGGGAATCTGAAGAAGGACAGGGAGCGGTACGACAATCTGCTGGCAAAAGATGCCGGAACCAGAAAGCAGCTTGACGATGTCGAATCGCAGATTGCAGTATCTGAGGGGGAACTGGATGCCCAGATCCAATCCTATGAAAAGAACAATGCCGGTGTCGAAGCTGAACTCGGGATGTATGATGTGCAGATTGCCCAGAAGGAAGACATGCTGAGGAAATGCAGGATCGTTTCCCCGGTAGAAGGCACAGTGCTCACACGTTACGCAGAGGAGGGAGAGACTGTCACATCCGGGAAACCTGTATTCCGGATTGCAGATCTGGACAATATTTATGTAAGGGCATACCTGACCGTCAGCCAGCTGGCCGGAATAAAACTCGGCAGCAAGGTAAAGGTTTATCCCGATGACGGCTCCAGGGAAATGAAAGAGTATGAAGGGGAAGTGGTATGGATATCCGGACAGGCGGAATTCACTCCAAAGAACATACAGACCAGAGATGAAAGAGCTGACCTGGTATATGCTGTGAAGATAGCTTTACGGAACAACGGCTACATAAAAATAGGTATGTATGCCTACGTGAAATTATAACGGGAGAAGGATATCATGCAGGCAATAACCGTTGACGGCATATCGAAAAGCTACGGAAAGGTCAGGGCCCTTGACAATGTCTCCTTCAATGTGGAACAGGGGGAGATATTCGGCCTCATCGGTCCTGACGGTGCCGGAAAGACTACTCTTTTCAAGATTCTGGTCACACTTCTGATGCCGGATGCAGGAAGAGCTTTCGTGAACGGCCTTGACATTGTCCCGGATTTTGCGGAAATAAGGAAAATCACCGGCTATATGCCAGGCAGGTTCTCCCTGTATCAGGATCTGAGTGTGCAGGAGAACCTGGAGTTCTTCGCAACAATTTTCGGTACCACCATAGAGCAGAATTATGATAACATAAAGGAGATCTATTCCCAGATAGAGCCTTTCAGAGACCGGAAAGCAGGGGCCCTTTCCGGAGGCATGAAGCAGAAGCTGGCCCTTTGCTGTGCCCTGGTGCATAACCCATCCGTACTGTTCCTGGACGAGCCGACCACAGGTGTCGATGCCGTCAGCCGGAAACAGTTCTGGGATATGCTGTACCGCATCAGGTCCGGTGGGGTCACCATCCTTGTCTCGACTCCTTATATGGATGAGGCATCCTTATGCGACAGAATCTCCCTTATACAGCACGGGAGAATCTACGATACGGGGACTCCGGAACAGATCAGGGACAAATATCCGTACCGGCTGGTAGCTGTCAAGGGAAAACCGGCATACCCTCTGCTGGAATACACCAGAAAATGCAGGGGGGTACTTAGCTGCTTCTCTTTCGGTTCTGAAAGCCATGCGGCAATTGACCCTGCTGTAACTGATGACAGGAATCTTGCCAGTGAAATAAAGGCCGGCGGATTCCGCGATTTCTCTGTCAGGTACATTTCTCCCGGAGTGGAAGACTGTTTCCTGCAATTCTCCAAACAAAATCACAATGGAAACTGAAAATATCATTGTCATAGAAGGACTCACAAAGAAGTTCGGGAACTTCACAGCTGTGGACCACATTTCATTCACCGTCCGCAAAGGGGAGATTTTCGGATTTCTGGGGGCAAACGGAGCCGGCAAGACAACTGCCATGAAGATTCTCTGCGGCCTGAGCCTTCCGACAGAAGGCAAGGGCTCCGTTAACGGATTCGACATCTGCACCGGACAGGAATCCATAAAGAAGAACATCGGGTACATGAGCCAGAAGTTTTCACTGTACCAGGATCTGAAGGTATGGGAGAATATCCGGCTGTTCGGAGGAATCTACGGTCTGGGATTCAAGGAAATCAGGGAAAAGACAGAAATCCTGCTCGAGAATCTCGACATGAAAGAGCTAAGGAATGTTTCTGTCGGGTCCCTTCCTGCAGGATGGAAACAGAAACTGGCATTCAGCATTGCCATGATCCACGATCCCGCCATAGTATTCCTCGACGAGCCCACCGGAGGTGTCGATCCGGAAACCAGGAGGATGTTCTGGGAGCTGATATACAAAGCTGCAGGAAACGGGACAACGGTATTTGTAACCACTCATTATATGGACGAGGCCGAGTACTGCGACAGGGTCTCCATTATGGTAGACGGAAGGATTGCTGCTCTCGACACACCGGATGCCCTGAAAGAGGACCTGGGTGCTGCAGACATGGATGAGGTATTCCGCATTGTCGCCACAGGCATCGGCAAAAAGGATGGAGGGCTATTGCAATGAAAGAGTTCAGGTCATTTGTCACCAAGGAATTCAGGCACATACTCAGGGACAAAAGGACAATCCTGATCGTACTGGTGATGCCCGTCATACAGATACTGCTGTTCGGTTTTGCAATAAGCACCGAAGTACACAATGCCAGAGTGGACATAATAGGAGACTTGGCAGACCCTACCGTCAGAAAGATAGTCTCACGCATTGATAACAATCCTTACATGACGGTCTCAGGAGTATTCAAATCGGTCAAGGAAATCGACGGGAGATTCAGGAAAGGGAAGGCTGATGTCGCTGTCTGCTTCGGAAGCAACTTTGACGACAGGCTCGGTGCCGACGGAAGCGCATCCGTAAGGATCATCGGTGACGGTTCCGATCCGAATACGGCACAGATGATAGTCAACTACGTGAACGGCGTTATCCAGGATGAGCAGACAGAAAGGAATGAAGATACCGGAGCTGCAGGCATGCAAGGCCCTGCAATCCCGGATGTCAAATACATGTTCAATCCTGGAATGCTTTCCTCATACAATTTCGTTCCTGGTGTCATGGGCCTCATCCTTATGCTTATATGTTCGATGATGACAGCCATTTCCATTGTAAAGGAAAAGGAGAGCGGATCCATGGAACTGCTGATTGTATCCCCGCTGCGTCCGGTCTGGATAATTGTAAGTAAAATGGTTCCGTATTTTGCCCTTTCCGTCATAAACCTGACGACAATCCTGCTGCTGTCCCGTTTTGTAATGGAGGTACCTTTGAGGGGAAGCCTGCTTCTGCTGATTTCCGTATCGGTAACATTCATCTGTGCATCCCTGGCCCTCGGACTGCTGATTTCGGTAATATCCTCATCCCAGAAAACCGCACTGCTGATTTCAGGTATGGGACTGACCATGCCTACGATGATTTTCTCCGGTATCATTTTCCCCTGCGAAAGCATGCCGGTAATACTGCAGTATGTTTCTGACATCATTCCTGCAAAATGGTATATCATCATGGTAAAGAAGATAATGATAGAAGGAGTAGGTATCGGATTCATTGCCAAAGAGTATGTCATCCTGCTTGCGATGACCGTCTTTCTGGTATTCATAAGTACAAGGCTTTTCAAGACAAGATTATAGGAGACTCAGGACATGACTTGGTTTTTTCTTCTCGAAAAAGAGTTCAAACAGTTCTTCAGGGACCCAGGCCTGCCAAAGATGGCTGTGGCATTTCCCGTTCTCATGATGTTTGTGTTTCCTTTTGCCGTAAGCATGGAAATACGGAATATCAACCTTGCTATCGTAGACAGCAGCCGGTCCGAGGCATCTTCCCTGCTGATAAAGACATGCACGGCCTCCGGATATTTTCACTGGTAGAGGTATGCGACAGTCCGGCCTCGGCCCAGTCGCTCATGGACATGAACGACGCAGATGCAATACTTACAATATGCTCCGACTTTGAAAAGAGTCTTGGTGAAGAAGGGGTTCTGCCTTTGGGCATAAAGGTGAATACGGTAAATGGTACAAAAGGCAGCATTGGCTCGGCATATCTCACATCCTGCATAAGGAAATTCATAGGAGAATACCGCGATGGAGGAAGCGGAGCAAGCAGCAACGTTCCAGTAATGGACGTATCACAGAAATACTATTACAACCAGTACATGGATTACAAAGTATTCATGGTACCGGCCCTTATTGTAATCGCAATAACGATGGTGACAGGTTTCTTCCCGGCCCTGAACATAGTCGGGGAAAAAGAGCAGGGTACAATCGAACAGATCAACGTTACACCAGTAAGAAAATCCACATTCATACTGTGCAAGCTGATTCCCTACTGGACAGTAGCATTTTTCATACTGACAGCATGCCTGATCATTGCCAGACTGCTTTTCGGATATTCGTGCGAAGGTTCCCTCTGGCTGGTATATCTCTTCACGGCCCTTCACATTACAGTTACTGCCGGACTCGGGATACTGATTTCCAACTACAGTGACAACGCTCAGCAGGCCATGTTCATTACATGGTTCTTCATGATGGTCTTC
The DNA here is from genome assembly GCA_964640305.1 of uncultured Muribaculaceae bacterium. Classification (GTDB taxonomy): domain Bacteria; phylum Bacteroidota; class Bacteroidia; order Bacteroidales; family UBA932; genus Coprenecus. Next base: position 38,447 of record CAZXFF010000005.1, on the reverse strand, counting down.
ATGCTTGTGAGCGGGATTTTCACACCTATCGCTTCCATGCCTGACTGGGCAAGGCTGCTGACATATGCAAACCCTCTCAGATATTACAACGATGCAATGAGATGCGTCTTTCTGAAAGGCAGTACCTTCGCTGACGTATGGTATGATGCGGCAGGACTCTCCGCCATCGGCATCCTTATGCTGGCATGGGCCATCTCAGGATACCGCAAGACAGTCTGAATCCATCAGTTACCAGCACTCTATCTTGTCCTTGATCTCAGGGATCCGGTCCTTGGTGAACACAGGATCCTTTATTCCGGATTTTTTCTGCTGCCTGTAATCCTTCAGAAGGGCTATTGCCTGAGGAGACAGGATCGCAACTGCTATCAGGTTGCACAAAGCCATAAGGGCCATGGTCAGGTCGGCCATACTCCATGCCAGATCCAGAGTAATCAGGGCCCCGCACATTACCATTGCTGCAACCAGGATACGGTACACATCAAGAACCCAGCGTTTCTTTGTAATGAAACGGATATTGGCCTCCCCGTAATAGTAGTTGCCGATTATGCTGCTGAATGCAAACATCAGAATAGCAAGGGAAACGAATATTTCCCCCCAGTGCCCTATTTCCCTAGTCAAAGCGGTCTGGGTCAGCTGGATTCCGTTTGCAGACATATCCCCTACTCCGCCAAGCAGGATGATGAATGCAGTACATGAACATATTATCAGAGTATCGGTAAATACTCCGAGTGCCTGGATAAGCCCCTGCTTTACAGGATGGGAGGTATCTGCAGTTGCTGCCACATTCGGAGCCGAACCCATACCTGCCTCATTGCTGAAAAGGCCTCTCTTTATTCCCTGCATGACAGTGACTCCGAGTCCTCCTCCGGCAAACTGTCTCCAGCCTCCGGCCTCGGCATCCGAACCGAAATTGAATGCGTCGGACACTATCACGCCTATGATTTCAGGCAGGTGCCCTATATTCATTGCAACGATGACAAGTGCCAGAATTATGTACCCCATGGCCATCACAGGGACCAGAAGGCTGCTTACCTTGGCAATCCTGTGAATACCTCCGAATATGACCACGATCGTCAGGGCAGTCAGTATTATTCCCATCCACATAGAAGATATTCCGAAAGACATTTCCCATGAAGCGCATATGGTATTGCTTTGTACGGAATTGAAAGCGAATCCGAATGTAATGGATATCAGGACTGCGAAAAGCACTCCCATCCATCTCTTTCCGATTCCCCGTTCCATATAATATGCAGGACCACCGATAAACGCACCGTCCTTGCTGCGGCGCTTGTAAAGCTGTGCAAGTGTAGATTCAACAAATGCACTGGCACTGCCCAACAATGCCATAATCCACATCCAGAATACCGCTCCCGGTCCTCCTACAACTATTGCGGTGGCAACACCGGCCAGATTGCCCGTTCCAACCCTGCTGGCAATGGAAACGGCAAAGGCCTGAAATGAAGAAATGCTCTTTGGTCCCTTTTCCCCGCCCTTTCCGGCACCTTCCGTCAGAATACGGAACATTTCCGGAACAGACCGGAATTGCAGGAACCCTGTACGTACGGTAAACCATACCGCACAGATGATGAGTATGCCTATCAGCAGATAGGTCCAAATTATATCATTGGCAAATGATATGAGAGTCTGTAGTTTTTCCATATTGATGCAAATATACAATCATCTTTCTTTCTTCCTAAAACTTTTGGATATAAGCACCGATATTCATACATTTGTTCAAAACCATCTGATATGCTCAAAAAAACACTGATCGCAGCAGCCATACTGCTCGGGACACTTTTGACATGCATTCCATGCAGCGGATACCCAGCCGGAGACGCAAAAGACAAAAATGCAAGGATACTCAAGAACAACCGGAATATCATCCGTGTAGAAGCCACCGGAGTATCCAGAATCATGAACATGGCCGTAACAATAGCCCAGACACACGGAAATGCACTGATTGCAAGAACAATTTCGGAGGACAGCGGTTCATCTGAAGTTGTACTCAATGATGTCATAATCGTAAAAAGGCAGATGTTCAGGGAAAAGTCCGGAGCATACAAAGCAGTACTGGTTCTGGAAATGAAAAAGGAAGATGGCGTCAAAAAGGATTAAAGCGGACAGCGGGCTTGTTGCCTACATATCGGACAACATACTCCCCAGATACCGCAGCTACGACAAGGCCCACGGACTGGACCACATATCTGCCGTGATTTCCAGGAGCATGGACATATGCGAAGCACTCCGCAACGGCAGCATGTCCATGGAAGATGCTGACGGACATTTCCCTGATGATACCAGGATACCAGACCCTGACATGGTATATACCATTGCTGCATACCATGACCTTGGCATTTCAGAAGGACGGGAGAATCACCACCTTTCTTCCGGAAAGATGCTGGCGGAAGACATGCATCTCCGGAAATGGTTCAATGAGGAACAGATAAAGGAAATGAAAGAAGCCGTGGAAGACCACAGGGCATCCAACAGCAGACCTCCACGATCCCTTTACGGAAGGATTGTCTCGGAAGCGGACCGCCTGATCGATCCTGACACAGTCATTTCCAGATGCATTCTATACGGTCTTGACAATCATCCGGACATGGACGGTGAAGCTCTGTTCCAGAGATGTTTCCGTCACATTAAAGACAAATACGGGGACGGTGGGTACCTTAAACTCCAGTTCAAGGATTCTGTAAACGGTGCCGCATTGGAATACCTGCGCAGCCTCGTCCGGAACCAGGATGCCATGAGGGAAGAGTATTCCAGGTTTGAAGTGCATCCTCTTGATCCGTTTGTCCCTGACAATGCCGGGATACTTATGCTGGGCAGTTTCCCTCCGCCTGCATCAAGGTGGTCAATTGATTTCTTTTACCCCAATTTCATAAATGACATGTGGAGGATAATGGGGCTCATACATTACGGGGACAAGGACAGGTTTGTACTAAAAGGCCGCAAAGCCTTCGACAAGGATGCAATAGTCAGTTTCTGCACCGGAAAAGGCATTGCCCTGTACGATGCCGCCTACATGGTAAAGAGAATGCGCGGGAACGCTTCTGACAACTTCCTTAAAATCATTGTCCCGACTGATCTGGATTCGCTGCTCCGTTCAATGCCGCGCTGCAACACTGTCGTATCCACAGGTGGCAAATCTGCGGAAACAATAGCCGGAATACTTTCAGTGAAAGTGCCTGCCATCGGGGGATACTCCGAGTTTATCCTTAAGGGAACAGGACGCACCGTGAAGTTTTACCGGATGCCCTCCACTTCCAGAGCCCATCCGATGCCTCTGGAAGAAAAAGCAGAGTACTACCGAAAACTGTTTTGACGAAAATTGCATTTTCATCTTGTTTCTGCGCCCGCATTTCACTATATTTGACAATCCAACTATAACAACCAACAAGATAAAATTCATTGCAACATGAAAAAATTATTGCTATCAGCCCTGATCTTCTGTTCTGTGACCGGATTTGCACAGGAAAAGAAGAACCTGACTCTGGAACAGGTAGTAAAAGGTATGCCTTCCGGCATTACAGTCCCCATACCTACAGCAAGGGAATGGTATGACAACCAACACTTTATCGTATCTGAAAAAGGAGGGTACAAACTCTACAATATCAAGACAGGTGAAACCTCCGACTACAAGATGCCTGAGCCGAAAGTACAACCCAGCATCCTGACTGAAATGAGAAAAACCGTGAAGAATCCGGTATTCTCCCCAGATTCGACAAAGATAGCCTACACCAAGGACAATAACCTGTATGTAATGGACGTGGCTACAGGAAAGCACACCGCCCTGACAACAGACGGCTCCGACCTCATCCTCAACGGTTGGGCATCGTGGGTATATTATGAAGAAATCCTGGGACGCGCCTCCCGCTACAGAGCATTCTGGTGGTCACCGGACAGCAAGAAGATTGCCTATTACAAATTTGACGACACAAACGTCCCCATGTTCCCCATTTACAATCCCAAAGGCAAGCACGGTACCCTGACTGAAACAAGATATCCCAAAGCCGGGGATGAAAACCCGAAGGTGGAAATCGCGATGGTGAACCTTGAGACCGGTGAAACCGTATGGGCAGATTTCAACAGAGATGATGACCAGTACTTCGGCATTCCGTTCTGGAGTGCAGATTCGGACAAATTCATGGTACCCTGGATGCCAAGAGACCAGAACCATCTTATCCTCTATGAGGTATCCCCGGTTGACGGATCCAAGAAACATATATATGAAGAACGCCAGAGGACATGGATCGACTGGATTGACGACATGGTATTCACTGACAATGGCTTCTATATGACCCGTGACTTCGACGGCTGGGAGCAGATCTATTTCCAGTCATTCGACGGCAAACAGCTCATCAAACTTACCGACGGAAAGAACTGGGGAACCAGGATACTGAAACTCGACGAAAAGAAAGGACTCCTGTTCTATACCTCCAGAGCCGAGATATCCACCAGATACGACGTATATATGCTGGACCTGAAGAAGAAGACATCACAGCGTATCTCCTATGGAGACTACAATTTCTCCAATGTAACCATCTCCCCTGACAACAAGTACTATACAGCGCTGATCTCTAACGTATCAACACCTGTGAAATCAGTCCTTGTGAAAATCGGAAAGACTCCTAAAGTCACCTTGCTCGGAGATTCCAAAGGACCCGAATACGACAACTACAAGCTGGCAGAAGCAAAAATGCTTTTCATAGAAGTGGACGGATACACTCTTCCTGCATCCATCAGGCTTCCGATAGACCTGGACAGCACGAAAAAATATCCCGTTATCATCTCCATGTACGGAGGCCCCAACTCAGGTACTGTAATGGACCGCTGGTCTACTCCCTCATCCGGGAACCAGCTCTGGGCTGTGGAAGGTGTCATCCAGATTTCCATAGACCACAGGGCTTCAGGCCATTGCGGAAAGGATGGAGTAAACCAGATCTACAGGTCACTCGGACAGGTAGAGATTGCCGACTATATCGAATGGGTGAAATACCTGAGGACACTGCCTTATGTCGATGCGGAAAAGATAGGTATCACCGGCTTCTCCTATGGCGGGACAATGACTGTCCTCGCCCTCACAGACGGAGCTGACTACTTCCAGTACGGCATCGCAGGCGGTGGCGTTTACGACTGGCAGCTGTATGACTCCCACTACACTGAAAGATATATGGATACCCCTGAAGACAACCCTGAAGGTTATGCATTCACCAGAGTCTGGGACCGTGCATACAAATACAAAGGCGGCGAAGGTTCCATGCTGCGTATCACCCACGGTACTTCCGATGACAATGTGCATATGCAGAGCACCCTGCAGCTTGTAGATGCACTGCAGAAGGAAAACAAGGAATTCGAACTTATGCTTTACCCAGGAGCCTACCACGGATACGGCGGATATCAAGGAGCCCATTCTTCCCGTTCGAACCTGATTTTCTGGTACAGGAACCTGCTCGGCAAAGAATTGCCTGACGTATTCAAGAAATAGCGTGACAGGAAATCCTGACCCTCGGTCATGATGACGGAAGCCGGCCTGAAATAAATTCTCAGGCCGGCTTTTTTCGTTTGCACAATTTCAGGATTTACTCTTATATTTGCTTAAAATAAATACTGAATATGAGAAGTTTTGCATCGGACAATAATTCCAGTGTACATCCTTCGGTAATGAAGGCCATCCTGGAAGCGAACACTGACCATGCCCTGGGTTACGGGGACGACATATGGACAACCAAAGCCGAGACAATGGTAAAATCCCTGTTCACAAGGGAATGTGAAGCATTTTTCGTTTTCAACGGGACAGGAAGCAACACCATGGCTCTCCAGATGATGACCCGCCCATACCATATCATATTCTGCGCCGAGACCGCACACGTAGCGGTAGATGAATGCGGAGCTCCCGGAAAGGCCACCGGATGTTTCATGAGGACGATCCAGACTCCGGACGGGAAACTGACCCCGGAACTTCTGAAGCCCTACATGATAAACTTCGGAGTAGAGCATCATTCACAGCCCGGTGCAGTATATATCTCCCAGTGTACGGAACTCGGAACAATCTATACCCCTGAAGAGCTCAGGGAACTTACAGACTTCGCCCACAGTTATGGCCTCAAGGTGCATATTGACGGGGCAAGGATATCCAATGCCGCTGCCGCCCTCGACATTTCCCTCGAAGAAGCCTCGTACGGAGCGGACACGCTCACGCTTGGCGGCACGAAAAACGGCCTGATGGGAGCCGAATGCGTAGTCGTATTTGACAAGGATCTGGTCAGGGAGGCCCGTTATGCCAGAAAACAGTCCTGCCAGCTCGCCAGCAAGATGAGATTCCTGTCCTGCCAGTACATAGCATTCCTGACAGACAACCTGTGGCTGGAGAATGCACGGAACGCAAACCGTATGGCAAAGAGACTCTACGAAGCATTGTCTGCGATGCCGGATGTGAAGTTCACCCAGAAACCGGAAAGCAACCAGCTCTTCCTGACAATGCCGAGAGAGAAGGAAGACAGGCTCCTGGAAAAATATTTCTTCTATTTCTGGAACGAAGCCGAAAACGAGATACGCTTTGTTACGTCATTCGATACTACGGAAGAGGATATTGACGAACTGATAACAAGTATCAGGGAACTTTAACACTATATTCGGGATGACAGCTCACACCGGCGAAATAATATCTTTCATTGTCGCCATTTCCTGGACACTCACGGCATTGAGTTTCGAATATGCCAGCAAAAAGATCGGAGCACTTTCCCTGAACATCATCCGCCTTCTCATGGCGATGGTCATGCTGGGCATTACTTTGTTCCTGACTACCGGAGCTCCATTTCCGGTCAATGCCGGGGGTAAGGCATGGTTATGGCTCTCCCTCTCTGGTCTGGTAGGATATGTCTTCGGGGATTTCTGCCTTCTGAACGCATACGTTATCATCGGATCACGTTTCGGACAGCTGTTCATGACCCTCGCACCCCCTACCGCTGCCATAGCCGGCTTCATAATGCTCGGACAGAAACTTTCCCTTACAGCCATTGCAGGCATGGCCATATGCCTTGCAGGCATTGCGCTTTCGGTAATAGGACGGAGCGACAGTGGGGACAAAGACGGCCACCATCACAGGAAACTGAACATATCCCTGCCTATGAAAGGTGTCCTTTTCGGCATCGGTGCAGGCATAGGCCAGGGAGTCGGACTGGTCCTCAGTAAGATCGGCATGAACCATTACATGGAATCAGTCCAGCCGGTAACAGATTTGGAGAATCTGATAATTCCTTTTGCATCCACACAGGTAAGGGCAATATCCGGTCTGGCAGGCTTCCTGATTATCATGATGATACAGAAAAAGGGGAAGAATCTCATTTCATCATTCAAAGACGGTAAATCAATGGCTGCTGCGGCATCCGGTACTTTCTTCGGACCATTCCTCGGTGTATCCCTATCATTGCTTGCTGTAAATTATACCAATGCCGGAATAGCATCCACCATAATGGCCCTTACACCTATTCTGATCATCCTTCCATCCAAACTCATATATAAAGAGAAGGTTACAGTAAAACAAGTCTCCGGCGCCATCATAAGTGTCGCCGGAGCCTCGCTGTTCTTTATATAAAATGTATTACTGGTCTATTCTGTCACGCAGAAGACCACAGGGGATGCGGATACTTCGTTCCATTCTGCCATCAGCGCATAGTATTCCGGATACAGCGCCTTAGTAACCAACTGCTTTTTCAGTTTCAATGAGCGGACGATCTCATAGCCGTCGGCTGTCTTTACAACGGACACTCTGACCGTTCCTGCTTCATTGTCCAGCTTTATATCCTGAGGAAGGATCACCGCCCTCATTCCTTCTTCCACCTTTATCCTGCAGGTATATGTTTCATCCGGCAGATAAGCCAGAAGCAGGCTTGCAGAGCGTGAGGTATTTGCAGTAGTGCTTCTGAAATATGACCTCAACCATCCTTCATTGGCATCCGGAATCAGATACGAACGGTATCCGTTGCCCATATCGTTGCCGCTGCCGGAGGATACAGTAAGCGTTCCTTCTTTCACCACTTTATGGTTGACAGCCGGAAGTTCTGCCGGATTGCCGTCCAGGTCCGTTACTGAAAGGTAACTCTGTATGTCTGCCACAGCATTTGAAGCTGCATCGGGCAAAGCCACAACCGTCATGGCACGCAAGGCGGAAAGTCCTGCAGCGTCAGGAGAAGACGTCCTGTAGAATACGAAATTCATGTCCCCGGGAAGTCCGGCAGCCTTCAGCAAACCGATGGCCAATGCTTTCTTTTCCGCAGCCGTGCCGTATGCACTCTGCATGACTTCTGACACAGGACGGATTCTGAAACCGGTCTGCGCCAGTGTCAGTCCACAATTTCCGAGGGAATTGACATAGGCTCCGATAGCGGCCTTCATGTCTTTCCCCGACCGGGAGAGTTCCCTAATCTTCTGCTGAAGTGCTGCTTCCGTACCATCGGGCAGCTGTCCCTCTATAACATCCAGGGCAGCCTGACGGGAAGGATATGTGGAAACGGCAATGGCCTGCAGGCTTCCGGCCTGGACTGAAACCTCTAATGAACGGGGACGTGGATTGACGTTCCTCATTTTCCATGTTACGGTCTTTGTACCATCGGTTTTTCTGACTGACGCTTTGGCTGTTCCATTGATAAGCTCGTATGCAACAGGTGTATTCTCAGGGACAGTGACTGAAAATACATATTCGCTGACAGGCGACAGCTCTTCTACCGTCTCGAATATGTCCAGAGCCTTCAATGCTCCCGGTTTTGTAATGATTGAATAATCCAGATGGATTGTAGCACCTAATTCCAGTCCGGTATGGACAACCACCATCTCCCGGAGGCCATTGTATGCAGGAGCATTGGCAGCAGCCGAAGGAAGCACTTCCACAAAAGCATTGGCAGGAGTCTTCACTATATTTCCGTCTTTCTGCACTGTATAGGATTCATGTATGACCAGTTCCTGATATGCCGGATCATATACTATGAACGTCTCGCCATACAGGCTGTTCATAGCTGCATGGGTATAGAGTGTCAGTTCTTTCTTTACCCTCATTTCCTGGCTTCCGTCCTCATTGAGGATATATGCTTTGTGTATCTTGCCGAACCTGGCTTCATGGGCCACTGCAGCTGCTGCAGATACAACTGCCATGCACAGCACGGCCGGAATAACCATATAGAATAGAATCTTTCTCATACTCGTTACTTTTTAATCACAATATAATCACCGTAAGATTTGTGGGCATTGACAGCATTCCGGAAGCTGTCCCAGTCTCCGGGTTCATATACCCTTTTCTTCAGAGACAGTTTATTGTACAGAAGAATATTGCTGCCTTCCTGATACAGACGTCCCTCAAAATCCGCTCCTGAACCGTATTCTTCGGACTCCTTGGATGACCCTACCATCCTGTATCCGGAAGGAAGGGCTATGGATTCCTCCAATTCTACCAGTCTTGAGCATCCGTCCTTGAAACCGTACTTCCTTTCGTCCACGGAAGTATTGATTCTCAGATAAGAACGCACACTGTTGTACAGATTGTTCATCACCATTGGACGGAATATCATCTCGTTCTCCCCGACCATGGCATAGTCAGGAATCTCATACCTGAATGTTATCTCTATAGGAGCTGCCTGATAGTCCTTGGGGTTCTTGCCATAATCTACCCCCAGCAGTTTTGCCTTGGGAGAGACGTTCAGTAGCTGACGTTCCATGGAGTTCTTCCATTCGCTCTGGAAACCGGTGGTGAAGATACCCCTTATGGTCTTGTCACTCATGCCTTCTGCAGATACGGTGAATGTCCCCCTGAGGCAACCGTTTTCGTCAATCCTGTTTTCTGCCTTGATCCTCATATAATGGTTCTCAGGCGCGGATATGGGCGTAATGCAGAGGTCCGAGCCTTCGGGGACTCCCGGCAGATAGTTCTGCTGCTGTTCGGCACTGCTCCATAGTTCCCTGCTGAAAGGAACCCAGGTCGGGTCCAAAGGCATATATGTACCGTTTTCCAACTTTACGACAGCAACGCAATGGTTGAAATGGTCAGCCGGAATACTTTCTACCCTGCTGCCGGCCATAGTCATTGCCGGATATGCCTCGAATCCTGCCATCCGCAGGAAAGATATCAATGTTCCGGCTATATCCTTGCAGACTCCGCAACGGTCGGTATAGTTCATTTCCGTATTGTGCAGGGTGTACCCTTCTCCCTTGCCCATCGAGATACCGGAATACCTTATATTGTCTGCTACCCAATGGGTCAGCACCGCGATCTTTTCCATTTCAGTATTCTTGCCCTTTATCAGCTCATCGACTTTCTTCTGGGCTGCAGGGAATGGCTCGAAACTGCCATAGTCCTCATTCACTTTATTGAACCACAGGGATTTCTCTATCCAGTCCGGTGTTGTAGACATCATCAGTTTCGGGGCTGCATCGAAGAGATCAACCATATTCGGTTCACGTCTGAACGGCATGATGTCTTCCATTATGAAAGTATATGCTTTCATTCCATTCTCATACCTCATGGATGATGTACACTGTCCCTGATAGAACTGGAACTGCATTTCCTTTTCCATAGGGATGGATACCTTATATACCTTTCTGACTGTAGGATCGGAAGTCCAGAACGGGACTATGTCATAGAACTGTCCCCGCATCGGAGGGATAAAACGGGAATCGTCTTCTTCCGCAGATGCCAGAAGCGCATAGGTAAATCCCTTTTTAGATATTTCATATTCGACGATATCTCCTGGATAAAGGGCTCCGACTTCTATCATGATCTGCCTTGCTCCCCAGTATATCGCCCTGGCCGGTGCCGGATAGTCCAGTGTCTTGTCCACATCCAGATGCTCTACGCTGCCGTCAGCCCTGTAGACCGTAACATGACTGAATTCCGCAAATGCCGTAAGCGGATCATAGTCATATTTTATGATACGGTTGTTTACAGCACCGGAAGGTGTCTGGACTTTGATTGCTTTACATACGGCAAAAGAGCCCTGCCCCGTAGGCTGTACAGTCACCGATGTACTGTCAAGCAAAACGACGCAATCGGACTTCTCATAAGCCGGTCCTGCTGCAGAAACCTCATACGGTCTCCAGGCCTGTGCCGAGACAGTCATTACTGCCAGAAACGTACAGACCGTCAATGCAAAGAGTTGCTTTTTCATTTTCGGATAGAATTTAATTAACAGAGAATAGTTTTTAAGCTTTACAGCTTCTGCAAATTTAAAAAATATATGCTAACGGTGCATACCGTAGAACAATGTCAGCAAATATCTTTTCAGGGAATGCGGCAACAATGGGGAAACACGTGCAAAGGATGTCTGTACGAAACCTCCTGTCAGCACCCTGAAGCGTGGTCTTCTGCTTCTTGCAAGCCGGCACACATCCCTTGCAAGCATTGCAGGATCCGCCCCTCCCTGTTCATCCTTCTCTATCCCGGCAAGCACATGCTTGAATTCCGGTCCGTAATCGCCGCTTTCTGCGGTGGCAGCGGAAACACGTCTGGAAGCCGTGAATCCTGTCCTGAAATCCCCGGGTTCTATTACAGAGACCCGGATTCCGAATTTCCGCGTTTCCAGTTCCAATGCTTCGCTGTATGCTTCTATCGCAGATTTGGAAGCAGAATAGAATCCCTGGTAAGGTACTGCGAATATCCCCGCTATCGAACTGATATTGACAATGTGACCGGTATGTCTTTCCCTCATGTGCGGAAGCACGCAGGAGCATACCCTGCACATTCCGAAAAAGTTCGTTTCGATCTGCAGTCTCATTTCATCCTCATCTGCCAGTTCCACTGCCCCGGCAATGCCCATTCCTGCATTATTTACCAGTAAATCGATCCGTCCCGATTCAGAAATGACTGCCTTTACAGCATTCCTGACAGATTCCGGATCGGTAACATCCATTGCCAGCATCCTGACCCCGTCTTCCCTGACTGACGGAGCAACACTTCTGCCGGTACCATAAACCGTGAACCCCTCTTTGCACAAAGAAGAGGCTATTTCCTTACCGAAACCGGATGTAGCACCTGTCACCAGGGCTACTCTGCCATGCCCGCTTTTCATTCTTCAGCAATGTTTCTGCTCTGGTCTACCCATATGAGGGAAGCAGTATCATATCCCCTGCGTGCTGCCTCCGAAAGTATTGCATCCTTTGTTTCGGCGGACAGGACAGGAGTCCTGGAGAGTATCCACAGATATTTGTCGCTCTTGCTTCCGATCAGGGCATAGCTGTATCCGTTGTCGAGCATCAGGATATTGTAATCCGCATAGAAGAACAGGAAAAAAGACACTTTAAGGTTGGCCGGATTACCAGATGGATCCGGCTGTTTGGCCTTGCCCTCGGCAATACTCTGCTCACCGTCCTTCCAGCCTGAATTGACGACCTTTACCATTCCGTCATCCTTCAGAGTGTATTCGGCAGTCACATTGTCCAGTCCCCTCTCGAACTTATGGTCATATCTCGCTATTTCGTACCATTTGCCGAGGAAATCGGACAGACGCAATTCTTTTACCGGGGTATTATCCACTTTTTCAACTTGCCTGGAGCAGGCACACAAAGATACCGTAGCAAATACACTTGCAATGAGGGTAACACAAATAAAATTTTTCATAATCTTGTGAATCGTTTTTTGATTTGACATTAAGTATTAAGTATTTGATTTGAAGATTCCTGATCTGACACGGGATATTGATTCAGCCACATTTATGCCGTCGATAGCTGAAGATACTATACCGCCGGCATACCCTGCCCCTTCTCCGCACGGATACAGTCCTGGAGCTGCCACATACTCAAGCGAGACAGGATCCCTGGGGATCCTTACCGGAGAAGATGTACGGGACTCGACTGCCAGAAGGAGTGCTTCCGAAGTATAATACCCCCGCATCTTCCGGTCGAAAAGGCGAAATGCATTTTTGAGCCTCTCCGCCACAAAATCCGGAAGGACTACGTTTAGGTCGGCTGCGCAGGCTCCTGGAGAATAGGAAGTCCGAGGCAAAGAGGTTACGACCGATGCACCTTTACGGCTTTTCACGAAATCCGTCATTCTCTGGGCCGGAGCCGCAAATGAGGATGTAGCTTCAAAGCACCTCCTTTCCACTGCCTCCCTGAACTCCAGCATTGCCTCAGGCAAAGACAGATTACTCCCCTTTCCCTTGAAATACGCCATGACATCCTCCGGTTCTACCGAGGTAACGATCCCGGCATTAGCCCATTTCGAATTACGCATGGAATTGGACATCCCGTTCATGACCACTGTTCCCGGAGCTGTCATGGAAGGGACCAGAATACCTCCCGGGCACATGCAGAAAGAGAATACCCCTCTGCCGTTCACCTGTTCCACGAGGGAGTAGATCGCAGGAGGCATTAGCGGCCGATAGCGGCCGTGATACTGTATCCTGTTAATGAGTTCCTGAGGATGTTCCGCACGGACTCCCATTGCAAAGCCTTTTGCCACCAATGCCCATTTCCTGGATATGAATATACGGTAAATGTCCGATGCCGAATGTCCGGTTGCAAGTATTAAGGAGGAGGCAGTAAACCGGTCTTCCGAAGCAGGCATGCCGCATGACGGTGCTGTAGTCACGGTCCACTTTCCTTCAGAATATTCCAGATCGGTTATCCGGCATCCGAAATGGTATTCACCTCCACACTCGAGAATATAATTCCTGATATTCTCCATGATAACCGGCAGTCTGTCACTGCCGATATGGGGATGGGCATCTATATTGATATCAGGATCTGCTCCGAAATCGGTGAGGGTGCGCAATACAGCCCTGACATTCCCGCGCTTCGTGGATCTGGTGTACAGTTTTCCGTCCGAGAATGTACCTGCCCCGCCCTCTCCGAAACAGTAATTGGAATCCGTATTCAGACTTCCTTTTCTGGAAATGGCCGCTATATCGTATTTCCGGGCATGGACATCCTTGCCTCTTTCGATTATCACCGGCTTGAACCCCAATGTTATAAGTCGCAGAGCCGCAAAAAGTCCGGCAGGTCCGGCCCCCGCGACAAGAACAGGCTCAGAAGAACTCACATCATCCGGAATCATGTAAGTATCTTCTTCAGGGACTTCCTCTCCTGCCAGATACGCAGCTACCCTGTACCTGTAGAGTATCTTTCCGGAACGGGCATCTATGGAACGGCGCAATACCGTTATCCGTCCGACCTTGGAAAGCGGGACCCCCATCGCAACCGCCGCCCTGTCCCGGAATTCTTCAACGGATGGTTCCCTGCCTATTTCAGAAACTGCGTCGAACTCTTTCATATGACAAGTTCTACTTGAAATCCAATGCCCTTGACACAGGCGCAGCATCCATAGGAGAAAGCAGGCCGGCCCTGTATTTGTAGAGTCCCGCAATCGCAATCATTGCGGCATTGTCAGTGGTAAACCTGAATTCCGGAATGAATGTCACCCAGCCTCTTTTCTTTCCTTCCTCCTGAATCCTGGTCCGAAGCCCGGAATTGGCAGACACTCCCCCGCCTATAGCTATTTGCCGGATCCCTGTCTGCTTCACGGCCTTGAGCAGCTTGTCCATCAGAACGTCTATAAGCGTTTTCTGAAAAGATGCACATATATCGTTTATGTTTTCCTTCATGAAATCCGGATTCTCCTTCAAAGAATCCCTGAGGAAATACAGTAGAGAAGTCTTGACTCCGCTGAAACTGTAGTCCAGACCCTGCACATGCGGTTTTGCAAATCTGAACCGGTCCGGATTCCCGGCAGCTGCAAGCCTGTCAATCACCGGACCTCCCGGATACCCGAGATCCAGCAATTTGGCACATTTGTCAAATGCTTCCCCTACGGCATCGTCAATTGTACGCCCCAGTACCTCGAAATGCAGGTGGTCGTCTACCCTGACTATCTGAGAGTGTCCCCCTGAGACAAGCAGTGCGAGGAAAGGAAATTGTGGAGGGAAATAATCCTTGCCTTCCTGTCTTATGAAATGAGAGAGGATATGTCCCTGAAGATGGTTTACATCAACAAGCGGTTTACCGAGCGAGAGGGCAAGGCCTTTCGCGAATGAAGTCCCCACCAGAAGTGAACCAAGAAGCCCAGGCCCCCTTGTGTATGCTATCACATCTACATCCGAAGCCTTGACTCCGGCCTGATCCAAAGCCTGGCTGACCACCGGTACAATGTTCTGCTGGTGCGCTCTGGAGGCCAGTTCCGGTACCACCCCTCCGTATTTGCGATGCACCTCCTGTGATGCCATAACGTTGGAAAGCAACAGTTCCCCTTTCAGGACAGCAGCTGAAGTATCATCACACGAAGACTCGATTCCTAATATTATTTCCGACATAATACTGCAAAACTATTCAAATTACAATTATAGCGAAAGGCGAATGCCGGGCCGCATCCTATATTCGCGCAGAGCGCAAATATACGTATTTTATTATATCTTTGCGGCACATTATTTTACTCTATCAAGACACAAGACATGAATATTTCAGAAAAGAAAGTAGTAGCATTGACCTACACTCTGACCGTCGACGGACAGATCGCAGACCAGACCACTGAAGAAAGACCTTTGGACTTCATTTTCGGCATGGGATATCTCCTCCCCAAATTCGAAGCAAACATAAAAGGAAAATCTGAAGGAGAGAGTTTCGAATTTACTCTGACCCCTTCTGAAGGATATGGAGAACATGACAGCAACAAGATCATCGAACTGCCCAAGGCTGCCTTTGAAATCAACGGGGAAATCCAGGAAGGCCTGCTGGCAATCGGCAACGTAATCCCCATGATGAACAATCAGGGCGGTGTCATTCCCGGGAAAGTTGCAGAAGTGAAGGAAGACACAGTCGTCATGGACTTCAACCATCAGATGGCCGGCAAAACCCTGAACTTTGCAGGAAAAATCCTTACAGTGCGCGAAGCAACAGAAAAAGAACTTACAGAAGGGCTCCACGGTGAGCTGAAACAGCACTCCTGCGGAGGCGGCTGCTCTTCATGCGGAGGCGGTTGCAATGACGGATGCGGTGACGGATGCTGCCACTAAGACAGCACCCGTTCCGATCCATACATAACCTACTTGAACGCTTTTTCTCCAAGGCCTTCGCCATCCAGAGCCAGCTCCTTGAAATAGTCCGGTACGGGCTTGCCCAACAGGGAATCCACATACAGCTTCCCGATATACTGGGACAACATGAACCCATGTCCGCGCATACCGACGAAGAGTCCTTTCGCTGGATCCACGATATAGCGCGGCTCGATATAATATCCGGACCACGTAGCCTGGATTCCGACCTTTGACAGGCAAGGCAGCCATTCAGAGAAGACTTCCGTGAATATTTCCATGAAATCCCTGTCGTTAACCCGCAGATCTTTCCATGTTTCTGCGGGGTCGACGGCGGGAGATGCACATCCGATAATCTGTCCGGTCTCGGCAAGCTGCTGACCGTAAACTGCCGAAAATCCCTTATAATGCCTGCGGTCTATCAACATATCCAGTGAATCACCGTCTTTTCCGAGCATTGGCAGGCGCTTAGTAATGAAAGCCTGATGACGTACCGGATACAGTCCTGTCTCGATATCAAGCATCTTGGCAAACTTGGCGGCATTGGCGCCCAATGCATTTACAAAGGACTCAGCCCTGTACTCGGTATATGAACCGTCAAGGCCACGGACGAGTACGGCATATTCTTCCCCTGATTTCCTTACTTCGACAAGTTCAGTCTCTTCAAGGATGCGTCCTCCATGGCTTAGACCTATATTCCTGACTACTGAATTGGTTTTGCCGGGAGAAGCCTGCCAGCAGTTTCTGGTAATCAGGGCATGGGTATACATATCCAGACCAGGATTTATCCACGGGGAGATTTCCTTTCCGAAATCCTTGGCATCCACCATATATGCATCCGACCATGCTATAGATGCTTCCAATGCGCGGTAAGTCTGTTCATCATGCGCAAAATTGACATACCTTATAAGTTTGAAGTCGATGTCTGACATTCCGGCCAGTTCCCTGAATATTTCCAGGTTATGGTTTGCTATATCTGCAAGTGCCGGGACAGAGAATGCAGGACGGCCTCCTGCAATGTTCCTCCAGGAGCTGCCCCTGTTCTTGTTTATCAGCAGCGGAGACATTCCGGCTTCTGCAAAATAACGGAAGAGGGCTGAACCGGCCATTCCGCCACCGGCGATTATGACACCCACTTTGCCTCCATCCTTGACAGAAGATGCGGGAAGTACAGTAATCCGGCTTTTCTCATCCCCGGGAATGAGGTCGCCCATTTCCACCAGGTTGGCCAACGGTGCACGGGGAGTAAAGTCTCCCGTCACTTCTATTCCGTATGATCTGAGTGCCGATTTAGCTCTGGGGAGACATCTCTTTCCCCTGCAAGGTCCCATTCCAAGGCGGGAAATATGCTTAAGTTCATCGGCTGAAATGCTCTTCCTGTCCCCTATCAGCTCAAGCAGCTTTTCTATAGTCAGGTCTTCGCAATGGCAGATATACGTCACGGCATCGTCCTTGCTTGCAGGTTTGAATTCTACAGGTGCAGGATACCTCTCTTTAAGGATGAATCCTCTCGCAGCCGTCAGGGAAGCAGAAGCATACATCGATACAGCCTTCACCCTTGCGACATTCGTCTTGTTTGGTTTCATCAGCACCTTTTCAATAGTGCCTTCGCCTACTTTTGCTCCATTGTCGTCCACCAGGAATACTTCGGAACCTTCGGTCACTTCATATTCGACAGGAAGGAAAAGCCTCATGTTGCGGGTATCGTAACCGAAGATGGCCAGGCCTGGACACTGGTAGACGCAGTCCATACAGCCTATACATTTCGAATAGTCGATCTTAGGTGTCGAGGATGTGGATGACTTGGTAATGGCGCCGTGTTTGCAGGCAAACGAACAGGGGTTGCATGCAAAGCCATACAGGCAATCCATCATTACAAAGGGTCTCGCCTCTACCCTGGCCGCATCGGGAAGTGCGGGTTCATCCAGCAGTCTCACAGGATGCTGCTGCGAATCGATATAGTCTCTGGACACCTTAAGATATTCCTGATAGTCATAACGGCGACCGAGATTCTGCATTATCTCATATGCGCACTGGCGTCCTCTCAGCACCGCTGAAGTCCCCTCACCTATACGTACAGAATCACCGACACCATGGCAGCTTCTGCCGAATATGGCATTGCCCTTTACGAAAAGCTGATTGTCCGGAATAAGGCCAGTGCATATATTGATGCAGTCTATACCGTCAATTCTCTGCTCCGTGCCCGGTATCGGCTGGAAATTCTCGCATTTGGCTATTATTGCACCTGTAATCCCGGTACCGTCCGCATTAGGAATCGCTTCAATAAGCGTATGTGATGTGAGGATCGGAATACCCAGACGGCGCACTCTGTTTGCCTGTACAGGGAAGCCGCCTTCACGGGGCATAGCCTCGATAATCATCCTGACATTGGCTCCGGCCTGGACTGCCTGATACGAAGTCAGGTATCCGATATTTCCGGCCCCGACGGTAAGAATGTTCTTTCCCAACAGCGTAAACTGGGTATTCATCATCCTCTGTACGACTGCAGCCGTATATACACCCGGAACATCATCATTCTTGAAAGCAGGCATAAACGGGACAGCCCCGGCAGCAATTACCAGTTCATCAGCCTCAACATAGAACACCTCATCCTCCACTACATTCTTGACCGCAAGTATCTTCCCTTCCAGAATATCCCACACTGTACAGTTCAGCATTATCCCATCCATGGAATCACCTGCCAATGTACGCGCTATGTCAAATCCTCTCATGCCCCCGAAACGTTTTTCTTTTTCTTCAAAGAAGAAGAACTGGTGGGTCTGCATAAGGAACTGGCCTCCGATCTCGCTGTTGCTGTCTATGACAAGGTTATCTATCCCTGCCTTCAGCAGTTCCTCCCTGACAGCCAGTCCGGCAGGACCTGCCCCGACAATGGCCACAGTGGTCCTGTATACCTTTTTTGCTGTACCGGAATTTCTTGTCTCCGACTTTGCAGCATCAGGAAGGACATCTGTCTTTACGCTTTCTACCTTTTTCACACCGTCGACCGGAGTGATGCAGATCCTGCGTACCTTTCCGTCCACAAGCATTTCACATGCCCCGCATTTGCCTATTCCACATTCCATAGTCCTTTTTCTTCCGTCCAGACTATGACTGTGAACCGGGAAGCCGGCCTGATGCAAAGCAGCTGCTATGGTCATTCCTTTTTGACCTTTGATGATTTTCCCTTCGTATTCAAACGAAACAGAATCTTCCTCAGGAACAGGAAGAATGGGATGAGAATGTATTCTATACATAATAGTTAGTGTTGTTGTTTTGGGTTAGTCTCCCACAAAGTTATATTTTTTTTAAAAACATATATATCTGCACCTGTTTTTTTATTTAAAGATTTTTTTCCACTCGGGAAGTTTACTTTGCGGCATGGATTATAAATGAAAAGCTATGAAAAATTGTTTGTTGTTACTGGCCGCAATGGCCGTTCTCGCGGGATGCAGCAGCCACGAAGGCATGTCATTCCTGTCATTCTCCCTAAGCCCGGATTATTACAGTCATTCCATGGAACAGATCAGAGAAAGAATCAAATCTTCGGGAAATACCGTCAATCTTCCGGACACCAACGATTTCATCCTGTCCGTCATCAGGGAAGACGGCGAAAACATCTATAAAGGGAAATACGGGGAAAGACCGGTCCCCCTCGCCGCACCGGCAGGCAACTACAGCATCGGATTGTATTCGGTGGAATTCTCCGGACCGGCATTTTCCACTCCCCAGTTCGGGGACGAGTGGACAGTAGTTTTGGGTGAGAACGAGACAGTCGGAGTCACTTTCGGCTGCACCCAGCTGAATGCCGGAATCAGGCTACTGTTCGAAGAGTCATTCAAAGAGAGGTTCTTTTCATACGTACCTGCAGTATCCTCAACTGATGGCAGTCTTGACTATGGTTACAATGAGAAACGTACAGCATTTTTCAAAGCCGGCAACATAAAAATCACCTGCCGCTCGGAAGACGAAGAGATTCCGGTTCTTTCAAGGCAGCTGGAAGCAGCGGATATGCTGACGGTCAAATTGTCTGCCGCAGGAAACGGAGACGGAAACGGAGGCGGTTTCAGAATCATGATCGACACAAGCCGTAACTGGATCTATGACGTATTCACAGTAGGCAGCGGAAATGACGGCAGCACTCCCGAAGCGGCCCTTGCAGTTGCGGAGCTCGGCACACGCATAGGGGCAAAGGACATCTGGGTCAAAGGCTACATTGTCGGAGGTGACCTTTCGACTTCAAACATGGTTACGGAGCCTCCGTTTTCCAAAGCCTCCAACCTTGCAATAGCCGACAGCCGCAATCCGTCCGGCAGGGAAATGTGTGCCGGGGTCGAGATACCGTCCAAAGAGGAAATACGGAATGCCCTGAATCTGGTGGACAATCCCGGCAACCTCGGAAAGGTTCTCTACATCAAAGGCGACATTGAAGAATACTTCGGACATCCCGGAATAAAAGGCATCACCGAATTCGTCCTCGAATAGATTTCCGCTCGGCAGTTTGCTCACTTCCGTTCGCACATATAGCTTCTGTTCGGCAATGCTAAAGTAAACTTTGCATTGCTCTCGCTTATTCGCTATATTTGCACCTCGAAAATCAAGGACATGAAAGAGACTCTTCTAAACAGGATTTCGGACAGGAGCATCGTTGCAGGTGTAGTAGGACTCGGATATGTGGGTCTTCCCCTCGCTGTGGAAATTGCCAAAGCCGGTTTCAGGACAATCGGTTTCGACCTGATGCATGAAAAGACGGAAAAAGTCAACAGGGGCGAAAACTATATCGCCGATATAGACCATGATGTATTTGCAGGACTTGTGTCTTCAGGCAAGTTGAGCGCCACCACCGATTTCAGCCGCATCGCCGAAGTGGATTTCATAGCCATCTGCGTCCCTACCCCCCTGGACAGGCACCAGCAGCCGGATCTCTCATATATAGAACAGTCCTCAGGACAAGTCGGGAAATTCCTCAGAAAGGACACAATGGTAGTTCTCGAATCCACCACTTTCCCCGGAACTACGACCGACATCGTCAGACCGATCCTGGAAAAAGCCTCAGGACTGGTATGCGGAAAGGATTTCTACCTTGCATTTTCTCCCGAAAGGGTTGATCCAGGAAATGTCAGCTACAAGACCGGAAACACCCCGAAAGTACTCGGAGCAATAGGTGAAGACGCACGTGAGACCATAAAGACAATGTATGAATGTTTCATAGAAGGAGGCGTCCATACGGTCTCCTCCCCTGCTGTCGCCGAAATGGAGAAAATCCTCGAGAACACTTACCGGAACATAAACATCGGGCTTGTAAACGAAATGGCAATGCTCTGCAACAGGATGAAGATAGACATCTGGGAAGTAATCGACGCGGCCAAAACCAAGCCGTACGGATTTTCCGCTTTCTATCCCGGTCCCGGCCTGGGAGGCCACTGCATTCCGCTTGACCCGTACTATCTAAGCTGGAAAGTAAGGGAATACGGATTCCATACGTCCATGATCGAGACTTCCATGATGATAAACGACCGGATGCCCGAATATTGTGTTCAGAGGATAAGCAACATACTCAACAGCTTCGAGAAATCCCTGAACAAATCCAAAGTCCTCGTACTGGGCATTGCATATAAAGCGGACGTGGACGACTACAGGGAAAGTCCTGCCATCAGGGTCATAAACGTGCTTGAGAAGAACGGGGCAATTGTCAGGTTCTATGACCCGTATATAAAAGAATACCATGAGAACGGTATTACCGTGAAAGGAGAACAGGAGCTTACGGCAGAGCTGCTGTCGGATTCAGACATCACCGTAATAACGACTGCACATTCAGCTGTCGATTACGATTTTGTCCAGAAGCACTCCAAAGCGATATTCGACACCCGCAATGCAACAAGACTGACAGCTGACAAATCAAATATAGAACTGCTGTAAAAACATCTGTCATACCATCACAAGAGCAGCAATCCCTATGGCAAGTCCCATAGTGAATACAAACAGTATGCTTGCTACCGACAACATATGATATATTCTGGTGTAGTTCCTTTCTTCCGTCTTTTTACCCATATTGCTCAAGTTTCCGGTTAATGGCACAGGCTGCATTTTGTGACAGCAGAGATACCTCCCATATAGTTTCATGGTCCGGCATTTCCTTCAGATCGGAACACCGGACCACTACTTAACCTAAACTTAAACTATGAAAAACTTCAGTGAAATTACTACAAATTTTATGCCATGCGGACCAAATACTCACACTTTCTGCAGTCTGGCATATTTAAGAAGTAAAGTCTTGTCTCCTCCGGAATCAAAACTGACAACAGCCTTCATATCTCCACCCGCACCTGTCAGTGAAACGATTTTCCCTCTGCCAAATCTGTCATGTACCACAACATCCCCTACTGACAGGTCGGCTATCTCTGGAGACACAGTAGAATGACTCACTTCCGGAGTTCCTATCTTCTTCAGTCTTCTTGGGAACTCCCTTGGTACAAAATCTCTGGACGGAGCCTCTTTTGAGACATGGTCACTGCCGCTGTCCATGACATCACCTTTTACATATTGAGGGTCTATTTCCCTGATAAAACGGCTGGGCGGTGAAGAAGTCCGCTTGCCGTTTACAAAGCGGGACCCTGCATAAGAAAGGGTAACATGCTTCTCCGCCCTGGTAAGTGCCACGTAAAAGAGACGCCTTTCCTCTTCCACTGACTCTGCACTCTGGGCTGACATCATGGATGGGAAGAGATTGTCCTCCATTCCTGAAATATACACATACGGGAATTCCAATCCTTTTGAGGAGTGGATCGTCATAAGTTTCACCTTATTGTTCTCCTCTTCAGAATCTACATTGTCACTGTCTGTGAGAAGGGCGACATTTTCCATATAAGAGGCAAGACCCGGCAATACATCAGGAGTATCCGACTCGGCAGCAGCCTCCACAAACTCCTTTACACCGTTCAGCAGTTCTGTAGTATTGGCAAGAGCCGACATACCTTCCACGGAATTGTCTGCCCTGAGCACTCCGAGCAGCCCCGACTGTTCGGCAATGCCTAATGCGCAGGTATATGCATCATCTGAATCCAGTCTCGATGCGAACATACGTATCATAGCCGCAAAATTACTGAGACGCCCTGCCGCTGCATCCTTCAGTCCTGAACCTGCAAGAAGGGCAGGATTGGAAGCAGCCTCCATAAGAGACACATTCATTGCTCCGGCTGCCTGGTAAAGATGTTCCAATGAAGTGGCTCCGATTCCGCGGGCAGGGACATTTACGATACGCCGGAACGCTTCATTGTCATTCGGATTGAGGACCAGGCGGAAATAGGCCAGAAGATTCTTGACCTCCTTCCTCTCGTAGAACGAATGTCCCGCATATATAATATAAGGTATATTCATTTTCCTCAGGGCCTCCTCAATCACCCTCGACTGGGAATTGGTACGGTAGAGGATTGAAAACGAATCGTACGATGCCTTGGTACTGAATATGCGTTTCTTTATCGAAGAAACTATGGACATCGCCTCTTCCTGTTCATCGAAACACCTGATAATATCGATTTTCTCCCCCTCATCCCCTTCCGAGAAACACTCTTTCTTGAGGCGGTTACGGTTGTGGGAAATCAGGGAATTGGCAGCGTTGACTATCGTCTTTGTCGAACGGTAGTTCTGTTCGAGACGGAATGTCCTGGTCTCGGGATAGTCATTCTTGAAATTCAGGATATTCCTGATTCTAGCTCCGCGGAATGCATAGATGCTCTGGGAATCATCCCCTACAGCCGTTATGTTGCGGCTTTTTCCTGCCAATATGGAGACTATCCTGTACTGTGCAAAATTCGTGTCCTGATACTCATCCACCAGAATGTGGGAAATTGAGGAACGGAGCTGTTCCACCACTTCGGGATGTTTGTTGAGCAGTATGTTGGTATTCAGCAATATGTCATCGAAATCCATTACCCCCTCTTCTTTGCACCTGCGGGCATATAGGGAATAGATGTTGCAGATTTCCCCTTTCCGCATCTGACGGTCCCTGCTGACAGCTTCGGAATTGTTCACATAGTCGGATGCCGTGACAAGATAGTTCTTCGCTGCGGATATCCGGGAAAGGACCTCACCTGGCTTATACTGATTCTCGTCGAGCTTAAGTTCCTTTATACATCTTTTGATTGCCGCCTTTGAATCGGAGGTATCATAGATCGTAAATGAAGATGGGTAACCCAACAGTTGTGAGTAGTCCCTCAATATCCTTGCAAATATGGAATGGAATGTACCCATCCACAGGCGTCTGGATTTTTCCTTGCCTACAATGCCGGCTATCCTTTCCTTCATTTCCTTGGCCGCCTTGTTCGTAAAAGTCAGAGCCATGATTGAAGACGGTGCTATCCCCGTTTCTATCATCCTGGCTATTTTATAGGTAAGTACCCTGGTCTTGCCGCTTCCTGCTCCCGCAATTATGAGACTGGCTCCGTCACGATATTCCACCGCACTCCTCTGCTCGTTGTTAAGTTCCGATAAATCCATGCAAAAAACGCGTAAAGAATTAAACTCAATATTTTACAAATAGGTCGCAAATCTACTAATGTTTTTTTTATATTTGCGCCAAAATTATAAAAGCGTATGGTTAACTATATAAAATTGAAACGAGGGCTGAATATTCCGATTGAAGGAATACCTTCTGCCAATATCATCAAAAGCGTAGTTTCAGAGACAGTTGCCGTAAAGCCTACCGATTTCAGGAACCTCATTCCCAAACTTATGGTCAAGGAGGGGGACTCAGTGAAAGCCGGTACAGTCCTGTTCGTGGACAAAAAAAGGCCTGAAATAAAATTCACATCCCCGGCAAGCGGAACAGTCAGTGAAATTATCAGAGGTGAGAAAAGGAAACTTCTGGAAGTACGGATCAAAGCCGATGCCCAGACTGATTACGTAAGATTCGATTTGCCTAAAATCCAGGACCTTACACAGGACCAGATAGTAAACACACTGCTGGAAAGCGGATTGTGGGCCTGCGTAAGACAGCGTCCCTACGGCATCATCGCAAATCCCGAATCCAAGCCGAAGGCCGTTTACATTTCTTCTTTCGACACTGCACCTCTGGCAGCTGATTATGATTTCACACTGAAGGAAGACATGGCTGCAATCCAGAACGGTATCGATGTATTCAACAGACTTGTGCCCAAAGCAGTCCACATGGGACTGAATGCAAAGACCCACGCCAGCTCTCCGTTCCATAAACTCAATGGCGTTGAGTTCCATACATTCGACGGTCCACACCCTGCCGGAAACGTGGGAGTACAGATAAACCATGTATGCCCCATAAACAAAGGCGAAACCGTATGGACAGTGACCATGCAGCATCTCGCATTTATCGGAAGGCTGTTCAGTGAGGGAATAGTAGACATGCGCAAGACCATAGCCGTTGGCGGTCCCCGCATCAGCACACCCGGGTATGTAAAATGCCTTGCCGGAATGCCTGTCAAGGACATTGCATCACTCGTGAATGACAATGTTACTAAACTGCAGGAGAACTGCGATGTCCGCTTCATAAGCGGCAACATCCTGACAGGAACAAACGTTGGCAAAGACGGATATCTCGGATTTTACGATGACTGCATCTCCGTCATCACCGAAGGTACCTACCACGAATATTTCGGATGGGCCAAAATCTTCAGACCCAAGAAATTCAGTTTTGCCTCCACGTATTTTTCCTGGCTCACACCGGGAAAACGATACAAGATGGATACAAACCTCAACGGCGGTGTCAGGGCATTCGTAATGTCGAATTCCTATGCCAAGGTCCTGCCTATGGACATCTATCCTGTATATCTGCTCAAGGCTATTCTTGCCCAGGACATTGACAAGATGGAGCAGCTTGGTATCTACGAAGTAGTAGAGGAGGATTTCGCCCTCTGCGAATATATCGATCCTTCCAAAAACGAAATCCAGAAAATCATTTCGGATGGGATCGACCAAATGATTAAAGAAATGGCTTAATTTCAGCAATATGGAAAACAATCAGAATAAGAAATCTATATTCGGATCCACCATTGAAGCATTTGATTCGTTCCTCAGGGTCCCCGCTACAGTAACCAGGCATGGTTCCAGTGTAAGGGACTGCAATGACCTGAAGAGGATCATGATCGTAGTGGTGGTAGCACTGATTCCGACTTTCCTGTTCGGAATATACAACATAGGATACCAGCACAATCTGGCAGCAGGCACTGACATGGGCTTCTGGCAGATGGTATGGTTCGGATTCCTCAAGATTCTCCCTCTCTACCTGGTTTCCTACATAGTCGGGCTCGGTATCGAATTTGCCTCTGCACAGATCAGAGGGCACGAAGTGAATGAAGGCTACCTGGTGTCAGGTATGATCATTCCACTTATAGTTCCTATCGAAACTCCCCTGTGGATGCTAGCACTGTCTGTCGTTTTCGCAGTTATCATCGGTAAGGAAGTTTTCGGTGGAACAGGTATGAACATCTGGAATCCCGCACTTCTTGCCAGGGCATTCCTCTTTTTCGCATACCCCAGCCACATGTCCGGTGACAGAGTGTGGGTAGCCGGTGTAGACGGATTTTCGGGAGCAACCCCACTTGCTGACGCTGCAGCAGGGAATTCCCTGCCTTCTGCACTCGATATGTTCATCGGCCTTATTTCAGGATGTCCCGGTGAAACTTCTAAAATCGCTATCCTGATAGGAGCATTCATTCTTATTTTCACTGGCGTTGCCAGCTGGAAGATCATGTTCTCAAGTGTCGTAGGTGCACTTGCAATAGGGTTCCTCTGCAATGCACTTGCTCCGGATCCCTCTTCATATCTGGCAGTACCTGCATGGCAGCACCTCCTCATGGGCGGTTTTGCATTCGGTACGGTTTTTATGGCTACTGACCCTGTGACTTCTGCACAGACCGAAACCGGTAAATGGATATACGGATTCCTGATAGGAGCCTTTACCATCGTACTCAGGCTTTTCAACCCTGGTTATCCGGAAGGTATGATGCTTTCAATACTGCTCATGAACACCTTTGCGCCACTGATTGACCACTGCGTCGTACAGAGCAATATCAAGAAGCGTCTAAAAAGGGCACAAATTAATTAGAAGGAGGACAGAACATGAATACCAACAGTAATTCATATACGATTATTTATTCCACCATCCTGGTGGTTCTGGTGGCTGTCGTACTTTCATTCGTGGCCCTCACCCTGAAAGACAGACAGCAGAAAAACGTCGATACCGAGACAAGGCAGAGCATCCTGATGTCTGTAAACCAGGCCGGCGAAGCCGACAAAGCCGACAACAAGAACCAGTACATCGAAAACGAATACAACAAATACATAACCGACTCGTACCTGGTAAATGCAGAAGGAGAGAAAGTGGAAGGAGACGCTTTTTCATTAAGCCTCAAATCCCAGTACGACATAATGAAACAGACGAATCCCGATGTAACCAAGCTTACACTTCCTGTATTCGTATGTACTACAGACGAGGGCAAGAGAGTGGAAATATTCCCGCTTTACGGTGCAGGACTCTGGGGTCCTATCTGGGGATACATCTCCCTGCAGGACGATTTCAATACTGTCTACGGAGCGACTTTCCTGCATAAAGGCGAAACTCCAGGTCTAGGTGCCGAAATAGCTACGGCACATTTCAGCCAGCAGTTTATCGGAAAGACCATATTCGATGAAAACGTGTTCAAGTCAATTGCCGTTGTCAAAGGCGGTGCACCCGAAGGGGACATGCATGGTGTCGATGCCATATCAGGCGGGACAATCACAAGCAATGCTGTACAGAGGACCATTGCGCAGTGGCTTGAATACTATCTGCCATACATCGAAAAACAGAAAGCAGCCGTAGAACAGGCAAAGGCAACTGCTTCCGAAGAAATAACAACTACTAATACTGAGGAAAACAATGAATAAGGAAATATATCAGAAACCTATTTTCAAGGCCAACCCGGTAACGGTATTAGTCTTGGGTATCTGCTCCGCACTTGCAGTTACCGTAAAACTCGAGGCTGCCTGCGTGATGGCACTCTCTGTAACATTGGTGGCAGGTTTTTCAAGTCTGCTCATATCCCTCATAAGGAACTCCATTCCCAACCGTATAAGGATAATCGTACAGCTGGTGGTGGTTGCACTTTTCGTAATTCTCATTGACCAGTTCCTGAAAGCATTTGCCTATGAAGTCAGCAAACAGCTTTCAGTATACGTAGGCCTTATAATCACCAACTGTATCATTATGGGCCGCATAGAGGCATTTGCCCTCGGCAACAAACCATGGCCATCATTCGTTGACGGTCTCGCCAACGGAATCGGTTACGGTCTCGTACTCATCTGCATAGCATTCTTCCGCGAACTCTTCGGTTCCGGTTCCCTTTTCGGAGT
This sequence comes from uncultured Muribaculaceae bacterium, assembly GCA_964640305.1. Classification (GTDB taxonomy): domain Bacteria; phylum Bacteroidota; class Bacteroidia; order Bacteroidales; family UBA932; genus Coprenecus. Next base: position 10,071 of record CAZXFF010000005.1, on the reverse strand, counting down.
ACAGATAATTCCCCAGAGCTGGTATGTAGCCAACGGCGGCTTCTATGAAAACAACGGTCTGATGATTCTGCCTCCGATGGCACTTATCATCGTAGGCCTGTTCATCTGGCTCCAGAGAAGCATTCAGAAAGACCTAGTAGAAAAACAGTAAAACCATCACATCACTATGGAATATATAAGCTTATTCGTCAAATCCATTTTCGTAGACAACATGGTATTTGCATATTTCCTTGGGATGTGCTCATACCTTGCTGTATCCAAGAATGTAAAGACAGCATTCGGTCTCGGGCTTGCGGTTATCTTCGTGATTTTCGTAACCCTTCCTATCAACTATCTTCTCAACAAGTTTTTCCTTGTTCCAGGAGCAATGTCCTGGATCAGCCCTTCACTGGCCAACGTTGACCTCAGCTTCCTGAGCTTTATACTGTTCATCGCTGTTATCGCAGCAATTGTCCAGCTTGTGGAAATGGTCGTTGAGAAATTCTCCCCTGCACTCTATTCATCTCTCGGTATTTTCCTGCCACTCATCGCAGTGAACTGTGCCGTTATGGGTGCATCCCTATTCATGCAGGAAAGGGACTTTGCCAATCTCGGGGAATCTGCGGTATATGCCCTCGGTTCCGGTATAGGCTGGTTCCTCGCCATCGTTGCCATAGCTGCAATAAGGGAAAAACTCTCATACTCGAATGTTCCCAAGCCCCTCAAGGGATTAGGCATATCTTTCATCATCACCGGACTTATGGGTATAGCATTCATGAGTTTCATGGGTATTCAACTTTAGGAGGACAGAGATATGGAATTAACTATTATTTTGGCAACAGTTACCTTTTTGGCAGTAACCATCTTACTGGTGGCTCTCCTGCTATTCGCGAAGGCTAAACTAACTCCTTCCGGAACAGTTAAAATTGATATCAACCATGGAGAAAAGAATCTGGAAGTTACTCCAGGCTCCTCACTCCTTGCAACCCTGGCCAACGAAAAGATATTCCTTCCTTCAGCATGCGGAGGCGGCGGTACATGCGGGATGTGCAAATGCCAGGTCCTTTCAGGGGGCGGCACAATCCTGCCTACTGAAGTCGGATTCTTCACACGCAAACAGCAGCAGAACAACTGGAGGCTCGGATGTCAGGTCAAAGTGCGTGAAAATCTGGAGATCCTGATTCCCCAGTCGGTACTCGGTATCAAGAAATGGGAATGTGAAGTGGTAAGCAACAGGAACGTTTCCACATTCATCAAGGAATTTGTGGTAAAGCTGCCTGAGGGAGAGAACCTCAATTTCCGTTCCGGCGGATATATTCAGATAGACATCCCCAAATACGACATTTCTTTCAAAGACATAGATGTAGAACCGGAATACAGGGAAGACTGGGAGAAAATGAATATTTTCGACCTCACAGCCAAGAACCCCGAACCTACTTTCAGGGCTTACTCTATGGCCAACCACCCTGCTGAGGGCAATATCATAATGCTTAACGTGCGTATTGCCACACCTCCCTTCGACAGGGCAAAAGGAGGATTCCTCAACGTTCCTCCCGGAATCAGTTCATCATACATATTCTCCCGCAAACCGGGTGACAAGGTTGTCATTTCAGGTCCTTACGGTGAATTCTTCATTCCCGACCACATGCCGGATGACCAGGAACTTATCTTCATCGGTGGTGGAGCCGGAATGGCCCCCATGCGAAGCCATATCCTTCACCTCTTCAAGACAGAAAAGACATCCCGCAAGGTCAACTTCTTCTATGGCGCACGCAGCCTGAAAGAAGCATTCTATCTCGAAGACTTCCACGAAATCGAAAGGGAATTCCCGAACTTCAAGTTCCATCTCGCCCTCGACCGTCCGGATCCCGAAGCAGACAAGGCAGGTGTAGAATACAAGGCAGGATTCGTGCATAACGTACTGTATGAAACATACCTCAAACAGCACGAAGCACCTGAAGATGCCCTCTATCTCATGTGCGGTCCTCCTATGATGAGCTCTTCAGTCATCAAACTGCTCGACAGTCTTGGAGTACCTCCCGAGAATATTCTTTACGACAACTTCGGAGCATAGCCTGACTCCATGCACATAAAAGCCCCTGGAATATCAGGGGCTTTTTTTATTATCTTTGTCTGACCTAATAATGTTCTGACAATGAAATATTCAGGATATGCAATAGTCGCTGCTGCGATAATAATGGCAACTGCCACCGGATGCCGGAACTTCGGCCTTACATTTACCCAGGAAGAAAAACGGATCATAGATACATCAGGAAGCACAATGCGCGTACTCACGGTTGATAACCCCGAAGACAAGGCTATCCTGCGCAATACCTGCTCGGAATTCAGTGACAGAGATCTCCGTTCTGCCCGTTTCGAGCGTCTTTCAGAGCTTATGGTTGCAACAATGACGGATCCGTCCAATGACGGTGTAGGTATTGCTGCACCTCAAGTAGGAATCTCCAGAAGAGTCATTGCAGTCCAGAGATTCGATAAGGAAAATAGCCCAATATCAACATCCATCGAAATAAAGCACAAAACCATTAAATATCAGCATCTTATCTCCGGAACAGATGTTTAACAATTTAATGGTTTTTAATGCATTTCTACGCTTTTTTGTCATAATTTGTACCGCATTTGTACCTTTTGCGGTACAAATTTCTGTTGTTCACAGACTATTCTGCCCAAAAACTCATCAAACTGAACAACGTTGAACAACACTGAACAAAGATGGACACGAAAAATCGGAGATGCTGCTTAAGTAACTCTCTATGCAGACAGAACGCAAAACTTACCGGAAGATTTGCCAACACTGCGGCAAAGAATTCATCGCACTCACATCCGTCACGGCTTACTGTTCTCACCGCTGTGCTTCGCTCGCACTAAAGAACAAGAAGCGGGACGAAAGACTCAAATCCACAAGCATCGAGACCAGAGAACTCAAACGACTCGCCCTTCTCGACAAAAACTTCCTCTCCCTCTCAGATGCCGCCAGGCTGATGCAAATCTCACGCACCACCCTCTACCGAATCATCACCATCTACAGCATCCCGCTGCACAGATTCACGGACCGCACAGTAAGAATCAGCCGCGAAGACCTCGACAAAGCAGCAAGAGGACAAACCACGGCCTTTGACACCAGCACCTCAGAAAAAGATGATATCCTCAGCAATTGGATGACAAGAGAACAGATAATGAAAGAATTCGGCCTCACCCTGAGTTGGTTCACATCAACAATCAAACGACATCAAATCAAACCACGCATCATTGGCAACCGAAACTTCTACAAAAAGGACATGATGGAAGCCATCTTCACTCGCACCGATTACTCCGACACAGAACAATGGTACACCTTCGACCAATTGAGAGAAACAACCGGAATGCGCACCGAATCCATCTGCGACTTCTGCAAAAGCCACAAAATTCAAAGAGAACGGAAAAACGGAATCACATACGTCTCAAAACGGCAATGGGATAATGCCAAAGGCAACGGAGTGGACACGAGTCAATTCATCACAATGAAAGAAATAACGCAAACCTACAAGCTCTCAAGAAATCACTTATATACAATTTTCAAGGAGAATGGCATAGAACGTATAAAAATCGGTAACTTTGTATATTTCAACAGAGAAGAAGTCAAAAACCTTCTCACAAACAGAAAGTAATATGGTAGCAGTTAAAGTAACACTTCGAAAGAGAGAATACCCGAGCGGCAGAGTCGCTCTCTACCTCGACTTCTACCCTGCAATACGCAACCCGCGCACAATGCAGATGACAAGACGGGAATACCTCGGCATATACATAATGAAAAGCCCTCGCACAGCTGCCGACCGCAGAAACAACGCCACCAAACTCAAACAAGCCGAAGCCATCCGTGCCCAACGCGAAATCTCGCTCATCAACGAACAATACGGATTCCTGGACAAATCCAAAGGACAAATGAGCGTCCTCGAATACTTCTACTCCGTCCTGCAAGGCCACGACAAGAAATGGAGAATAGTATATGAACACTTCAACATCTTCGTCAAAGGTAAATGCACATTTGATGAAATCACAGTCGACTTCTGCAACAAATTCAGAGAATACCTCAGCACGACCAAAAGGATAAAGAGTGATACACTCAAACTCTCCCAAAACTCCGCTGCAGGCTATTGGAGCACATTCAGGGCATTTCTTGCCATAGCATTCAAAGAAGGCTACCTCACGGAGAACGTAAATGACTACCTCGACAAACTCGACACACAAGAGACAAAACGAGAATACCTGACAATGGAAGAACTGACCACTCTGGCCAAATCAGAATGCGACTTTCCTGTCCTCAAGAACGCATCCATCTTCTCCTGCCTCACCGGACTCCGACTAAGCGACATCCTCCAGCTCGAATGGTCCCATATTCAGGACTACCCGGGAGGAGGGAAATGCATACGAATCAAAACAGAGAAAACCGACACGGAAGCCACCATCCCAATCAGTGACCAGGCACTCGAACTATGCGGCACGCCATCAGAAGGAAAAGTATTTGAAGGGTTGACAAGGCAAATGGTAAATAGCCGCCTGAAACCCTGGCTCAAATCAGCCGGCATTGACAAATACATCACATTCCACTGCTTTCGCCATACCTACGCTACCCTGCTCATAGCCGGTGGCACAGACATCTACACCGTAAGCAAAATGCTCACCCACAAAAACGTCAGCACAACCCAAATCTACGCAGACCTTGTCAACGAGAAGAAAAAGGCTGCTGCGGAGGTTATAAAGATAAAGGAGGGATAAAACATGACCACACCAATATTCGATAGCATCATAAATGGAGCATTGTCGCCAAATAAGATAGAACAGGCTGCTGTGCCATATAGCATCATATGTCAAGCCTTAACTCACTTGCCAAACAATGTGTCTCAACTAGAATCATTACTTGAAAAGCAGCTCGGTAAATATGTCAGATTCGATTTCGCGGAAGAGAAGGCTGCACCATTATTCATTGAGGGCGAGGAATATCATCCTATCCCTAACTACAAGTATACCATAAGCATCAACGCATTCCCTATTCCAGATGATTCTCCTATGAATCGCTTCTATGCTAAGATAATAAATGCTCAGTCCTATCATGTTAAGTTAGCCCTTGAGGAATTTTCAGCCACTGCAAAAGCAGATATTGACACAAAAGGAGAAATAAAGAGAACGTTGGAGGGGCTTTACCACTTATCGCTTCAACTGAAGAATGTCCAAGATACTGAAGTAATCAACTACTCGCTTAAGCAGCAAATTCTGTCGTTATATTATGAAATTGCAGCAATATATACATATATCTTGCCTGAGGATAAGATAATTCCTTTTGATGATTTCTATTACCAGATTTTTGGACTATATCCATCCACAAAAGTTAAGGATGTTTTCAATACAGCTATGCTGTCAGCACAAATCCAAATCAGTATCTTTTCAAATGATTATGAAGCACAAAAAACATTTCTTCATCAAATAAAGCACAATACAAACTTGCTTTATATGGCTATTTGGCTGAGAAATAGTCTTTTTGCAGAAAAGTATAGCATTAATACTTGTAAGGAACTTAATACAGAACGAGGTGCACGAATGCTAATAAGGATATTCCAAGATGCTAAAACATCCGAGTACTTAGAAACAGAATCAAAGCAAAAGCGTATTCAGATGATAGAAACCGATTTGGAGACAATATCATCAATCACGGACATTAATGATACTTCAGCTGCCTCTACCTGCATTTCTTGGCTGAAAGGCCAATTGAGAATTGCGGAAACTATGCCAGGCCCAAGTACAATTGCAGGCACTTATTCTGTAACGAGTATCCCAATCATTGCATCAGACGAGCTTTCAACTGAAATAAAAGTAATTTCAACAAGGGCGACAGAGTTTAAAGAGGTTATTAAACCATTCCAATTCACTTCAATTGCCAAGGTTAAAGCATTAACCGAAGAAAAGAGAGATATGCTAATACATAAGATTGCTGGTGAAAGCGTCCCATATGGAGTGGCAATGCTTGTCTTCCTAGGGTATGACGAGCACTTAAAAACAGTTTATGGGTATAATAAAACTGCTATTGCTAACCATTTTGCCAAATGCCTTAAATCTAATGAACGTACAATTCGCGGAAATCTTTCGGTATTGAAGAACGACAATTCTACTGAGAGCACATCAACTTATACAGCCGCCATCCACCGTGAAGCCGTAAAAGTGTTCTATAACAATCTTATAGAAATACATTGAAAATCAGATACTACCAGTATTTTCGGATTATTTTTCCTGTTTTCCAGGATGATTCTGGAGGTAAAAATAGACCAAGTCCCACAAATAACCATATCTTCTTTGTAGCCGCAGTCCGATAGACGGATTTGCGGCTTTTCGTTATTGGCACACGAAAGGTCTCACCGCCCTAAAACATAGCAATGATGGCAAGTGTTTTTGAAAACCTTTCGTACAACGACGTGCCACAGGCACTCGCGTACTTGATCCAGAAGGTAGAGAAAATGGAAAACCTTCTCGAATCCCGCCAGCCGGCCCCAAAAGCCGACTCCGCCAACAAATGGATGGACATAAGAGAACTCAAAGAGTATCTCCCGGACCACCCAGCACCAACAACCGTTTACGGCTGGGTGCGCCAAAACCTCATCCCTTACTACAAGAAGGGCAAGAAACTCAGCTTCAAGAAGTCAGAGATTGACGAATGGATGAACTCCGGACGTCAGCAGACCGACGCAGAACTCGAAGCCGATGCAATAGACTACGTAAACAGAAGGAGGATAGGAAAATGAGTAAGCCTCAACACATTTCCGAGGTGATAATCAAGATTGCCTCCAATCCGAACGATGATTTCGGCAAAGTACTACGTCAGTGTCCCTTCATCCAAAAGGAACTCCTCTCACGCGGACTCATCTCATTTGATGACCTTTCAGACAATCAGATTGACTCCCTGTGTGAGCAAGCATTCCTTGAAGACTGGATAGATGGTCAAGAAGTTATGATGAAACTTCACATCAGCCCTCGTACCCTACAGACACTCAGATCAAACGGCACAATTCCATACACAAAAATTGGCCACAAAATCTGGTACCTCAAACGCGACATAGAGCGCATTCTTCGCAGCAATTACATAATGTTAAATCTACGTGAGCGCTATGGGGAAGACATTTGACCGAGCAGCAGTACTTCGCAAAACAAACTGGGGCATTGACATCTATGCACACATACTACGCCAATTCTACCCAGGAGAAATTGTAATGAGAGTCACCGGAAGGGATTGCGGAATTATCCGCAACCCCTTCGCCGGGGGCGTTCAATCCCTACACGTTTGGTTCACCAAAAATGATCCCAATGCCAAGCTCAGTGAAGAAACCGCATTCCACCATGACGAGTACAATGCAATTCCTGACGGCGATGCTCTTGACTTTGCTGCACTTTACTACCACCAATCAGGTCAAGAGTTGCTCGACACCATCAACCGAGAGATGTATCTACACCTTGATGCTGATAGTGGACAATACGGTCAATGCCCCGGTATGCGCATTGATATAGGACCGAAGTTTTCATTCTTCAAAGCTCCTATTACAAACAAATACCCGTTCAAAAGCATAACAATCCTCGATGCATACAACTATATAGTCGGTCATTATGCAAAAGAACAGACAGAGGCCCTGCGCTCAATCAAAGAAAAGAAAAAGGCATCGCTCTACAAACAATCGCAATTTGCTTATGCAACCTTTTGTGGTGAATTTGACCTACGCTCCAATGACACAGTTAAAACCGTCAGCAACCTCTTATGTATCGACTTTGACCATATATCGGATGTTGAGTCATTAAAGCAGCAATTGTTGAAAGACCGCTACTTTACAACAACACTTGCTTTTCGTAGTCCATCAGGAGATGGGCTCAAATGGGTAATAGAAATCAATAAAGGATCGTGTTCACATTCAGATTTCTTTAGAGCTGTGTCAGCATATATCACTAAGACATATGGGGTTGAACCTGACAAATCAGGAAAGGACATCTCAAGAGCGTGCTTTCTTCCACACGATCCTGAAGCATATATAAATCCACTTTACAAATGAAAGAAATATTTAATCCGGAGGAATGGCTGTCCCAGGAGGTGGCCCCTTCAAATAAACAATACGCACCAGTTTCTGACAATACTGACGACATTGAGCAAATTACCCAGCGCATAGAAAACGCACAGGTTGATATCACCGCTGGCTATGACAACTGGCGAGATATCGGCTTTGCACTTAGCGATGAACTTGGAGAAAACGGACGAGAAATATTTCACCGCGTCAGTCGTTTCAATCCAGACTACAACCAGCAAGATTGCGACCGTCAGTACGACAGATGCCTCCGTTCACACGGTTCGGGTATAACCATCAAATCCTTCTTCCAGAAGGCAAAAGAATCAGGTATCAGCCTTGTCACAAAATCTGCAAAATCCGCAACTTCTGCAATATCCGCACATCGCATAAGTGCAGATAAGAAAGAAGAACATACATTCAAATCCGCAAACACAAATAATGCAGATATTGCAGATTACGTAGAAACTGCGGATATTGCCACTAACGAAATACTTCCAACCTTCTCTCAGGACATACGCGAACATCTCCCGTCATTCCTAAAGAAAATTGATTCCGTGAGCAATTCTGACTTCGATGCTGACATACTCACCTTAGGTGCTATTACTGTTCTATCCTCTTGTATGCCACACATACACGGCATATATGATGGGCGAATCGTATACCCAAACATCTTCCTGTTTGTGACTGCTCGAGCATCTTCCGGTAAAGGCCGACTGACACTTTGCCGTTACCTTGTCGAACCAATACACGATCGTCTGCGAGAAATCAACGAAGCGGAAATGATGGAATACAAGCAAAAGCTTGCAGAGTATAACGCAGCTGGCAAGAAGAAAGCCACTATGGAAAAACCTGACGAGCCACCGCTTCGAATGCTATTCATTCCGGCCAATTCCAGTGCAACAGCCGTATATCAAGTCCTTGATGATAACGGAGGGCAAGGCCTAATGTTTGAAACCGAGGGAGACACCCTTGCTAACACCTTCGGCTCAGACTATGGCAACTATTCAGACGGCTTCCGCAAGGCATTTCATCATGAAACTATTTCCTATGTTCGGCGTAAAGACCGAGAATATGTCAACATTAAGCATCCAAGACTTTCTACCCTACTTACCGGAACTCCACGCCAGATACTTAATCTGATATCCGATGCAGAAAACGGCCTTTTCAGTCGCTTCGCATTCTACTATCTAAACATCCCAGTTGTATGGAACAATGTATTTGGGCAGAATACAAGCGGCACTTTGGACGAATGTTTTCAGAAATTAGGAGCAGAATACCAGGACTTGTACAACATCTTGAACGGGAAGAATTCCGACATTGTCTTCAGTTTCAGCTACGAACAGCAATATGACTTCAATAAAACATTTGCCCAGTGGCAGGAAGAATGCCTTGAAGAATGTGGAGAAGAATTTGTTGCATCAGTCCGTCGTCTGGGAGTAATAATGTTCCGGATAGCAATGTGTATTTCAGTTTTGAGACTTATGGAGGATGGAAATTTCGAAGAAAACATAGTATGCTTGGACATCGACTATCAGACAGCAAAAAGTATTACCTCTGTCATTTTGCAGCACAACATCAAAGTATTTATGACCCTCCCTACAATTACAGCCACATCGCAACCATCAAAAGGAACAGAGCGAACAAGACAAAAACAAGACTTCTGGAACAAACTACCCGAGGAGTTTGACCGGAAGACATATTCACAAATTGCAGGCTCTCTAGGACTAAATCCAAAATCCATAGACAGGACAGTGCGAAAATGGTGCGATGAAGGCAAGCTGGAGAATACTGCACACGGACAATATGCCAAGTGTAAATAAAAACTATCTTCCAAACTGAAACGAGCAGCCAAATGGCTGCTTTTTTCGTCATTTTTCATCAAGTTATCAACATCTTTATAAAATGTCATTACAGTTGCTGATATTTTACTATATTTGTAAGCATAACAAGCAAGGTGATAGAATTTTATACAATTTTACTTAAAGGACAATTATAGGAT
>CAZXFF010000004.1:28281-67565 GCA_964640305.1 uncultured Muribaculaceae bacterium | reverse complement strand
ACGTACTCCTTCAGCTGTCTCAATGTATTTGCAGACAGAGAGGATTTCATCCAGCCCTCCCTTGACATTGGCCACAGGTTTTCCGTCTTCCATCATATTCACCGTGGTCATCCTTTTTCTTGTAGAATCGAATGCCACCTCCGCTTTCCTGGGATAGCGGGCATCATACTCGGATTTTGTTATTCCATATTTTGAACCCAGGTCAATCAGGGCTATTTCAGTCGGGTCTCCAACAGATGTCATTGTACCGTCTGCGTTCCGCACCACCTTGGCATCGCAGCAGAGAACTGCGATGGATACTAGACGGTCATTGTTTCCGCTTACCGCGTACTCCTCGGTTACGGTCATCTGGTTCTTTGTCAGCGTTCCTGTCTTGTCGGAGCAGATCACTGTAGTACAGCCCAAAGTCTCCACCGACGGAAGTTTACGTACTATTGCGTTGCATTTGGCCATCCTGCGGACACCCATGGACAGGATTATTGTGGAAATTGCCGGCAGGCCTTCCGGGATAGCTGCCACAGCCAATGAAATGGCTACCATGAACATAGGAACAAGTTCCCTGCCGTACAGCAGGCCTATTACAAATATCAGGGCACAGACGACCACTGATGTTATGCCGAGGACACGCCCCAGCTTCTCAAGACGTATCTGCATGGGAGTCTGTACATCATCGCCACCTTCAAGCATATTGGCAATCTTGCCTATTTCCGTCTGCATACCGGTAGCGACCACTATTCCCTTCCCGTGGCCGAATGTCACGATTCCGCTGGAAAATGCCATGTTTTTCCGGTCCCCGACCGGTACATTCTCTTTCTCTATCACTTCCGGGGATTTTTCTACCGGAACTGACTCGCCTGTCATGGATGATTCCTGGATCTGAAGGTTGACTGCCTCTGTAATCCTTATATCGGCAGGCACGATGTCCCCTACTTCCAGTTCCACAAGGTCTCCCGGAACCACATCCTCGACATTTACTACAAATGGTTCCCCGTCCCTTATCACTTTCGCCATCGGGGCGGCCATTTTCTTCAGCGACTCCATGGACTTCTGGGCCTTGAACTCCTGGAATGCCCCGATAAAGGCATTAATAAGAAGGATGCCCATGATAATGTATGTATCCAGCAATCCCTCTCCTGTCCTTACCCCCATTACGCCTGATATGACTGCGGCAATGATCAGAAGGAGTATCATGAAGCTCTTGAACTGGGACAGGAACATTATGAAAAATGATTTTCCTTTCTTCTGCACCAAAGTATTCTTCCCGTATTTTCCGAGGAGTCCTGGAATTTCTTCTTTCTTCAATCCGGCGGTTTCAGATGTGCCTAACGATCCGGCCACATCTCCGACGGTTCTGTTGTAAAACTGAGACATTTTTATTTCCGTTTAATATCAAAACTACAAATGTAATGAATTATTCAGAATATCTTTTCTATTGTTGCCCATTTTTCAAAGACCAATCCGGAATAGACCTGGATACTTTGAAAAGAAAAATCGCCAAATCCTCATTTTCAAGGACTTGGCGATTTCCTCATGTGCCCAGAACAAGACTCGAACTTGCACACCGTAATCGGCACCACCCCCTCAAAGTGGCGTGTCTACCAATTTCACCATCTGGGCTTGGGGCTGCAAATATACAACGAATTCTTGAAAAAAAAATTTTTTTGTGAAAAAATGCGAAAAAAATTTAACTTTACACATAATTAAACTCGAACAAGATATGGCACAGATAGGAAGAAGTTTCATACAAAAGGGTTATACTCTGTATCTTATAGCCTCCAAAGAGGCTGAGGACTTCTTGAAAACCGGTGTTGATTCCGGATTCATAAATTCCATGCACATCATTTCCTCCAAAGGTATCTTCGAATCACTCGTGGAATGCTGCACTGAAAACCGGCTGGGATTCGACATTACCGCCGACTCCGACTATGAAGATGAGGTTTTCCTCAAAGGGGATACCAAATATACAATCATAGTCTCTGTAAGCGACGAACAGGAAGAGGACTTTGTGAACATGATGTTCGCCCATGATGTGGACACGATGCTTCTCGGGCATGTAACCAAAGGGGAACTCAGGATGGATGACAGGTCTTTCGGCTTTATAGGAGATTATGTCAGAGAGTAGGCTCAAAAAGGACCGTGAGACCATTTCAGGAATGTTCAATGCCATTGCCGGCAAATACGATTTCCTGAACCATCTGCTTTCATTCGGGATCGACCGCTGGTGGAGAAGAAAGCTTGTCAAGGCAGTAACAGGATCCGGAGCATCTGAAGTACTGGATGTGGCAAGCGGCACTGGAGACGTTGCCATAGCTCTGGACCGGAAAGGGATTGCCGTTATCGGAGTGGACATTTCCGAAAGGATGCTTGACATTGCCAGGAAAAAAGCTCCGCATATTACTTTCCTTACAGGCGATGCATCCTGCCTTGATTTTCCGGACAACAGCTTCGATGCTGTCACCATTGCATTCGGGATCCGCAATTTTGACAAGCGCCCAGACTGTATCAGGGAACTGCTGAGAGTTCTCAAACCGGGAGGCCTGCTTGCCATAGCTGAATTTTCCATCCCGGGGAACAGGCTCTGGAAAGCATTGTACTCATTCTATTTCCTGAGGATACTGCCTGTTATAGGGCGTATCGTTTCAGGCCAGAAAGGCACTTATTCCTACCTTCCTGAATCTTCTTTCGATTTTCCTGCCCCGGAGCTTTTCTGCAACGAACTTGCCGAAGGAGGATTCAGGGACATATCGTTCCGCCCCATGACCGGAGGAATCTCAATATTGTACAAAGGATACAAGTAGCATATGTGGCCTCAGATATGGACAATACTGTCAGCATCCCTATACCTGCTGAACATCGGACTGGCTGTTGCAGCATCAATCATGCTAATTTCAAGCCGCAGGGATCCTGTCAAGACACTCACTTGGGTCCTGGTATTGCTTTTGCTGCCGTATATTGGTATAGTACTGTACTTCTTTTTCGGACGCAATTTCCGTAAAGACAAAATGTTCAGCCGCAAAGGAGCCAGCGACATAGCCCTCAGGAAAGAGCTGTGCAGGGAGATGCTGCATGACATTTCAAAAGAGAACAGCCTTCCGGATGAGATCAGGCCATTCAGCAAAATGATCGTACAGAATCTCAAAAGCGCCCAGAGCATACTGGCTTCCAATAATGAAGTCAAGATCTATTTCAACGGAAAGGATGCACTGAATGCCATGCTGGATGCCATGCGCAGTGCAAAGACCCACATCCACCTGCAGTCATTCATAATTGAGGACGACAAAGTCGGACAGCAGTTCAAGGATGTCCTTATCGCCAAGGCAAAGGAAGGCGTGGAGGTAAGGATGATGTATGACGGTTTCGGAGGACGCAAGCTTAGCCGCAGATTCCTTTCCGAACTTTCCGATGCAGGAGTCGAGCTCCTTAACTTTTCCCCGTTCCGTCTGATTTTCCTGCCACCTATTGTAAATTACAGGAACCACAGGAAGATTCTGGTAGTGGACGGGCAGACAGGATTCCTCGGGGGATGCAACATTGCCGACAGGTACATGGATGGAGGAGATTTCCCGGAATGGAGGGATACACATGTAAGGATATGCGGAGACTCCGTTGTGTCACTCCAGGCCACCTTCCTGCTGGACCGCTTTTTCATCCTTAACAACAATCTGAAGAGAAGAAGAAAGTACTACCCACAGATTGACGGACTTGATAAAAAGCTTTGTTCCGGAAAGGACAACAGATACTATGCACAGATCATATCATCCGGTCCCGACAGTGACTGGGCAGCCATAATGCAGTGCTATTTCACTGCCATCACATCGGCCAAAGACCACATATATATTATCACACCGTATTTTATACCGTCGGAGACCATACTGAATGCCATAAAGATCACTGCCCTCTCCAACGTGAAAGTCTGCCTTATGGTTCCGGAAAAATCCGACACGTGGCTGACGAACTGGGGTACAATGTCATATGTGACGGAACTGCTGGAAGCCGGGGTTAAGGTATACCTGTTCAAGAGCGGATTCAACCATTCCAAGGTATTGAGCATCGACGGGGAATACTGCATTATCGGATCTGCCAATATGGACAACAGGAGTTTCGAACATCATTTCGAGGTGACATCGGTATTGTATGACCGGGAATGCGCAAAACAGATTGAAGACCGCTTCCACAAAGACCTTTCGCGCTGTTCCATCGTAACCAGATCCAAATGGAAGAAGCGTAAGCTGAAAAACAAGATTTACGAATCGGTTGCAAGGCTTGTAAGCCCTCTGCTATAAACAGAAACCTGAAAGAAATGCGAATATACAGAATCATTCTATGTCTTTTCCTGTCAGCATCCATTTTGGGGTGTTCCGTACAGGAAACTTCCGGAATCTACGGACAGGACTCCAACTGGTACACAAACGGGAAATGCATCGACCCTGATAAACCGGACGTTTTCTACATATTGCCTACCTGTGTTTTCGACTGGAAAGATGAAAACGGAAATACTGTGCGCTATGCGTCACTGACCGATCCAGAACAAAGGGAAGCGATGAGACCTTCCTACGAACTTGCAGACGAGATATTCGGAGGCAGCACAAACTTCTTTGCTCCGTATTACCGCCAGATCACTCTGAATGTATGGGGGGAAGGTGAAGAAGCTGTCCGGAAATACTTTCCCAAGGCTATGGATGATATTTCTCAAGCATTCAGGTATTATATGGAAAACTGGAACAATGGACGCAAATTCATACTCGCAGGGTTCAGTCAGGGGGCAAAGTGCGTTGTAGAGCTGCTCAAGGAAATGAGTGATGAAGAATATTCCAGAATGGCCGCTGCCTATGTCATCGGATACAGGGTAACAGAAGAAGACATAGAAGCCAGCAGCGGGAAAATCGTTCCTGCCTCATCGTCGGATGACATCGGTGTAACAATATGCTATAACTCGGTTACGGATACGGATGCGATAGTTCCTATCCTTTGCGAAGGTAACATTCTGGCAATCAACCCAGTAAACTGGCGCACAACCTCCGAGCCGGCAGTCCTGAACGACAGCATAACGGTCATTCTAGATCCGGTCAGGAAGGTATTGACAGTTTCCGGCATCGATCCTGATTCTGCATACCATCCCTCACTTGCAGACCTGTTCCCGAAAGGCAATCTGCACCTGCTGGAACTTACACTGTACAGGGACTGCCTTAAGGCAAATGTTACTGAACGTTTTTAGCTATAACCTCATAGATGCTGGCCTCACCTTCCAGCTTGATTGAAGCGGCGCCAGGCACGACCTGTATCTCGGAGTACTGTCCTGTCACCAGATTAGAAGAAAGCACTTTTCCCCTTTCATCCATCTGTGTAATGAAAAGCCCGGTAGCGTGACTGGAGAGCAGTATGTATTTTCTGACATCCTGCTGTACTTCGAACCTGAGCATCCCGTTCAATCCGAAACATGTGCGGGGATTACGGTCAAAGGCATACACAACAGTAGCGGTATCGGCAGCCTCTACCTGGAATTCCAGGTCAGAATATCTCATGGGGTTCACATCGAACGAGCGTACTGCAGCCCAGTTTGTCTTCTTGGAATCCAGTTTACGAAGACGCACATACCTGGCATCCACAGGCTCCCCCTCCCATTCTACCACATAAGCATTCTGCAGGCTGTCTACAAGAGGGATCCAGAACTTTCCGTCCTTTGAGTATTCCAGTACAGCATGGTCAAAATAGTCCACATCATCCACGGAATTGCGTCCCTGCAATACAGAGACCTCACGCACACCCCTTATGCCACCGATATCCATACCGATCCAGTCTCCTGTCTTCTGAGCCATAGCAGAAGTATAGTATGTAGTCGAATCATTGTCTGTCATCAGGTCTCCCTGTACAGCCACATTAGAATATGAAGATAATGCCTTCGACATATGAGGCACCCGACCGACAATACGCAAATAAAAGCCACGGACCATTTCATTCATCGCTTCCTCATAGAAAGGCTGAAGCTTCATGGTCCCTGACCTGTGGGCCTTATATGCTTCCCGTTCTTCTTCGCTCATAAGGTTATTCACGTATGACGTCCAGAAACGGTAAGGGTCCTCCGATTCATAGTCTTTGATAAGATCCATGGTCCGCAATCCCCGTTCTCCCAACTTGCCGAACTCTACCAACCAAGGCTCCAGTTCCTTAAGCAGAGCCTTGTTTGCACATCCCTGTTGCATACGTTCCGGCACAGTGGCTATCTTACCGAACTCTTCCTTCAATGCATTGAATTCTGATTCAGTATAGTTGTCAATGGTAAACGTTTTTGTTTCCCAGGACTCTGCCCTGCGGTATCCTGTCTCGGTATCGCAGGAGTGTATGGCAAACGTACGGTAAGCATCCGACGCATCCGGAACCATTGCCACCAAGCCTCTTTCCCAATTGTCCAGAGCATTGTAATCCTGCACATTCCAGGTATAGTCAGCCACTCCGTACAACGCCAGTTTCGAAGCCTCTCCATGCTCCATTGGATTGCTTACCAGCCCGCAAAGGTTATTGTCCGTAAGGGTTGCGTCAAGACCATATGAGGGTCCTTGCATTACAATATGACGTACATAATCGGTAACCGGGAAATTCCACCACAGCAGAGCGGGACGTTTAATTCTCGAACCCACCCACTCCAAAGTGGAAGGAGTCACATCGCTGCATACTGCATCCCCGGTCCAGAAGACCTTCACGTCCGGATGGAGTTCCCTGCCATATACTGACAGGCTGCCTTCAGGAGTAGGATTCGCCCAAGACCTGTTGTAATCCGTAGGGCATATTATCAGGGGCGCGACATCCCCTTTTACATCGACAAACTCAGCCATAAGACGGTTCAGGAGTCCAACCTGCTCCATAGGATCAGCGCCCTTGCCTGAAATGTCATCGAAGAATATTGCGAAAGCACGTACGCCAAGACCGTACATGTCCTCGAATTTGCGTACCAGATTCTGATAATCCTCCTCATCCCAACGTATATCCTGACCGGGATGGATTGCCCATACGAACTCGACTCTGTTCCTTCGGCAGGCATCCACCAGTTCCCTGATATTGGCAGCCTCTTCCGGAGGATATGGTTTCCTCCAGTCAGGGGAACTGTGATAAGGATCATCCTTGGGACCGTATATGTATGTATTCATTTTGTACGTGCCGTAGAAATCTATAAGGGACATCCTGACCTCGTGAGACCACGGGGTTCCGTAAAAACCTTCCACAACCCCTCTCACCGGCAGGTCCGGCCAGTCCCGTATCTGCATGGCAGGGAGTTCACCGTCTTTTCCGGCATCGCTGGAAAGTATCTGGCGCAGAGTCTGGAATGCATAGAATACACCGGCATCGTCATAGGCTTCGATATCGATTCCTTTAGTATCTATATTAAGGAAATATGCTCCATACACAGGTTTGAGTCCGTGCCTGGATGCAGTCTTTGTTCCATACTGTACGGAAAGCCTGACTCCTTTTCTCTCAACGACAGGCAGGAATGAGGCTTCTTCCTTATATTCGTCGCCTTTTCCGGCAAGCGTCACTCCACCGGATATGTCCAAAGTTCCTTCCCCCATACTGATATCGTGCGGAACCGGATTGATCACCAAGCCTTTATGGTCTATTTTCTTACCAGGAACCTGAGGAATCTGTTCTGTTTCTTCTCCCCATATGCCTGAACCGGCAGCCAATACCGGGATGCATACAAGCATTAAAGCAGCTACCGCCACTGAATGAAATTTCATAAACATATTTGCTTAATTATTCATGCAAATATAGCCATTATCCTTTTATTCCGCTGCATATATAAAAAATGCTTATATTTGTAGACACCAATATCATGAATTATGACACACGAAGAGCTTATGCGTAAAGCCATTGAACTGTCTGTCAGAAATGTGGCTGAAGGAGGGGGGCCGTTCGGAGCGGTAATAGCACGCAACGGGGAAATCATTGCAACAGGGGTAAACAGGGTCACCCCGAACCATGACCCTACCGCACATGCGGAAGTCAGTGCAATCAGGGAGGCATGCTCCAAGTTGAAGACTTTTGATCTAAGCGGCTGTGACATATACACATCCTGCGAACCGTGCCCGATGTGCCTCGGTGCAATCTACTGGGCCCATCTTGACAGAATGTTCTATGGAAACACAAAGACAGACGCTAAAAACATCGGTTTCGATGACTCATTCATATACGACGAACTGGAACTTCCGAAAGAAAAAAGACGTCTTGTATATAAGAACATGCTTCCGGAAGAAGCAATAGAGGCTTTCCGGCTCTGGATGCAGAAAGAAGACAAGATAGAGTATTAGACAAGTTCCTGAACCATGGAACAATATTTCCGATACGGAGAGAAAGAGATCCTGTACCTTAAAAACAGGGACAGACGTATGGCCTGGGTCATTGACACCATAGGGCATATCAGACGCAAGGTTATGCCGGACCTCTTCGAAGCACTTGTCCATTCGATTGCAGGACAGCAGATTTCTGCCAAAGCCCACGAAACAGTGTGGCGCAGGATGCAGGAACACATCGGAAAGATTACCCCGGAACATATCGTCACTTTCTCCAGACAGGAGCTTAAAGACGTAGGATTGTCGTTCCGAAAAGTCGACTACATCCTTAATGCCGCACAGAAAGTGTTATCGGGGGAAATAGACCTTGACGGCCTGCACGCATTGAGTGATGCCGAGATCTGCAGAATCCTCACCGGCCTTGAAGGCATCGGTACATGGAGCGCGGAAATGCTTATGCTTTTCTCCATGCAGAGACCTGATATCCTCAGTTTCGGGGATCTCGGTATCCAACGTGGACTGAGAATGATATACGGACACCCGAGGATTGACCGCAAACTGTTCGAGGAATACAGGAAACGTTTCTCCCCTTACTGCAGTATTGCAAGCCTGTATATCTGGGCAGTAGCCGGAGGGGTCATACCGGAAATGAAAGACCCGATCCTATCAACCACGAATAACCCTGAACGTTCCGGTAATGCACACGGCTGCTGCCAGCACATCAGAATAGAGAGAATGACTCCTTCTGAATATCAGGACGGGGGAAAAAGCCTGAAGATAAACTACAGTTTTCAGGCAAGCCCTTTCGGAGAAGTCCTCATAGCATCTACAACTAAGGGAATCTGCCGCCTGGAATTCCCTTTTTCCAGGGAAGAGTCATTAAGGAATCTGGTATCCGGATACCCCAATGCACAATTCCAGGCACAGACCGACTCGCTGCAGCTGAATGCCATGTCCATGTTCTTTCCAGGCAAGCAGTGCCCCGGACAGGTAATACTGCACCTGAAAGGGACTGACTTCCAGATAAAGATATGGAAGCAATTGCTGAACATTCCTTTCGGAAGACTTACCACTTATGGAGAAATAGCAGCCGCAACAGGCAATCCGAAAGCATGCAGGGCAGCGGGCACAGCAATAGGCGACAATCCTGTTGCCTTCATTGTCCCATGCCACAGGGTCATAAGGGCCTCCGGAGAGACCGGAAACTACCACTGGGGAAAAGAACTGAAAACCGCCATTATAAAATGGGAATCGGAAATTGTCCGACACAAATAATTTCACAGCATATGAAACGGATACTGCTTTTGGCCATTGCAACACTGATGCTTACCGGCCGTGGAAATGCACAGCAAGCTGCCGGTCCAGAATACTGGTCCGGGAAACTGACTATCGGACTGCAGCAGCTGAACATCGGATTTTCAATCAAGGCCCTTCCGGAAGGGAAGCAGGTATGCAGCATGGATGTCCCGGAGCAGGGCGCAAAGGACATTCCTGCCGAGCTTGTCAGGAATGACGGAGACAGCCTGGTCATAAAGATTGCAGCATTGCGGGCAGCATACCATGGTGCCAAAATTCCGGACGGAAGCATCAAAGGCATTTTTACTCAGAACGGAATCCGGCTTGCACTGGATCTGGCTCCGGGCAAACTGCAGTTGAAACGTCCTCAGACTCCTGTCCCTCCCTTCGGATACAGAACAAAGGAAGTAGTCTTCAGAAACGATGCCGAAGGAGCAGAACTCGCCGGTACACTGACATACCCTACGGATTTCGACAAATACCCGGAAGGTACCGTACCAGTCGTGCTGATGGTAACCGGAAGCGGGACCCAGAACAGGGATGAGGAACTTTTCGACCACAAACCGTTTCTCGTCATTGCCGACTTCCTCGCAAAAAACGGAATTGCCTCATTGAGGTATGACGACAGAGGAGCCGGCAAATCCACCGGTCCGGTAAAGGATATAACCACCATGAACAACCTTGCAGATGCAGAAGCCGGCATATCGTTTCTGCGCTCACTCGGTGAGTTCGGGCAAACCGGAGTACTGGGACATAGCGAGGGAGGTACCATTGCCTTCATGATGGGGGCAAGGAAAAGCGTGGATTTCCTCATCTCCCTTGCCGGTACTGCCGTTACAGGCATAAAAGTTATCGTTGGCCAGAATGAAGCCATAATGCAGAAACAGGGCCTCCCTGCAAAAATGGTCCGGGACTATGCTACAGCACTTGAAATACTATACGGTGACAGGATCTCCGGTAAGCAGATTCCGGACAAGACCCGGTATGTGGAAGACCTGTGCAGCGCCAACGGACTGGAACTGCCTGCCAACTTAAAATCGAACCTTGAAAAATGCACCACGGCCGGAGGTGAATGGCTCACATGGTTTTTGGGATACGACCCCGCAGAAGCAATACGGGAAATCACCTGTCCTGTTTTTGCATTGAACGGCACTCTTGACCTGCAGGTACTATGCGACGACAACCTTCCCGTGATTAAGTCAAATCTGCCCCACGGCAGCAGCAATCTCGTCAAAGAGTATGACGGTCTTAACCATCTGTTCCAGCATGCCACTCCATTCACAGCCTTGAATTACGGTGCCATCGAAGAAACAATTTCCGCAGAAGTCCTGAATGATATCGCTGTATGGATAAACAGACTAGCCAAATGAATATGGAAAAACATTTATTATACTTTACATTGGTATTTTCGCTTTTACCTTTAGGTCTCAGCGCCCAGGAAACCAGACTCTTCAGATATCAGGGAGAGGTTGACCTTGCATATTCTTTCGGGATTGACGATGAGACCAACAACATAAATCTGGAAATTGTAAATGGAATCCGCTTCTCCAGATATCTCTATGCAGGAATCGGATTGGGGGCTTCCGGCAATTTTTCTGACGAAGCCATCACCTTTCCGATTTTTGTAGACGTTAAAGGATACATGCCCGTTTCCGGCAAAATGGATCTGACTGCCGGTGTGGATATCGGCACAAAACTTGACTATTGCTACGATACATCCGGAGGTCTTCTGTTCAGACCTGAGTTCGGGTTGCATTTCCCTGTAAAAAGGAAGACTGGGATAAAATTGACCTTGTTCTACGAACTGTATGCACACAGGATCATCGTTTCAAATGTTGAAATAAGCGCCAAGACAAATCAGATAGGCCTGAAATTCGGAGTCTCGTTTTAAGTCCATATCCAGAGAAGCAGTCTGCAAGCCAGAGCCTGATGCGGAGAACACACCTGTTTCGCCATAGTTCGTCGTACGCCTGCGCCATCCCGCCCAAATTGAAGAAATCTACTCATACTCAAGGATTAAACAGACTGCAAAAATAGCATTCTACCCCTTCTGCATTCTAAGCACCGACTGCAGGAATGCCTTCTTAACGCCCGTCCTCCAGAGGACATTCTATCCAGACTCCCAGTCCACACCTCTACATTCTCTGCCACACCGCACTCCTTCCAACTTCCTCCACTACACCGCACCTTCACTTCCATACCGCACCTTCACTTCCACTCCGGCACAGTCTCCTCCATCCCCACCGTCACAGTCTTTCTCTTCCACACCACCTAACCTCTAGCCTCTTCCCACATCGCCGAACCTCTGCAAGAAAGGGCTTTGGGGCATATTGGTCAGCGTATATCCGTCGCAGGTGTACCGCGCTGTTTGCAGGAATATGCTGACACTCTGACAGTTATGGAGAAAGGGCTGGTTCACCTGCGGAAGTAGGCGAAGGTATGACCGCGGTGAGAAGGCCTTCTGGGCCACATCTGCAGGCAGAGCCCCTTCGCAGGTGTACCGCGCAATTTACGATAAAGCACTGGATATCTGCGAGTTAGGCAAAAATACCCGGTTCACCTGCGGAGGCTGATGGTGGATGAACCGGCCTGAGAAGCATGTCTAGGGCACATTGCCGAATGGAGGACTTTCGCAGGTGTACCGCGATGTTTGCAGTAAGGCACTGGTACTATGGTGGTTACGGGAAATGCTCCGGTTCACCTGCGGAAGCTGGTGGAGGGAGTTAGGGGGTCGCGGGTACTGCAGGGATGTGACTGCCGTATACGAAAAGAGGCCAGCGCTTTGGCTGACCTCTTGCGGTGCGGACGGGACTCGAACCCGCGACCCCCGGCGTGACAGGCCGGTATTCTAACCAGCTGAACTACCGCACCAGATTTGTTTGTTTCTCAAACGGAGTGCAAATATATACTCTTTTTCTTAAACTGCAAATTTTTTTAATAAAAAAATGAAAAATGTACATTCCCGTATTTCCGCTCCTTTTTGAAACGGGGATGTCCGGTGAAGGAATAGGTCCCAGGATGCTCCAGAATGAACACTCCGCCATCCTTGAGGATATGTCCGTCCAGAGCTGAGAAAACTTTATCAGGGATGGAATCCAAGCCTTCGAGGTCATAAGGAGGATCTGCAAATACGATATCGAAGTCCAGACGGCAAATGTCCAGGAAATCGAACACATTATGGCGCACGACATGCATTCCTTCTATCTTGAGCATCGATGCTGTCTTCTTTATAAAGGACGCATGTACCGGGTTCATTTCTACTGAATAGATTTCCCTGACTCCCCTGGATGCGAACTCATATGAAATACTCCCTGTACCTGAGAAAAGGTCCAGGATCCTGACAGTCTCCAGGTCATATTCATTGTTCAGGACATTGAAGAGCCCCTCCTTCGCAAAATCCGTTGTAGGACGTGCTCTGAACGTTGTTGGAGGTTCGAATGTCCTCCCTTTCATATTTCCCCCGACAATCCTCATTTCAGATACCTGATACCGGCAAAATACTTGCCAAGTTCGTTTTCCATGAATGCACCTGCATTGCCGTATATATGCACATAGGTGTGACCCGGGTTGAAAAAGACTTCTTTACATACCGAGAAGATGAAGTACTCTGCTGTCGCAATATCTCCTGCCGGGAAACTGTTTGCAAACAGAAGCCTGTCTCTTTCTCCAGCGACAATATGCAGCACCCCGTCGGAAAAAGCCGCTATCAGGCGGTTATTGTCGCAGATGGAGGCCAGTCTGTCTATAAGCAGGTAAGTGAGCGGATAGAATTTTATATTTTTGGACAATACCGAAAGCGATGCCTGTACGTCTGAGGGAAAAGCATATACCATCACAGCTTTTCTGGAGGGGAGATCCAGGGTACGGACAGTATCATTCTCGGAAATGTCCCTGATCCCAGCAAGATGACTGCGGTAATCAGATTTATCGAAATATTCTACAGGTACCAGAACATATTTCCATGTCGCGTAATACACTGAAACCGCACCGGCAAAAGACTTCAGAGCCGGGACCAGTTCCCCTGCCGCCAGGTCTATAGGGCACGATTTGCGGTCCTCATGAATAACCGAACCGCTACGATCCTGTATTTTAAAAGAATAACCATTCAAGTCCAGTTGAATGGTTATTCTGTTCTGATTTGCGGACATTACTGTAATTATTCCCAGTTACCCGCGTTATTGTTGGGATTGTTGATATCTCCTACTTTAAGGCCTGGATACTGGCCAAGGTCTTCCCTTTCTGCTTTCAGATTGACAATCAGCTGTCTGTCCAGTCCTGTAAGGAGGATGTCATAAGGCATTATTGCTTCGAACAAAGGAATAACCACACCGGATACCTTACGGGTTACGGCTGTCATTTCTATCCTCTTTCCACCTGAGAAGGGGATGAAATTGATTGAATCGATTGCTGATTTATAGTCTTTGAGAAGGGTGTCGCGAACGGCAATATGGATACTGTCGCGGAATACTCTCTTCTGGGCAACAGCTACAGAGTCGTCCATTGATCCGATCTGACGGATGATTGTGATGCTTCCGTTCTTGTAGAAGTCCACCAGTGAATCCGTTGTAGAAAGATACCTGCCGTTCTGGCTCTTGTATGCATCCTGCAGGGTTCTGATACTCTTCAGCCTTTCGATAGCCACTTCTGATCTCCTGTCTACTTCTTTCTTGAACCTAACAGGTTCCATAACGCTCTGGTAAATGAAATACACCAAAACGACAATAGCGATTGGGAGGATAAGATAGGTTAAAACCTTTAAAAGTACTTTCATTGTTAAATATTGTTAATAATTAATATGCAAATGGTCGTGTTAAAAACACGACAAAAATAAAAATAATAATTAGTACTTGCAATATATTTTTAATTTTGCAGTCACAAATTTTAAATCTATGGCAATGGACAGGATCTTACCCGGAAAAATCGAGCAACTGGCATACAGATGCAGGAATATTGTCATTGTCAGCCATGCCAATCCGGACGGGGACGCCGCAGGATCCTCCACTGCATTCAGAAACTTCCTGGCCAGCAAAAACATACAATCCACGATTATCCTTCCTGACAGGATGCCTTCTTTTCTGGATTTCCTGGATACCGAATCTTCCATAGTATGCTTCAGGGACAAGGAAGCGGAAGCTGCTGCAATTATCGGCAAGGCTGACCTTATAATATGCCTGGACTTCAACAAGCCGTCCCGCATTGACGGAATGGAGAAGTTCCTAATCGGATCGGGAGCTTGCAAGATCCTGATAGACCATCATCTTGAACCGGATACTTCTGCATTTGACATTATCGTATCAGACCCTGGGGCATCTTCGACCTGCGAACTTCTGTTCAAAGTGCTGATGGCATTCCCTTCTGTAAACGGGAATCCTGCAGACATAGGGAAGCCGGCGCTAGAATCGCTGGCTACGGGTCTGATTACGGACACCAACAATTTCAACAACTCACTCACTCCTGATACTTTCAGAATGGCATCTGTCCTCCTTGGAGAGGGCGTGGATTTCAGGGGGCTGAATGAAAGGATATTCAAAAGATATTCCGAATCCAGGATGCGGATGCAAGGCTATCTTCTTAAGGATGTCATGAAGCTGAACTGGTCACTTGGCTCCGCATTCATGACAATAACGATGGAGGACAAGAAGAAGTTCTGCTACAGTGACGGAGACTCTGAAGGATTCGTGAATCTGCCGCTTCAGATAGGGAACGTGAAGGTCTCCGCACTATTCACCGAAACTCCTGACTATATAAAGGTGTCACTGCGGTCCAAAGGTTCTTTTTCAGTTAACAGACTGGCGCGAAGATTCTTCAACGGCGGCGGCCATGAAAATGCGGCTGGTGGCAGACTGTACGGAATCACTATTTCCGAAGTGGGAGAATACTTCGAGAAATCCTTGGAACAATTCTTGCAAAGCGGGGAAGTGGAATGAAGAGGAATATTGCGACCATATTAACGGTCATTGTCCTATGTGCCGCATGCACAAAGGATGACAAGGCCCTGACAATTGCAAATCAGGAGGCTGCGATAGATTCGTATATAGCAAGTACATTGAAAGACTATCCGTTGGTACGCAACAACGGTTCCAACAGGGTCATTGTGGAAGAAGCATTGAACCCGTCTGCCAAAGTGCTGGAATATGGAGATTCCCTTTATTTCTACTATGCCGGGTATGTTTTCACTTCATCCCCGAGTACACTCTTTGCCACGAATGTAGAGGAAGTTGCCATACAGAGCGGATTTGAAATTACAGACCCTGATTTTTCCGTAATGAAGATTCCGTTTGAAAAAGGGTCCATAATCGTAGGGCTCGAAAACGGACTGGCCGGCACAAAAGAGGGCGAGCACTGTGTAATCCTGTTTTCAGCACAATACGGATTCTACAGTGACGCCGTTTACAATATTCCCCGATTATCAGCCCTTGCTTTCGAGATATGGATTGACAAGGTAATAAAGAATCAATGAAAATGAAGATGAATATGAAATACACATTTATTTATATCACGGTTTTCATTGCAGCCTCGCTGCTGTTTTTAACCTCATGCGCACAGGAATTGGAAGAAAGTACGGATTCCGTTCAGGAAAGGATTCTGAATGCATATATCCAGAAATACCATCCTGACGCCACCCGTCTTGACTCCGGCACTTACCTGCTCGATTCCATTCCCGGGACTGGAATTGTGCCGCATGACACATCGTATGTTCTGGTAAGATACAGTATAACATACCTTAGCGGATCTTATATCGAGACATCATACGACAGTGTTGCAAAACAGCTCGGAACTTATGAGACCTCCGGATATTATGAACCTGTCGTATGGTATATGCCGGAGTGCTCCAATGGACTAAGGGAAATCCTGACGAAAATGAAGGCCGGCGGAAAGATCATGGCGATTCTGCCGTCTAAACAGCTCAATGAAGAAAATGACGGATACTTCATCAGTTCCGGTGACGGTGCATCGAAAATCTATGACATCGAGCTTATTCAGGTCATCAATGATTTCGATCAGTACCAATATGATGAGATAAGGAAGTTCGCTGCACAGTACTACCCGAAATTCACTGATTTGGCGGACACTACCGAATACGGCTTCTTCTTCTGCAAAACAGAGACCCACCCTGAGGATACATTGAAAGACTCGGAATTCCTGACCGCCAGATACGTCGGCAGATATTTGAACTACAATGTTTTCGACACGAATATTGCGGATACGGCCAAACGGTACAGGATGTATGACAAGACAAACGAAGCATACGCTACCATATCTTTCCAACACCGTACAGAAGAAAAGGATGCACTGGAAGGCAACAGTTTTGTCAAGGGTTTTTCCAAAGCCCTGAACATGATGAATTACGGTGAGAAAGCCATTGTGATTTTCTATCAGGATTTGGGTTACGGTTCCAGTGGCAGCGGAAACATACCGGGCTACGTCCCTTTATGTTTCGAACTGTACGTAGAGCCGAGTGATGAATTGGTAGAAGAAGAAGAAGAAAGTTAGAATGGAAAGAAAAACAGTATTCCTCACAGGTGCTACCGGGAACATGGGTGGCAGTACCCTTGCAGAGTTGCTTAATCGCAGGGACAGGTTCGATGTAGTCATTCTCGCAAGGCCCGGTAAAAAAAACCGGAAGAAACTTGCGAAGTTCAGCAATATCCCGGAGTTGAAAATCATATGGGGGGATCTTACTTCATATGAAGATGTCCTGAGAGGCGTCAATGGTGCTGATTATGTATTGCATGTCGGAGGCATGGTATCTCCGATGGCGGACATGTACCCTGAAAAGACAATGAAAGTGAATGTCCTGGCTGCCAAGAATATTGTCAAGGCGGTAAAGGCACAGCCGGACCCTGACAGGATCGGAGTCATATATATCGGCTCTGTAGCTCAGGTGGGGAACCACCTTCCCCCGTACCATTGGGGACGTTGCGGAGATCCGATCTATACCAGTATATTCGATTATTATTCGGTATCCAAATGCCTTGCAGAACTTGAATTTGCCGAATCCGGTCTGAATAAATGGGTATCCATACGCCAGAGCGGCATGCTGTATGCTGATCTGCTAAAAAAGGCGAATGACCCTATTGCATTCCACGTTCCGTTTAAAGGTGTACTGGAATGGAGTACAATAGAAGACTCCGGCCGTGTATTGGCCAATGCATGTGAGGAAGATGTCCCGGAAGAATTCTGGAGGGGTTTCTATAACCTCAGCAGCGGTGATACTTTCAGACTCACCAACTACGAGTTCGAAAAACTTCTGCTCGAGTCCATACATTGTCCAAAAGTGGAAAAGGTCTTCGAACCTAACTGGTTTGCGACACGTAACTTCCATGGAGAATGGTATCTGGACGCAGACAGGCTGGAAGACATGTTGCATTTCCGTGAAGGGGTTACTGCCCAGGAATATTTCGAACGTATGAAAAAGCAGCTTCCCTGGTATTTCTCCCTTGCACCTTTAGCCCCGGCTTTCCTCATAAAGGCATTCATGAAAAGACTCTGTTCCACCAATCCGTTGGGCTGCCTGTACTGGGTCAGGAACAATCTTACGGAAAGGATAAATGCTTCTTTCGGTTCTTTGGAAAATTGGAAAGCCATCCCTGGATGGGACAGGTTCGATGTATCACGTCCGGATGACGACCCCAGGAATGCTACCCTGTGTGACCATGGGTATGACGAGACCAAACCCGTAGAGGAACTTGACATCAACGACATGAAAAAGGCTGCAGCCTTCAGAGGCGGTGAATGCCTGTCGGAGACGATGCAGAAAGGGAATCTGCATACACCTCTTAAATGGAAGTGCCAGTTCGGCCATGTCTTCGGAATGACACCCAACACCATTCTTAAAGGCGGTCACTGGTGCCCTGAATGCCTTCCTGAATACAAGTCCTCAGGTAACGCATGGAACTTCAGCGAAATTGCCAAAGGGAATCCCTTCTTCGCACAAGTATTTGACCGGGACATATAGTGGATTACTTCAGTATCTTCTCATTGCAGATATCTATTATCCTGTCTGCTGTTTCTTCTATACCCATAATCGATGAATTGAGGCAGAAATCATATGATGATGCATCACCCCACTTTTTGAAGGTATAGTAATTGTAATACTCTGCCCTCTTACGGTCACTTTCCCTGATTTTCAAGGCAGCCTCTTCCTCAGTTATCGAGAAATACCCGGACACACGTTCTATCCTGCATTCCATATTAGCCGTTATGAATACAGAAAGCAAACGGGGCATTTCCCTAAGAATATAATCTGCACATCTTCCTACGAATACGGATGGACCTTTCGATGCCAGATTCCTTATTGTCTCGCTCTGGATATTGAAAAGATGGTCATTGCTCAGGTATGCCGAAGAGCCCCCTACTCTGCCGAAACAGTAATACGGCATTCCTGTTTCAGAAAAGCATCCTATTACCGGAGTGGAATGCTTTTCATCGGCCTGTTCAAAATATTCGGGAGCAAGGCCGCTTTCCTTTGCTGTCAAGGTTATTATTTCCTTGTCATAATATGCAATGCCCATCTTCCGGGATATAATGCGTGCAATCTCCCGGCCTCCGCTGCCAAGCTGACGTCCTATGCAAATGGCAAAATTATTGTTGCTGCTTTTCAAGTCCATACTCCTTCTGATGTTTTTTTATGAAATTCAAAATTATAGCAAGCGATACGATGCTGGAAAGAAAGTCAGATACGGCAAAACTGTACCATACCCCATGTATATCAAAGAAGAGCGGGAGAATCCACAGACAAGGCAGGAGGAATATAAGCTGCCTGGACAAGGATATGAATATGGACACCTTGGCCTTCCCTATACTTTGAAAAAAGTTGCCGATTACCATGGACAATGACACAATCGGGAACATTATCACCACTGTCCTCAAGCCTTTGGCCGAATATTCCATCAGAAGTTCATCGGTTGTAAAGATCTGGACCACCGACCTGGAAAACAATTCACAGACGATAAATCCGGAGGTCATCACCACAGACGCATAAAGCATTGTTTTTTTCAGGACCTCCAGGACCCTGGACATTTGCCTCGCTCCGAAATTATAACCGGCAATCGGCTGCATTCCCTGCGTGAGTCCCATGACTACCATAATGAAGACAAAAACTATACGGTTCACTATTCCGTAAGCTCCTATCGCCAGATCCCCTCCGTACTCCTTAAGACGGGCATTGATGAAAATTATAATGAAACAGGACACAAAATTCATAAGGAACGGAGCCATACCTATAGCCAGGGAATCCTTGACTATCTTCCTGTCAAGTCTGAAAATGCCTTTCCTGAAATGTATGACATTGGACTTGTCGGTAAAAATCCTTACTACCCATATAAGGGAAACAGTCTGCGCAAGTATTGTTGCAATAGCCGCCCCTCTTATTCCCATATCCAATACAAAGATAAAAAGAGGGTCAAGTACCGCATTCAGGATGACGGTAACGATTGTAGCCGTCATTGCAGTCTTCGGGTGTCCCGATGACCGCAACAGAGAATTGAGACCATAATATACATGCGTAATCACATTTCCCAGAAGTATTATTTCCATATAGTCCCTGGCATATGATATGGTGTTTTCACTTGCTCCGAAGAACCAAAGTATGGGATCCAGAAAAAGAAGGGCAAGGACAGTAAAGGCTATCCCTGTTATCATGTTAAGTATGACTACGTTTCCAAGAACCTTCTGGGCCATTGTGTAGTCCTTGCGTCCGAGCAGCATGGATGCCAGAGTCGATGCCCCGACACCTACAAGTGTACCGAAAGACGCAGCCATGTTCATAAACGGGAAGGTAAGCGCCAGGCCGGAAATGGCATAAGGGCCGACTCCGTGACCGATAAATATGGCATCTACCATATTGTATAGAGAAGAAGCAGTCATGGCAATGATAGCCGGGAATGCATACTGCTTCAGAAGTCTGGAAATTTTTTCGGTTCCGAGTTCCGTTGGGATTCTTGAATTCATGGTGCAAATTTACCATTATTTTATAACTTTGTACCCTCAAAATCCCTAACAATGATTACATTCTTTATTGCTCTCGCAGTCCTTATTCTAGGATTCATAATATACGGTAAAGTTGTAGAAAGGTTTTTCGGTGCAGATCCGGCCCGCCCTACCCCATCCTCAACAATGTCTGACGGTATAGACTACAAGGAGATGAGCCCGTGGAGGGTGTTCATTATCCAGTTCCTGAACATTGCCGGCCTTGGGCCTATCTTCGGTGCTATCATGGGGGCGGCATATGGTCCGGCCGCATATCTATGGATAGTCCTCGGATGTATACTTATGGGAGCTGCGCATGATTATTTCTCAGGCATGCTGTCGATACGGAACAACGGGATGAGCCTTCCCGACCTGGTAGGAAAGTATCTGGGAAAAGGAATGAGGGCTGTACTTATAGGATTCACATCGTTTCTCCTCATTGCGGTAGGGGTTTCTTTCGTTACCGGTCCTGCCGACCTGATTGCAAGTCTGACCTCGATGGACAAACGCATATGGCTCTATATCATCTTCGGATATTATATCCTCGCCACCCTTCTGCCGATAGACAAAATCATCGGAAGGATATATCCGATATTCGGAGGTCTGCTGATTTTCATGGCGATTGCCGTAGGAGCAGTAATGGTATGGAAAGGGGCGACAGGAGAAATCTCGATGATTGAACTTACACCTGACACATTACGGAATTTCCATTCCGACCCTGATTCCAACATCCTTGTACCGATGCTGTTCATTGTCATCTCATGCGGAGCTATTTCGGGATTCCATGCCACTCAGTCCCCTATGATGGCCAGGTGTCTGGGCAACGAGAAATACGGCCGCCCTGTATTCTATGGAGCAATGATCGCTGAAGGCATAGTCGCTCTGATATGGGCTACCGCTGCGATGGCATTCTTCAATGGTCCGGAAGGATTGAACACCGCTGCTGACGGAGGCATGACTCCGGCAATAATAGTAGATACGATATGCAAGAGCTGGTTGGGCAAAGTCGGAGCTGTAATAGCTGTACTCGGGGTAGTAGTCTGCCCCATCACCTCCGGGGACACAGCCTTCAGGAGCCTGAGGCTCACCATTGCAGACGGACTGCGTTTCGACCAGAAACCGATCAGGAACAGACTGCTGGTATCGGTACCCCTGTTTGCCGCCGCATTCCTGCTTTGCCATATTGAATTCTCCGTAATCTGGAAATACGTTGGTATAGGCAACCAGGTCCTTGCATGCGTTGTACTGTGGACAGCCTCCGCTTATCTTGCCAGGAACGGCAAAAATCACCTTATGATGTCACTGCCTGCAGTGTTCATAACTTTCATCTGTATAAGTTATATAATGGTAGCTCCATATAAGGCAGGAGGGCTATCCCTGCCTGTAAACACCGGTTACATAACAGGAATAACCCTCGCAGTTCTGGTTTTTGCTTTCTTCCTCTACAAAGTAAAGAAAGGCAAAACTCTTAGATTCTAATATTCTTTTACTTTTTCCCTGCCTTCCAGCACAGAAAGGGCATTACCTGACAATGCCGCCATTTCATCCTCTCCAGGATAAACTTTGACCGGAGCGATAAAAGAAACCATGTCTGTAATCTGCCGCATCATTTCCTTTCCGTAGGCAATGCCTCCTGTAAGGATGATAGCATCCACTTTCCCGGACAGAGCAGCAGCCATTCCTCCGATGGCCTTTGCAACATTGTAATTGAATGCATCGGTAATAAGACGCGCCTTTTCGTCTCCTGCAGCCACTCTGTTCTCAACCTCTATGAATGAGTTGGTTCCGAGATGTGAAACTACCCCTCCCTTGCCAGAAATGATTTTCTTCACTTCCGCCAACGTGTATTTGCCGCTGAAGCATACATCGGCCACCTGCATTGCACTGATACCTCCGGTACGTTCAGGGCTGAATGGACCTTCCCCGTACAGGGCATTGTTCACATCCACAACCTTTCCCTTCGAATGTGCCGCCACGGAAACTCCGCCGCCCATATGAGCAACGATGAGATTCAGGGATTCATAGCTGACTCCTGCCTGCTTCGCATAGAGTTTGGCTATTGCCTTCTGGTTGAGTGCATGGAATATGGAGAGTCTGGGAAACATGGGGTGACCGCCTATCCTTGCCACGTCACTGAGTTCATCGACAACGACCGGATCTGCAATGAATGCACGGCATCCGTTGGCTGCCTTCCTGGCAAGGGCATCAGCAATGATTCCACCGAGATTGCTTGCATGCTCTCCGTAGCAGGCACTGCTGAGATCCTTGATCATCCGCTCATTCACTTCATATGTCCCGGACGGGATGGGTCTGAGGAGCCCTCCTCTGCCTACCACTGCCCTGAGATCCGACAGATCTATACCTGCATCTTTCAGGGCTTCGGTTATGGTTTTGAGCCGGAACTCATACTGTTCTATAACATTATCATACGGAGCCAGTTCTTCTGCAGAATGGCGCAAAGTCTTTGTAAATACCTCTT
This sequence comes from uncultured Muribaculaceae bacterium, assembly GCA_964640305.1. Classification (GTDB taxonomy): domain Bacteria; phylum Bacteroidota; class Bacteroidia; order Bacteroidales; family UBA932; genus Coprenecus. The sequence continues at coordinate 44,537 of CAZXFF010000004.1, read as the reverse complement.
TTTCCCCTTCGTACAGGGAAATTTTCGTAGAAGTCGAACCGGGATTTAAAGCTAAGATATATTTCATCAGTACTGTCGTTATTTAGCAGTAAGGGCAGCCAGTGCTATGGAGTTCAACTTTGTATCAATGCTGTCGGCGCGTGATGAAAGCACACAAGGAGCCATTGCTCCCGCAACGATTGCTGCCTGCTGTACACCGTTGCAAAGCTGGGAATTCACCTTGTAGAATACGTTTGCGGATTCAATGTTGGGGAAAACAAGACAATCTGCATCCCCTGCAACAGGACTTGCAAGCTTCTTGATTTCAACAGCTTCCTTGGAAATAGCTACGTCCAGCGCAAGAGGACCGTCACCCACACAGTTGGGGATTGCCTTTCTGTCAATCATCTTTGAAATGATGGCAGCATCCACGCAAGCCTGCATGCCAGGCAGCATCTGCTCTGTAGCTGCTATAATGGCAACTTTCGGTTTGTCTATCTGAAGAGCCCTTGCCGTATTCACAAGATATTTGGTTATGGCCACCTTCTGGTTCAGGTCAGGCAGAGGAATAACCGCCATATCCCCGAGGATTATCATCTTATGGTAGTTGGGGTTCTTCATTACGCATACATGGCTTAGTACGGCTTTGGGAGGGAGGAGACCTCTTTCCTTGTTAAGGATTCCTCTCATGTATTTGTCGGTTGAGCAAAGTCCTTTCATAAGGATATCGCCCTGTCCGTCCCTGACCATACCGACTGCCTGCGCTATGGAATTCAGTTCATTGTCATTGTGGATAATAGTGAATACAGAAGGGTCTATCTTTTCTTTGGCACATACGTCCTTGATCATATTTACATCACCTACAAGAGTAGCATCTACAATACCGAGCTGCACAGCCTTGTAAGCTGCTGTAATGGTGTGATCGTCAACTGCCCATGCGGCCACAAGACGTTTTCTGGTCTTGGAACGCAGGATTTCGTAAATTTGTTCAAAACTTGTTATCATGGATTTAAAATTATAGGGTTATTCTATTTTGTAACCAGGTTCATGGTGTCACGTGCTATTACCAGCTCTTCGTTTGTGGAAAGGGTCAGCACCTTGACTTTGGATTCAGGCTTCGTAAGGAGGACATCCTCACCGCGTACGCCTTTATTCCTTGACTCGTCGAAGTCCACTCCGAGATATCCGAGGGTAGAGCATATCTCCCTGCGGGCATCACTGTCGTTTTCTCCGATCCCGCCTGTAAATACAATCACATCCAGACCTCCCATCACTGCACTGTATGCCCCGATGTATTTTCTCACACTGTGGTAGAACATATCCATCGCAAGTCTGGCCCTGTTGTTTCCTTTCTCCATCGCATTGACAATGTCACGGCAGTCTGAAGAAACTCCGGAAACTCCAAGGAAACCGCTTTTCTTATTCAGGAGAGTATTTATTCCGTCGGCATTCAGGTTGAGCTTGTTCTGCAGATATGTCACGACACCGGCATCCACATTGCCGCAGCGTGTACCCATAACCACACCCTCAACAGGTGTCAGTCCCATTGAGGTATCGACTGATTTTCCGTTCAGGACGGCTGTAACCGATCCTCCGTTTCCTAAATGGCAGGTAACAATTTTGGTGTTGTTTATATCCAGGCCAAGGAACTCGCAGGCTTTTCCGGCAACGAACTTGTGGCTTGTACCATGGAATCCGTAACGACGCACTCTATACTGCTCATACAGTTCATAAGGGAGGGCATACATGTATGCATAGTCCGGCATTGTCTGATGGAATGAAGTATCGAATACTGCAACCTGGGGCACCTGAGGAAGCAAAGCTTTAACTGCCCTGATACCGAGAAGATTTGCAGGATTGTGCAGAGGTGCCAGATCGCAAAGGCTTTCTATTCCTTCCATTACCTTGTCATCAACGACGCATGACTCAGGGAAAAGCTCCCCTCCGTGCGCAACCCTGTGGCCGACGGCTTCGATGCATTCCAGTGATTCGATTACACCATGAACAGGATCTGTCAGGAGTTCAAGAACGGATTTGATACCTTCCTGATGGTCAGGTACAGGCTTGTCGATAACAGTTTTGTCCTTACCTGCCGGACGATGGGTTATTTCCCCCATTTCCAGTCCAATTCTTTCAACAATACCCTTCGCCAAAAGGGTGAAATCGCTATTGCTCTTCATATCAAGTACCTGGTACTTAAGCGAAGAACTGCCACAGTTGATTACAAGTACAATCATATTACAGTTTTTTGAAATTATTCCCTCTATCTTGCAAATATAAATAATTTCAGGCAATTCGCTCAAAAATTATTATCTTGCACAAACTATTGGGAAAAGGTATGAAGGGAAGGCATATTCTGGCTTTGACAGCCGCCCTGCTGGTTGCAGGGAATCTCGTTTCAGAGGCTTTGATGTCAGCATCAGGACATTCACGGAAATCATCAGCGTTGATCTCCGGCTCATGCACATTCGCAATGCTCTGTCTTGCTTCCGTGTGCTGTCTGAAAAAAAGCGGACCAAATCTTGTCCCCCTTATGGCAATTGCATTCTTTACCGGAGGGCTCACAATCGCTGCCGATGACTTCTTCCGTCTTTCCGCTCATGGCAAATGCATCCTGGAAGACGGAAAGCGAATCACGATAAAAGCCGTGATACTCGATTACGGACTCACCGGAAAAGGGAAAACTTTTCTTCTGGCAGAATTGCCAGGAGAGAAAACACTGGTATACGGTATCCCGGATTCATTGGAATTTACAGCAGGGGACACATTGAATGCCACTGTAAGGGTATCAGCCGTAAAGAACTTTACTGAGAACTTCGACTACCGCAGGCACATGCAGCGGAAAGGGATTTACCATCTCTGCTTCATATACAGTACAGCAGATTTCCGGATTTCTCCGTGCCGTAGCGCAGGACTCAGGTTTCAGCCGCAACGGCAAAGGCAGAAATTCTCAGCAGCAGTGGATTCACTCCTGCCTGGAACAGAGCGCAAAGAAACCAGAGCCGTTGTCAAAGCCCTGGCTTACGGTTATATGGACGAAATCCCGGCAAGCACAATTGAGGCATTCCGTTCGTCGGGAGCCATGCATCTGCTTGCCCTATCCGGAATGCATCTGAATCTGATACACCTTATCCTTTCAAGAATTCTGGCAATAGCCGGCAACTCAAGCCGGATAAGGAAGATCCGGTCTATTGCAATTCTTCTGGTACTCTGGTTCTATACTGTCTTCACCGGGTGCGGAATGTCTATTCTAAGGGCAATGACAATGGTTACCGTATATGAAACCGGAGAGTTCTTGGGAAGAAGGAAAAACGGTATCGGGGCTCTGTCTCTCAGTGCAGTAATAATAATATTATGCAATCCTCATGCCCCTTCCGATATAGGCTTCCAGCTATCATGTGCGGCAATGCTGGGAATCTTCCTCATCCATCCGCAGATAATATCGCTTTTCCCGTTCAAGAGGCAACTCGCTGTCAGTTTCCGGAACACATGCTCCGTATCAGTCTCATGTCAACTTCTCACGATGCCATTGGTTTTCATACATTTCGGAACATTTTCCATATTCTCGTTAAGTATCAATATTCTTTGCTCTCCTCTTGCAAGTACGGCATTGATTCTTGTCCCGATTTCATTTATCAGTGATTCATTAGGATGGAGCGGATTCCTTTCTCCGGCAGACATTCTTGAAAAAACCGTATTGCTGTTCATATATCTGAATACAATAGTGCCACGTTAAAAAGGACAAGTTAGACAATTCCCCGAATAACCGCAGCCGGTTCCGTTGCAAGGGTCAGCCATCTGTTTGATGCCATGATCAGCATGATCAGTCAATTACCTAGGTGGGCTTTACATCCGCTCTCTTACGCATCTCACTGATACCAAATGCATTGCAATTTCACATGTATACAAACCCTCCCCGAAAACACGCCAAAAGGCCCGAATCCAGGGGGACTTTGCATAGCGACAATTTTGCAACACTCTGGTTATCAGGTAAATACTGAGGTGGCTCTATGCAAAGTGTCCTGCGGACGGCATTGACATGGGGGTGAGAAGCGTACGCACTGCCACAACGCCCATTATTCCGCATATTTGGGGCGGTGTTGATGAGGGGTGTGGGCGGTATGCAAACGGGTGCTGGAGGGAATAGGCCTCAGAGTAAAATCAATTGTATGTAAAAGACAGGTAAAAATCGCCGTAATGTCCGGTTTTCCAGGAGACTGCCGAGTGCCTGAATCAAATCCGTTTCATCCATGGAACTGCGTGATTCACCATATAGTGGGAATCCAACAGACAAGCTGTCTGTTTTACAGGAGCGCAGTGATCTGAATAGATTAAATATTGGCTAAAATAGTATACAATAAATAATTTTCACTATATTTGTATCAGTAATTAACTTAGACTCATATTTATGAACATTTTTGTTTCCAACCTGAATTTCAGGACACGAAAAGAAGATCTCATCGAATTATTCTCCCCTTATGGAGAAATCTCTGCAGCAAGGATTATACTCGATAAAGTTACCAGGCGCTCAAAAGGCTATGGTTTCGTTGAAATGTCTGACGAAGACGGACAGAAAGCCATCGAGGCCTTGAACAAGACAGAATTCATGGGACGGGAAATCAATGTTGCCGTTGGCAGCGACAAACCCAAAACTGAAGTTCCTGAAGTGAAGGCAGAGTAACAGGTACTGGACAATCAGCCTTGAAAACAAAGGAGCGGACAAATCCGCTCCTTTGTTTTTGAATGTAAACCGACAACTTGAATATAAAAAACTTCAGAAAAAGGAAACTGCTTCTTACATTTGTAAAAACGATACAATAACCATGGACAGATTGGCAAGATACATTATCATACTCGGTACCGCAGCAATAATCGCTCTGGTAGCCTGGTACTTCAGATCCATCCTTATTTACATTGCAATAGCGGCTGTAATATCCATGATAGGAAAGCCCACAGTAAATCTTCTATGCCGGATAAAATTCCGGAAAATCCAATTTCCACGATGGGCTGCTGCCGCATTGACACTCACATTGCTGACCTGCATATGCCTGTCCCTGTTCCTGTTGCTTGCTCCGATGATAGGTGAACTGCACAATACCTTCAGCAGCATGGATATAAACAAAATGGGGAACGACGTAAAAGCCCCTCTTGAAAAGATCAACCAGTTCATAATAAAATCCTTCCCTTCCGTAGAGGATGATTTCAGGATAGAACTCTACCTGATAGGACACATGAAAAGTATCATGAACCTGAATACATTCTCGAATATACTGGTATCAGTCACGTCTTTCATAGTGGATTTTGCCATTGCCATTTTCTCGGTCCTGTTCATCAGTTTCTTCATGATGATGGAAAACGGCATCCTTTCCGACACTATAGTTTCCGTCCTGCCCTCCAAATACGAAGAGAAGACCAGAAGAGCAATGTCTTCAATCAACCGTCTGCTTTCCAGATATTTTGTCGGCATCTCCCTGGAATCGCTGTTTGTTGCTCTTCTAAACAGCCTGGGACTGATATTCATTGCAAAAATGAACCCTACACTTGCGATAGTAATAGGTTTCACATCAGGAATACTCAATATAATCCCGTATGTAGGGCCGCTCATCGGGGATATCCTTGCTCTGGTAATGGGGATGATATTCCATATCAATTACGGAATCGAAATGGCCATGCTGCCATATCTTATAATTATACTGCTTATTTTCATATTCACGCAATTCATAGACAACTATGTATTCCAGCCACTAATCTATTCCAACAGCGTAAAGGCCCATCCTCTCGAGATTTTCCTGGTGATACTTGTCGCCGGACACATAGGCGGAGTATTCGGCATTCTGATTGCCATTCCTGCATACACGGTAATAAGGGTCATTGCTGCCGAATTCCTTTCCAGATATGACATTAAAATCATACAGAAATTGTCAAGAAGCATAGGCAACGACAACAGCCGGAAAGAATAATACAAATCTGTCAAAAGTGACAGTAAAAAACCCGGACACCTGAAGGTATCCGGGTTTATTGCTATTGTCTCCTGAGAAAATGAGTATTATTCAATGCCGCGTTCCTTCAGGAATGCATTGTATTTTTCATAAGCTGTTCCGTATTCGGGATTTTTCGAACGGAATCTGAAATAGATCTGCTTCAGTGCGCTTGCAACTGCCACTTTGAGTTCTTCGTCATTAGCAGCAGCGAATGCTTTTTCAAAAGGATCCACAGAAGTCATAAGGTAATTCTCGAACACAACGAGGAGAGAATCATAACCTTCCACATCCCTGATATCAAGTGCATTCATCTGCTCCTGTACTTCAATGGCCATATCGAAATAAGTATTGCCTACTGCATAAATGCCATATACATAGTTATTGTCTGTATCATATGAACGCTGGAAGCACTCGATAGCCTTTTCATTGTCACCGAGGTTCTTGTACACGTTACCTTCTGCGTATATGAGTGACGCATTGCCAGGTTCGTTTTCCTGTGCGGATTTGATCAGTGTGAGGATCTTGTTCGGATCATCGTTTGTCTCAATGTAAAGGTTTATGAGAGTCACAAGCACGGACTGGCTGGAGGGATATTTTGTAAAAGCGTCGTTGAGATATTTCTTGGCAAGATCCGTATTGCCTTCTCTCTTGGCTATATCAGCGAGGGCAGCAGCCACATCACCTTTCATATCGAAACCGATCTCAAGGCATCTGTTGAAATATTCCTTTGCTTTTTCGTTATTGCCTATAGCATTGTAGGTAACAGCTGCATAATATATCATGGTGCTGTCAATTTCTCCCACTACTTCATTGTCAAGGCAGGAGATAGATGCCTCGAAGCATTCTGCAGCAGTCTTGACATCACCCAAAGTATAATAGCTCATGGCGTCGTTCACAAAGTTGTCATGGAGAGAAATGAGTTTTTCCTTCAGCACTTTGGATTTGGATTGTTTTGTATCAATCTCCATTGCCTTGAAATATGCATCACGTGCCTGAACGAGCAGGTTCTCTTCCATAATCGGTTTGGTAATTATCACCATTTCAAGCAGTCCGCTAGCCGTGTTGAAATAAAGGTCCCTGCATTCGTAATGTTCAACATCGAAAACTCCTGCTTCCAGCTGCTTCTGCTCTACAGACAGAGGTTTCTCGGTTGCAAAGAGCCTTGCTTCATTCTTCGAAATACCTATCCAAAGACTGCCGAACAGTTCATTGTATGCATTTACAAAGGCATCGCCGTATTTGATCCATGTTGTAGGATTGGATGCTTTCTTTGCATTCAGGGTAACAGACTCGGCTTTCTGGATACTTGAAAGTAACTGGTCCTTGTCCTGGGCGCCAACAGCCAATGTGAGCGACAGAATCGCTGCTGCTAAAAAAATCTTTTTCATATTGTCGGATAATAAAAGTATTAATTAAAGTTACAATTCTTCTTCATTTTCCTTGACTTTCTCCTCACTCTTGTTCACCACGCATACTGCCGCTATCTTGTCCCCTTCCCTCAGGTTTATAAGTTTCACTCCCTGCGTAGCCCTCCCGGCAACCCTTATATCGGAAACAGGAACACGGATAGTTATACCGGACTCATTGATAATCATCAGGTCGTTGTCTTCTGTCACAGTCTTGATGGCGATAAGGGAACCTGTCCTTTCAGTTATGTTAATGGTCTTGACACCTTTAGCACCCCTGTTTGTCTCGCGGTAGTCCTCAATATCCGAACGTTTTCCGAATCCGTTCTCGCTGACTACAAGTATATGGGTGTTTATACGGTCCTCCTGTGAGGAGCTTACACTTATCATTCCGACCACTTCGTCATCTTCTTCAATGCTGATTCCCCTGACGCCCGCTGCAGTACGGCCGATCGAACGCGCCTGGCTTTCATGGAAGCGTACACATTTTCCGTTTCTCGCTGCCAGAAGCAGATTCATGTCTCCGTCCGTGACAAGGGCTTCGAGCAGACAGTCTCCTTCCTTGACGGTTATGGCATTTATGCCTTTCTGGCGAGGACGGGAATATGCCTCAAGCAAAGTTTTCTTGATTACGCCACGTTTCGTAGCCAGCACTATGTAATGGTTGTTTATATATTCTTCGTCACTCAGGTCACCGACATTCAGATATGCCCTGACCCTGTCATCCTGTTCAATATTGATCACGTTCTGGATCGCACGTCCCTTGGATGCCTTCGCACCTTCGGGGATTTCGTAAACTTTCAGCCAGTAGCATTTGCCCTTCTCGGTAAAGAACAGTATAGTACTGTGGGTATTGGCAACATAAATATGCTCTATGAAATCTTCATCCTTTGTCGTGCTGCCTTTGGCTCCTACCCCGCCCCTGTTCTGTAATCTGTATTCTGCCAGAGGAGTCCTTTTGATATACCCTGAATGGGAAATGGTGATTACGACATCCTCGTCCGCATAGAAATCCTCCGGGTTGAACTCATCAGCTGAAGGTACTATCTCCGAACGCCTTTCATCACCGAATTTGGCCTTGAGTTCCATGGTCTCTTTCTTTATCAGGTCATACTGCAAGGATTCGTTGGAAAGGAACTCGTTCAATTCTGCAATGAGACGGACTATTTCCTCATATTCAGAACGGAGTTTGTCCCTTTCAAGACCTGTAAGCTGCCTTAGACGCATCTCTACGATTGCCGCTGCCTGTATATCCGTGAGCTGCAGGAATTCGCACAGCCTTGTCCTGGCTTCCTGAGGTGTCTTTGACGACCTGATTATCTCTATCACCTGATCAATGAAATCCAGAGCCTTGATAAGCCCGGCCAGGATATGCTCGCGTTTCGAAGCCTCCCTGAGGTTATATTCAGCCCTTCTTACCACCACATTGTGACGGTGGCGCACGAAGTACTTGATCAGCTGGTTCATGCTCAGAAGTCTGGGACGACCGTCCACCAGAGCTATGTTGTTCACTGAGAAACTGGACTGAAGAGGAGTCATCTTGAAGAGTGTATTAAGCACGACGTTCGCGACTGCACCCATCTTCAGTTTGATGACGATACGCATTCCGTTATGATCGCTCTCGTCATTTATATAGGCAATGCCGTCTATCTTCTTTTCCTCTACCAGTTCTGCAATCTTCTCGATAAGCTCCCTCTTGTTCACCATATAGGGAATCTCGGTAACCACAATAACCTCCCTTCCTGAAGGCTGGACTTCGATTTCAGTCTTGGAGCGTATCACCACACGTCCTCTTCCCGTCTCGAAATAGTTGCGTATTCCGCTTATTCCCTGAATTATGCCTCCGGTAGGGAAATCGGGGCCCTTGATGTATTTCATCAGTTCGTCAGCGGAAATGTCCCTGTTGTCTATGTATGCACAGATTGCATCGGCCACTTCCGAAAGATTGTGTGGAGCCATATTCGTAGCCATGCCCACAGCGATGCCGGCCGAGCCGTTCAGAAGGAGAAGGGGTGCTTTGGATGGAAGCACTACCGGTTCTTTCAGAGTCTCGTCGAAGTTCGGTGTAAAATCAACGGTATCCTTGTCCAGATCTTCCAGGCACTCTTCAGCTATGCTTCTGAACCTGGCTTCAGTATAACGCATCGCGGCCGCCGAGTCTCCATCTATTGATCCGAAGTTTCCCTGCCCGTCGACGAGCATATACCTCATACTCCATTCCTGGGCCATACGGACCATTGCCTCATAAACACTGGAATCCCCGTGGGGATGATATTTACCCAGAACTTCACCCACTATACGGGCAGATTTCTTATGCTGTCCCCCGGAATTCACTCCGAGGTCGTACATTCCATACAATACTCTTCTGTGGACAGGCTTCAATCCATCCCTTACATCTGGGAGGGCACGTGAAACGATTACAGACATCGCATAGTCTATGTAAGCCGTTTTCATCTCGCTTTCAATGTCAACCTGCAGTATCCTCCCGTGATTTATTTCTTCATTTTCCATCATAAGTCTTTTATCCAAAACAAAATGCTAATATAGACAATTTTTTGTTTAAAACAATCGCAACTTTCGTACATTTTAACTATTTTAGTGCTCTAAAACCGAATATGACAATGCTGGATACAGCCACCATAGACAGAATACTTCAATACTCAAAGGAAGAAGCCATAAGGACCGGATGGCATTTCATAACACCGGACCACCTCATACTTGGTATAATACGGCACGGACAGAATCCGGCATGCCGGTTCCTGGAGTCTCTGGGAATAGATACGGAGTCCATGAAAGACATGATATCCTCAGAAATATCCATGGAGTCCACCATTCACCCTGATGAATGGAAATCTGTGGAAATCACCCCTGAACTCAAGGATGTATTCAAGTATGCAGCAGAGAAGATGGCATCCGACGGCAGCTATGACGACAGTCTCGTTTTCCTTATGTCAGTATTGGAAACAGGAAACTACATATCCGGAAGAATAATGTCGGAATACGGAGTCACCTCAGAAGCTGTCACCGATTACATGAAGTACGGCAAAGAAAACACCAGTGGAGACGATGCCGGTCCCGGACTGCCATATGATGACCAGTCCGATGACAATCCTGAAAGCATACTCGCCTCATGCACCACCAATCTGGTGGAAGCAGCTGCCGGAAACATGCTTGATCCGGTAATCGGGAGGGACCGTGAAATAGAAAGGGTAATAGAAATACTGTCTTGCAGAAAGAAAAACAACCCACTTCTTATCGGTGAGCCTGGCTGCGGAAAGACAGCCATCGTAGAAGGTCTTGCATCCAGGATTGCAAAAGGCAGAATACCGTTCCAGCTTCTTGGCAAGAGCATACTTTCCCTTGACATTCCGTCCATAACGGCCGGTGCAAGATACAGACAGAATCTGGAAACAAAAGTACAGGCGATACTGCATGCCCTCCGTACCGGCACCGACACGATTGTATTTATAGACGAGATACATACCCTGCTAAAGGGCAGCAGCAACGGGGCAATGGCAGATGTTGCCGAAATGCTCAAGCAGGCTATAGACAAAGGGGAATTCCAGTGTATCGGCACCACAACACCCAATGAGTACAGGGCATACATGGAAAAGGATGTCCAGACCGCCAGGAGATTCCAGAATTTACGCATTGAAGCCCCAAACGAAGTTCAGACCACAGAAATACTGAAAACGATGTCCCGGATATACGGGGACTATCACCATGTGGACTATTCCGAGGAAGCCTTGTCCGCCTGCATATCCTTGTCTTCAAAATACATGACAGACAGAAGTATGCCTGCGAGAGCCATCGATCTTATGGATGAGGCCGGTGCAAGGGTTACGGCTAAAAGATGCAGTATTCCGGACGATTTCTTCAAGCTCATAGAAAACCTGCACAATATCAAGAACCGGAAAAGGAAAGCCGCCATGGAACAGGACCGTAAAACAGCATTGAGCATGAAACGGAAAGAGAGTTCCCTGGACAGGAAGATCTGCAAGATGATACAGGATATACGATTCCCTAAGATAAGGCCTGAAATCACTGTAGAGGACATTCAGGACGCAGTTTCCGCAATAACGGGAATCCCCCAGAGCAGAATATCCACGACGGAAAGCCGCAAGCTCATCGAGATGGGGAAAACACTTAAGGACAAGGTTATCGGTCAGGATCAGGCTGTTGACAAAATCGTAAAAGCCATCATACGCAACAAAATCGGCATCAAAGATCCCGGAAAGCCGATCGGCACATTCATGTTTCTCGGTCCTACCGGTGTAGGCAAAACCCATCTGGCCAAACAGCTTTCCCGATACCTGTTTGATGCAGACGATGCGATTATACGCCTCGACATGAGCGAATACATGGAAAAGTTCATGGTCAGCAGACTGATAGGGGCCCCTCCGGGATATGTAGGATATAACGACGGAGGCCAGCTCAGCAACAAGGTCAGACAGAAACCGTATTCCGTAGTGCTTCTCGATGAAATAGAAAAAGCCCATCCGGACATCTTCAACCTCCTCCTTCAGATTATGGATGAAGGAAGGCTCACCGACAGCAGCGGAATCCAGATCGATTTCAGGAACACAATACTTATCATGACATCCAATATCGGAAGCCGGGATCTGAATGATTTCGGCAACGGTGTAGGATTCTCAGCCGGAGAGGACAAAGGACGAGGAAATTACAACCGGCATATAATCGACAAGGCTCTCGGGAAAGTCTTTCCTCCGGAATTCATAAACAGACTGGATGAAACAGTATATTTCAACAGCCTTACCAAAGATGACATATCCAGAATAATCGACATAGAAATGTCAGGATTGCTCAAACGTGCTGAGGAGGCCGGCTACCCCATTTCACTGAGTACCAAAGCCAAAGAATTCATATGTTCAAAAGGGTACGACTCCAGATTCGGGGCACGCCCCTTGAAAAGGGCCATAACGCATTATGTCGAGGATGTAGTTGCAGAGATAATACTGGACCGGAAAGAAAAAGGCGAGAAGCAGGAAATCCGTCTTGACCTCAACAACGGGGAAGACGCACTTATTGCACTATAACCTTAATGAAACGGATACTGCCCAGATTGCGGACAGGAATTTTACCTGTACGGTCTTCTGTCCTGTACCTGTTGTCCCGGCCTATCTTCGATTCGTGTACCCTGAGCCCGGTCTTAGGGTCGCAGAGGAATGCAACCGGAGGCCTGGTCCCCTCTTCCCTAAAACCGAGTTTCCTGTAGGAGTCCCCTTCCGACCATTCGAGATCCGCATATGACATTATATCGAATGTCCCGGAGACTGAATTCTTCCTGCTTAAGGTAAAACTGTCCAGAATCTTGCCCATTCCACCCACCACCCGGCATCCGCCTGCAGAAGCATACCTGAGCCATTCGTAAGAGATCCTACCACCCAATTCCCTTCCTTCTGAGAAAACCCCTACTGCCACCAGTGTCCCTGTCGCATCCATTCCTGCTTCACATTTTCCGGTAGCACGGTATCTGAAAAGCCCGTACCTGAATGCTGATTTAAGGGATCCGTACAAATGGTTACGATCCAGAAATGCAGCTGCGGCCTCCGGCGGAATTGCCCTTACCTCACAATTACGGGCAAATATTGTTTCCTGTTTCCCCAAATGGGCTTCCAGCATCCTGCGGACCAAAGGTCCCTTCTCGATCCAACGGTCCTGATAAACGAAAAGGACCTCTCCGAAACCGGATTCATCTTTCAAAGCCCTGCGCAATGCTGAAAGGAAAGCTGGATCCCCGCCGCCACTGAAATAATCCAAAGAGACATAGACAACTGCAACTCCAGTCTCCGCTACCGTATAGCATTTCAATCCGTAAACAGATGGCAAACACTGCACATTCCCACAGGAAAGCAAGAAATCATATATCTGACAATTTTCCAAATCATACAAAGATATGATATTTTATCCCGGAAAAGAAATTTACAAAAAATTTTGGAAATCTAAACTTTTTACATACATTTGCAACCCCAAATCAAGGGACGATTCGTTAGCTCAGTTGGTAGAGCACAACACTTTTAATGTTGGGGTCCTGGGTTCGAGCCCCAGACGGATCACTCGAACGGACACCGGTATCCTGCACAAGGATGCCGGTGTTTTTGTTTTTCTCATTATCTTTTATCCGATCCGTCACACCATGTCTTTTTCAACATTATAGATGATAATTTTTTCACATATAGTGTCATGAAAACGAATTTGCTGATACTGATTATTGCTTTATTTGCACCGTACATTGCAATCTGCCAGACAAACGGAGAGAATAACAGAATCTTTTGGAACGGTGGATCTGTTCCGGACAACACTTTCAGGGAATACCTTCTAGGAAAATACGACACCAATCACGACGGAGTCATAAGTGAAGCGGAAGCAGATGCAGTAACTGAAATGGTCCTGCGGATTGACAACAGCAAACCGACTGTTACTTCATTGGAAGGTATCGAGAACTTCCGGAAAATTGAGAATCTTAATCTGATAGAAAACATAAAACTTGTAAACCTCAATTCCTTGAAGGGATTGGGAATGAAGGCTCTCCTTTTGACAAGTTGCGGAATCAAAGAGCTCAATCTTTCGGATTTTCCCACACTGGAAGCATTGGTAATAACGGGAGAGGAGTGGGAATCAGTAAATTTCGATAATCCTGCTTTACGTCATCTCTCATTGGAAGAAACAACATTGGAACACATTGACTTGTCTAAACTCAAAAATCTTGAAGAACTGTATGTCGACAATACTGGCCTTTTATCAGAGATCGATTTATCCAATCTCAATAACCTGAAAGAAATTGACGTTTGCGGAGACAACCTCACATCCCTCAAATTATCAGACAACGTCAAGGAAAAGCTGATAAGATTATCCTACAGTGGAAAGAATGTATTGTCTGTAAACCTTTCAGAATTAACCAATCTTGAAAGCCTGAGATTATACAATTACAATGGCCAGCCTGATTTATCACAGAACCTGAAACTGAAGGAACTAAGTATATACGGAGGTCAATTAACAGAACTGGATTTGTCCAATCTGCCAAATCTGGAAAAACTGGATTGCAGCAGAAACAAACTGGAAAACCTGGATCTGTCAAACAATCCAAGGCTAAAAGAACTGGATTGCTCTGCCAATATTCTGACCGGACTGGATTTGTCCAATCTGCCAAATCTGGAAAAACTGGATTGCAGCAGAAACAAACTGGAAAACCTGGATCTGTCAAACAATCCAAGGCTAAAAGAACTGGATTGCTCTGCCAATATTCTGACCGGACTGGATTTGTCCAATCTGCCAAATCTGGAAAAACTGGATTGCAGTTTGAATAAACTGGAAAGTCTAGATTTGTCGAATAACAATAAACTGACCAATCTAGAATGCACGGACAACAGACTAAAGATTCTGGATATTTCCGTCTGCCCGGCAATAAAGAATGTAAGAATTGATTATAACGAACTGGAGAAATTCAATTTCTCCCATACTGAACTTGAGAGCCTGAACTACAGGGGTGCTTTCAAATCTAAGGGCCTGCATTTTTACGGTCTGAACATCATATACAACTTCATGGTCGATTCATGGATATTCACAGGCGCATCTGAACCCAAAACCATAGAAGGAGAACCGAACAACAACCAACTTCTGAGGGATATCATAAGATTCAGGCAGGATGAGGCCGACAAACGTCAGGAGGAAGCCAAAGCCCAAAAAGAACAAGAGCAGCAGATGGCTGCCCAATACAAAAGGGAAATAATTCCCTACATCTCCCGCAATGACTGGGAGGGCGCTGACAGATTTGCGGCCGACGCCTTGTCAAAACTGCCGAACGGTGACGCCTTCCTGTATTTCGTACGAGCCAAAGCATACTACCTGCGGAATCTGGATTTTGAAGTCAGCGAGGGCGAGAACATGACCGAATATTTCAAAGCCTACCGTAAAGAAGCCCGATATCTCGCTGATTTATGCAGCAAATCAATTTCCCTGGATCCATCCTACAGTAACGAAGCATACCTGTACAGAGGTCTGGCATACATAGTGCTTGAAATGGCAGACAACGCTGTCAATGACTTTCGATGCTACGCACAGGGAAACGAAGCATACAAGGCTATATGCCATTATAACATGGGAATATCTTACAAGAATTCCGGAAGATACAGCTACGCTATCGAAGAATTCAAAAAGGCCCGCCAATATTCTAAAGAAAGCCACATCAAAGAAAGATGCCTGCGGCATATCAAGGAATGCCAACAAAAGATGTACGACAACCTATAAACAATGCAAAAACCTAATATCGCTTGCGGGATAGTGCAATTTATGTTACTTTTGGAAAAAAATCCTTACAAGTGATGACTGACAAGAAAATCGTAATCATTCCTACCTACAACGAAAAGGAGAACATTGAAAAAATGATCCGTAAAGTGCATTCCCTTGAGGGCGGGTTCCATATCCTCATCGTGGATGACGGTTCTCCGGACGGCACTGCAAATATCGTAAAAGGCCTGATGTCCGAATTCCCGGACAGCCTTTTCATTATCGAAAGGGAGGGCAAACTGGGGCTTGGAACAGCCTACAAGGCTGGGTTCCGATGGTGCATCGACCACAGATATGACTATATTTTCGAAATGGATGCGGATTTTTCGCACAATCCAGATGACCTGATACGCCTGTACGAAGCCTGTGCCAAGGAAGGTGCGGATATGTCCATCGGGTCCCGCTACTGCAGCGGCATAACGGTCAAAGACTGGCCGCTCGGCAGGGTAATGATTTCCTACGGGGCTTCGGCCTATGTCAGGACAGTCCTGGGAATGAAAGTCTATGACTCTACAGCTGGTTTCGTGTGCTATAGCCGCAAGGTACTGGAGACCATTGACCTGGACAACGTAAGGATGAAAGG
>CAZXFF010000004.1:21552-28271 GCA_964640305.1 uncultured Muribaculaceae bacterium | reverse complement strand
AGAGATGAAATACAATGCTTACAGATTAGGATTCAGGATAAAGGAAGTCCCTATTGTCTTCACCGACAGAAAAGAAGGGGTATCCAAAATGAGCAGTTCCATTTTCGGAGAGGCTTTCAAAGGGGTCATTGCCCTGCGTTTCCGTAAGATATATCCTAACCCGGAAGCTAAACTGTAACTATGAAACGGCTGTTCAGAGATTTCAGAATAGTCAATGAAGGACGTTGCTTCAAAGGAAGTGTCCTGACCGACGGGGATTCCATTGCGGAAGTTCTGGATGCAGACGGCATGTCCGGATATGACGGAGCTGTAGAGGCACTTATGAAGACATGCGGGGAGGTACTGGACGGAGGAGCCGCAGACGAAGGTTCCGGAATGCTCCTTATGCCGGGAGTGATCGACGACCAGGTCCATTTCAGGGAACCAGGTGCCACTGCCAAGGGAAGCATTGCCACAGAAAGCAGGGCTGCGGTTCTCGGAGGTACTACTTCCTTTATGGATATGCCTAACAACAATCCTCCGGTATGCAGCATCGAGGCCCTTGAAGAGAAATACAGGATTGCAGCGGAGGATTCAGCGGCGAACTATTCTTTCTACCTCGGTGCAAACAACAGCAACTTCCAGGAAATCGAGAAGACTGATCCCTCTGCTGTCTGCGGCATAAAGGTATTCATGGGGTCTTCTACCGGAAATATGCTTGTAGACTCGGAAGAGGCGCTAGGCAGGATATTTTCATGCAGGGACATGCTGATTGCCACACACTGCGAGGATGAAGCCACCGTAAGGCGGAATATGGAATTGGCCAAAGAACGCTGGGGAGACAATGTACCGTTCAGTTCGCACCCTCTGATAAGAAGCAGGGAAGCCTGCATCCTCTCGACCGCAAAGGCATTGAAATCGGCTGTTGCCAACAATACAAGACTGCATATACTGCATGTAAGTACAAAGGATGAGATTGAGATGATCCTGAAAGCCAGAGAACTGAATCCGAAGATAACATTCGAAGTATGTGTGCACTATATGTGGTTCGACAGCAACGATTACGATAAATACGGACCCTTCGTGAAATGCAATCCGGCAATCAAGACTCCGGAAGACAGGCAGGCGATTGCTGATGCCGTGAAGAACGGGCTCGTGAATGCAGTGGCTACGGACCACGCCCCTCACCTTATTTCCGAAAAACAGCAGGACTATCTGCATGCTCCGTCAGGCTTGCCTACCGTGCAGCACTCACTGCTTATGATGCTGGAACTGTCGGAACGCGGCTGTTTCCCTCTCCATGCAGTAACGGAATCCATGTCACATGCAACCGCAAAGACATTCGGAATCAGGGACAGGGGGTATATACGGAAAGGCTATGCCGCTGACCTCGTGACTGTATCCAGGACACCATTTACCGTTTCAGCAGAAAATATCGCCTACAAATGCGGATGGTCTCCACTCGAAGGGCATACCTTCCCCTACTCTGTTTCAGACACCTTCGTAAACGGGACAAAGGTTGTGGCAGGAGGCAAGCTTACCGGTATGACCGATTCCAGAAGGCTTACATTCAACCGCTAAAGAGTGCCGACCAGTTCGAGGGCAATACGTCCTCTGCGCAGGTCCACTTCTATTACCCTTACCTTTACATGCTGATGAACTTTCACGACATCGGAAGGGGATTTTATCCTCTTGCCGGGGCACATTCTGGAAATGTGGATAAGACCGTTCTGCTTTATTCCGAAATCCACGAATGCGCCGAAATCGGTAACATTTGTCACTATTCCGGGCAGTTCCATTCCAGTTTTGAGGTCTTCTATAGTGCGTATATCTTCAGCAAATTCGAGAATCCTGAAAGACGAGCGCGGGTCCCTTCCCGGCTTGTCCATCTCTTTCATTATGTCATTGAGAGTAGGCATCCCAACCGCCTCGGTAACATACTTTCCGAGATTTATCCGGCTTCTTGTTTCCTTGTCGGCGAGCAGGCCTTCCACGCTCACTCCGGCATCCTTTGCCATAGCCTCCACTACTGCATAGCTCTCCGGATGTACTGCCGTATTGTCCAGAGGATTGGCCGCACCGGGTATCCGCAGGAATCCGGCACATTGTTCAAACACCTTGTCCCCCAGTCTCTTGACTTTTTTAAGATCCTTTCTGGAAGTAAATGCACCGTTCTCCGTCCGGTAGTCCACAATATTCTTGGCAATGGCCGGTCCTACACCGGAGACATATGACAACAGATGCTTGCTGGCAGTATTCAGGTTCACCCCTACATTGTTCACACAGTTTTCAACCACTTCATCCAGGCGTTCCTTCAGAAGAGTCTGGTCCACATCGTGCTGATACTGCCCTACTCCTATTGACTTGGGATCTATCTTGACCAGTTCGGCCAGAGGATCCATTATCCTGCGTCCTATAGACACCGCACCGCGGACAGTCACATCATATTCGGGGAATTCCTCTCTTGCCACCGGAGAAGCTGAATATACCGAAGCTCCGTCCTCACTGACTGAATACACCTTGACATCTTCAGGAAGGGCTATCTTCTTTATGAATGCCTCGGTCTCCCTTCCGGCCGTACCGTTGCCTATGGCAATGACCTCGATCCTGTAGCTCTCCACCATATTGGAGATTTTCTTCACGGCCATGGTCCGTTCGTTCTGAGGAGGATGCGGATATATGGTATCATTATGCAGCAAAGCTCCCTGCGCGTCTAGGCAGACGACCTTGCATCCGGTTCTGAATCCCGGATCTATTGCCAGTACCCGTTTCTGTCCCAGCGGGGGCGCCATCAGCAGCTGACGGAGATTTTCTCCAAACACCTTGATAGACTCCATATCTGCCTTTTCCTTGGCAGTCTTAAGGGTTTCATTTTCGATGGAAGGATGAAGAAGCCTTTTGAAAGCTTCTTCTGTCGCATAATCTATTTCCCACGCCGTCTTTTCCGAGGGTTCCGGCTTCCCTTTAAGGACTGTGGAATAGATGCGGTCCAGAGTCCTGTCCTTGTCTACATCTACCTTAAGGCTGAGGATTCCTTCATTGGCACCGCGCATGACCGCAAGTATCCTATACGACGGGGCCCTGGAAATATCTTCATTGAAAGTGTAATAGTTCCGGTACTTGATTGCATCTTCCCCGTCTTCATCGACTCCCTGAGCCACCTTGGCGACAAGTTTGCCGTACCGGAGATAGGATGCCCTCATCTGCTCCCTTACCTTGGGATTCTCCGAAATCCATTCCGCAATTATATCCCTCGCACCAGCTAAAGCGGAGTCTGCATTCTCCACCCCGTCGCCTACATATTTTGCAGCAAGCTTTTGGGGATCCGCTGTCTTGCATGAGAATATGGCTTCTGCCAATGGTTCGAGACCCTTCTCCCTGGCTGCAGATGCCCTGGTCCTGCGTTTCGGACGGTACGGCAGATACAGGTCTTCAAGGACAGCAGGATCTACACATTCATCGATTTTCTTCCGGAGTTCCTCCGTCAGTTTGTCCTGCTTTCCTATACTTTCCAGCACGGACTGCTTCCTTTTGTCAAGTTCCTCGAATTTTGTCGAAAGGTGCTTTATCTCTGCCACCTGGGTCTCATCCAGCCCGCCTGTACGTTCTTTGCGGTAACGGGAAATAAAAGGTACGGTAGCACCTTCCTGTATGAGTTCCATACAATGTTCGACCCTCCATGCGGCTACAGACAGGATGCCGCTGATATGTTCAATGTATTTCTGGTTCATAAAAGGGATTTTTGGACCGCAAATTACGGTCAGTCACAGGACACTTCTTTAAGACGGCTCCTGTATGCCGAGAAAATCTTGGATTTGGACACATATCCGATATAACGGTCATCGCTGTCCACTACCGGAAGATTCCATGCCCCTGTCCTGTCGAATGCATCCATAACCGTTTCCATACGGTCATTTATATTCACTTTTGCAGGAGCCTGCAGCATGAGATCCTCTATCTTTGTTGTCTCATAGCGGTCACGGTCGAACATGATTTCCCTTACACTGTCAAGGCTGATATACCCGTCATATATGCCGGATGCGTCCACTACCGGAAAAATATTGCGTCTGGACTTTGCCACTGCCTTGACCAGATCGCCCAGAGTACCGTCCTTATCGACCGTTTCGAAATCCGTCTCTACCACATCAGATGTCTGCATAAGGGTAAGGACCGCCCTGTCGCTGTTGTGCGTAAGGAGTTCTCCGCTCTTGGCCAGACGTTTGGAATATATGGAGTAAGGCTCAAAGATACGCATTGTCGCAAAAGAGGTTGTGGAAACGATAATGAGAGGAAGAAGCAGGGAATATCCGCCCGTTATCTCGGCAATCAGGAATATCGCAGTCATAGGGGCCTGCATGACTCCGGCCATAAGCCCGGCCATACCCACCAGAGCAAAGTTGGCTTCTGGCAGCGGATGGAGACCTATGAGATTGATAGTGCGCGCAAGTACAAACCCGGCAATGCCTCCCACTACCAGAGTAGGTCCGAATGTTCCCCCCACTCCGCCTCCTGCATTAGTGAATGACATTGCAAACACCTTGAATATCAACACACACAGAAAGTATATGGGGACAGTCCACTTGTATTTGAATATAGAGGCATAGAATGAGTTCTGCAGCACATTGTCCGGATTCCCCTGAAGGACATGTCCCAGGGACGAATATCCTTCACCGAACAGCGGAGGGAAAAGGAATATGAGAACCCCCAAGGCACCGGCACAGATCGCCCAGCGGCTGAAAGGGTTGCGGATTTTCTTGATCCTGTCTTCCATCGCAATCGTCATACGCATGAAATAAAGTGACACAAAGCCGCAAAGTATCCCCAACACCAGATAATACGGGATATTGCTCATCATGAAGGTTTCAACTACACTGGCAAATGCGACATCACTTCCCATGAACATGTAGGAAACAGTGGTCGCGGTCACGGAGGAAATCAGCAACGGAAGGACAGAGGAGAGGGAAATATTGAAAAGAAGTATCTCCAATGTAAAGAGAATCCCTGCCATAGGGGCCTTGAAAATGGCAGCTACAGCGCCTGATGCCCCGCAGCAAAGCAGAATCGTCATATTCCTGTAAGACAACCTGAGACTGCGGGCAACGTTCGATCCGATAGCCGCCCCGGTATACACGATAGGCGCCTCGGCTCCTACAGACCCCCCCAATCCGATAGTCAGGGAACTGGCAATCACCGAAGACCACATGTTGTGTCGTTTTATTTCGGACTTTTTCCTGGAAATGGCATACAATACTTTCGTTACTCCATGCCCGATGTCATCCTTCACTATGTATCTTACAAACAATAGCGAAAGAAGCATTCCAAGACCCGGGTACAGCAAAAGCAGGAGGTTGTCGTAGGAAGAGTTGAACCAGCCGGTAAGGAGACCGGCTACAATTGAAACAAGTAATTTCAGTGCCACTGCGGCTATACCGCTGCCCAAGCCGATAACAAATGCCAACAGCATCATTACCGTCTGCTCGGGCTGCCGTCTTAGCCAGACCAGCGGTTTATTCATCCATTTGATCATCTTCACCCTGGATGTCATCGGCATTGTCGGGGAAAACGTCATCGCTCAAGTCTGCTCCTCCCTCATCGTCATCGTCGTCGAAGAGTTCGTTTTCAGCCTTGTCATAGTCATCTATGTTCACATCCATCTTCACGAGGTAGATAGCATTTGGAACTTCGAGGGAGACTGCATAAAAGAACGAACCGTCAGGCTTGTCCACTTTGAAAAGATCGCCCATGTAATCCGCATATCCCTTGGGATATTTCTCCTTGAAAGCCGCCAGAAGTTCGGGAGACATGTTGTCATAACTGATTACCGCACGCTTCTGTGGTACTGCATTAGATTTTTTTTCAATAGTTGCCATGAATGATTTGTTACTTTCGAAATACGGTGCAATTATAGCACAATATTTTTAATTTATGCAATACTCTGCATTATTTTTATTTCAATGGAATTAACGTAGACGGAAGGCATGTCATTTGCGGTGCTGTTTACCACGGAACCCCGTCGGCCGGTTCAGGAAAGCCGATTTCTGCTGTTTCTTCCTTTCCGGATTTTTCTCTACGAATATGTCCTTTCCTGTAACAATATCCTTACATGAGTAGTACATCGCTGAGGATGCTGTCATGGGGGTCGGTGTAAAGTCCTGCACCTGGTCCAGCCTTATGCCACTCAATGCCGGTTCTGCAGCAAGGGACTGCATGTCTTTCATGGTACATCCGGGATGGGATGATATGAAATACGGCACTATAACATATTTCAGCCCATGTGCTACGGCCAGACGGTCAAACTCCCGTCTCAATGTCCTGAAAAGTGCAAAGGGAGGCTTGGACATGTACTTCAGCACATGGTCTTCTGTATGTTCCGGGGCAACCTTGAAGTGACCTGATGTATGGTGAAGTACCACCTGTTCGAAATATTCCTTTCCCGAAGGATCCAGGAAACCTTCGGCATCAAGGAAAAGGTCATAGCGTATGCCGCTGCCGATGAATGCTTTCCTTACGCAATCACTCTGCATGACACTACGGTATAGGGCCAATACCTTTTCATGGGAATGGTTGAGATTGGGACACATTGAAGGATACAGGCAGGAGCGCCTTGCACATTTGGCACATTTGGCAGGATCCTTTCCACCCATTCCGTACATATTGGCAGTCGGAGCTCCGATATCGGATATCACCCCTCTGAAATGGGGCCTTGAAGAAAGCCTCCTTACCTCTTCAAGAATATTGGC
>CAZXFF010000004.1:14249-21542 GCA_964640305.1 uncultured Muribaculaceae bacterium | reverse complement strand
TCCTGCTTCTGATGAATTTCCCCTGATGGGCTGTAATGGTACAGAAGCTGCACCCGCCGAAACAGCCGCGGTGCACTGTTATCGAGTTCTTTATCATCTCGAAAGCAGGAATCGGCTTATCCTTGTATCTGGGATGGGGAGCCCCGGTAAAAGGCAGGCTGTACCACGAATCGAGTTCTTCCTCCGTCTCAGGCTGGAAGGGTGGATTGGCCACTACATACCCGTCGCTGTAAGTTTCTATAATGACAGAAGGATGCATACGGTTCGCTTCCCTCTCGATTGTATTGAAATTGGCAACAAAAACAGATTTGTCCTTCAGGGCATCGGAGAATGGAGAGAGAAGGAGCGCCCCTTCAGAGACCGATTCAGGTACTGCACCCTGATAATGATGGACTGTCTGCGGAACCATATCCGTCGGCAATCCTTCGGAATAGGCTCTGGCAATCTCAACTATAGCCCTTTCTCCCATACCGTATATCAGACAGTCCGCACCTGAGTCGATCAGGATTGAGGGCATCAGACAGTCCTTCCAGTAATCGTAGTGGGCAAAACGGCGGAGTGAGGCTTCAATCCCCCCTATTACCACTGGGACATCCGGATAGATTTCCTTGAGTATACGGGTATATACCTTTACTGCATAGTCAGGCCTCTGTCCGGCTTTTCCACCCGGAGTATAGGCATCATCGCTTCTTAGCCTTCTGGCTGCAGTATAGTGATTCACCATGGAATCCATTGCCCCGGAATTGACACCGAAAAACAAACGGGGACGCCCCAGCTTCCTGAAGTCCCTGAGGTCATCTCTCCAGTTAGGCTGAGGCACTATCGCTACCCTGTATCCCTCTTTCTGCAGGACTCTGGCAATCATTGCCGTTCCGGAAGAGGGATGATCCATAAACGCATCTCCGGAAAAGATTATTATATCAATATAATCCCACCCGAGCGCCCTGACCTCCTTTACCGAGGTAGGGAACATGTATTCTGCGGAATTTTCCGGCATCCCTGCTACATTCTTTCAGGAAGGCGTATTCCCAGAATATCCATAGCTTTTGTAAGGACGGATGCTATTGTACCTATAAGTACCAGACGTGCATCCCTGACCGCTGCATCGGATTCCTTCAGTATCGGTGTATCGTGATAATACTGGTTGAATTCCTTTGCCAGATCGTAGGCATAATTGGCTATCATCGCGGGAGAATAGGCTGCTCCTGCTTCCGCTACCTTTGCAGGATACTGGTTCATCAGCTTGATTATATCCGTCTCCTTGGCATTCAGACGTACTCCCTTTTCTATCGCTGGACTGAATCCGGCTTCGGAAGCCCTGCGGAGTATGGAGCGGATACGTGCATGGGTATACTGTATGAAAGGTCCGGTATTTCCGTTGAAATCAATAGATTCCTTAGGATCGAAAAGCATCGTTTTCTTAGGATCGACCTTGATGATAAAGTACTTAAGGGCTCCGAGGCTCAGAATACGGAAAAGCTCATCCTTTTCTTCGTCGCACATATCTGCCAGTTTGCCGAGTTCCAGGGATGTTTCTTTAGCGGTATTGTACATTTTCAGGATAAGGTCATCGGCATCCACAACTGTCCCCTCTCTCGACTTCATCTTGCCTTCCGGCAGCTCAACCATACCGTAGGAGAGATGGTATATATTGTCAGACCATGCAAAGCCCAGTTTCTTGAGAACCAGCTTAAGCACCTGGAAATGGTAATTCTGTTCATTTCCTACCACATATACATGCTCATCAAGGCTGAATTCGCTGAAACGCTGGTTGGCCGTACCGAGATCCTGGGTCATATATACGGAAGTGCCGTCACTGCGGAGAAGCAGTTTGCGGTCCAGACCGTCGGCAGTAAGATCACACCATACGGATCCGTCCTCTACCTTTTCGAATACACCTTTTGCCAGACCTTCCTCCACCAGGGATTTACCGAGCAGATAGGTCTGTGATTCATAATACGTCTTGTCGAAAGTTATCCCCAGCGCATCATAGGTCTTGTCGAAGCCCTCGTAAACCCATGAATTCATAGTCTTCCACAGGTCCACAACTTCCTTGTCGCCCTGCTCCCACTTCACGAGCATCTGCTGGGCCTCTTTCAGGATTGGTGCATTCTTTTCTGCATCCTCCCTGGACATTCCCTGCGCCTGGAGGGACGCCACCTCTTCCTTGTAGATATCATTGTAAAGGACGTAGAAATCACCTACCAAGTGGTCTCCCTTCTTCCCAGCTGAAGCCGGTGTCACCCCATTGCCTTTCCTCAGCCACGCAACCATCGATTTGCAGATATGTATTCCTCTGTCATTCACCAGGTTTACTTTGAGAACCCTATTACCGCATTCCTGAAGGAGGCGGGATACCGACCATCCCAACAGGATGTTGCGTATATGGCCGAGATGGAGAGGCTTGTTCGTATTAGGGGAAGAAAACTCCACCATGACCGTTCTGCCTGTGGGAGGAAGGGTGCCGAATGACGGATCAGATACGATTTCCCTGAAGACATTTTCCCAGTACTCAGGAGAGAGGGTTATGTTGAGAAATCCCTTTACTACATTATAGGCACTTACCTCCGGTACATTTTCCAGAAGATATTTCCCCACTTCCTCCCCTGTCGCTTCTGGGGATTTGCGGCTGACTTTGAGGAGCGGGAACATCACAGCCGTGACATCCCCATCGAATTCCTTGCGTGTTGCCTGTATCTGTATCTGTAAATTAGCGGCAGAAGCCCCATACAGGGCTTCTGTTGCTGATTTAACCTTATTTTGAATAAATGTTTCCTGATTCATACTCTATTTAAGTCCTCTGTTTTCAAGCAAAGCGTCGATACCGGGCTCATGTCCCCTGAAGTTCTTGTAGAGAGTCATCGCCTCATCTTCTCCACCTCTTGCCAGGATCTCATACCTGAACTTGCGGGCCACTTCCTGGTTGAATATGTCTCCGGTTTCCTTGAATGCCTGGTATGCATCGGCATCCAGGACCTCTGCCCAGATATATCCATAGTACCCTACAATATATCCGCCTGAGAATACATGGAGGAAATATGTACTGCGGTAACGGGGAGGAATCTGCTTCAGAAGACCTCTTTCACCGAATACCTTTTCTTCGAACTTGTTCACGTCGAGATCCGCTGGAATCTCGTTCATGATATGGTATTCCATATCGAGCAGGGATGCTGCAAGATATTCTGTAGTAGCGAAGCCCTGTCCGTACTTGCCGGATTTGTCAAGTTTCTCTATAAGTTCGTCCGGTATTGCTTCACCTGTCTTATAGTGTTTCGCGTATACTTTAAGAACCTCAGGCTCAAATGCCCAATGTTCGTTTATCTGTGAAGGAAGTTCCACGAAATCCCTGGTCATGGAAGCAACACCCTTGTATCTTACATCCTGCAGGAGTGACTGTAGGGCATGTCCGAATTCATGGAAGAACGTTTCCGTCTCATCAGGACTGAGGAGAGAAGGCTCGCCTGCTGTTCCACGGGTAAAGTTTCCTACAATGGTTACAATAGGAGCAACCCTTTCTCCATTCTCATAGAACTGTTCGCGGTAGCCACCACACCATGCTCCGCTTCTCTTGAGACCCGGACGGGCAAACATATCCATGAAGAGGATTCCGAGATGTGTTCCGTCAGCATCCTTGCACTCGAAGGCTTCTGCTTCGGGATGGGGAACAGGGACATTGTTGAGAGGAGTGAAGGTTATGCCGTAAAGGCGGTTAGCCACATAGAATATACCGTCACGGACATTCTCGAACTGGAAATACGGGCGGATTTCATCTTCTGAGAGATTGAATTTCTCCGCTTTTGCCTTTTCGAAATAATATCTCCAGTCAGCAGCCGTAAGTTCATCCGTCACACCCTGCGCCTCTGCTATCGGCTTCATGTCTGCAAGTTCCTTTCTGGCTGCATTGAGTGCAGGAGTCCAAAGGTTGTCAAGCAGGTTATATACTGCCTCGGGTGTTTTGGCCATCCTGTCTTCCAGTACAAACTGGGCCAGATTATCATATCCCATAATGTGGGCCTTCCTGTTGCGGAGGTTGACAAGTTCCACAACGATAGCCTTGTTGTCGTTCTCGTTGTCATTGTTACCCCTCATCAGATAACCGTTCATCATCTTGGTCCTGAGATCCCTGTTGTCCGCAAACTGCAGGAAAGGCATTACACTTGCATTATCAAGGCCGAATACCCACCATCCGCCCATTCCTTTCTCCTCGGCACGGGCAGCTGCTGCATCGATCTGCATTTTCGAAAGGCCTGCAAGATCCTTTTCGTTTTCCACTACAAGGGTGAAGTCAGCGGTTTCCTTCAGGGCATTCTGGCCGAAAAGCAGTTCAAGCTCGGACATTCTGGCATTGATTGCCTTGAGTTCTTCCTTCTTGTCTGCAGGCAGGGTAGCACCTGAACGTTCGTAATCCTTGAATGTCTCGGTAAGAAGACGCATCTGGTCAGGTTCAAGATTAAGGGATTCCCTGTTGTCATATACAGCCTTTACCCTTTCGAAAAGTTTCTCGTTCATCGAGATTTCATTGAAGTGGGCTGAAACGATAGGGGTAAGTTCAGTTTCCACAGCCATCACTTCCGGAGTGGAATTGATGGATGTCTCGTTTCCGAATACGGAATAAATCCTTTCGAAAAGGGATCCAGCGTTATCCAGAGCCACAATCGTGTTCTCGAATGTAGGCGCTTCAGGGTTATTGATGATTGCCTGGATTTCCTTGTTGTGCTCTTCTATTGCCTTAAGTACTGCAGGCTTATAATGTTCAACCTTTATTTCAGAAAAAGGTGCAATGCCGAACGGGGTGTTCCATTCCTCCAGAAGAGGATTCCTCTGACATGATACTGCTGCCATAATTGCTGTTGTAGCCAATGTTGCTGCTAATAGGGTTTTCTTCATGATTATTGCTGGTTAATGGTTGTCATATTCTATCCGAGATAACTCTTGAGGAGTTTGCTTCTGTTGCTGTGCCTGAGCCTGCGGATTGCCTTTTCCTTTATCTGGCGGACCCGTTCCCTGGTCAGACCGAATTTCTCTCCGATTTCCTCAAGCGTCATTTCCTGTGTACCTATTCCGAAAAAGTCCTTGACGATATCCCTTTCCCTCTCGGTAAGGGTAGAAAGGGCCCTTTCTATTTCCTTGTTCAATGACTCGTTCACAAGACCCCTGTCGGCATTCGGGGAGTCGTTGTTTACAAGTACATCCAGAAGACTGTTGTCCTCACCGTCTACAAACGGAGCATCCACAGATACATGACGACCTGAAACCCTCAATGTATCAGCTATCTTTTCTTTCTGGATATTGAGGATATCAGCCAGTTCTTCGGATGAAGGCATCCTCTCGTTGTCCTGCTCGAATTTCTGGAACGCCTTGTTGATCTTGTTCAGGGATCCGACCTGGTTCAGAGGAAGGCGTACTATTCTGGACTGTTCTGCCAAAGCCTGAAGGATAGACTGGCGTATCCACCATACAGCATAGGAAATGAATTTGAATCCTCTGGTCTCATCGAATTTTTCCGCTGCCTTGATCAGCCCCAGGTTCCCTTCATTTATAAGGTCCGGAAGGCTGAGACCCTGATTCTGGTACTGTTTTGCCACAGACACCACAAAACGGAGATTGGCGCGGGTGAGTTTCTCCAGTGCGGCCTGGTCGCCTTTCCGGATTCTCTGCGCCAATTCTACTTCTTCTTCAACACTGATAAGCTCCTCCCTCCCTATCTCCTGGAGATATTTGTCGAGGGAGGCGCTTTCTCTGTTGGTAATGGATTTGGTAATTTTTAATTGTCTCATCTTTATCTGTTACAAACCTATTCCGTAATAGTAGAGGTTACCATCCGGATAGAAACCTTCGACCAGAAGAGAGCGTTTGGCTTTCTTGACCTCGGCTGCAACTGCCTGGGGAGATGAGACTGGAGTATTGTTTATATAGGTAATTATAAATCCTTCCCTTATACCTGCATCCTTCATCTTGCCTTTATCCAGCTTGGCGATCTTCACGCCAGCCTTTATTCCGAGTTTCTCAAGCTCCTGCTTCGGTGCCGGAACCAGCTGGGCACCGAAAAGGTTGACATTGCCCTGCTGATTGTAAGCATTCATCTCCTGGGTTTCCCTGCCTATAAGAGTTGCCTTGACTTTCAGCACCTTGCCATCTCTGTTGACTTCCAGTTCCACCTTGTCGCCAGGACTGTACTGGCTGATTGCTTCCTGGACTGCAGTGGCTTTCGAAACTTTCGTCCCGTCAATTGACAGCAATATGTCACCTGACTTGATACCGGCAGCTTCAGCGGCTCCTCCTTTGGTCACCTCAGCTATATATACGCCTTCGGAAGTAGAAAGTTTCATTTTTTCTTTCAAATCTTCGGAATTATCCTGCATCGATATACCGAGCACTGCTCTCTGCACAGTTCCGAATTCCTTGAAGTCCTCAGTTATCTTCCTTACCATATTGATGGGAATAGCAAAGGAATATCCTGCGTATGATCCTGTCTGTGAAATAATTGCAGTATTGATACCGACAAGTTCACCCTTGATGTTCACCAAAGCTCCGCCACTGTTGCCCGGATTGACGGCAGCATCCGTCTGGATAAAGGATTCAATCTTGAATTCCCTGTCATAACTGGGCATGGAACGTCCTTTTGCACTTACTATACCTGCTGTAATTGTAGAAGTAAGACCATAGGGGCTACCGATTGCAAGCACCCATTCACCGAGACGGAGATTGTCGGAATTTCCGATAGGAATGGTGGGAAGACCCTTTGCGTCCACTTTAAGCAATGCAACATCGGTCGCAGGATCAGTACCCACTATATCTGCCTTGAATGTCTTGCTGTCACCGATGGTAACCTCCACTTCAGAGGCTCCTGCTACCACATGGTTGTTGGTCACTATATATCCGTCCTCGGAAATGATGACTCCTGATCCGGTACCCACCTGTTCCCTTGGGATGGATCCTCCGAACCCGAAAAAGTAATCGAAAATGGACGGGGGAGTCTCTGTCTTCTTAACTACCTTTACATATACGACTGCCTTTACAGATGTTTCCGCGGCATATGTAAAATCCGGGTATTCCCCTGAAATGCTCACATTGCGGACAGCCGGCATATTGTCCTGATACACATATGTTCCTGAATTCATGTTCCTGTCTACTCCTGAGGCCAGGAACCCTGCAGTGCCGCCTACTACTGCTGCGGCAAGTATTATCAACAACGTTCTCTTCATAACAAAATGAAATTTTAACCATTGCTCTTTAACTCAAAATATATGCCAAGAAATTATTTTCACTATATTTGTATCTGTATTGGTTTAT
>CAZXFF010000004.1:0-14239 GCA_964640305.1 uncultured Muribaculaceae bacterium | reverse complement strand
GATATTTGACAGTATATGAATTTTATCGTTTCAAGCACAGATTTATTGCACGGAATGCTTTCCGGGCTGAGGGTAATCACCAAGACAACGACCCCCATCCTTGACAATTTCCTTTTTGAACTAAGAGGCAACACTCTGGAAATCACGGCTTCCGATTCGGAGACCATACTGAAGACTTCCATTACGGTAGATGAGACCAGGGAAGAAGGTTCCATAGCGGTTCCTGCCAAGATCCTTACAGACTCCCTGAAGGAGTTCCCTGAAATCCCCATCGAACTCAAAACACTGGAAGACAACAGCACGCTTGAAATCAGCTGGTCATCAGGTGTTCAGAAAATCCCCTTCTTCTCGGCTGAACTTTACCCGTCAATGCCAGAACTGGCAGATTCCGGAATAAATGTCACCATCCCGGTGGAAGTTCTGTCAGACGGTATTGGATACACCCTTTATGCGACTGCAGACGAGCCTCTACGCCCAGTAATGAACGGAATACTGTTCGATCTGTCACAAGACTCACTCAGCCTTGTAGCATCCGACTCCCACAAACTGGTATGCTTTACAAGGAATGACATCCGTGCTGGGGAAAAATCCTCTTTCATTCTGCCCAAGAAACCGGCATCCGTCCTCAAATCCATGCTTGCAAAAGCCGACGGAGACCTTTCCCTGTCGTTCGACGGGAAAAATGCACACTTCAGTTTCGGAAATTGCATGCTTATCGGAAGACTTGTAGACGGGACATATCCTGCATACCGTACAGTAATACCCAAGAATAACCCGAACAAACTGATTATCAACAGGTCAATGCTTCTTAACGCAGCAAAGAGGGTTTCCGTATGCTCGAACCCTGCCTCATCAAGCATAAAGTTCTCACTGTCATTCAACTCCCTGATGATTTCAGCACAGGATACCAGTTTCTCGATTTCCGCCCACGAAACTATTCCCTGCCAGTACGACGGTGCAGGAATGGATATCGGTTTCAAGTCTGTTTTCCTCATAGAACTGCTCACCAACATGCCGTATGAGGAATTATGCATCGAACTTGCCGATCCTACCAGATCAGCCCTGATCGTTGCAGCAGAAGAAGACAGTCAGGACGAGAACATCTGCGCCATCCTGATGCCAATAAGAATTGCAAACTAATCCCCGGAACCGATGCAGCTGAACCTTAAGAACCCCATCATTTTCTTCGACATAGAGAGTACCGGACTGAACGTCGCCTCTGACAGGATTGTCGAAATATCCATGGTGAAAGTAATGCCGGACGGCAGTACAGATGTCAAGACAAGAAGGATAAACCCCACCATCCCCATTTCTGAGGAAGCCAGGAGAATACATGGAATCAGCAATGAAGATGT
This sequence comes from uncultured Muribaculaceae bacterium, assembly GCA_964640305.1. Classification (GTDB taxonomy): domain Bacteria; phylum Bacteroidota; class Bacteroidia; order Bacteroidales; family UBA932; genus Coprenecus. The sequence goes on along the minus strand of CAZXFF010000004.1, from coordinate 12,884 downwards.
CAAGGATTGCCCTACCTTCAAGCAAATTGCCAAATCCCTCGCTTCATGGATGGAAGGATGCGACATAGCCGGATACAATTCCACCAAGTTCGACATTCCTCTCCTGTACGAAGAATTCCTCAGGGCAGGTGTGAACTTTGACTTCCGTAAAAGAAAACTTGTGGATGTCCAGAACATTTTCCACAAAATGGAGCAAAGGACACTGTCCGCTGCCTACAAATTCTATTGCCACAAGGATCTGGAAAACGCACATTCTGCAGAGGCGGATACAATGGCTACATATGAAATCCTTATGGCCCAGCTGGACAAATACCAGGACAGCCTTCAGAACGACATCACATACCTGTCTGAATTTTCATCCAAGACTAAATTCGCCGATTATGCCGGCAGGATTGCATTCAACGAAAAGGATGTCCCTGTTTTCAATTTCGGCAAGCATAAGGGAAGACCTGTCACGGAAGTGCTGGCCAAAGAACCCAGCTACTACTCCTGGATGATGAACGGGGATTTTACGCTGGACACAAAAAAGGTCCTGACAGAAATCAAACTTTCGATGAAGTGAATATACTGATCCGTACACTTGATGGAACAGCATTTTACGTCAGGCCCGACTCTACCATGATCCGGGCCTTGACTGATTATTATATTCCTGATTATGTCACTGCCGTAAATGCAGTGCCGTTCTTCTGCTTCAGATCGGCACGGTCAGGCAAAGCAGTGAGGGAGCAGTTCGCCCACAGATATATAGGGGAATTCTCATGCGGAATACTTCTCAAATGCGAAACGGCATCTCCTGACTCCATATACAGGACATGCATGGAGAATGCCATGGACTACACCACCGTCATACCTTATGACCTGCTGCCGGCTGACAGGATACCGGAATACATCAGCAGCAAAAGACCGCTTACCGTTGCTGTCAACGGACATGAAAAGGTCCGCATAGAGAAAGGGCCTGACATGGCCACCTTAAGTTCTGCCATAGCGATGATTACCGGTTACTGTTCCTTAAGGACAGGTGACTTCGTCGGCATAGAATTGTCCGGACCGGTCAGGATTGAAAAAGAGCAATGTCTGACCGCGGCGTTCGGGATAAGCGGCAAAATCAGAATAGAGATAAAATAAGGGAAGCAAGGCTCTGCTGGAATCAGTCCCTATTGTTTGCAAATCCGAGATAATATATAAGGGTAGCCAAAGCACTCAGTGCTGCAACAAGGTATGTACGGGCTGCCCACTTCAGTGTAATCCTGGCCTGCGACATCTCAGTAGCACTGAGAGTATTCGAACGCTCAAGCCATGCCAACGCACGGTGTGAGGCATCATATTCTACGGGCAGGGTTACCGCACTGAAAATGAATACCATAAGGAACATTACTATCCCGAGCCAGTAAAGTAAAGGAAATGCATTGATCAGCAGAATGCCTATTATGATCACTATCTGTGCCAGGGAAGAAGAGAACTGTACTATAGGTACCAGTGCAGAACGCAGCCTTAGGAACGCATAACCTTCCGCATGCTGGATTGCATGTCCGCATTCATGAGCGGCTACTGCAGCTGCAGCCACACTGTTGCTGTTGTATACTGAATCGGAAAGATTGAGCGTCTTGTTCGCAGGATTGTAGTGGTCAGTAAGATGTCCGCGGGTATTTGTTACCGTAACATCATGGATTCCGTGGTCACGCAACATCTTTTCTGCAATCTCCCGTCCTGTCATTCCACCGGGCGACATGACCCTGGAATACTTGGAGAAGACATTCTGCAAGCGGGACTGCACGATTAGGCCGAGAACGGCTATAATTACTATAAGAAGAATTTCAAGTGCCATAATATTGAGCCTCTCATGGGACTCGAACCCACGACCTGCTCATTACGAATGAGCTGCTCTACCAGCTGAGCTAAAGAGGCAATTAGAGGGTGCAAATATAGAAAATTATTTAGTAATTCGAATAGTTTTCAATATTTTTGCGGAAACAGAAGTTATTTGGATATGTACAGAACCGGTTTTGAATATGACATTGCAATAGTAGGCGGAGGGGCTTCAGGGCTGATGGCAGCAGCCCTCGCATCCGGCAATGGCAAAAGGGTAGTACTGCTGGAGAAGAATGATGCTTGCGGGAAGAAACTGCTGCTAACCGGCAAAGGGAAATGCAACATTACCAATACAAGGGAATGGGAAGAATTTTCGGAGCACGTGCACCCCAATGCTGAATTCTTCAAACCGGCATTCCTGGGCTTTTCCAACAACGACACCATAGGTTTTTTCAACAGCATAGGCCTGGAGACCGTGTGCGAAAGGGGGCAGAGGGTTTTCCCTAAATCCGGGAAAAGCACTGATGTAAGGGACACCCTGCTCAGGCGGATAACGGCATCGGACAACGTAACCGTAATGACGGGTACGGAGGTCACCTCAATCCGTAAGGAAAACAGCAAGTACCTGTTAAGTATCCTGCATCACCGTAAAATATACTCCATGAACGTCATAACAGCCTCCAGGATACTGATAGCCACAGGAGGTCTATCATACCCTCTGACCGGCTCAACAGGAGACGGATACAGATTTGCAGAAGCATTCGGTCACAGGATTGCAGACACTCATCCATCGCTCACAGCCCTCGTGCCGGCAATCGATTTCACGGGACTTATTGGTCTCACTCTCCGCAACGTAACACTGTCCCTTTTCATTGACGGGGGAATGGTCCAGTCAGAATTCGGGGAAATGACTTTCACGAACGGAGGTCTTGAAGGGGCACTCGGATTCAGGGTGAGCAGGAACGCCGTATCGGCCTTGGTTTCCGGGAAACGTGTAGATGTATCGGTAGACCTGAAACCTGCTCTGACAGCAGAACAGATAAAACAGCGTATACAAAGAGAATATACACGTGATGTGAAGTTCTGCACATATCTTGAAAAGATGCTGCCGGTACAGGTCATCCAACCATTTGTCACAACCTCCAAAGGACTCTGCATCAACAATCTCCCGATAAGGATAAAAAACTGGAAGTTCGGGATCAAAGGTTACGTGGACTATTCCAGAGCAGTCATCACTACCGGAGGCGTCAGCCTTCAGGACATTTCCCGCAAGACCATGGAATCCAGAATATGCCCCGGAATGTACTTCATCGGTGAAGTTATGGATCTGGACGCCGACACAGGGGGATACAATCTGCAGATAGCCTTCTCAACTGCTGCTGCAGCCATCAAGGCAGCATCACTTTGACAGTTCCGCCTCCAGTTCCTCCACACTGCTGCAGAAACGGAGCAAAGCCCTGTGCCTCTCAGGCATAAAACCGTTGTCCACCATATTTTCTGCCAACTGTCTCAATGGTGAATAATATCCGTCAAGATCTAATATGAAAACAGGCTTTGCATGCAACCCGAGCTGGAGTCCCACTATATGGGAAAAGAGCTCATGCATTGTCCCGAAACTGCCAGGAAGTATTATACATGCTTCAGACAATTCAGTCATGACCTTAATCCTCTCTTCCAGATTCTTCACACAGATCATTTGCGTAAGTCCGGAAGCCTTTATCTCAATATTGCGGTCCCTGTACTCCTTGCGTCCCCGGAAATTCTCCGGAAACACTCCGGTTACTTGTCCCCCTGATTCCAGGGCAGCCGATGCCATTGCCCACATGGTACCGACAGAAGCCCCCCCGTATACAATTCCTATTCCGTTTTCCGCCAGCATCCTGCCGACTTTTGCCGCATTGTCCGAAAAAACCGGTGAAAAGCCGTCAGAAGAGCCCAGATATACTGCTACTGTTTTCATGATTACCTGAATTTAAGGTCTTCTACCCTATAGATGAAAAAATTATAAACATGCTTTCCTGCCCTCATTATCTCTACTGTATCGACGGGATATATTTCACTGAAGACATACTCCGAATAATCCGAATCCTCCGAATACAGATCTGCAGGATCGCGGAAATCCCTTCCCGGTACGATAAACCATCCGCTCATACCCTCCCGGATACCTCCCCGCGATTCGTTGATCCACTTGTACTTGTGTATTTCCTTCAAAGGTCCTGCACAGAAAAGATCCATTTCCAGCGGACGTGCCACATAATAATCCAGATTGGCAGCAGGATACCACCTGTAACTGAAAAGAGGATCCTCCGGGAGAGCCGTGGAATCAGCTATTGACCTCTCCCTAATTTCTGCAAACTCCCCCTCAAGCTGTTTCCATCCGTACATGTCCAAAGTAAAATCATATTTGCCCATTTCATCTGGAGCGGTGTGGTTATCCAGCCTGACCGGTCCCAATCTTATTTCCACCAAAGCCGCAGGGAGCAGCAGGCCTGTAAAGACTACCGCTGCCCATACCCATCGCACAGCTTTGGGAGACGGCCTGGCACATATCCAGGCAGCAGCCAGAGGAACAAGTGTTATAAAGCCAGGTCCGGACCAGTGCGGAAGAGTCGCCCTCTGCCATGAAACCGTCCAGAAGACCAGAATCAGAGGCAGCCCCGTCATCAGCAGATAAGCCGTACGGGCCGGAGAGAGCACCCTCGTCTTTCTCACCGCATTTGCCACAGCTGAAAAAACAAGTATAAACAGGATCGGGTTATTATAGAAGAACTCCCCTCCTATTTCCCTTGCAAAATATTCAGGATGCAGAACATGCTGCGACACGACTCTTTCAGAATGGAAAGTAAAACTTATGAAATCGTTGTCAATATTCCATACAGCAACCGGAAGGGCAAGCAGAACCGTCGCAGAAATTGCCAGATAAAGCCATCGGGAACGGAGCCAGGAACGGTCTGCGAAAATGATATAGAGGCCAGCCCCTAGCCACAGGAACACGGAAGTATATTTGGAAAGGAATGCAAGACCGCAGAATACACCTGCCAGCAGCATATCATACCCATTCCGTCCGCCGTCCCTGAAGAAAGCCCTTATGAAAAACAGCATGGAGGCCAGCCAGAACATACTCTGGGGAGTATCCGGCAATATGAATACCCCGCAAATTACAGAAGCATATATAGAAGACACATACAAAAGGGCTGCATACCAGCCTGTCCTTCCACCTGAAAGTTCTTTACCTATCAGATATACCAGAAAGATATTGACCGTACCTATTGCCACTGCCGCCATCCTTATACCGAGCTCCGAATCCCACAGAAGATCAAGGGAAAAGAGCTGGATTACCCAACCGACCATGCCTGGATGGTCGAAATGGCTCCAGTCAGGGAAGAGGGCATACAGACGGTAATAGACTTCATCATTGCCGAATTCGATTACCGAAGCACACAGAAGCCTTACCACGAACGAGACCAGAGCCAGAACAGTTACCTTTCCGGCATACCCGTATTTTTCCTGAAAACGGTTCATACCCATAGCCTAACTTATTACGCCGCTGCCTGTCATTTCCATGTCATCCTCGGAATACCAGACTGCAAACTGTCCGGGTGTTATGCCTCTCTGGTGTTCGTCGAATACTATATACATACCGTCCTCCCTGCAGAAAAGAACCGCCTTCTGAAGCGGCTGGCGGTAACGGATCCGTACCAGATAGCTTCTGGCTTCACCAGGGGCCATCGCAAGATCCCGTCTTATCCAATGCACTTCGTCATGGGAAATCCTGAGTGCCTTCCGCAGAAGTCCCGGATGAGAATGTCCTTCACCTACATAAATGGTATTGGTATCCATCTCCAGATCAATGATGAATATAGGCTCTCTATGGCCTCCAATGTTCAACCCTTTGCGCTGTCCTACCGTATAGTACTGGGCACCTATATGGGTCCCTATCTTTTTTCCGTCCAGTTCCCTGTAATGATAAACCTGCGAAAGATCCCTGAGTATCCTGCCCTGTTCTTCCATGTCCGGAATACCTGCTATAGCTTCCGCTGTTCCAGGACCGTCCATCGCTACTGCTTCCGGTCTTCCGTATCCAGGATATCCTGAAAGCCCGGCATAGAAATCCCGGAATATCTCGATTACATTCCCCTCTTTTGAAGCCAGCTTCTGCTGGAGGAATACCGGAAGGTCAACCTTTCCCACAAAACATATCCCCTGGGAATCCTTTTTCTCTGCACTAGGCAGTCCCGCTTTCCTGGCTATCTCACGGACCTCAGGCTTCTTCAGTTCTCCAATCGGGAAGAGGGCAGGTGCCAGCTGTTCCTGCGTAAGCTGACAGAGAAAATAGCTCTGGTCCTTGTTGCTGTCCGATCCTGCAAGAATGCGGTACACAGTACTTCCGTCAGACAGCTCAGTCTGCGACTTCCTGCAATAATGTCCAGTAGCGACGAGATCGGCACCGAGTGATTTTGCAGCCTCCCAGAATGCATCGAACTTTATCTCGCTGTTGCAAAGGACATCAGGATTAGGAGTCCTTCCTTTGGAATATTCTTCGAACATATAATCCACCACTCTCTGCCTGTACTGCTCGGAAAGATCCACAAAATGGAATGGGATACCGATCTTTCTGGCTACCATTTTTGCAACATTCAGGTCTTCTTCCCATTCGCACTCGCCATGCAGAGTGCCGGTAACATCGTGCCAATTCTGCATAAAAAGTGCAAACACGTCATAACCAGCCTGTTTCAGAAGGTATGCAGCCACTGAGGAATCCACTCCCCCGGACAGTCCGACTGCAATTTTCTTTCCTTGTAAATCCATTATGGTTGATTTTATAATTTTTTTTATATCTTTGTGCCGGGTAAGTCTTACACGACCAGCTCCTGTCCAACTCCCCCAGGGCCGGAAGGCAGCAAGGGTACGACGGTTGTAGCGGTGCGATGTAAATAGCTTACCCTTTTTCTTTTCCTGCCATCATCTCACGCAAAGCCCTGTTGTATGCTGCCGAATTGCGGAGGTGCTGACTATAGGTCGCTGCAAAATTATGAGTGCCGTCGAATTCAGGCTTGGCGCAGAAATACAGATAATCGGACTTTATGTAATTCAGGACAGCATCTATGGCATTTACAGTAGGAATGGCAATAGGACCCGGCGGCAACCCCCTGTACTTGTACGTATTGTAAGGAGAATCTATTGCAAGATGACGCTTGAGCACCCTTGTAATACCAGGCTCGACATCAAGATGTGCATAGATTACCGTAGGACATGCCTGAAGGGGCATCCTTTTTTTAAGCCTGTTCATATATACTCCGGCAATCAGCGGCATCTCATCGGTATTGTTGGTCTCTCCTATCACTATCGATGCCAGTGTTGATACTTCTTCCCTTGTCATGCCTATTTCATTTGCCTTCCGGTCCCTTTCCCCCTTCCAGAACCTGTCATATTCCCTTTTGAAACGGAGCAGGACCGATTTTGGGGAAGAGGTCCAATACATCTCATACGTGTCGGGGATAAACATGGATATGTATGTCTCGGACACAAAACCGAGGGAATCCATCAGAACCGTATCGTTAAGGGCTGCAGCAAATTCGGCCGAATCAGCCTCGAAAGTACTGCCCAGGAAGCCGGCAAGCCTGTCAAGAGTCTTTATATATCCACGTAGAGTGATTCTGGCCGGAGTCTGCCAGGAATTGGCAATCATTCTGATTATGTACTGGTTGGACATTCCCGGCTGAAGAACATACCGTCCATGCTCGAAATGGTCTGCCAGATCGCGTTTTCTGACAGCCCTTTCGAATGAACGGAAATTCCTTATGGCCCCTGAACTGCGCAGGGAGTCCATGACTTCGGGGAAATCCGCATCACGGTAGACCAGAATCACCTTTTCCTCAGAGACATTCGGTTTCTTGAACGTAACATAATATCTGATTCCGAAAAATGCAGCAGTCATGACAGCAATTGCCGCAAACGGTATTATGGGAAATATGACGCGCCTTTTCATCTCTACCTGTGTCTTCTCATGAATATCTCGTCTCCTACATGCAGGACATCTCCTTCCTTGTAGTCATTGTATTTGAACAGCTTTTTAAGCTGCACACCGTATTTCTGGGATATATCGTAGTATGTATCCCCTTCCACCGCTATATGGATATCCATATGTCTCTGGGACTTGGAGCGTTTCTTCTGCAGATACACCACAGTACCCGGTACCAGTTCACGGGATTTCTTCAGGTCATTGAACCTCAAAAGCTCACCGGTAAAGAGACCGTATTCCTTTGCTATGCTCTCATAGGTTTCATTGTCACCGGCAAGAATATACGGCACCTTGTTCCTGACATATATGGTCCGGTTAAGGGAATGTCTGTAAAGGGGAGAACTCTTCGCAGGACGCAGTTCCTCTACTTTTCTCAGTTCATTGGGACTCGGAGGCAGCACAGTCCTGCTTTTCTCAGCCTTTGCGGTAACCTCTCTGTCATACCTGTAAAGCTGATAGTCCTCTATAATCCGGATCAGTTTCTGTGCATAGTCCGGAGCCGTAGCATAGCCGGCTTTCTTAAGACCATGGCACCATGCCCTGTAATCCGTTATCTCCAGGTCGAAAAGAAAAGCATAACGGTCCCTGTAGCGCAGGAAATCCGAATGGTCCTTGAATGACTCCGATGCGTTACGGTATTTCCTGAAGCAGGACTTGCCTGGATCGTCATCCTTCTTGTGGTATGTAGGACCTTTCCAGTCATTATGGCATTTTATGCCGAAATGGTTGTTGGCTTTCACCGCAAGATCCGAATTGCCGTCCCCTGATTCGAGACATCCCTGCGCCAGAGTGATGCTGGCAGGTATTCCATGGCTTTTCATTGAGGCAATAGCCGCATCCTTGTACATTTCAATGTACTGGGCACGGGTTATCTTCTGTGCAAACACATCGCATGTCCAGAAAAGACACACAAGGCAGGAAAGTGTTCCTGCATACAATATTCTCCGCAAAGAATCCATACTAGAAATAATATCATGCGAAGATACAAAATACTCCCGAACCGCCAAAACAGCCGCAGCATTTGCTCCCGCACTGCATAATCCAAGCTGAAAATTGAATTTTCGTCTTGTCTCTGCGCCCGGCTTTTTGTATCTTTGTATTCCAGACCAATACAGGATTTCTATGCTAAAGACACTGAAGATTGAATATGCAGAGTTTTCCTCCATGGAAGAACTGCAGCCCGCAGATGCCGAATTGCTTGAAAAAGCCCTGGAAGCCACCAGCTCTTCCTATTCCCCTTATTCACACTACCCGGTAGGTGCAGCAGTACGTATGTCCGACGGCAGGATAGTCGCAGGGTCCAATCAGGAAAATGCGGCATTCCCTTCAGGACTATGCGCTGAAAGGACAGCAATATTCTCGGCCCACGCAAATTATCCCGACAGCAATATGGAGGCAATAGCCATAGTATCTTCGGAAAAAGGTAAAATGGCAGGGATACCTGCATTTCCGTGCGGAGCATGCCGACAGGTCATGGCAGAATCCCAGAAAAGGGCAGGCGCCCCGCTACGTATAATTGTAGGAAGCGCCTGCAGAATATATATATTCAACGGAGTTGACAGCCTGCTGCCTTTTATTTTCACTGCGATATAGACATCGCCTCCGTATAGGCCGGATTGTCCGTAGCCAGCCTGAGAGCCTCCTCATAATCCGGATCACCCTGATTCATGATGCGGTAGAAGCAGTCCCTCTCGAAAAGGGAACTGGCAGCAAGTGCCTTCATGTATTTGGCAAGGTCCTTTTCTGACCGCCTGAACATTTCTTCATTATATTCGATACCCCTCTCCGAAGCAAGATCTATAAGTCCCTGTTTCATTCTGTCTGTGACCTTGAAGTTCTTTTCGAACTTGCTGAAAGAGACGTATTCTTTGATCCATGACGCCCTGTTCCTGTCACACAGATCATTCATATACTCTATAACCAATCCCTGCCTTAAAAGCGAGGCATAATACCCTGTATAAGAAGCAGTGTCCTTTGGAATGAATACATCCGGCATTATTCCCCCGCCTCCATATACGGTACGGCCCAGTCTGAGTGTACTGTATTTCAGGGAATCCGGAAAGTGGATACTGTCCTTGCTGAAAGATTCTCCCCTCAGGAAACGCTTGTAGAAATCCATATAATAGTCATCGGCACGGCCGCTCTCATAATGGGACTGGATGACTCTCCCGGAAGGAGTGTGGTATCTGGCAATGGTAAGTCTGAGTTCCGATCCGTCCTCCAGGGGAATAGCCTGCTGTACAAGCCCCTTTCCGAAAGACCTGCGCCCAGTAATTACTCCTCTGTCCTGATCCTGCACAGCTCCTGCCACTATCTCGCTTGCCGAAGCCGAATTCTCGTCAATCATTACCACAAGACGTCCTTTCCGGTAGATTCCGTTTCCTTTTGCCTTCTCCTGCATCCTGGGAATTGACCTTCCTTCCGTATATACGATAAGGTCACCTGCACTGAGAAAATCGTTTGCAATATCTATTGCCGTAGGAAGATATCCGCCGGAATTGCTGCGCAAGTCCAGGATTATCCCATCCGGATATGCTCCGAAATTCCTTACAGCTTCCGCTATCTCCTCTCTTGATTTTGCGGCAAAACGGCTCAATTTCAGATAAAGGACCCCATCGGCAGCCTTATATGCAGCATCAAGGCTTGTTATGGGGATCTTGTCCCTGACAATATTGAAGTCCAGCAGGTCCTGGCTGCCTTTTCTGGCTACCTTAAGACTCACCCGCGTACCTTTTTTACCGCGCAGGTATTTGAAGACATCATCATTTCCAAGTCCTGTCCCGGCCACATTCACGGTATCTATCCTCAGGATCTTGTCCCCAGCCAGAAGCCCTACCTTCTCGGAAGGTCCGCCTGCCACCGTCGCCTGGACAGTCAATGTATCCTTGATGATGGCAAATTCAATCCCTATACCTTCGAACTCGCCCTGCAAAGGCTCATTCATCGCTTTCACTTCTTCTGCCGGTATATATGCTGAATGCGGGTCGAGCTCTCCTATAGATGCCGCTATCGCTTTTTCCACTATTGAATTCAGGTTCACATCCTCAAGATACAGTCTGTCTATATAGAACAGTATCTGGTTATACTTGCCGGCGGATTCAGTAAGTTCTGAGGTATTCTGCGCAGATAAGCTGCCTCCGGCAAGCACAACGGCCAGAAGAGCCATGGTGAATGACAATATCTTTCCTTTATACATAACTTCGACTACTATTATATATATTATATGAAACAAGAAGCGCCCACATATACGGAATATATGGGCGCCTTATCAATTACAGATGACTTTCAGGATTATTTGCTTTCCTGCTCCATCTTGCTCTTGAGATCGGCAAGTTCGGAGATGTCACCCAATGTGGTCTTTTCAAGATTTGCTTTCAGTTTCTTGACTGCATTCTGGGTGTTGTCGCTTTCACGTTTAGCCTCTTCTTTCTTGGGCTCTTCCCATGTACGGGTATGTGAAAGGGTGATCTTCTTGTTCGATTTGCTGAATTCGATAACCTTGAAGGGAAGCACTTCACCTACAGTTGCGGTGTTGCCGTCCTGTTTCTGGAGGTTCTTCATAGAGCATGTGCCTTCAACACCTTCTCCAAGGGAAATCACTGCACCCTTGTCAGCGAATGAAACCACTTTGCCTTCATGGACTGATCCGAGAGGATAGTTGGTTTCGAATACATCCCAAGGATTTTCTTCCAGCTGCTTGTGACCGAGGCTGAGACGACGGTTTTCCTGATCCACTTCGAGAACCACTACCTCCAGCTTGTCGCCAAGAGAAATGAATTCTGAAGGATGTTTGATCTTCTTGGTCCAGGACAGGTCACTGATGTGAACGAGTCCGTCAACGCCTTCTTCAAGTTCTACAAACACACCGAAGTTGGTGAAGTTGCGGACGATTGCAGTATGTTTGGAGTTGATGGGGTATTTCTTGCTGATAGTTGCCCAAGGGTCTTCCTTAAGCTGTTTGATACCGAGGGACATCTTCCTTTCTTCCCTGTCAAGGGTAAGGATAACGGCTTCCACTTCGTCGCCTACTTTCAGGAAATCCTGAGCGCTGCGGAGGTGGAGTGACCAGGACATTTCGGATACATGGATAAGACCTTCAACACCAGGCTGGATTTCCACGAATGCACCGTAGTCGGCAATAACGACAACTTTACCCTTAACCTTGTCGCCTACCTTGAGATCCGGATCGAGAGCATCCCAAGGATGAGGCTGGAGCTGCTTCAGACCGAGAGCGATACGTTTCTTGGTATCATCGAAGTCGAGGATAACCACATTGATCTTCTGGTCGAGGGCGACAACTTCTTCGGGATGGTTGATCCTGCCCCAGGAGAGGTCGGTGATGTGGATAAGACCGTCAACACCTCCGAGGTCAACGAATACACCGTAAGAGGTGATGTTCTTGACTGTACCTTCGAGTACCTGACCCTTTTCGAGCTTGCTGATGATATCTGCCTTCTGGGCTTCGATTTCAGCTTCGATAAGAGCCTTGTGGGATACAACGACATTCCTGAACTCGTTGTTGATCTTCACGATCTTGAAGTCCATTGTCTTGTTTACGAATACATCGTAGTCACGGATAGGTTTGACATCGATCTGAGAACCGGGCAGGAATGCTTCGATTCCGAATACATCGACGATCATACCGCCTTTTGTACGGCATTTCACATAACCTTTGACGATTTCGTCTTTTTCGTAAGCTGCGTTTACGAGATCCCATGAGCGGAGGGAGTGTGCTTTCCTGTGTGAGAGAATCAGCTGGCCTTTCTTGTCTTCAGCAGTCTCAACGTATACTTCCACTTTGTCACCGACCTTGATATCGGGATTGTAGCGGAATTCGGAAATGTTAATCACACCTTCGCTCTTATATCCTATATTGACCAGTACCTCACGTTTGTTGACTGCCATAACGACACCTTCAACAACCTCGTTTTCCACTACCTTGGTGAGGGTCTGGTTATAACTTTCTTCAATTGAGTTTCTGTCCGCATCATAAGGTGCGTCATGTTCAAAACTGTCCCAGTCGAATTTGTCTACGGGAACAGATGCATTGCTT
>CAZXFF010000003.1:0-71152 GCA_964640305.1 uncultured Muribaculaceae bacterium | reverse complement strand
TTGGGGAGTAGTATTGAAATCTACCGTGATGTCAAACTCCTTACCGTGCCTTAGAGGGGAAAGAAATATTTTCTTGTACTTTGTTGCCGTTTCTTCAGCAAAATCATCCATTCCGGATATCCAGAGCAGAGCATCGTGAGGAAGCATACTGAATATACTGGCACCCTCCGTTCCTTCCGATTCGGCAAGCTGTGAAAGGTTCGGATAAATATCCACATGCCCGATCGGTTCACCCTTTGTCCTCTGGGTATTGATATCGAATATATGGATACTTTCAACCTCGTCTCCGAAAAAGTCAATTCTGTATGGATTGTCATTGCTGAAGGAAAAGATATCTATTATGCCGCCTCGGACTGCATATTCACCGGGTCTGGAAACAAAATCCACCTTTGTAAATCCTGATTCATATAAAAGTTCCGGTAAATCTGCAAATGATATGTCATCCCCTGCAGAAATGCCCAAGACCGCTTTTGATATTTCCTTTTCTGAAGGTATGGTTTCCCCGAATGATTCCCGGTAACCTACTATTATTATATACTGTCCTCTGTATTTTCTGTTCTTGTAATCAGAGAGAGCACTCACTGCTGCCGCTCTCTGTACTTTTGAAGAGGTATCCTTGGTTACCGGAAAAATATAAACATGTTCTTCACTTTTTATATTGTAAAGGTCATTTGCACATGACATTGCATCTTCTTTACCGGACAATATGACAAGATGCACTCCACTGTCTATGCTCCCTGCTATTGCAAAAGCTTTCGCTGAAGAATATAACCCTCTGACTGATACGGTATTGATATTTTTATCTATGATTTGCTGACGAAGAATTTCTATTCTTTCGTTTTTCAACAATTTCAATAATTTTTCATTCATATCCCCTTTAATAACTTGTTGATAACTTTTAATAACTTATTATTTCACAAATTTTGAAAAAGTTATCAACATTTAATTTCTGTTTTTTACACGCCCCAAAAATATCAAGAAATTTTTCCTTCTCTAAACATTATTATTGGTTTATAGGTATTTTTCTTTTAAAAACATTAAAACCTGACGACGTACGGAAACTTTCTTAACATTATCAACAAACATATATAAACATCAAACTTAATTAAATTATATCTTATTATATTTGTATTCTCTTTAAATGTTGATATGGGTTACGAAAACGACAGTTTTGATGCAAGATTGCAAAGTTCCGTAAAGGATACCGATTTTGACGGCCGTATAAGGCCTCAGGATTTCGGACAGTTTTCCGGACAGGACAAAATTATAGAAAATCTCAGAATCTTCGTTAAGGCAGCCCTGATGAGGGGAGAGGCTCTGGACCACATACTTTTCCATGGTCCGCCGGGATTAGGCAAGACAACACTTGCTCATATTGTAGCTAATGAATTGGGTGTAAATATGAAGATTACATCCGGTCCGATACTTGACAAACCGGGTGATCTGGCTGGTCTGTTGACCAGCCTTGAAACCGGTGACGTACTTTTTATCGATGAAATACACAGGCTTTCCCATATCGTAGAGGAATATCTGTATTCTGCGATGGAGGATTTTACCATCGATATAATGATCGATAAAGGACCAGGGGCCAGGTCAGTCCAGATTTCCCTGAACCGTTTTACCCTTATAGGCGCCACTACACGAAGCGGACTGATAACGTCCCCTTTAAGGGCACGTTTCGGTATTCAGGCACATCTTGAATATTATGACGCATCTGTCCTTAAGAACATAATAAAACGAAGTGCTGATATCCTTGATATAGAAATTGAAGACAGGGCTGCTATGGAGATAGCCATGAGAAGCCGCGGTACTCCAAGGATTGCCAATTCACTTTTGAGAAGGGTAAGGGATTTTGCTCAGGTCAAAGGATCCGGAATCATCGATCTGGATATTTCTTCGTATGCCTTGGATGCATTGAACATTGATACCAGAGGTCTGGATTCGATAGACAACAAGATTCTGGGAACAATAATACATAAGTTTAAAGGGGGACCTGTAGGTCTCGGAACCATTGCTACAGCTGTAGGAGAGGACCCGGGGACTATAGAGGAAGTTTATGAACCTTTCCTTATAAAGGAAGGTTTTATCCACAGGACGCCTAGAGGAAGGGAGGCGACTGATCTGGCATACAGCCATCTTGGAGTTACCAGATTTGAAACCGGAAATACAGGAACTTTGTTTTGATGAAAGTACTGTTGGTCGCAGATGCACGTAGCATCCATACCAGAAGATGGGTTGAAGCTCTTTCCAGCGAGGGGGTGGATATAGTCTTGTTTACTCTTTATCCCCCAGGAGACAGTTACTTTGACCGTAATGGTTTCAAGTATCATGTTTATGACCTTTTTACATACAGCAAGACAAATCCGTTATCCAAGGCTGCTGGAATCCTCAGGCATCTGCACGCAGTGCGTTATCTTAAAAAGATAATAAGGAAGGAAAATCCCGACATATTGCATGCCCACTATGCTACCAGTTTCGGTCTCGTGGCATCTTTGACAGGATTTCACCCTTTCCTTCTTTCAGTATGGGGGTCTGATGTCTATATTTATCCTGAGCAGTCAGCATTGAACCGTAAGATTGTAGAATATTCTTTGAATAAGGCGGATAAAGTGCTTTCTACAAGCCGTATCATGGCAAAGAGGACGTCCTTGTTTTTCAAGGGAACATGTGAGATTACCCCGTTTGGAGTGGATTGTTCACTGTTCAGGAAAATTATTCAGCCACTAGGTTTTCATCATCCTTTTACTGTCGGTACAGTGAAATCACTTAAACCTGTATACGGAATAGACAGACTTATCAGGGCTTTTGCACTTTTTAAGGAAAATTTCAATGTTCCTGAGGCAAGGCTTGTCATTGCCGGGGATGGAGAACAGCGGGATTTTCTCCGTAATCTTTCAGAAGAACTTCATATCGCAGATTCTGTCCGTTTCTTAGGAAATATGGATAACTCTTCATTGCCGGCAGTTTACAGTTCTTTCGATGTAGCTTGTTTCCTTTCTTCCAGCGAGAGTTTCGGAGTGTCTGCAGTAGAAGCTATGGCCTGCGAATGTCCTGTAGTGGTTTCAGGAGCAGACGGTTTCAGAGAAGTTGTAGAGGATGGTAAGACGGGCATAATGATTGAAGGGAATTCGGTAAAGGAAGCAGCATCGGCTATCGGAAGACTTTATTCCAATCCTTCCCTTAGGGAAGTAATGGGTAAAAACGGAAGAAAAAGAGTGATGCAGTACTATCATTGGAAAGACAATGTTGCTGCAATGATTTCAATATATGATTCAGTTCTAGAACATAATGGGGGAAAGTCTTAAGGAAAAAACAGCAAAAGGTGTAAGCTGGGGATTCATTGACAATATATTGAGTTCAGGAATAACGGCTGCCGCTACCATTGTGCTTGCCAGGCTTCTGACGGATACTGATTTCGGTATAATTGGAATGACTTCTATATTTCTTACCTTATCAACTTCGTTGGTAGACAGCGGGTTCCATGGTGCTCTGGTAAGAAAAAAGGAAGCTACGGAAGAAGATAAGAATACTGTTTTCTATTTCAATCTGATTCTGAGTCTTGTTTTATATGCAATATTGTATTTTTCTGCTCCATATATTGCACGGTTCTTTGCTGTGGATATCCTTGTAAAAGTCATACGTATATTGGGTATTTCACTTATTATAAATGCATTGAGCATTGTAAACAAAGTAATTCTCGTGCGAAAGATGGATTTTCGTACACAGGCAGTAATCTCCAGCATATCTTCAGTTATATCCGGTATTCTGGCTATAGGCGCTGCAGTAGCCGGATATGGACTTTGGAGTCTGGTTGTCATGCAGCTTTCGAAACTTGCAGTTTATATGGTTATGCTGTGGTGTTTCACACGGTGGAAGCCAGGACTGGTTTTTTCCGTTGCAAGTTTCAGGGAAATGTTTTCTTTCGGAAGCAGGCTTTTGCTTACATCTATAATAAGTACACTCTGGAACGAGATGTATTCTTTCATTATAGGGAAAATGTATTCGGCTTCCGTTCTTGGGCAGTTTTCAAGGGCTGACAAGATAAAGAATATGGTTACGTCAAATGTAAGTACCGTAATGCAGAAGGTAAGTTATCCTGTGTTGGCTTCGATTCAGGATGAAAGGGAAAGGCAAAAGCAGGTATACAGGAAGATACTCAAGACTACCATGTTAATATCATTTACAGCAGTTTTCGGTGTATGGGCCATAGCAGAATCATTTACTGTCACAGTTTTCGGGCCGCAGTGGCTTCCGTCTGTCGCTTATCTGAAGATAATATGCCTTTCCGGAGTATTCTTACCGCTTATGATGTGCAGTGCAAATGTTATTAATGCTGACGGTAGGTCCGATCTTACGCTGATATTGGAGATAGTAAAGACAGTAATGGCCGTGATACCTGTCATTTTCGGGATATTCGTAAGTATAGAGGCATTGCTTTGGAGCATGGTTGCTGTATATGCTTTCCTTTATGCTGTGCACGGTATATTCGTATCCCGTATTCTGGGGTACGGACTGTCAAGCCAGATCTGTGATATTTTGCCTACCTTTACAGTCGCTGCGATAATGGCATTTACTGTAAATCTCTGGAATTTTGTCGGAATGGATCACTGGCTCCGTTTGCTGCTGCAGCTGGGAACAGGATTTGCTGTAGTTGTAATTGTATATGAAACTCTTTACAGGAACGAAGAGTATACCGATATCCGGAACGAGTTCCTGAAGTATATTAGAAAACTGTATGGAAAGAAATAAGCTGTCCATCATAATAGTGAATTATAATACTTCCGGACTTCTGTATGATTGTCTTGAGAGTATAGCAGACAATCTTACGGTGGATTATGAAGTGATAGTATTTGACAATGCATCATCCGATGATTCTGTTTCCCGGTGCATAAAGTTCAGAACAGACAGCAGGTTCATTTTCATATGTTCAGACTCCAATCTAGGGTTTGCGAAAGCGAACAATGCTGCATCGAATGTTGCTACAGGAGACTTTTTCCATTTCCTCAATCCTGATACAAGGGTATCAGCATCAATTAATGATGATTATCTTGAAGTCTTTGAGAATCCGGATCATGTATATGTCAATCCTTTGCGCAACAGGGACGGAACTTTGGAAAACAGACCTATGCCGATCCCGCTGCTCAAAGATCTTTTCTACTGGTATTTATGCAGAAGGAAATCCAGGATATGGTACAAGGGTGCTTCAGTCATAATACCTAAAACCCTTTTTTATCAGATAGGAAGGTGGTGTGAAGAATATTTCATGTATTCAGAGGATCTGGAACTTTTTTATTCAATATGGAAAAAGGGGATACAGGTTGTTCCTTTATCATCCGAGATATACCATTACGGAGGTGCAAGCAGTTCATCCAGATGGTCCTCTCTGGAGCGGGAAACAGCAGTCCAGAGGTCAGCGAGGCTTTTTTACCGTAGGAATTTTTCAATCCTGCAATATCATTTGGTCAAGCTGTATTTTGTTTTTCATTACCTTTTCAAGAATCCGAGACGTATTCCTGACGATATTCGTGCATGGATTAGGTCAAAATCATGAAGAAACGTTTGGATAAGTGGTAAAAAGCGAGTAAAATTGCAACATATTTTATATACTAAGTTTTACATTATGGAGGATAAGTTAATTTCCAAAGTTCCGGAAGGTCCTTTGGCAGAAAAATGGACTAAGCATAAAGCCGCAATCCGCGTGGTCAGCCCAGCCAATAAGAGAAAACTCGACATTATTGTTGTTGGTACTGGTCTCGGTGGCGCTTCTGCAGCAGCTACCCTCGGTGAATTAGGCTATAATGTTAAGATTTTTTGCATAAGTGACTCACCTCGCCGCGCTCACTCTATTGCGGCTCAGGGTGGTATAAATGCAGCTAAGAACTACCAAAACGACAATGACTCCGTTTACCGTCTTTTCTATGATACCATCAAGGGCGGAGACTATCGCAGTCGTGAAGCTAATGTGTACAGGTTAGCCGAGGTCAGCAACCTTATCATTGACCAGTGCGTAGCCCAGGGTGTACCTTTTGCACGTGATTACGGCGGACAGTTGGATAACCGTTCCTTCGGAGGTGCTCAGGTAAGCCGTACTTTTTATGCCCGCGGACAAACCGGACAGCAGCTTCTTCTCGGAGCATATGCTTCGTTGAACAGGCAGATTGCCAAGGGAAGCGTAAAATCTTATCCGCGTCATGAAATGCTGGATCTCGTGGTCATAAACGGTGAGGCACGCGGTATCATTGCCCGTAACCTTGTAACAGGTGAAATCGAACGTTTCGGTGCACATGCTGTTGTATTGGCATCAGGAGGTTACGGAAACGTGTATTTCCTTTCTACAAACGCAATGAACTCCAATGGTTCTGCAGCATGGCAGTGCTATAAGAAAGGAGCCTATTTTGCAAATCCTTGCTTTGCACAGATCCACCCTACATGTATTCCTGTACATGGAGACCAGCAGTCAAAACTGACCCTTATGAGTGAGTCCCTCAGGAATGACGGACGTATCTGGGTGCCCAAGAAGCTTGAAGATGTCAAGAGACTCAGAGCGAAGGAAATCAAGGCTTCACAGATACCTGAAGAAGACCGCGACTATTATCTTGAGCGCAGATATCCTGCATTCGGTAACCTTGTTCCCCGTGACGTTGCTTCACGTGCAGCCAAGGAAAGATGCGATGCAGGTTATGGTGTAAACGAAACAGGTCTCGCTGTATTCCTCGATTTTTCAACGGCCATCAAGAGATTGGGCAAGGATGTGATTACTGCCCGTTACGGAAACCTTTTCCAGATGTATGAAAAGATTACTGCAGTAAATCCGTACGAAGAGCCCATGATGATTTATCCGGCAATACACTATACAATGGGAGGTATCTGGGTTGACTACAACCTTCAGACTACCATTCCTGGCCTGTATGCTATAGGTGAAGCAAACTTCAGCGACCATGGCGGTAACAGGCTAGGTGCATCGGCCCTTATGCAGGGACTCGCAGACGGATACTTTATCCTCCCCTACACTATCGGTGATTATCTTTCACACAAGATACAGGAACCCAAGGTCGATACCAACGATCCTGCATTTGCAGAAGCTGAGAAAGCAGTCCGTGAAAAAATCGCAAAACTCTTCTCGATCAAGGGTACCCAGACTGTAGATTATTACCATAAGCAGCTTGGTCATATCATGTGGGAACATGTCGGTATGGCACGCAACGAAGCAGGTCTGAAGAAGGCTATTGTCGAGATACAGGCTCTCAGGAAGAAGTTCTGGGAAGATGTATATGTTCCAGGTGAAAACGGTGAGTTCAACCCTGAAATTGAAAAGGCACTCAGGGTGGCTGACTTCATGGAAATCGGTGAACTTATGGCAAGGGATGCCCTTCATAGAAAAGAGTCATGCGGCGGTCACTTCAGGGAAGAAATGCAGACTCCCGATGGAGAAACACTCAGGGATGATGTCAACTTCGTGTATGTAGCAGCATGGGAATACACAGGTGCAGACAAAGAACCCGTACTTCACAAGGAACCTCTTAATTTCGAATTCGTCAAACCTTCAACACGTAACTATAAAGACTAAGGAGGGAATTTTAATATGAATTTTACATTGAAAGTATGGCGTCAGAAAAACGCCAAGGACAAAGGTCACTTTGAAACATATAAAGTAACCGATATTTCAGCGGATACTTCCTTCCTTGAGATGCTGGATATTCTCAATGACCAGCTGATCCGTGAAGGAAACGAGCCAGTAGCGGTCAATAAAGGCTGCAAGAATTCTGGTCCTATAGCTTTTGACCACGATTGCCGCGAAGGTATCTGCGGTATGTGTTCTCTTTACATCAACGGTCATCCCCATGGTCCTGACAGTGAAATTACCACATGCCAGCTTCACATGCGTAAATTCAAGGACGGTGATACAATCACTATCGAACCATGGAGAAGTGCAGGTTTTCCTGTAATCAAGGACCTCGTTGTAAATAGGGGAGCGTTCGACAAAATTCTTCAGGCAGGCGGTTTCATCTCAGTCAATACAGGTGGGGCTCAGGATGCCAATTCAATCCTGATTCCGAAGCAGAAAGCTGACGAAAGCATGGATGCTGCAGCTTGTGTAGGTTGCGGTGCTTGTGTTGCAACCTGCAAAAACGGCTCGGCGATGCTGTTTGTGGCTGCAAGAGTAAGTTCGCTTGCTCTCCTCCCTCAGGGACGTCCCGAGGCAGCACGCAGGGCAAAAGCAATGGTTCAGAAAATGGACGAGCTTGGCTTCGGTGCTTGTACAAACACTCAGGCTTGCCAGATGGAATGTCCCAAGGGTATTACCGTATCCCATATAGCCCGTCTTAACAGAGAGTTCCTTTGCGCAAAACTTAAGGATTAACACATGAACAGGGAGTACTTTGTCTTCAGTAACGGAATTCCGTTGCATGTTTCCGAATCCGGGAACGGAGACAAAGTATTGCTTTTGCTCCATGGTTATCTGGAAACATTGTATATCTGGGAAGAGTTCAGGGAGATGCTCCCTGACTCTTACCGGATTATTGCTATAGATCTACCGGGTCACGGACTTTCCGGAAGTCATCCGGAGTCAAATACGATGCAATTCATTGCAGAAACCATCTATCAGTTCTTATCGTCAAAATCTGTCCAGAAGCTTACCATTGCCGGTCATTCAATGGGTGGTTACGTTGCTCAGCAATTTCTCAGACAGTATCCGGATATGGTTGAAGCCCTGGTGCATATCAATTCAAGCCCTTATGCCGATAATCCTGACAAACGTTCTCAAAGGGAAAAGGAGATCAATCTGATAGGGCAGGGGAGATTGCTTTCTTTAGCTCAGATCGCAATACCCAATATGTATTCCAAAGTCAATCTACGCAAGTGCGACAGAAAAATTTCCGAGACAGTTGAAATATGTGAGACGCATGATCCCATGGGGATATGTGCAGTTGTCAGAGGGCTGATGGCACGTAGTGACAGCGTCGAGCTTCTCCGTGAGACCAATGTTCCAGTACTTTTCATCTTCGGTGATTCTGACACCTATGCGTCCCCTGAAATGATTTCAAATGTTGTAACAAGTCTTCCCAATGCAGTCTGCAAGGTCATTTCAGGAGTAGGGCACAATTCTTTTATAGAGGATCCGCAGAAGGTTCTTGATATACTCCTTCCGTTTCTACAGCAGTCGGTGAAATAATCTTTGCTCAATACAGCAGATTATTGAATGGGTACCTTCCTGCGTGTATTTCCCTTACCATTGAGTACAGGTTTGCCCTCAATTTGTCGATATTCAGTTTTTCTTTCGCAGAAATGAATATGCAGGCTGAGTTTTCTTTTGCAATCCAATGCTTTTCAAGTCTTTCAAGTGAAATATTTTCCGGTTTCTCGTTGCCTAGTTCATATTCGCTCATCTCTACGTATTTGTATGCGTCGATCTTGTTGAAGACCATGAATATCGGTTTATCTTTGGCGCCTATTTCCGCTAGTGTTCTGTTTACAGCATTTATCTGTTCTTCAAAATCCGGGTGGGAGATATCTACTACATGGAGAAGTATGTCAGCTTCACGTACTTCGTCCAAGGTACTTTTGAAGGATTCTATCAGTTGAGTGGGCAGTTTGCGTATGAATCCTACAGTGTCTGAGAGCAGGAAAGGAACATTGTCTATTACAACTTTTCTCACCGTTGTATCCAATGTTGCAAACAGTTTGTTTTCTGCAAAGACATCGCTTTTTGAGAGAAGGTTCATAAGCGTACTCTTACCTGCATTGGTATAGCCTACCAAAGAGACCCTTACCAATGATCCTCTGTTCCCTCTCTGTGAAAGCATTTGCCTGTCAATCCTTTTCAGCTGTTCTTTCAGCAGGCTGATTTTATTGAGGATGATCCTTCTGTCTGTTTCTATCTGGCTTTCTCCCGGCCCCCTCATGCCGATTCCACCTCTCTGTCTTTCCAGGTGTGTCCACATCCTGGTTAGCCTTGGCAGAAGATATTGGTATTGGGCAAGCTCTACCTGAGTTTTTGCATAGGCAGTCTTTGCTCTTTGTGCGAATATGTCCAGAATCAGATTTGTCCTGTCAAGAATCCTGCATTCCAGTTCCTTTTCAAGATTTCTCAGTTGCGATGGGCTAAGTTCGTCATCAAAAAGCACCAGTTTTATTTCGTTTTCAGTTATGAATACTTTGATTTCCTCAATTTTCCCGGTTCCCACATAAGTCCTGGAATTAGCCTTTTCCATGCGTTGGGTAAATCTTTTTATGCTCTTGGCCCCTGCTGTAAGTGCGAGGAATTCCAGTTCATCAAGGTTTTCTTTTATCCTGTTGTCATCTACACCCTGTGGAATGACAGATACTACTACTGCAGTTTCCAGTACCGGTTCAGTGTTTTCTTTCATTCTATGCATAAAAAAAGAGGCTGACACTTGTTCAAATGACAGCCTCATGATTCAAACCTAATCAATTACCTCAGTTGGAATATAATAGGAAGGGTAAGTGTTACGCGTACAGCGCGGTCACGCTGTTTTGCCGGAGTCCATTTCGGTGATTTTGAAACCACGTCTATTGCTGCCTTGTCGAGGGAGTTGTCAACACCCCTTATGACTTTGATGTTGGTAACACTTCCGTCAGTATCAATTGTGAACTGGATGAATACACGGCCTGATATACCGTTTTCCCTTGCTATTTCAGGGTATATTAGGTTCTTGTGTACCCACTGTGTGAATGTATTCCTGTCACCTCCCATGAATGTAGGCCTTTCTTCTACAACGTCGTAGGGTATAGGTGCCTCTTCAATGGTCTCTTCATAAACTTCAGCAACATAGTCCATGATTTCGACTCCAAGATCGCTGTTGTCTTCAAGACTGATGAACAGGTCCGTGTCAACCACGATATCGTCTTCAACAATGTCAATTACGTCTGACAATTGAGGAACTTTCGGGGCTTCTGACGGAGGAGGAGGGGTTTCAGTAGTAATAGGTATTGTTTCTACTTCGATTACTGCTTGGGTTTCTTCCTCTATAATTGATTCTGCCTTTTCAGTAGAGCTCCACTCGAAAGCAGTCAGAACAATGCCCAGAGCGATTATGAGTCCTATCTCTCTGTAAAGCAGCTTGTTCTTCTCAAGATTCGCTTTTTCTGATTTTTTTACTTCCATTATATTACGTGTTTCAGTTTTTTCAGGTTGTAAAAATAATTATAATTTTCCTATTAGCAACTATTTTGTTGAAAAAACTGTTAAAAACTTTTAGATCAGACCAAGTTCGTGGAGAATCTTGTTAGTGTTTCTTTGTTTTTCTGCTCCTTCGTGGAACCTCTTTTCTTCTTCAGCTGTAATGGCGATCTTCACGATTTTCTCAACGCCTTTCTTGCCGATTACGATAGGAACACCGAGGCAGATGTCTTCTTCGCCGTATTCTCCGTTCTGGGGAACGCTGCAGGGGATTATTCTCTTTTCGTCAAGAAGAATGGCCTTAACCAGGCTGGCAGCGCATGCTCCGGGAGCATAGAATGCAGAGGTTCCCATAAGTTTTGTAATGGTTGCTCCGCCTACCATTGTGTCTGCAATTACCTTTTCTCTTTTGGCTTTGTTAAGTATTTTTTCAACGTTTCCGCCTTTATACTGTACACTGCTCATAAGGGGAACCATTGTCACGTCACCGTGTGCGCCTATAACCATACCGTCTACATCGCATACGGGAGCGTTCAATGCCTGGCTCAGATAGTAGTTGAACCTGCTGCTGTCAAGTGCGCCTCCCATTCCGATGAGGTGGTTTTTCTTTATACCGCAAGTCTTCCATGCCAGGTATGTCATAGTATCCATAGGGTTGGAAACCATGATGATGAATGCATTAGGGGAATACTTGACAACGTTTGAAACGACTTCCTTAACGATGTTTGCATTCGTTCCGATAAGGTCTTCCCTGGACATTCCGGGTTTGCGGGGAATACCTGAAGTTACCACTACAACATCTGATCCGGCTGTAGCCTTGTAATCGTTGGTTACCCCCTTGATAGTGGAAGTGAGACCCATTATTTTTGCAGACTGCTGAATATCAATAGCTTTGCCTTCTGCAAAACCTTCCCTAACGTCAAGCATGACAATTTCTTTAGCAATGTTCCAGCCTGCGAGTACGTTTGCGCATGTGGCGCCAACGTTTCCTACTCCGATGATACTAACTTTTGACATAGTTGTAATTATTATTAATTTTACAAAAAATTACTTACAAATTCCGCACCATGATTCGGTTTGAAACAGTTGATGCTTCGTTCGTTTTACAACGCAAAATTGCAATTAAAAATTGGATAAAAGAAATCATTTTGACCTCAAATTTCCAGATTGGAGATATTAATTACATTTTTTCTGACGACAACTACGTTCTTGAGGTTAACAGGCAGTATCTGAACCACGATTATTTTACCGACATTATTACCTTTGATACCTCAGGATATACTCCGCAATCTCATGGCAACACGCAGAAAGTTTCTGCTGATATCTTTATAAGCTTAGATTCTGTCCATTCCAATGCTCAGCTATATGGTTCCACTTTCACATTGGAGCTTTACCGCGTCATGGCTCATGGAATCCTCCATTTGACTGGTTTCGACGATGTGACACCTGAACTGAAACTCCAGATGACCGCAGCAGAGGAAAGTGCATTATCTTTGCTCCCCGAAGAGCTTTTGAATTTCAACCAAAACTATCAACCGAAGTAATGCTGCACCATTTTGATATTATAGTCATTGGAGCCGGCCACGCTGGCTGTGAAGCCGCTGTTGCGTCAGCAAGATTGGGTTGTCAGGTTCTACTGATAACCATGGATCTGAACAAAATTGCTCAAATGTCCTGTAATCCATCCATTGGTGGTATTGCTAAAGGTCAGATAATCAGAGAGATAGATGCTTTAGGCGGGTTTTCTGGTATCGTCACTGATGCATCGACTATCCAATTCAGGATGCTTAACCGTTCAAAGGGACCTGCGATGTGGAGTCCAAGGGCGCAGTGTGATCGAATGCATTACTCGATGAATTGGCGTTATCTGTTGGAAAATACTGTCAATTTGTATCTTTGGCAGGATACAGTCTCTTCAATCAGCTTTGATGCAGATACTATCACATCTGTCAGAACCTCGCTCGGCGCTGAATTTTCAGCATCTTATTTCATCCTCACGGCTGGTACATTCCTGAATGGCAGGATGTATGTCGGACAAGAGACTTCAGAAGGAGGCAGAATATCCGAACCTCCTTCATATTATCTTACATCCCAATTAGCAGAGCGGGGTATTCCAACAGGTCGCATGAAGACCGGGACTCCACCAAGAATCGATATACGTACAGTAGACCTTTCCCGACTTTCCTTACAGCCAGGTGATGCTAATCCTGCAAAATTTTCTTATCTGAATTACAGAACTTCTATTCAGTCCGGACTTCCTCAGAAACCATGCTATATTGCGCACACGAATGCACAGGTGCACGATATACTTAAGTCTGCCTTCCATCTTTCTCCTCTTTTCTCAGGCAAGATTACAGGAATCGGTCCTCGATACTGTCCCAGCATCGAGGACAAACTCAGGACCTTTGCTGACAAAGACTCACATCAACTTTTCCTAGAGCCAGAAGGATGGAATACCAATGAGTATTATCTACAGGGTTTTTCTTCATCATTACCTTACGAGATCCAGCGCAAGGCTCTGGAAAAAATCCTTGGGTTTGAATCGGCACATATTTTGCGACCAGCCTATGCGATCGAATATGACTATTTTGACCCGACAGCGTTGGATATCACTTTACGTTCAAAATTCATTCAAAATCTTTTTCTTGCTGGTCAAGTTAACGGAACCACCGGATATGAAGAGGCTGCCGCACAAGGGCTATATGCGGGCATAAATGCTGCATTAAGGTTCCACGGGGAACATGAATTCATTCTTACTCGAGATTCCTCATACATAGGGGTCCTTGTCGATGATCTTGTTACTAAAGGAGTCGATGAGCCATACAGGATGTTTACCTCACGTGCTGAGTACCGTATTCTTTTAAGACAGGACAATGCGGACGAAAGGTTAACACCGCTTGCCGATAAGATCGGTTTAATATCAGATGAGCGAAAGTCTCTTCTCGAATTAAAATTGCGTGCAAAGTCCAAATTGACTTCCGCTCTAGTTTCTACAAAGCCAGCTCTAGATGTCATTAATCCTTTTTTACGAAAGAACGGTACTACACCTGTTGATAACATAAAGCCATTATCGGAGTTGGCCAGTAGACCTCAACTTACACTTTCTGCTTTATATCAGTTTGTTCCATCTACAAAACGTGCTGTCCTCTCAAGATTTCTCAATCGGGCTGTATCTTTGATGCATCATGACGTTTCCCTGCTTTTTTCCTCCTTGCCGTATAATTCTCTTACTACTTCTTGTACTTATACGAATCTTTCTGAA
This sequence comes from uncultured Muribaculaceae bacterium, assembly GCA_964640305.1. Classification (GTDB taxonomy): domain Bacteria; phylum Bacteroidota; class Bacteroidia; order Bacteroidales; family UBA932; genus Coprenecus. The sequence continues at coordinate 56,747 of CAZXFF010000003.1, read as the reverse complement.
GATATAATTACTTCTGTTGAGATTTTTCTTAAATACTCTGGCTATCTTGATAGGGAGCTCGCACTAAGTAATAAAATCAAGCAATTAGAAAGGCTGACTATCCCACCTGATTTTGATTTTATGTCAATATCTTCAATTTCTATGGAAGCCAGACTCAAACTTACTAAATATCGACCACGTAATATTGCTCAAGCATCCCGTATACCTGGAGTTTCTCCCGCCGATATATCCGTTTTGTTGGTACATTTTGGGAGATAGTTCCACGTGGAACATTATTCCATCGAAAAACTAAACAGCAAGTCTTTGTTTGGGCATAATGTTTTATTCGTCGTTTTCAGTAAGGCGAATGGTTTTCTGTTTTTGTTGTTTGCTTTTGAATATAATATGGCTCTTTCGCAGGAACTGTAGAATGTTTTTACAAAAGCGGCTATTGTCTTTGTGTCAATATTGGACTCCAGTATAAGAAACGTTCTGTCTTCAGGGTATCCTATAAGATAGCGGTTGCTTCCAAATGATAGACAGCAGCCTTTGCAATATTTAATGTAGTCTATGATGTATTGGCATTCTTTTAGTCCCCAGGAAAAATAATTTGCAGTCAAAAAATTGCTTCTCAGTGAATATAGTTCAAGACCGTCAATTTCTTTCGGGATTACAGGTAGGGGATTCTCACTTGGTTCTATAATGGTTTCGGAACGACTTATGAGGAAAGTGTACCCGGCTTTATCGTAGTATTCAAATAGGGTGGGAGATGCAGGTCTTGTAATGAAAAAAACAGCATCAGACTCTTTGCTTTCTGCATGTTGAAGAAGTTGGACGGCATAATGTTTGCCTCTTTGTGACGGGTGGGTACAGACACCGTAAACATATCTTCCGCTCATACCATTCAGTTTCAGATTGAAAAGGGAAAGTGCTGTGTGAATTTCGTTTTCTTCTGCAATTACGTATGTCCTGGTCAAATGTATACCTTCAGAAAAATACAGAGACAGGAATTCTCTGTCAGATCCAAAGCAGATCTTCCACAACTCTCTCAGACTATCATAATCGGACTCTGTTGATAACCGGAATTCCACCATAGGTCTATTGTTTGTATATTTCTTTTATTATTTCACTATATTTTGAATGTATTGCTGATCTTTTCAATTTTTGGGTCTGAGAGAGCAAACCATTTGCTGTAGTCCATTCATCGTATACAATTCTTTCCCTTTTGATTCTTTCATGGTGTGCTAGGGAAGCATTTACATTTTCTACTTCAGCATGGAGTTTCGCAATTATCTTGGGGTCTGCAATCAGCTGTGTGTTGTTTTCAAAAGTGATATTGTGTTTTGCTGCCCAGAAATGAAGTCTTTCTATATTAGGTACAATTATGGCAGATGCAAATTTCTGGTTTTCACCTATTACTATGCAGTTCTCTATATAAGGGGATTCCCTTAGCATGTTCTCTATAACTTGTGGAGCTATATATTTCCCTAAAGAAAGTTTGAATATTTCCTTTTTTCTGTCAGTTATTTTCAAGTATTTCCCGTCAATTAGTTTCCCTATGTCTCCTGTGTGCATAAATCCCTCAGAATCAATCACTTCAGCAGTTGCTTCGGGGTTTTTGTAATATCCTACCATAACGTGTGGGCCGCGGGTGAGTATTTCTCCGTCATCTGCAATCCTGAGTTCTGTACCTTCAAGGGCTTTGCCTACAGTTCCGATTACGTTATAACCGTCAGCCGGGCTGTTAACCGCTATGACAGGTGATGTTTCTGTCATCCCATAACCCTCGAAGATATGCAGTTTTGCAGCATTGAACAGTCTGACTATCTTGGCCTGTATTGAAGATCCTCCGGAAACCACGAGCATTTCGTTCCCTCCTAGCTTTTCGCGCCACTTGCTGTATACCAGTCTGTCGTATATCTCCCTTTTCAAGTTGTAGAGTTTTCCTTTATGGGCATTGTCGTAATTGTTCCCGAAATCCCATGCCTTGAAGTATATGGCCTTTTTTATTCCGTTAAGATTTTTTCCGGCAGCTTCAAGTTTGGAATACATCATTTCCAGGACGCGTGGAACAGCACAGAAACCGTCTGCGTGGCAGTCTTCAAGGTCTCTGGCAATTGTACCAAGACTTTCTGCGTAGTAGATGCTTATTCCTACATACTGGTATTCATAGTTCATGCTTCTTTCATAGACATGGCATAGAGGGAGGAAACTGAGCATCTTGTGCTTGGGGCCGAGATTCTGACGTTTAGCATGTCCGTATGCATTGAACATCAGGTTTTCGTGTGAAAGCATTACACCCTTAGGCCTGCCGGTAGTCCCCGATGTATATATAATCGATGCGATATCTCCGGTTTTTATTGAATTTTTACGCATGGCTATTACCGGCTCCATTTCTTCTCTGTGTTTTTTTGCCAGATCATACATATCCCTCATGCATTCTACGTCGTCGGAGTCATCCATCAGGATTATCCGGGCCGGTTTGTCCATTTTCCCAACAATAGGTTCAATGGCTTTGTATTGGCTTTTGGTTCCCAGAGCTATTACCTTTGCGTCACTATGATTGAAAATATACAGGAAATCATCATTACTGAGTGTCGGAAAAACAGGAACATGAACCATTCCTGCCATGTTGGCTCCCATGTCGATGAAATTCCATTCCGGTCTGTTGTTGCAGACAGTAATGATTTTATCGCCAGTACCATATCCAAGTTTGGCCATTGCATAGGCAAACAAATGGGAGTATTCGATGTAATCGTCTACACTGTATTTTATCCAATCGTTTCCGGTCTTTCTTGAAAGAATGTCTTTTTTGTAAGGGAAGTTCCTTTTAAGGTTTTCAAGAAGGTCAAATGTGCGTGGTACTTGTTCAATCATAGCTGTGATTTTTAGTCAAAGAAGTGAATAGAAGGGGCTTGTCTCTTCAAAGATAAGAAAAATATTCAATAGATTGTATAAAAAAAAGAGACCGGCAATGGTCTCTTTTCTGATTTTCTCCCTGAAGACGGTTTCTCAGGATTACAGGAGAGCTTTGTAGGCTTCTGCATCGAGGAGGTCGGCAACCTGTGAAGGGTCAGTCAATTTTATCTTGATCATCCAGCCTTCTCCGTAAGGATCTGAGTTGACAGTCTGAGGTGCATCTTCCAATGCAGTGTTGACTTCTATGACTTCACCAGAAAGAGGCATGAAAGCATCGGCAACAGTTTTCACTGCTTCGATAGCACCGAAAATTTCTTCTTTTTCGAGAGTTTCCCCTTCTGTCTGGATGTCAACGAAAACGATATCACCAAGCTGATCCTGAGCATAATCTGTAATTCCGACAACAGCTATGTCACCATCGATTTTGACCCATTCGTGGTCTTTAGTGTACTTTAAATTTGCAGGTATATTCATAATATTACAGTATTGATTTGGTTTTGGCGCAAATGTATTAAAAAAAATTGTAGTGTCACAATACTTTTAATGCTTTCTTGATAATATCTTCAAGACTGAGAGCAGGCTCTTTTCTGACTATGTCGCCAACGGCCTTTTCGACTGCCGATTTTGTAAATCCGAGCATTATAAGTGCAGAACAAGCTTCTGCTGAGCTTGCATTTGCCGGACCGGCAGCAAAATCCATGGAACCGGTAACGCCTTTCGAAATCTTGTCTTTAAGTTCTATGATTACTTTCTGCGCGGTTTTGAGCCCTATGCCTTTTACAGCCTTGATTCTGCTGACGTCTCCTGAAATGATAGCGGTGGAAACCTCATCCGGAGAGAGTGAAGAGAGCATCATCCTTGCAGTGTTGGGACCTATCCCTGATACGGATATCAGCATTGTGAAAATTCTCCTCTCTTCTTTGTCGTAAAAGCCGTATAGAGTCGCCTCATCTTCCCTTAAGTGCTGATATACATAAAGTTTGCATGATTTCTGCATATGTATTTTCTCATAGGTGTAAAGGGAGATCTGCAGTTTGAAACCTATATCATGACAATCCAGGACAGCTTCTGCCGGATTAATTTCTTCAATATTTCCTTTTATAAAATCGTACATAAAACATTTTTCTGCAAAAATAGTTACTTTTGCCGATTATAACTTTGGGTATGGACAAATATATTGAACAGATAAGGTCTTGTTTTCCTTTCCTGAGAGCATCAGGAGGAAAGCCTGTTGTTTATTTTGACAGCGCTGCAACATCCCAGAAACCGGAAGCAGTTATAGATTTCGTAAAAGATTCGATGGTAGAAGCAAATGCGAATGTACATAGGGCTGTTTACGGACTTGCCGAGATGTCCACTCTCCGGTACGAAGCCGGCAGGGAGGCCGCAAGAAACCTTCTCGGTGCAGAAGAGCGCTGCGAGACTGTTCTTACCTCAGGCACAACGGCCTCTATTAATCTCCTTGCAATGTCTCTGGGGGAGCTTCTCCTGAAGAGCGGTGATGTGATACTGCTTTCTGAAGGTGAGCATCATTCCAATATTGTGCCTTGGCAGATGGCAGCGGCAAGAAAGGATGCAGTGGTAAGGTATTTTCCCATAAATCCTGACGGCAGCTGGAATATGGAAGAAGCAGAAAGGATACTGTCGGAAGGAAAGGTCAGGATAGTCTCCGCCGCCCATATTTCCAATGTACTTGGGATAGTAAATCCGGTTCGCCGTCTGGCAGAAACAGCACACCGCTATGGTGCTCTTGTCCATTTGGACGGAGCTCAGGGAATCGTTCACCAGAAAGTCGATGTAAAGCAGTTGCAGTGTGATTTCTATTCATTCTCAGGACACAAACTATATGCCCTGACAGGATCCGGTATCCTTTATGGACGTAAAGAGCTAATGGATAAAATGCCTCCGGTGTTCGGAGGAGGAGAAATGGTTGATACTGTAACTTATCAGTCAACCACCTATGCTGAATCTCCCTTGAAATTTGAAGCTGGAACTCCTAACTTCATAGCTGCAGCAAGTTTAGCTCCAGCTATCGAATTTGTAAATTCAATAAGAAATGATCAAGTACATGAAAATGAACAGAAAATGATTGATTATCTTATGTATGAATTGCAAAATATAGAAGGACTTAGGATATACGGTACCGCAGCACCGAAGGCACCGGTAATATCATTTACGGTAGAAGGTGCACATCACAGCGACATAGCAACACTGTTGGGAAAGATGGGATTTGCGCTTCGTTCCGGACTGCTTTGTTCGGAGCCGCTGATAAACAAATTCGGTCAGACCGGAGTTGTCAGGATTTCCCTGGCACCATACAATACAATGGAAGAGTGTGAGGCCTTTATTCCTGCCTTGCACAGGATTTTGAAGATGCTTAGGTAATTTGCTTTGTAATATAATATGAGTACAATCAAGGAAATACAGGCAGAAGTTGTCGAAGAGTTTGCGGCTTTTGAAGACTGGATGGACAAATACGAGTATATAATCGAACTGGGTAAGACAATGCCGGTTATATCCGAATCCAGAAAGAACGACTCGAATCTTATTAAGGGATGCCAGTCCAGAGTCTGGCTTGATACAGAATACAGGGATGGTAAGCTGTTCTTCACTTCGGACAGTGATGCAATCATAACAAAAGGAATAATCTCGCTTCTTATCCGTGTTTACAATGGCAGGACACCAGATGAGATTCTGGATTCTGACAATGATTTCATTGCCCGGATAGGCTTGCTGGAAAACCTTTCTCCAACACGTGCAAACGGGCTTGTTGCAATGATAGACCAGATACGTGCTGATGCGATGAAATACAAGAACTAACTGATAATGACTATGGACAAAAACACTCTCACCAGAGATATAGTACGGGCGCTCAGGCAGATATATGACCCGGAAATCCCTGTCAACATATATGAACTGGGACTTATATATGACATTTCCATTGATGATGACCATAAGGTCTCGATAAAAATGACTCTTACAGCACCGAATTGCCCCATGGCTGATCAGTTGATAGAGGATGTGCACAATGCCGTTGCTGATACTCCAGGGGTGACCGATGTATCTATCGAAATTACTTTTGATCCTCCCTGGGATAAATCCAGAATGAGTGATGAGGCATTGTTGGAACTTGGACTGCTATGATTCCTGAGAAAGAACCCGTTCGCGTTTATCTTATTCTGGGCAGCAATATGGGTGACCGCAAAAGGAATCTCCGGATTGCCGTTTCCCTCTTGGTTACAGAGCTGGCCCCATATCTCTTTTCAGACGTCCAGGAGTCAGAAATCCTGGAGAATGAACCTTGGGGATTCCAGTGTGATACTCCATTCTGCAATCAGGCCATATCGTTTGAAACAACCTGTCCGCCTGAACCGCTGCTTGAAGTCTGCAAATATGTAGAGAGGAAAATGGGACGTTCGGATTCCGGACCTGAGTATGACGCGGACGGCCACCGGGTGTACCATTCCAGGATAATAGATATAGATATAGTCCTTTATGGAGACAGGACTGTCGATCTACCGCATTTAAAAATCCCTCATCCCCAGATAGAGGAGAGGGATTATGCAAAAACACTGATTTCCCAATTACTTCAGAAAGGCTAGGAACTCTTCTTTAGAGCAGCTTCCGATAGGACCTGAAAGGACTTTGCCGTCTTTGTCAATAACCGCATAGAGCGGCTGGGATGCAGATGCAAAAGTCTTCATTTCATAATCTCTGAACCTTCTGCCCAGGGTTTTGAATTCAGTATCCGGTGTCTTGTCATCCACATAGAGGTTTGCAATCACGAAACCGTTCAGTTTTGCAATTACTTCCGCTTCGTTAAGTACGGTTGCCTCCATTACCTTGCATACGCTGCATGTGTGGGATTTAAAAGAGATGAAAACCGGTTTCCCTGTCTCTGCACTTTCTTTCAGTGCATCTTCCAGATTGTTGTGGTGGGGTAGGGCTGAGTATGCAGAGGATGTTTCTGCAGATCCGGAGGATGCCTGTGAGGTGCCGGATGACAATACGATTGTAGAGCCGTCCTGTGGTGGAATAAGACCGGAAATGCTCTGAAGCTGTGCACCGAACAGTCCAGGAATAAGGTAGAACATGAACGCAAAGCATACGATTGCAGCTATTGTCCTGCCCCAACCCGCACCTTCAATGGGAGTATCATGGTTTGTGCGGAACAGCCCGAGGAAGTACAGGCCGAGAAGGAATGCAAGGGTAATCCAGACGGCAATGAATCCGAGACGTGTGATTATTCCCCATCCGAAATAAGCGTCGATGTTGTAGAGGAATTTCATTGCAAATGCAAGCATTACAAAAGCAAACACAACCTTTACGACATTTAGCCATCCGCCTGATTTGGGGAGTTTTTTCATAACACCGGGGAAGAAAGACAGTACAACGAAAGGAAGGGAGAATGCGAATCCGAATACTGCCATTCCTAGGATAGGCTTGAGGGCTACTCCGTCAATTACGGCTGCTGCCAGAATTGAACCTACGAACGGACCTGTGCATGAGAATGAAACGATTACCATCGCAAGAGCAACGAAGAAAGCTGCGATATATCCGCCGTTGTCCGCTTTTCTGTCAGCTTTGTTTGCTAGCCCGTTGGGGAGTGTGATTTCGAATGCTCCGAGGAATGATACGGCAAATACCAGGAACAGAAGTGCGAATATAAGATTGGGAATCCAGTGGGTTCCGATGGCGTCTGTTGCTGCAGTGCTCTGGAAAAGGGAAACAACGAGTCCTAGAACCGTATAAAGCAGGATTATGGAAAGACCGAAAATAAGGCCTTTCACAATTCCTGCCTTACTTGTGCTGGAACCTCCGATCAGGAATCCTACCGTCATGGGAATCATAGGGAATACGCAAGGGGTTATTACTCCTCCAAGCCCGGCCAGGAATGCTATGAGCAGAAATCCCCAAATGGACGAACCTCCTGCTGCGGGTTCCTGTTTTTCAGGGGAAGCAGCTGCAACCGCTTCGGATGAAGGATTTACAGACAGGGATATCTCGTTGTCATTGAGAAGGCACTCTCCGCCGTTGCAGGTCTGGTATTCCAGCAATCCGTTCAATGTAAATGCTTTGCCTGTGAGTGGCTTGATTATCTGTTTGAAAACAGCCGTACCTTCGAAATATCCGACTTCGAGCTGGAATCCTTCGTCGAGTTTTACATGTGCCTTTTCGGCATCAAAGAGGCTGCCGACAAGTTCGTAATCCTGACTTCCGTCAGCATAGAATGATGTTGGCATAGGACCTCCGGAAACTTTTTCCGTACTATAGACATACCATCCGTCCTGAACTTCCATGGTGAAGGAGACTTCAATGTTACCATCCGAGAGAACATTGTAGGAAGTTTTTACTGATGCCACACCTTGTGCGTTGAGACTCAGCGATAAAAACGAAAATACCGCGAGGAGTACTAGACTTTTAAAATTCATGGTTTAAATTATTAATTGTGCGCCAAAAGTATGAAATAAATCGTTATTTTTGCAAAATTAATAGGATTTGCGATATGACACAAGAAGAAGTTTTCAAACAGCTTACAGCTCATGCAAAAGAGTATGGGTTCATTTTCCCTTCGAGCGAGATTTATGATGGTTTAAGTGCTGTGTATGATTATGGCCAGATGGGAGTCGAACTGAAAAACAATATCAAGCGATACTGGTGGGATGCAATGGTCCGTCTCAACGAAAATATTGTAGGAATCGATTCTGCCATTTTCATGCATCCTAAAATATGGCAGGCATCCGGGCACGTCGGAGCATTCAATGATCCGCTGATTGACAATAAAGATTCGAAGAAAAGGTATCGTGCGGACGTTCTGATAGAGGATTATATTGCAAAAATCGAAGAAAAGATTGAAAAGGAAGTGGAGAAAGGGCGCCGTAAATTCGGAGAGAACTTTGATGAAGCGCAGTTCCGTTCCACTAATCCCAATGTATTGAGGAATGTGGAAAAGGCGGAAAAAGTTCGCGGCAGGATGGCTGCGGCGCTGAATGCAAACGATCTTCAGGAGTTGAGGAACATAATAGTTGATTGTGAAATAGCATGTCCCATATCCGGATCGAGGAACTGGACGGAAGTGCGGCAGTTCAACCTCATGTTCAGCACCCAGTTGGGAAATATTTCCGGGGAGGACGGTATCATATATCTGCGCCCGGAGACAGCCCAGGGTATTTTTGTCAATTTCCTGAATGTTCAGAAAACAGGCAGGATGAAAATACCGTTCGGTATAGCGCAGACCGGAAAAGCCTTCAGGAATGAGATTGTTGCCAGGCAGTTCATCTTCCGCATGAGAGAATTCGAGCAGATGGAAATGCAGTTTTTCGTACGTCCAGGGGAAGAACTGAAATGGTTTGCAAAATGGAAAGAGACCAGACTCCAGTGGCATAAGGCACTCGGATTGGGAGATGGAAAGTACCGCTTCCATGATCATGAGAAGCTTGCGCATTACGCAAATGCAGCTACAGATATAGAATTCGAATTCCCTTTCGGTTTCAAGGAACTGGAAGGAATCCATTCCAGAACCGATTTCGATCTGGGTAACCACCAGAAGTTCTCCGGCAAGAAGATCCAGTATTTTGATTCCGAGACAGGAGAAAGCTATGTACCGTATGTAATCGAGACATCCATTGGTCTGGACAGGATGTTCCTGGCAGTCCTTTCTGCTGCATATTGTGAGGAAAAGCTGGAAAACGGAGAAGAAAGGGTAGTCCTGCGCATTCCCCCTGTCCTGGCACCTGTGAAGCTGGCAGTGCTGCCGCTTGTCAAGAAAGACGGTCTGCCGGAAGTGGCACGTTCTATCATGGATTCGCTGAAATTCGAATTCAACTGCCAGTATGATGAAAAAGACAGTATCGGAAAGAGATATCGCAGGCAGGATGCTATCGGAACGCCATACTGTATAACTGTAGACCACGATACGTTAAAGGATAACTGCGTGACTATAAGGGATCGAGATACAATGCACCAGGAGCGTATACCAGTAAGTCAGCTAAGCAGCATAATAAAGGAAAGGACTTCTTTCAAATCAGTGTTAGGTAAATTGAATCCTATAGGATTGAAATAAAAAGAAGGATATGGCTAATTTAAATGTAAGTTATTTAGGGCTGGATCTGCACAGTCCGATAATAGTAAGCAGCTGTTCTCTTACTTCAGATCCTGCTAAAGTCAAGGAAATGCAGAATGCCGGGGCAGGGGCTGTGGTCATCAAGTCCCTGTTTGAAGAACAGATCAGGAATGAAGTCGAATTTCTCTCCAGTGCCGGACAGTCCTATCCGGAAATGGAAGATTATCTGCATGCATATGTGAGAAGCAATTCGCTTGGAAAGTATTCGGGCAATATCCGTAATATAAAGGATTCTGTAACGATCCCGGTAATAGCCAGCATAAATTGCTATAGTCAGGGAGAGTGGGTAGAATATGCCAAGGAAATTGAAGGAGCCGGTGCAGATGCTTTGGAACTTAACCTCTATGAGCAGGTTACAAAACCTTCCATGACCTCTTCTGAGATTGAGGATTCATATCTGAAAATAGTAAGGGATATCGTATCTGAACTGAAAATCCCGGTGTCAGTCAAGATTGGGAGGCATTTTACGGCAATTCCCGGTTTTGTCAGCCGTCTTTCTTCAGCAGGTGCAAAAGGTGTTGTAATATTCAATCGTTTCTTTACACCGGATATAGATCTTGATAATTTCAATCTGGTCCCTGCTGCCCCTCTTTCCCATGATAACGAATATTCAGAAGTGTTGCGCTGGACAGCCATACTGTCCTCTGCCGTAAGGAATATGGATATTTCAGCGACGACAGGAATACATTCGGCTGAGACTGCAATCAAGATGATTCTTGCTGGGGCTTCGTCTGTCCAGATATGTTCTGTAATATACAGGAACGGGATTTCATCCATAACCGGTTTCAATGATTCTATTTCCGCATTTATGGAAAAGAACAATATTGAAAACCTTAAAGATGTATGTGGCAGGCTCAGTTATGCATCTATACCTGATCCGGAGATGTATGAGCGTGTCCAGTTCATGAAATCATTCGGAAGCTACGGAAAGTAGCCTTGATTCTGTCGGGGTAACGGGACTCGAACCCATGACCCCCTGCTCCCAAAGCAGGTGCGCTACCAACTGCGCTACACCCCGAAAAGTTTTAGGCTGCGAATATATATATTTTTTTTGTAATAAAAAGCCATTATCGTGAAACTGCTCATAATTGAGGATGATAAATCTTTGCTGGAATTGATGCAAAGGGCTTTGCTTGAGGATAAATATATTGTGGAGGCTGTGTCTGATTTCACTAGTGCGGATGCAAGAATATCCGGATATAGCTATGATTGTATTCTTTTGGATATTATGTTGCCGGACGGCAACGGTCTGGTTCTTCTTGAGCATTTGAAAAAACTCCGCAAGAAAGATAATGTGATAATAATCTCAGCAAAGGATTCCGTTGAAGACAAGATATCCGGTCTTGAAATTGGAGCGGACGATTATCTTGCAAAGCCATTCCATATGGCAGAACTGAAGGCAAGAATAAAGACAGTTTTACGTCGAGGAATGACGGGGGGCAGTCTTTCGATTAATCTGGGAAATACATCCATTGAGCCAGAGAACTGTAAGGTTGAAGTGAACGGTAACGAACTCCAGTTGTTAAAGAAAGAGTTTGATATTCTGTTGTATTTTATGCAGAGACCTAACCATGTAATTGACAAGATTACTTTGGCAGAGGCAGTCTGGGGCGATCATCTCGGCCAGTCGGATGACTATGGTTTTGTTTATGTACAGATGAAAAATCTCAGAAAAAAAACTGCAGGAATCAGGATCCGATATTGAAATCAGATCAATCTATGGTTTCGGATATAAACTGATTTCTCCCAAATGAAACTCCTGTACCGCACGGTTATACGTCTTGCAGCTGCGTTGTTCCCTGTAATGTTGCTGTGGGGAGGACTTTTTTATCTGAATACGGTAAAAGCAATGGAGGACGATATCGACGATAGACTTGAGTCTTTTTCCGAGTCGATCATTTATCTGTTTCTTGCTGGAAAAGAAATGCCGGATGTTTTACCGTCAGGTATAATTTATGACATTATTCCTGTAAATGAAGACTTTGCCAGAACAATCCCTCACATACACTATTATGACAGTCAGCAGGTATTCCCTTCAACCGGCCGGGACAATGCCAGGGTTTTGAGAATTGTTTTCTGTGACAGCAACGGCAGTAATTACGTGTTTAAGGCTTACACCTCCACTTTCGAGAAGGATGAATTGATCCGTTCGGTGACAATATGGACTATGGTATTGTATCTGATTATGGTATTGCTTATGATATCGGTATCCGCTTTGGTCTTTTATTCTAATCTGAAGCCTCTTTACCGGCTTCTTGACTGGCTGGATTCATATAAGGCCGGCCAATCCAATGTGCGGCTGGAGAATACAACCAATGTCAAAGAATTTGAGCGTCTGAACAGATCAGTACAGTATGCGATGGATAGGTTTGAAGCGGCTTATAATGCTCAAAAGGATTTTATAGGCAATGCTTCACATGAACTCCAGACTCCCTTAGCAGTGATAGGCAACAGGATAGAATGGCTTCTGGACAATACGGAGTTAAACGAGATCCAGACGGGGGAACTGATCAGTATGCAGAGAACGTTGACGGAGGCGGTCCGTCTTAACAGGGATCTGCTGCTGCTTACAAAGATAGAAAACGATCAGTATACAGGCAGTTCTGACATAGATCTTGCTTGTATGGTTAGGGAAAGCATCGGCATGTACTCCGAGATTTTTTCGAATAAGAATCTGCATTGTCTCTACAACGGTCCCGAAAACCAGAACCAGTCAATGGACTATTCCTTGACTTTGTCTTTGGTGAACAATCTTCTGAAAAACGCATTCATGTATACCAGGGAAGGAGGTCGTATAGAAGTCAAAGTTGCACCTGGTTTCTTCTCGGTTTCCAATGACGGTGACTCTCCTTTGGATAAAAACCGGATTTTCCAACGTTTTTACAAAGCCGGTAATGCCAGCGGTGCTTCTGGCCTGGGTCTGGCAATTGTGGCAGCAATTGCCAAAAGCAGGAATCTGGATATCCAATATGAATTTAAGGCAAAACGCCATAATTTTTACGTAAAATGGCCGGAATTTTAAATTCGCTTAAGAATTGGTTGTCAATTTTGCATCGTGATAATCATTTACGGTGTTTAATTTAATAAGTTTTATTATGAAAAAAGTATTGTTTTCAGCCATTCTGTCGTTATTTCTCGGTATTGGCGTGGCCTGTGCGGATAATGACCGTCCCATTAATGTGAACCAGTTGCCTGCAAAAGCGCAGAAGTTCATAGCAACTTATTTCAGCGACCAGAAGGTTTCCTTTGCAAAAGAAGAGCATGACTTTATGGATGTTACATATGAGGTCCTGTTTGCGAATTCTATCAAAGTCGAATTTTCCAAAAATGGAGAATGGAAAGAGGTGGACTGCAGGTATTCCGCTATTCCTGATGGTATAGTTCCAGCCCAGATAGTGGCTTATGTAAACAGCAATTTCCCGGATGTCCGGATAGTATCCATAGAACGGGGAAGAAGGGATATCGAGGTCTCCCTTACAAACAACCTTGAACTGACGTTTGATACGGCCTTCAATATTATTGATATTGATGACTAGTTCTTGTGAAAAAAATAAGAGCGGACCGTCCTTCGGGGCGGCCCGCTCTTTTTTTAGACAGAGTCTAAGCTAATCACATTTACTAACCTTATCACTAACTTTGAAAACCGGGCGCAAAAATATATTTGAATTGTTACAAAAGTGTTACAAATCGAAATTTTTTTCAAAAATTTTGAAATCCGGCTATTCTTTTGCGATATTCTCTCTCATTTCTGTGTCAGCCTGTATATTCTTGATTTTATAGTAATCCATGATGCCGAGATTTCCTGATCTGAAAGCATCAGCCATAGCCAAGGGTATTTCCTTTTCTGCTTCAATCACTTTTGCACGGGCCTCCTGTGCTTTTGCTTTCATTTCCTGTTCCTGGGCGACAGCCATGGCACGTCTTTCTTCCGCACGGGCCTGGGCAATGTTCTTGTCTGCGTTCGCCTGGTCAATCTGCAGGACTGCACCGATGTTTTTACCTATATCGATATCCGCTATATCGATTGACAGGATTTCGAATGCTGTCCCTGCATCAAGTCCTTTTGCAAGTACAACCTTTGAAATGGAGTCAGGATTTTCAAGAACCTGTTTGTGAGACTCAGAAGAACCGATACTTGATACGATACCCTCGCCGACCCTTGCAAGTACGGTCTCTTCACCTGCACCGCCCACGAGCTGTTTGATGTTTGCACGTACTGTTACCCTAGCCTTTGCGATGAGCTGGATACCGTCTTTTGCAACGGCAGTTACAGGAGGGGTGTTTATGACTTTGGGGTTAACTGACATCTGTACAGCTTCAAATACGTCCCTTCCGGCAAGGTCTATTGCAGCGGCCATCTTGAAATCCAATGCGATATTTGCCTTATCTGCAGAAATAAGGGCATTTACCACATTCGGGACATTGCCTTTTGCCAGATAATGTGCTTCAAGTTCGTTTGCATCGAGTCTCAATCCTGCCTTGGTCCCTGTTATCATTGCCATTACGATTGTTCCGGGGGGAACCTTACGCCATCTCATGAGAACGAGCTGGATCAATGATATCCGGACTCCGGAAATCAGGGCCTGAAACCATAGGGTCACAGGGAAGAACCACAGGAGAATAATAAGGCCGATTACGGCCACTGCTATCCATAGGATGATTATTGCAGAAGATGTCATACTGGTATTATTTTAATTTAACATATATTTTATTGTCTTCAATAAGTACTACCTCGATTATACTGTTCGGGTCTATTATGCCGTTCCTTGCAGTTACTTCGGCTGCCGTTTCCCCGAACATTGCTTTGCCCATGGGGTTAAGGCGTGTAATTGTCTTTCCTGTAGAACCGATTTCAATGCCCTTGTCTACGGGAGTGGAATCTGTCTTGCTGTCTATCTCGGTTTTCAAGGAAAGTTTACGCCATGTCTTTGAACGGAGGGAAAGCACAATGCATGTTACTCCCAGAACGATGTTGGCTGACGAAACTATAATACCGGCAGTCTGTCCGAACGATGTGAAGGATATGTAGCATGATGCGACTATGGCAGCAAGGCCTAGCACGCCTGTAATGAAAATACCGGGAATAAGTATAATCTCGACGATAATGAGTATCAGTCCGATTATAGAAAGGGAAATGATTAAAGCCATTTGTCTTTATTTAAAATTTTCAAGTGATACATCCTTGGCCCCGGAATTTTTCAGGACACTGATTACAAGTTGGGCATCCGATTTGTCAGAGAATGGGCCTACTATATAGTAAATCCCCTGTTCATCAGATGCTTTGGAGATATCTTTGTCACAGGCACCCCTTATCCCGGTGATAAATTCTTCGGGGAGAGTATCGTAGCCTCTCACGATAACCCTGTACGAATTTCCAGGCGTCGCCTTTGCCCTTGTGTTCTCCAATGTCCTGGCTTGTTTTACAGACAGGCTTTTGCCGCTGTCGTATGCAACAATGAATGCCTGGGGGAAACCGTTCTTCTTTACCTGTCCCAGATGCGACAATGCCTCCGAGTATGTGTAGAACAAGCCCACGGTGTGCAGGTATTTCCCTGATTTGAGTCTGGTAACGAAAACAGGGCTCATCCCTTTTATGTCCTTTATCTTTGCATGGGTGGTCAGAACCATGAACTGAATCTGATAGACCAGACGGTCAGGAAGGGTGTTGTCCTCTGCAAATTTCCCTGGTTTGTTTCTGTCTATGCTGAAGGAATAGTCGAATTTTGGCTTCGGAGTTTCGATGATTGTGAAAGGCATTGCTCCCATTTCCATCTTTGCGAATTTGTATTCGGCATGCTTCTCCTGAGCATTGTCAGGGATAACCTGTTCCTCTGCTGTGTCTTCGAATGCAGGAATGATGCCTTTTGCCAGGAATTCGGTTTCGGTCTTGCGGATCTGTACAGACAGATTGTCAATGTCCTGTTGTATTTTAAGGAGTTCCGTCTCGAGATCCCTGATTATGCCGGCCATGAATTCTTTGTCTTCCCCGGAAGATCTCTCGTAGATATGTCTGCTTTCTTCAATTTTTCTGACCTTGTCACTGTGCTGTACCTGAAGATTTCGCAGATTCTTTACCAGTGAGGAATATTCACTGATTTCTGTTCCGGTTACAGTCCCGTTTCCCTTCTTTTCCTGACCGGATTCAGGCATCGTAGCTTCTTTCTGGACTGATATTCCAAGTTCTGCAAGGTCCTTGGCTGATTCATTGTCTTTTATAGGAGTCCTTATAGGGGTAGTGATGGCTTCTGTTACATAGATTCTCACTGAATCTGCAGAGGTCGACCGGTTGGATGCGAATATGGAGAATCTTCCGTCAGGTGTATCGTAGTAGAATATGTCATCGGCAGTGGATGAGTACGGAAATCCCATATTTTCAGGCAGTCCCCAGTCGTTAATGCTTTCATCCCATCTGCTGCAGAACAGGTCGTATCCTCCCATACCGGCCATTCCGTCCGATGCGAAGTACAGTCTTTTGCCGTCAGCACTGAGAATAGGAAAAATATCGTTCTTGCCGGAAAGGATATTCTCACTGAGAAATTCAGGTACAGACCATGTACTGTCCTTTTTATAGGAGGTATATATGTTCCATATTCCGTTTTCGTCAGGGGCCGAGAAAATTATCCTGTCGCTTCCGTCCGGGAAATAAACGCCATGGTAATAGGGGTTCCTGTGCTTTTCTGCAGGTTTTACAAAAGGATTGGGAACAGGTTTCCAGCTGCCGTCCTGGAATTCCGGGATATTAAGGAAAAAGTCTTCCACCGGTGAGTCCTTTTCAGCAACAGAAACCGGCCTTACGATTATCTGCAGGAGGTTTTTCCCGTTCTGGCACTCCAGTATCCTGTCCATTACGTACTGTCTGGAAACGGAATCGGTGATATTCTCTAGCGCTTTCCTGTATAGTGATTCGGCCTTATCGAATCTGTAGTCGGCATGCAAGCGTGATGCTTCGCGCATAATGCCGGATGTATTGGCATCATACGTCTGGGCCGACAGTCCGAAAGAAGCGGCAAGTGCAGCTGCAATGATTGAAAACAGTCTTATGTATGCCTGCATAATCCAATATTATTCAACAAAATTACTAAATACTTTATAAATAAGAAAAAAATAGTACTTTTGTACCCTCAAATTTTATACTTATTTAGAAAACTATGCAAAGTAAAGGATTCATTACTCTATTGGCGGTTTTGATTGGCCTGGCATGTGTCTACCAGCTTTCCTTCACGGCAGTGACTAGCATTCAGGAAAACAAAGCCGGAAAGTATGCCGAAGCGGCGGTGGCAGCTGAGCAGCAGAAACCATCTTTCGCCATGATTTCGGATTTGGATAAAGCATTTTATCTTGATTCCATCAGAAAAGACAAAAACAGGTATTACCTTGATTCGATCAATGCTGAGAAAGTCTACTTGGGATTCACATATAAAGAAGTGAAAGAAAAGGAGATAAATCTCGGTCTTGACCTGAAGGGAGGTATGAACGTGATGTTGCAGGTGCAGTTGAAGGACCTTGTGCTGGCTTTGTCCAATTATAATGCCTCTCCGGAATTCAACCGTGCAATCGAGCTTGCTTCTTCAAGGGAAGTGGACGGACGTACGGACTTCATCACGCTTTTCGCAGAAGCCTGGAATGAGGTGGCTCCCAACCAGAGACTCTCACAGATTTTCGGTACTATCGATTTGAGGGACCGTATCAGTGCGCAGAGTACAAATGAAGAAGTGATTGCAGTGCTCAGGGAGCAGGCAGAGAGTGCGATATCCAACTCTTTCAATGTTCTCCGTAACCGTATCGACCGCTTTGGAGTGACCTCTCCCAACATACAGAGAATTGGCAATACCGGAAGGATTCTGGTGGAGTTGCCAGGTGTAAAGGAACCGGAACGTGTCCGCAAGCTCCTTCAGGGAACAGCATCCCTTGAATTCTGGACAACTTACGAGAATTCAGAGATATTCCGCTATCTCCAGGAAGCAAACGGTATCATAAAGGACCTTGTTGACGATGCACAGAATGCAGAATCCGTTCAGGCAACTGAGAGTCAGGACAAGGAACAGACAAATGAAGCCGCTTCAGATGACCTTCTTTCTGAAATCGTGCAGCAGCAGGATTCTTTGTCGGCAGACCAGATAAACTATGCCAAGAACAATCCTCTGTTCTATATCCTCAATCCTTCCATGTACAACGGACAGCTTATGCCCGGTCCCGTAATCGGCGTTGCACATTATAAGGACACAGCACAGATTAACCGCTGGCTTGATCTGCCTCAGGTGAAGGCAGCTCTTCCTGCCGATCTGGTGCCAATGTGGACAGTCAAGCCTTCTTCCCGCTTTGCCGGAGATTCATACTATGAACTGGTTGCCATCAAGGTCAATACCAGGGACGGCAAGGCTCCTCTTGACGGAGGTGTCGTAACCGATGCAAGACTTTCTTATGGCAACATGGGCGGTCAGCCTGAAGTGGATATGGCCATGAATGCCGAGGGTGCGCAGATTTGGGCACGCCTTACTGCTGACAATATCGGCAGGAGCATTGCAATCGTTCTGGACGGTATGGTCTATTCATTCCCTACTGTAAACACGGAAATCACAGGAGGACGTTCTGCCATTTCAGGCCACTTTACGATTGAGGAGGCTGAAGACCTTGCAAACGTACTCAAGTCAGGTAAACTGCCAGCACCTGCAACTATCGTTCAGGAACAGGTGGTCGGCCCTTCATTGGGTAGTGAATCCATCAATGCAGGAATGATTTCATTCGTGATAGCATTCTGCCTTGTTCTTCTTTATATGATATTCTTCTACAAAGGAGCCGGTGTTGTTGCCGACATTGCTCTCCTTTGCAACGTACTCTTCCTGTTCGGTGCCCTGACATCTTTCGGTGCCGTACTTACACTTCCCGGTATTGCCGGTCTGGTGTTGACCCTCGGTATGGCAGTGGATGCCAACGTTATCATATATGAGCGTGTGAAAGAAGAACTTAGAGCTGGAAAGGCATTGCGTCTTGCAATCGCGGACGGTTATAAGAATGCATATTCCGCTATCATTGACGGTAACCTCACTACCATCATCACAGGTCTGGTTCTCTTCTTCTTCGGTTCCGGTCCTGTACAGGGTTTTGCAACCACTCTTGTAGTAGGTATCATTACTTCAATGCTGACATCGATATTCATCACAAGGCTGATATTTGAAGCAAAGCTTTCCAGAAACAGGAACATTTCATTCTATAACGGTATCACAAAGAATTTCCTTGCAGATACCAAGGTGGATTTCCTGAGCAAACGTAAGATTACCTATATCATTTCGGGTGTATTGGTGATTTGCTCTTTGCTGTCAATATTCATAAAAGGCTTCTCTTATGGTGTGGACTTCACGGGAGGTAGGACCTATGTGGTAAGGTTCGATTCTGAAGTTACTGCAGAGTCCGTACGTGAGGCGACTGTAGCAGAGTTCGGTGAGGGTGTCGAAGTAAAACAGTTCGGTGGTCCCAGCCAGATGAAGATTACGACCAAGTATATGATTGAAGACAACTCTACCGAGACAGACAAGATAGTGGACGAAAAACTATACAATGCATTGAAAGGTTTCTTCAAGAATGAGATATCATACGACCAGTTCACATCAACCCTTGAAAACCCGAACGGAATCATATCTTCCGATAAGGTAGGTCCTACCATTGCAAATGATATCAAGCGCGATGCGATGATTGCGGTAGTGATCGCCCTCTTTGCGATTTTCGCATATATAGCAGCGCGATTCAAAGGATGGACATGGGGACTTGGCGGTGTCGTGTCACTGGCACAGGTTGCAATTATCGTTATCGGTTTCTTCTCGATATTTACCGGTATCCTTCCTTTCAACCTCGATGTTGACCAGAACTTCATTGCTGCAGTGCTTACCATCATCGGTTATGCTATCAACGACAGTGTGATCATATTCGACCGAATCCGCGAATACAAGACCCTGTATCCCAAACGCGAGTTCCGTCAGAATGTGAACGAAGCTTTGAACAGTACACTCTCACGTACAATCAATACTTCAGGAACGACCCTTGTGGTTATGCTGGCGATCGCTCTGTTCGGCGGTGATGTGATCAGAGGATTTGCAGTAGCACTGATTCTTGGTATCCTGATCGGTACCTATTCTTCAATATTCATTGCAACCCCTCTGATGTACGACATGAACCAGAAGAGGGAAAAGAAACGTGCATTGAAAGCCTGATAAGGCGACAATATACTTAAGAAAGTCCGGCAAGGAATTGCCGGACTTTTTTTTGTCTTGCCTGCAGGAATGTAATTATTGTTTTTTTATTTATCTTTGCAAGGATAAATTATAATAAAACAACAGTAAATTATAACAATATGGAACTTCCTTTTGCAGAATCGTACAGAATCAAAATGGTAGAAACCATTAAAAAGAGCACACGTGAACAGCGTGAGAAGTGGATAAAAGAGGCAAAATACAATCTTTTTCTCTTGAAAAGCGATTATGTATTCATTGATCTCCTGACTGACTCGGGGACAGGAGCAATGAGCGACAAACAGTGGGCAGCTATCATGGAGGGGGATGAAAGCTATGCAGGGGCCCGTTCGTTCTATAATCTTAAGGACACCATTTGTGAATTGACAGGGCTCCCTTATATTCTGCCTTCCCACCAGGGACGTGCAGCAGAAAATGTGCTGTTTTCTTCCATTGTCAAGGAAGGCGATATCTTGCCAGGCAACTCCCATTTCGATACGACTAAGGGTCATATTGAATTCAGAAAAGCAGTAGCGCTGGACTGTACAATCTCCGAGGCGGCCAATACAGAACTTGAATTGCCGTTCAAAGGCAATATGGACCTGCAGAAACTCGAGGATGTACTGAAGAAATACCCTAAGGAAAAGATTCCCTGCATTGTACTGACTGTTACAAACAATACAGCCGGAGGACAGCCTGTTTCAATGGAAAACATTAAAGGCGTTACTGCGCTTGCCAGGAAATATGGAGTAAAGCTCCTTATGGACTCTGCCCGCTTTGCAGAAAATGCATATTTCATCAAGACCCGCGAAAAAGGTTATGAAAACAAGAGTATCCGCGAGATTGTCCGTGAAATGTATGAAGGTGCAGATTATATGACAATGTCTGCAAAGAAGGATGCTATCGTGAATATAGGTGGTTTCGTGGCTTTCAGAAGCGAGCAGGATATGCAGAAAGCACAGATGTACACTATCATGAATGAGGGTTTCCTGACATACGGAGGAATGGCCGGACGTGATATGAATGCTTTGGCACAGGGTCTTCGTGAAGGGACTGAGTTCGAGTATCTCGAGACTCGTATCAATCAGGTAGCATATCTTGGCAAGAAACTGGATGAGTATGGAGTGCCTTATCAGAGACCTGCCGGCGGACATGCCATTTTCCTTGATGCCAAGAAGATACTCACATCGCTTCCCAAGGAAGAATTCATAGCCCAGACATTAGGTATAGAGCTTTATCTGGAAGCCGGTATCCGCGGTGTTGAAATCGGTTCACTTCTGGCGGACCGTGATCCTGTAACCCGTGAAAACAGATATCCTGCGCTCGAGCTCCTCAGGCTTGCCATTCCACGTAGGGTCTATACAAACAATCATATGGATTATATTGCAGCTGCAGCTAAAAATGTGTATGACCGTCGCGAGTCGATTACACGCGGTTACAAGATAGTGAAAGAGCTGCCTATCATGCGGCACTTCACCATTGAACTTGAGAAAGCAGACAGGTAGTATGGCAGAGGAATCGGAAATCTTCGGGATAAGCAGTAAGGCAGAATTTGAAATCCGCTGTCTTGAAACGTTCTATTACCAGTATGAGTATTGTCCTCAATATCGGGCTTATTCTGAAGTTCTGGGAATATCTCCGGAAAATGTCACATTTGACCTGATTCCTTTCCTGCCGATACGCTTCTTCAAGCAATACGAAATAATTTCAAAGGGTTACCGG
This sequence comes from uncultured Muribaculaceae bacterium, assembly GCA_964640305.1. Lineage (GTDB taxonomy): Bacteria > Bacteroidota > Bacteroidia > Bacteroidales > UBA932 > Coprenecus. The sequence goes on along the minus strand of CAZXFF010000003.1, from coordinate 34,781 downwards.
AAAATATCCGGTGACCCTGTTGTTTTTTCAAGCAGCTCGACTACGGGAATGGTTCCATCGAAACATGTTGTTCTGGACATTTCTCTCTATGAGGCTGCATTTACAAATGCTTTCAGGCATTTTTACGGTGATGCAAAAGACTATGTAATCCTGGCTCTTCTTCCGGCATATCTGGAACGTAAGGGATCATCGCTTGTTTATATGGCGGATAGGCTTATCCGGGATAGCGGGAGTCCTGAAAGCGGCTTTTTCCTTTATGATCATGACCGTCTGCATTCTGTCCTTTCTGCGATGAAGTCACAAGGGCGCAAAGTCATCCTTCTCGGTGTATCTTTTGCCCTCCTTGACTTTGCAGCCGCATACTCTATTGGGGAAAATAACGATTCCTGGCTTACTGTAATGGAAACCGGGGGAATGAAAGGCAGAAAGGAAGAAATATCCCGGACAAGTCTTCATGATACTCTTTCTGCAGCATTCGGCTTAAGGAAGATCCATTCCGAATACGGTATGTGTGAATTGCTTTCACAGGCTTATTCCGACGGAGATGGAATTTTCAGGACACCTGCCTGGATGCGTATCATCGTCAAAGATATGTATGATCCTTTCAGAAATGCACCAATCGGGACAAAGGGGGTACTCAATATAATAGATCTGGCCAATATCAACTCATGCTCTTTTATCGAAACTGAAGATATGGGTATAAGTTACCCCGACGGTTCCTTTACGATAGAAGGCAGGCTTCCAAAGGCAGAACGCCGGGGTTGCAATATGCTTATTGAGGATTGAATCCTGTTAAGCTCCAGTAAGTGAGTTTATCTTATCCAGATAACTCTGTGCCTTTTCAGGGTCAATCCTGTTTATCAGTTCCATTCCATACTGGTAGTGATGGATGTTCTGTTCCAGATCTCTGACAGACAGTGCAGATCCGTGGTAAGGAGTCGAGAACAGCCTTATGGCATCATATGTCTCTTCCATGAATCTTTCAGCCATTGCAAGTGCCTTTCCGTTTTCCCCGCAAAGGATATACAGTTCGATGGCATTGATTACCATAAGTTCGTTTATGCTGGCCATGAGACTTGTGTTGAGGGGGAAATTCCTTTCGGGAAATGCTTCCTGCATTTTATCCAGAATCTCGACGGCTTTCTCTTTCTTCCCGGCTCTATACAGTCCTTCTGCAGTACGTACGAAAACAGATCTTTGGGACTGTACTCCATTAAATGTACTCAGATTCTGGTAATCCACGAAGAAATCCTTGCCGAAACTGTCCCATCTGTAGACATTCATGATCTTCTCATACATCTTGTCTTCATCTATCTGGTTTATTTCGGTAATGGTGGTCCTGCTCTTTATCGGTACAAGTTTATATGTGTAACCTTCGAACTGCAGGTAATCGCGGATTCCGATTTCGAGTTCACCGCCCTGGGTATTGAAATATATAGGGCGGTCCCAGTCATAATTTGAGAGCATATCCAGGATCATCAGTTCGGACTTATCGAGGCTTTTCTTGGATATAGGAATATCCAGCTCCAGAGTGTCGGCTATCTTTCCGTAATCCTTCTCAGATACGATTCCGTATTTGATAACGTTTTCCTTGTTTACAGGAAGTCTCAGTTTATGTGATACAATAATGTTCTGCTGATATATCTGCTTGATTCTCTCATCGTTGAAAAGGCGTATTGCTTCCTTTACGGTAATAGGGCGGTCGATGAGATCCACTATGGACACATAGTCGTTAGTGCCGTACAGGTAATTTATCCTTGGTGTGGTAAATCTTATAGGAGCAGCTTCATATTGTTTCCACTGCATCTGGTCAATATACCAGTCTATGCCCAGAAGTGATGTGTTCATTACCCTTGCATCAGTCCTTACGTTTTCCACTTCCTGGATATACCATAGGGGAAAAGTATCATTGTCACCGTGTGTAACGATAATTGCCTGCTCATCCATGGACATGAAATAGTTGTAAGCCATGTCCCGGGTGGTATATCTGTTGCTTCTGTCATGGTCATCCCAGTTTTCGCAAGCCATCAGGATCGGCACTGCAAGGAGTATGACCGTGCACGTTGTGGCTGTTGCTGCTTCAGGGACACCTCTGGATGAAAGTTTCTTCAGCCATTGGAATGCAGCAAGCACGGCCAGCCCAATCCATATGGAGAACATGTAGAATGATCCTGCGTAGGCATAATCCCTTTCCCTTACCTGATACGGCGGTTGGTTGAGGTAAAGGATGATTGCGATACCTGTCAGGAAGAACAGGAGCATTACTACCCACCAGTTCCGTTTGTCCTTGGTGAGCTGGAAGAAAAACCCTATCAGGCCAAGGATGAGCGGGAGCATGTAATAATGGTTTTTCCCTTTGTTGTTTATGATGTAGTCGGGCCCTTCGCTCTGGTCTCCGAGACGCATCCTGTCGATGAATCCGATTCCGCACTCCCAGTTCCCGCTTACAGGGTCGCCAGGTATCTGTCCGTGAAGGTCATTCTGCCTGCCCGCGAAGTTCCACATGAAATACCTTATGTACATGTAGTTGAACTGGTAGTCGAAGAAGAACCTCAGGTTATCTTTGAATGTAGGCATCCTGTATTCTGATCCGGGGACTGTTTTTCCTCTGTTTTCGGCATAGCTCTGGTAGAATCTGATATGTTGGGGAACACGGCTGTGCATTCTGGGAAACAGCATTTTGCTACCTTGAGGGAATACATAGTCGATAGGACCTGGAGCCTTGTGGTACCTGTCGCCCAAAGCCGTATGGTAAGTGGTTTCTTTATAGTCAACAGGCATATTGGCATATGTAGGGCCGTAAACGAGAGGGACACTTCCATACTGCTCCCTGCCGAGGTATTTGACGAGAGCGAACGGATTGTTGGGCTGCCCCTCATTGGTAGGAGTATTGTTCACGGATCTGATTACAACCATCGCAAAAGACGAATATCCTATGATTATCATGGTAAAGCACAGGATTATCGTGTTCCACAAGACTTTTTTCCTTTTCCATGTAAAGAATATTGCCCAAAGGCATACTGCAAAGAGCATAAGGACAAAAAAGATTGCTCCGGAGTTGAAAGGCATCCCGAAGACGTTGACAAACAGCAGGTCGAATACAGAAGCTATCTTTGGCAGATAGGGGATAATGCCCCAGAGTATGAATCCGAGTATCACTGCGGAGATACACAATACACCGATACCGCCCCATGTCGTGACTTTGGGTGATTTCTTGAAATAATAGACAAAGGCTATTCCCGGTATTGCAAGTAGGTTCAGCAGGTGAACCCCGATTGAAAGTCCCATGATGAAAGCAATCAGGACAATCCATCTGTTTGCATAGGGGTTCTCAGCTTCTTCTTCCCATTTGAGGATCATCCAGAAAACAGCTGCGGTAAGCAGGGAGGACATGGCATAGACCTCGCCCTCGACAGCCGAGAACCAGAATGTATCGGACCAGCAGTATGCAAGTGACCCCACAATGCCGGATCCGATGATTGCGATTGCGCTTCCGGTTCCAAGTGCTGCCCCTCCGTTCTTTTCCACGATTCTGCGGGCCAGATGTACTATAGTCAGGTACAGGAAAAACACAGTGAAGGCGGAGCATAAGGCACTCATCACATTCACTGCGACGGCAGCATGCTCCGGGCCTGTGAACATTGTAAAAAAGCGGGCGACCATCTGGAAGACCGGATTGCCAGGTGCATGACCGACTTCCAGTTTATATGATGATGCAATGAACTCGCCGCAATCCCAGAAACTTACTGTTGGCTCAATAGTGAGCAGGTAAGTGATTGACGCTACTGCCAGAACCACAGATGCAGCGATGCGGTTGACAAATGTAAATCTTCTTTTATCCATGTTTTTTATATAAGAGTACAATCTGCAAATATACTAATTTGATTTTTTATACCTAACTTTGCGGAAATTTTTGAGAAATGGCACTGGTATATTCTACAAACCCTAATGTAAACATTTCCGAAAACGGAATAGAGGAAACGGTTACTCTGCCCCCTGACAGGCAGAAGCTCATAGTTGCTATAGACAGGAGAAACAGAGGAGGCAAGCAGGTTACATTGATAAAAGGTTTTGTAGGCAGTGATACGGACCTTTCCGCTCTTGCCCGCACATTAAAGACGAAATGCGGTGTGGGAGGCAGTGCCAAAGACGGGGAGATAGTCATTCAGGGGGATTTTAGAGATAAGATACTGAGTCTTCTGACTTCCATGGGGTATGCAGCAAAACGCGGTAACTGATACACTTTATTCGGTACAGGAGCTGTGGAGCGGTTCTGTTCTGCACGAATACGGACTGTATGTCCCATCGGAATCCCTTCCGGCTGGAAACAGTATTTTTGCATGGATTCTTATCGGGATGATAGTCCTTGCATTGCTGTGCCGTAGCAATCTTGATAAATTCAGGGTGTGGCTTGTCAACTTCATCTGTTCGCCTGACCAGAGAAATTTTTCAGATATGAATCTTCCTGGAATATTTTTCCCGACGGTATATGTCATATTCATTCCCGTAGTATCGTTTATGGTCTATGGAATTAAGTTGGTGGATACAGGATATCTGACTGTCCTGTCCGTGCTTTCCGGATATTTCGTCTTCAGATTCTTCGTATTTGCAGCCATCAGGTATGTGACGGGGGAAGATGCGTTAACCGCAAGTCTGATGAAACTTCTTACAGTGTTTCTTGTACTGATGTCTGTGTGTTCGATTCTCATCTATACAGCCGCCATGTTCTTTCCGGCAATAATCCCTGATCCGGTCATGAAAGTGGCATTGGTTACAGGCGGAATACTGTTCTTCATGTACCTAATGCAGTTGTTCCGGATATTTTTTTCATTTGGAGAGCCGCCGTTTCTTTCTATTTTATATCTTTGCACCCTCGAAATTCTGCCATTGGGTTTGGCAATAGGATTGATTATTGACTTTTAGAAATTCATAACCAGAGAGATGGAAGTTAAAAATATTTTAGTGTCGCAGCCGGCTCCCGGCAATACCCAGTCCCCGTTTTCAGAAATTACCGCCAAATATGGGGTCCATATAGATTATTTCCCCTTTTTCAGGATAGAGCCAGTAACCGCTAAGGAATTCAGGGCACAGAGAGTGGCAATATTGGATTATACAGCCATATTTTTTTCAGCAAAGTCATCGATAGATGCTTTCTTTTCCATTTGCGAAGAAATGAGGATAAGTGTTCCTGAAACCATGAAGTATTTCTGTACGACCGAAAATATAGCACTGTACCTGCAGAAGCATATCATTTACAGGAAAAGGAAAATTTTCTTCGGAAAAGGGACTACGGAGTCTGTGCTCGATGTCATCGGTTCAAAGCATAAGAACGAAAACTTCCTGCTGGCTGCGACTGATGCAGTAAAGCCGGATGTTATAAAGGCATTCACGGCAGCAGGCCTGAAATTCGGAAATGCCGTATTCAGCAAGACTGTATACAGTGATCTTAAAAGTATAGACTGGAAGTCCTACCAGATGGTGGTATTCTATAGCCCTTCTGATGTAAAGTCGCTTTTGCACAATCTTCCCGAGTTCAAGCAGGAGGATCTCCTTTTTGTCACTTACGGTGTTACAACAGCCAAGTCCCTGAAGGAACATGGGTTCAATGTCGAGGTTGAGGCACCTACTCCTGAAGCTCCTTCAGTTTCCAAGGCAGTATTGTTATATATGGAGAAGAACAGGTAGGAATGTTGTATTTGCGGAAATATATCTGTCTGTCCGCTGTAATCTGCCTGCTTTCAGCTGTTTCCTGCAGTAAGGTGAACCCTGCCTATAACAGGGAGAACATCAAAGGTATGTGGATTGTCAATACAATAGACGGCAGTGTTCTGTCTGACAGGGATTGTTTCTTTATGCAATTCGACGAGTCAGGTTCTTTGGTTTATTCAGGCATAGCCGTTACAGATACCGGACACGTATGGAGCAGCAACCGTCTTTCTTATGAAGTATATTGCTGTGACCTGACTGTAAAGGGACAATTTTCAGGGCTTTTCGGCAATTATGAACCATTGGCTGTAGAATATGTCTACGATTTTGTGTCCCATGAAGATTCTTCTCTGGTTCTAGGAGTCCGTTCCTTCTCCGTGAACGGAAAGGAAGCGCAGTCTGAATTTACAACCCTAGGTATGGAAAAGCTTCATTCTTCCTATGCCGCTGTTGATTCCATATCCGGTATATGGCAGTTCAATACGAAGAATGAAGAAGCATTCCAGGATTACAGGCTGCAGTTCAAGGACGATGGGGCCCTTGTCTTTTATACAAGAACCGGAGAGAATGACTGGAAGAAGGGGAATGCTACAGACAGATACTACAAGTACAGCGATTTTCTGGCAATGGTGCTGTATGACAACTCCGTCTTCGGTATGCCGGATGTATGGGAAACTGCATGTTTCAGAATTGAGACAGCCTCCAGGAAGACAAACCGCCTCATTCTGATTGCCGGGGAAGACAGGTATGTTTTGTCTTTCATATCATCAAACTAAGTGGTATGGTTTCGGTCAGTTCCATATATTCGTCCGGGAAAAAGATACAGTCGTATCCTTACAGAATGTATATTCTGGAAAGCGGTACGGACAGTCCTGGGGATGTCATAGTATCTGTCCCGAAGAAAATTTTCAAGAGGGCTGTAAAAAGAAATCTGTTGAGAAGAAGGACGAAAGAAGCCTTCCGGCATATGAAAGGGGATTTTCCTTCACTTTCAGGCAAACATATTCTGCTCGTATATATTTCATCCCAAGTTCTGGATTATGGATCAATCGTCGAAGGTCTCAGAAACACACTGGAAAAGATTTAGATTGATGTTAAGGAAGATAGCGGTGTTCCCTCTGGTATTTCTGGTAAGGTTCTATCAGGTATGCATATCCCCGTTTACGCCTGCATCCTGCCGTTTTACTCCGACATGTTCGCAGTATGCATTGCAGGCTTTGAGGAAACACGGCCCCTTCAAAGGAACCTGGCTTACAGTGCGCAGACTGCTGCGCTGTCATCCGTGGGGTGGCAGCGGGTATGATCCTGTACCGTGACGTTATAGTGTAAACCTTTCCAGAAGCTTTTCCGGATTATCACTTCCTTTTGTGAGCAGCAGGACTTCACTTCTCGGAACCGTGTCAATGTCCAGGAATATCATTCCGTCTACGCAGTAGTTGAATTCCTTATCAACATTGAAAGTCAGGATCTGGGCATTCAGTTTAAGATATTTTTTTATGAGGGTAGGGAACCGGCAATAGCCGTTGCTTATACGCTGTAGGTATTTGTCCAGGAAGTCGATGTTGTCTGTCTTTCCTTTCAGCAGGACATCTATGTCGGTACGTAGAAAATTGTATTCGAATGGTGTTTTCGCTGATACCAGTCCCTTGTTCTCAACAGAGACAAAATATTGCATTGAATATACTAATAGTGATGTATAGTATTTTGGTATCCAGCTTGATATGCTTGCAGGTCCAAATAAATACTTTATGTTGTCATATTTAATTACCGTATATAGTAATCCTTTAATAAGTAGCATTAAAGGTAGAGCTTCCTTTTTGTATTCCACAGAAACAAACGAACGGCCCAATTCGATGGATTGGGACAGTTTTTCTGTGAATGCTGGAGTGAAATTGAACAATGTGTTTGTATAGAATCCTTCGACTCCATATTTATCCATAATTTCTGGACCTATCCCTAGACGGTAGGCGCCAACCAGTTTCGACTCATCCTTGTCCCACAGTACAAGATGTTTGTAGTATTCGTCGAACCTGTCAGTATCCAGTTCTTTTCCGGTCCCTTCTCCAACCTGCCGGAAAGATTCCTCCCTTTTCCTTCCGATTTCTCTCATCAGCCCCGGTATGTCCCTGGAATCGGTGAGAAAGCACTGGTACCTGGCAACTTCGAATAATGGAACGAGGCGGTTTATTTCCTGTTCCAGGACAGTCGAAGGCAGAGGGGGGACTATCGGATGTTGGGAGGCGGACACATTGAACACCGGATTATTGCTGGGGGCAGTCCCTTCAAGTGCATATACCCTGTTTTTCAGATAGGCGCCCATTTCTTCAATGTTGGTGAATTTTGCTATTTCTCCTGCAGGAACAGGCTTGCCTATCCGCATAGTAATGGTCTGGCCTCTTCTTTTTATAAGTTCGTTAGCAAGATTCAGGGTACGCAATGACGGATGTATCTTTCCCACAAAATGGAACCATTTTGAGTTGGTACCGTCAAAATATACAGGTATGACAGTGCAGCCGGCATTCCGGACAAGCTTCATGATACCTCCGTTCCAGTCTTTGTCGGCAGGCTGTTTTTTCCCGTAATATGTGGAAACTTCCCCGGCAGGGAATATGCCGAGACATGACCCGTTCTCAAGATGGGTCTTTCCTTCTTTGAGCCCTCGGAAACTGTTGAATCCTTTTTTTGATGTAAAGGGATTTACTGCGAGGAAGCAGTCTTTCATATTCGGGATCAATGAGAGGATATAATTGGCGAAAATCCTGAAATCAGGGCGTATTCTTGCGACTGTGTCATAGAGTACTATGCCGTCCCATCCTCCGAAAGGATGGTTTGAAACTATTATGAATGGTCCTTTCTCTGGGATATTTGACAGATCTTCAGTGCGTATGTCCGTAGATATCCGGAAAGCCTTCATGGCTGCAGCCGTGAATTCTGTCCCGGAATATTTTGAGAAGGATGGATATATCCTGTTGATTTTGTTCAGTCCGGATACTGACATGATCAGGGAGGCTGCAAGAGAACCGGCAGGTCCTTTAATGCCGATAGCATTCCGGATATCGGATTTATTGATTACATTTGTAGCAGCGGAGTCCTTGGGCCTATGCATTGTTTTAGGTTTGAATTTCTGCGCAAATATATAAATTTTACAATGGAGAACGAAAATTCCGGTCCTGTGTCTGAACTGCATCTTTCGGAAAAGCTGCGGATGCTGCCTCATTGCCCAGGTGTTTACAGGTTTTTGGATAAAACAGGGACGGTGATATATGTCGGGAAGGCAAAGGACCTGAACAAAAGGGTTTCGCAGTATTTCAGGCCAAACGGGTTAAGCCGGAAGACTACTGTCATGGTGTCGAAGATTGCAGATATCCTGCATACGGTAGTTGATTCGGAGTCTGATGCTTTTCTTCTGGAGAATAATCTGATAAAACAGCTCCAGCCCCGTTACAACATCCTCCTGAAAGACGGGAAGACATATCCCTGGATATGCATCAGGAATGAACCGTTTCCGAGGATACTTATCACAAGGCGTTATGTAAATGACGGCTCAAGGTATTTCGGTCCTTACAGTTCTGCAATGCATGCCCATAATCTGCTTTCCCTTTTATCATCCTTATACAGGTTGAGGACCTGCAAGCTGTCGCTTACTGAAGAGAATATTGCAGCAGGCAAGTATAAGGTCTGTCTTAATTATCATCTCGGGAAATGCGGGGGACCATGTGTCGGCAAAGTTTCTGCAGAGGAATATGCCGGATATATAGCTTCCTGCCGTCAGATACTGAACGGGAACAGTACTGCCCTTATCCGGGATTTTGACTCCAGAATGCGGAAAGCGGCATCGGAACTTAAATTTGAAGAGGCCCATGAGTGGAAAGAGAAAAAAGTCCTGCTGGAGGAGCATTATTCCAGATCCTCTATTGTCGGGGTTTCCGGGTATAGCGCAGATGTCTTTTATATCATATTTGAAGGGGAAGATGCTTTCGGTAATTTCATCAGGGTATCAAACGGATGTGTGATCCAGTCCATCAATATGGAAATAAACATGAAGATAGAAGAAGACCAGGCAGATGTCCTGGGGTCATTCATGGCGGAAATATACTCAAAACTGAATATGGTAAGCAACGTGGAAAATCCTGCAGATCCTCCATCCGAAATCCTTGTCCCTTTTTTGCCTGAGATTTCGGAATCCGTATTGCCTGCAAAGCTTACGGTGCCCGTAAAAGGAGAAAGGATGAGCCTGATGGAGCTCAGCCGCAAGAATGCAGCAGCCATGAAATTCGAAAGACTCAAGCAGGAATCCATAAAATCTCCTGAAAGCCATGCTATGCGAGTCATGGAAAATCTACGCAAAGACCTCGAAATGGCTGTCCTTCCCGAACATATCGAATGTTTTGACAATTCCAATATCCAGGGGACCAATCCGGTTGCCTCGTGTGTGGTTTTCCGTAATGCAGCTCCTTCCAAAAAGGATTACCGGCATTTCAATATCAGGACAGTAGTCGGAGCAAATGACTTCGCTTCGATGAAAGAGGTTGTGAACAGGCGCTATTCCAGAATGCTGGCAGAAGGTCAGACGCTTCCCCAGCTTATTGTAATTGATGGGGGAAAAGGTCAGGTACATGCAGCATACGATGCCCTTGACGAACTCGGGCTTATCGGCAAAGTCACGTTGATAGGAATTGCGAAGCGTATGGAAGAAATCATTGTTCCGGGAGATCCGTATCCGCATTTCATCGACCGTAACTCCACATCCCTCAAACTTATTATGCAGATAAGGGATGAAGCCCACAGATTCGGGATTACTCACCACCGCAAACGCAGAAGTGCTTCTTCCCTTGTTTCGGAGCTGGACAATATACCTGGAGTAGGTGCCGTAAGCAGAGAGAAGCTCATAGCCAAATACAAAACGGTTACCCGTGTGAAGAATACTCCTTACCGTGAGATCGTCAATGTTATTGGCCGTAAAAGTGCGAATGCTCTGTTTGCGTATTTCGGACTCGATACTGTCTAATTGAAAGACACGTTGAACAGAAACCCGAAATAATGTCTGGATGCATCTGCTTGCGGGCCGGTGTAAGCATATCTCATGCCCATGCTTAACGGAAATCCAAGTCTGATAAAGTGAAAATCTACAAGTATGTCACTTCCGAATGAATAGTATTCCCTTCTTTGATTGCGGCTCTTGTCAATGGCATAGTCGGCAAACGGTATAAGCTGTAGTCTTTGGAAATAGAAAACTGGTCCGATCCTGAAATCTCCAAGATGAATGGGAATAGCATAGTCAATTGTTGCCATTGCAAATGTTTCCGAAGGATAACTGTTCCGGTATCCTCTCGGAAGACTGGCAAATGCAGACATGTAATACAGTTTGCCTTCCGAAAACTGTTTCTGGAATGTGGCGGTAAGCTTGAGCCCCTGCTGGCGTGTTATGCCTGGCAGGTATATATAGCCGTTTAGGTATGCGAGATGACCGAAATTTACATTGGACCATGGTGCGGATGATCCGTAAACGGTAATGCCGAAACCCCATCTTGGATAAATCTGGGCATCGGCGGTGGGAATTATCTGCCCGTAACTTATCCCGTATCTCAGTTCATTCCTAAACTCATTCTTGCCGTTAAGTTCTTCGGTGGCAGGTCCGTTGGCCGGACCTGCGAATGAATAGAACCGGTCATTGCTGAAGTTCCATGAAATCTGAGGGGTAAGTGACCTGTACCAGCCTCTGCTATCTATCCTTAAAGGATAATATACGAGGACTCTGGTGGATATGAGCGGAGTGTGGCTGTTTTCAAGCAGTTGCTGTTTCCCGGATGCATAGTCATAGAAGTATGTCCAGGAATTTCTTTCATTTATGTCAACAGAGACTTCTGTATTCAGGTTCCCGAATAGTTTTGCATTTATTTTGGCATGGCCTGAGTGGAAAAAGTTTCCGGACAGATTGTCCATTACAAAGCCATAGCCCAATGTTGTCACTATATTCCCCAAGGTGTTCTGTGACAAGACTGTGGCCCCCAATGATGCAGTCAATGTAATATTCTGAAGGCTGAATGTCTTTATCCTGTCTATATTTACATATACAGGCATCCATGAATGAATCCTGAAAGCATTGAGTATTTTGCTGTATCTTTTTGCCGGATATCTTTTTGTGTCGAAAGTATTCAGGGTATCGATGAAAAGATCATCCACATCCTCTTCTTTCATCTGGCGGGTCAGGATCTCAGCCATCGGGAACTTGTAAGGGTCCGAAAAGGATACGCTGTCCTGTATCAGGTTGTTCCTGTTGCTGACAACAGCCCTGTATCCCTGCATGCTGTATTCGGAATAGTACAGGTCTCCTGAAGCCGGGTCGAAATACGGGTAGTCAGCCCCGTATTCAGAGTTGGTTATCCGTGTGAGCGCTGCGGTTTCCGGATCGAATTCATAGATGTTGACAACGCCGTCCAGATCTGATGAAAAGTACAGTTTGCCTTTGTGAAAGTTCATGCCGTTGATCCCTCTGTGTTGCTGTGGCAGGATTTCTTCCCATTTTCCATCCGTATAACTGCAGATTGACAACCCTTTGTCCTTGATAACCGTTGCATGTATCCTGCTTCCACAGAATGAAATCTCCTTTATCTGCCCCCCGTCCGGAGCGTCAATGCTGATTAACGGTTTCCCGCTGTATGCATCCAGTAAGGTCAGGCTGGTGGAACCGGAAATTCTGTATTCGGCTACCGCTACGGTATCCCCTGTAACCGATGGTGCCGGATTGAAATACCTGGAACGTCCTGAGAGTCTTGATATTTTTCCGGATCTGACGTCCATTGTCATGAGAGCGGAGAAATCTTCGAGATCTACGGCTTCATTGGATACGGTCTCTGTCCAGTAAACTTTTCCGGTGCCGATATGGTATCTCATCCTTGAAGAGACAGGGTTAAAGTGATGTAGAAAACGCTCTTTCCCTGCAGAGTCTATAAGTATAAGGGATTTCGCATACTGCATGCCGTTTTTCAGTGCCAGTACATGGCCGTCAAAGGGGGAAAGGGAGTCCCTGATTATGATGGGGTTGGTTACTTCCGTATAAAGTCTTTCCTGTTTTCTGCCAAGTTCTACGGCTTCAGGAGTTGTATATTCCCCGCGGTTCATGTAATCCTGTTTCCACATGTCAGTGAAAAAAGTCTGGGCATTGTAAAGATGTTCTTCTATTGAAAGGCCGGTGGCTTTCTTTATAGGGGTCAGAAGATATCCAGGGCGGTACCAGTACTTTACCGGATCCGTAAACATTACACTGTTTATATCATATTCGTCAGTTTTGTATCTGAGGTAGCTTATCAAGGCATATCCGAAAGCATATTCGTTTGGAGTATAGTGCTTGTGCGACCCGAGAACAAGCTGGTCATAGTTGCGGTAATGTCCGTTAAGATACATTGCACGGTAGAATTTGGTGAAATCAGCCTGCCTGCCTCTTCCTCCGTGGGAAAATTCGGTCTCGGATATTACTGCATCCCCTTCCAGAAAATACTTGTGGACGAACAGTCCGACACCTATCCCGGATACCTGTTCCCCCAAAAGATAATAGAACACATTGTAAATGCCTTTTGTATAATGTTCCATCTGGGCTACGTGACGTAATTCATGAGTTACCAGATGGTGTGTCCAAGGATCTGAACCGGCATCATATGCATCAGGTGTTGTAATGAGATCCATGCGTTTCGGAGCCCAGGCTACCGATCCGTTGCTTATTGTGGTATATGGGTGCAGGACGACCGGAATCCTTTTGGGATTGATATCCAATGATTTGTTGACTGCATTCCTGCTGCCTTCAAGTTTTGCGAGATAAATTCTTGCAAGAGAGTCTATTTCAGCAGGATAGATTAATTGGAAGTTGTCAGTTCTTATCACATTCCATCTGGCCCTGCCGGGGTCTCCTCCCAAAGTATAGTATTGGCAATATGCGGGATTCGATAATGACGATAAAAGAAGAATTGCGACAATAAAAAAAGTGTAAATATTAAGTCGTATCATATTGCAAAGATAATTATATTTGCAACGAATTTAACCAGTCATGAGTATAATTTTCCAGATTTTGACATTGCTCGGTTCGCTTGCACTTTTCCTTTATGGAATGACAATGTTGAGTGAATCTCTGCAGAAAGTAGCCGGCAACAAACTCAGGTCCATTCTGTCGGCGATGACAGCAAACAGGTTTACACGCATCCTTACAGGGACTGTCATAACGTCGGTAATCCAGTCTTCAAGTGCGACTACGGTCATGGTAGTAAGTTTTGTGAATGCAGGACTTCTGACCCTTACGCAGGCCATAGGTGTAATTATGGGGGCAAATATAGGAACGACCTTTACTGCCTGGATCATATCGCTTCTCGGTTTTTCTGCAGATATTTCAATCCTCTCAATTCCGTTGATAGCATTCGGATTTGTCCTGATGATGTTCAAGTCACAGAAACGGAAGAGCGTCGGCGAGATGATAATTGGTTTTGCCCTTCTGTTTTTAGGGTTGAGCTATCTGAAGAATTCTGTTCCTGATCTAAGCAACAATCCCGAGGCGATAGCATTCATAACCCGCTGGACTGACTGGGGTTTCCTTTCCGTACTGATTTTTGTATTTGTCGGTACTGTCCTGACGATAGTGCTACAGTCTTCCAGCGCAACTATGGCCCTTACACTTGTAATGTCAAGCCAGGGATGGATACCTTTTGAAATGGCGGCAGCGATGGTCCTCGGGGAAAATATAGGTACTACAATTACTGCAAACCTGGCGGCATCGGTAGGGAACGTTTCTTCCAAGAGGGCTGCTATGGCGCATACTGTTTTCAATATATTCGGTGTAATTTGGGTGCTTGTGCTTTATAAGCCATTCCTGTGGCTGGTATCGAAAGTGGTGGTTATGTTCGGGGGAATGGACCCGTTCCAGTCCTCTGATTCGCTGCTTTATGCGATTTCTACAGTCCATACGCTGTTCAATGTAATCAATACGATTGTTCTGGTATGGTTTACGCCTCAGATTGTAAGGTTGGTTACATGGATTGTCAAGAGCAAGAAAGATGAAGAGGAAGTTTTCAGACTGCGTTATATCCAAAGCGGAATGATGAATACATCGGAGCTTTCCCTGGAACAGGCAGAGCAGGAAATAGTTCATTTCGCCGAAATAATGAAGCGTCAGTATGTATATGCACGCGAGGCAATAAACAATTCGGATGACGAGAACCGATTCGATGAGCTGTTCAAGAAACTCGAGCATTATGAACAGATATCAGACAGGATCGAGTATGAGATAGCCAAGTATCTGGGAAGCATCGGTGAGTGGGATCTGAGTCAGGAAAGTATCAACAAGATACGTTCCATGTATAAGATAATAGGAGAACTGGAAAGTGTAGGAGACTCCGGTTACAATATAGGAAGAATACTTATGCGTAAGAACAATCATGACCAGAAGTTCAATGAAAGCCTTATCAAAAAGCTTAACAAGATGATGGATCTTGTCGACCGGGCTCTGGATTGCATGATTGAAAATCTGCGTACAGGATTTACACATGCAATACAGATCTCAAATGCACAGGATGCTGAGCATGCGATCAATGAGTACAGGGACAATCTGAAAGAAGAGCACCTCAGGAAACTGGAGTCGGAAGAGACTCCATATATGCTCGGAGTTTATTATATGGATCTGGTATCCGAATGTGAAAGGGTGGGGGACTTTGTGATAAACGTATCTGAAGCTCTTGTTGAAATCAATTAGGATACAGGCTTTATTTCAAGCGTTCTGCCATGTGGATAAGCATGGGAGTGGAAATATCCTTGAACAGGACTTTGTGGCTTCTGTCCAGCAGATAGAGGGATGGTATGGCCCTAATGTCATAATTGTTTCCGGCCCTAAGTGAGAAATCGTCATTGAAAGCATTTATCCATTCTGACGGGTAGTCCGGCAAAGCTTCCTTCCAAGCGGAAAGATCTTCGTCAATATATATGTTCAGTACTTCGATCTTTTCTTCTGAAATCATTCCTGAGATGGTGGGAGAAGACATTATTCCTGAAATGGTCTCAGCGCAGGCTGCACATCCTGGATTGCTGAACAGAATCATGATATAATCAGCCTTGATGTCATGCAGGTTAGAACGTTGTCCTTTGCTGTCGGTGAACGGGAAATTACCTGCAACGGTTCCTGTACGGTTAAGGTTGCATTTCTCCAGTCTGAATCTGAAAGTTGAGTTTTCGGAGGAATCAGCATAAGGATCCCGACACATCATTTCCAACACTGGAACATACAGGTCTTCATTCCTGAAATCAGACTGTGGATTGTAAAGGGCATTTTCCATTAATGTACAGAAAAAACTGTAAATGGAATCATCCGGATATGCTGTATGGTATCCGAACAGTCTTTCAGTAAAGTGCTCCTGTGCTTTAAGAGCTTCTGCAAATGGAATGTCCCAAAGTCCTGATATATAGGATTTCATTGCATTGTTGAGTTCTGTTTCAGGGAGAGACCTGAACTCGGATATGGAATCGAAATATCTGTCCCAGAAACGGGTTACTGCATAGATACCGGCTTCTGCTCCGGATGTGACCATGGCAGGTACACTAGGGTACGGAAAAGACAGGGGCCCAACGTCTTTTTTATCGGATTTTGATTTTGAACCCTGCTTTGAACTGCATCCTGAAACAACAAGCAATACGGAGACTGCTATAATGAAAAGTAAATTGCAGGCTTTCATAGAAGTTGACCTACGAGGATTCGAACCTCGACAGACAGAACCAAAATCTGTAGTGCTACCATTACACCATAGGTCAATACCAACTGCAAATATATGTAAATTTTCGTAAATGCCAATACTGGCGTTATCCGATTTACCCGAACATATCGAAACCCCGGAAATCGAACAGGAAATACAAGGCAATCCAGAAGGCAAAACGCGTGGCCTTTCCTATAAGCATGAAAATGGAGCATTTAAGAAAATCCAGCTTGTAGAAACCTAACCCTATGGCAAAGACATCCCCGACAAAGGGAAGCCAGCAAAGGAAGGCAAGCAGTGCTCCGTATTTGTCTATTTTCGACTTCTGTTTCAGCAGGGTCTCCTCCTTTACCCTGAACCATTTTTCTATCCACTCCCATTTCCCTATGCGTCCTACACCGTATGAGGTAAGGCCTCCAAGCCAGTTCCCTGCAGTGGCAGTAAGAAATGAGGTAAGCGGGTCACCTCCTGCAAGCAGAATCCCGACAATCAGGAAATCTGATGAAAACGGTACGACTGTAGCAGCCATGAATGACCCCAAGAAAAGTCCGATGTATCCCCATTCCTGCAGAAATTCCATTACTTGCGGAGTTTTTTGAAGAAATTACTCATAAGGGAGCTGCATTCTTCTGCGAGAATGCCCTTTTCTACGACAGTGCGGGGATGGAACAGGGACGGGGAGAATAGCGAATAGCCTCGTTTAGGATCATCGGCTCCGAATACGACCCGCCCCACTTGTGCCCAGGCCATTGCTGCCGAACACATCGGGCATGGCTCTACCGTGACGTACAGGGTGCATTTCTGCAGGTATTTCCCTCCCAGAAAGTTGGTGGCAGCAGTTATGGCCAGCATTTCTGCATGGGCAGTAGGGTCGTGCAGGGTCTCGGTAAGGTTATGGGCTCTGGCAATGATTTTCCCTTCGCATACTACAACAGCACCTATGGGGATTTCCCCTTCCGTTCCGGCCTTGTATGCCTCTTTCAGGGCTTCTTTCATGAATCTCTCGCTGTCCGGGAGCATGGCTGTTTCTTCAATCTCCATAATTGTTCTGTGTTCAGATGCTGCAAAAATACTAAATTCTGCAGATCTGCATCCTTACCTTCTTCTTATGTAGAGCGCTATCGCTGCGGCAGCGGCTAAAGCACCGAGGATGATGAAACTCCAGGCATTGGTTTTTACAGATTCGGCATATAGAACCATGTCCCCTGCCAGAAGACGGTATCCGTCTACTTTCCATACAGGGTATCCGTCTTCCGACATGGATGTGTTGGCAGATACCAGCCTTCCAGGCAATCCGACCTTGTAACGGTACACGATGTGGAAAGGTTCCATCAGTTCACTTTCCTTTGCGGACAGGATGTTTTCCAGTTCTTCCGTTTTCTGTCTTACCGAGGTCATGAATGCAGGATTCCCGGATATTGAACTCATTGCTTCGGCTACTGAAACGGGATTGGGCAGAGGAGGCATTATGTCTTCATAGTCAACCTCCCTTTCCTTTCCTATTATGCTGAACAGTTTTTCTTTTTGGGTGGCGGTCAGGGAATCTCCGGTATTTTCTGCAATGATGCGGTACCTGATTTCAATGGCACAGTCATATATCCATTTCTGGAAATTCACGAAATAGCCTGACAGCATGTTAGAGTACATTTCCACACCGTTCATGAATCCATAATCACTGAAATGTCCGCTTTCCAGCCAGAGCTCCACCTCTTTTTCTGTAAGGTAGTCTCCGGTACTGAGGGGCATGTTTCCGGCAATTCCGGGGAATGTGTGACGGTAAATGTATCTGTCGGCGAAAAATCCCCTTTTTACCTCCCATTCTTCTTTCCCATTTATATAGGGTTGGTTTGCCGTTCCAGACGAGGCAGGTTTCTCTGTTGTACCTGTCGGCTGCAGATATTTTCTTACGGCCACGAAATTGTGTATGAATTCATCACCGATAAAATCGAATGTGTCCGTATGCTCGATTACGGACATTTCCCAGTCTGATGGATCAAAAAGAAACGGATGTTTGCTGAAGTCTCCTGCCAGACATGCAGAATCTGCTTTAGTCCAGACGGTTTTTATCATACTCCCGTCCGGCATTACTTCGGATAGAACCGAGTATCCAGCAACGCACGATGACATGAGGTGGCTGGTTGCCAGGAGGATGATTCCGGTTATTACAGTTGTTTTACCGTGCTTTTTCATGATGTGAGTGGTTTAATGTTGATTGTCGTTGCCTGTATGTTTTATGTTTGTGACCAAGTCTGTCATAGGAATACCGTATCTGCAGTGCAGAAGCTTCCTTTCAGGGTCGATTACAGGTATTCCAGTGGCCAATGCTGCCTGTTTTTCCCGGTATTCATCACTGCTCTGCGGGTTTTTCATGAGAGAAACTACACCGAATGCCAGCAGGAAGGCAGCGGCGGCTCCGCTAAGGTAAATTTTCCACAAATCAGTATGTTTGCTTCTTACCATGACAGGCTGCCGGTGCTTCTCTGATTCTATGGCAGCAATTATTCTGTCGCCGGCGCTTTTTACTGTGCCGGCATCGGGAATACTGTTGTGCATCCTGTCAATGAATTCCGTATAGTGGTCTTTTTTTTCCATAATCTGAACTTTATTCCATAATATTTTCAAGCATGCTTCTGACGGCTCTTCTGGCGAGGTAAAGGTTACTTTTTATCTGAATTGACGTGAATCCGGTTATGCGTTTTATTTCCCCATAGTCCAGGCCTTCTATTTCATGCAGGACGAATACTGTTTTCTGCTTAGGGGAAAGGTTCTTCGTGACTTGATGCAGCTCTTTGAGGGATTCCATCCATATCAGACGCTCTTCACTTCCAGGGTCTGTATCGGGTACCGGAGCAGGAGTCACGTATGGATATCTCCTCTTCCTCAGCATATCATAGCAAAGTCTGCAGGCAATTGTACGGAGCCATGTGGCGACGCTATGCCTCCTGTCGTATTTCGGAAAAGATGCCCATGCCCTCATAAATGTTTCCTGGACAGCATCTTCTGCTTCGACGGTGTCGCATAATATTCTGGAGCAGATGCAGTAGACCATTCCGGAATACTTCCTGACCAGTTCTTCAAAGGCCTTTGTATCACTGCGTGTAGTATTACCTATGATGTGTTCTTCTTCCATACATACCATATACGCAATCGAATACCAAAAGTAAAAAAATCCGGATGGAAAACGCTATATTTGGGCAATCAAAACTGAAATATGCGATGAGAGTATTCGGAATAGAGAATGTAACATGGACAGATCTGTTTCTGGTTACAGGGATAACAGTTTCTTCAATCCTGGCGTCAGTGCTGACAGGGGATACTGATCCGGTCGGTATCGTGGCGGCAGTGGCCGGAGTCGTGAATGTGGTGCTTGTGGCAAAAGGAAGCATTTCCAATTATATATTCGGAATTGTGAGCGTCTCCCTGTATGCTTTCATATCATTCAGGGCCGGGCTTTACGGGACAGCGGCTTTAAATGCTTTGTATTTTCTGCCTATGCAGTTCGTAGGATGGTATGCATGGCGGAAACGTGGGAACGGGGATGGCGGGTCATCTGCAGTGTCCGGAAGGAGAATGAATATCCGTCAGAGACTTGTCTGGTCGGCAGTCACGGCTGCTTCAGTAGTAGTTGCAGCCATTGTTCTCAGGCAGATAGGCGGAATGCAACCCTGGAAAGATGCCTCCGTTACTGTTCTGCAGGTAATAGCAATGTTCCTTATGGTAAAGGCCTATATGGAGCAATGGATATTATGGATAGCGGTCAATATAATCTATGTGGCTATATGGGGGGTATTTCTTTCAAAAGGAGAACCCCACGCTGCCATTATGCTGACAATGTGGGGCTTCTATCTGCTTAATTCGTTCAACGGTTTAAGGAATTGGCTGAAGATGTAGGGGCAGTCTGTTTCCCCAGGTATTCTTCAAGGTATTCCTTTATGACAGACACGTCGTCGATCTTGTCCACAATCCTGCCATCCTTGCCGATCAGGAAAATACCTCCTCCGGCAGTTGAAAGTCCGTAGAGATCCCATATCCCTTCCGCAGCGTCGAGGTCGTAAAGCTGTATCCACGGGTAACCTTCGGTCTCCACTGCCTGTTTCATGTCATCCAGGGACCTGTATTCCCTGGCAACCCCTACTACAGTGAATCCTCTGTCCTTATAGGCCTCATAAACCGGAATAAGATCTCTGGAGTGCTTCCTGCAGGGTGCACACCAGGATGCCCAGCAGTCGAGGACGGCTATCTTGCCTTCGATAAGTTCTGACAGTCTGTAACGCTTTCCGTCAAGGGATGGTGCGCTGAAATCGGCATAGGGAGATCCGGAGCGCAACCTTTCCACAGAGGAAATGATCTTGTCTATTTCACTTACAAGCAAGTTGTCAGGATATATTTCACGGTATTCCGCATACAGTTCCAACAGAGAAGGCTCGATGGATTCCAATATTCCGGCATTTATCCCGGATACCGAATGCTGGATTTTCGCAAATACCTGCAGCAGACCGGCAAGCGATTTGTGATTCCGGATCCTGTCTTCTTTCCATTCCAGGAATCCGGATTCTTCAGTGATTTTATCCCGAAGGGCAGAAATACTGTCAAAGGCGGAAACCATTTCCGCAAATTCAGCGGATCCTTCTTCCGGATATCCTTGCTCTCCGTATCTGGCAGTCAGTTTTTGTGTCAGTTCATAATACAGACTGTCTGTGAGATCATATGTGTCATCATATTTTTGCCTGAACAGGTATATTTCCTCATTGTCCCTGCTGCCTTTGACCTTTGCCCTTAATCTGTCATACTTGTGGGAAAATGAAAACTGCACCGGAGTACGGTCGGAAAAGAAATTGAAGAAATCGAAACTGTTGTCTGCCAGATCTTCTTCGAAAACCAGTTCATATACCTTGACAGATGAATCCCGGAATGACAGGTCAAACCGCCCCTTGTCAAGATATGCACTTGCTACAGGTTCGTCAAACCGGATGTCTGCACCCTGTGCGAATACCAGCACCCTGGAACTGTCCGGATAGAAACCGGCACCTTCTCCGTTGACCCTGACGGTATATACTCCTGAATTGTTGCAGGAAACGGCTGTAATGGCAGCCATAAGGATAATAAATGCTTTTTTCATGAATATCAGTCGATAAGTTCTTTCAGTTTTCTCTTCAGGGACCCTTTCCCGTAGCCGCTCCATATTTCCATGACTTTGCCTTCAGGTGAAATCAGCACATAATGGGGAATGCCTTCAATCTGGTAGGCAGCGGAAAGTCCGGTATTCCCTTTGCGCAATTCATTCCACTGGTTTCCTGTCATATTGTTCTCCTTCACGAATTCCTTCCATTGGTCTTCCGGATCCTGGTTTATGGATACAACGGTCATGACCCCATTGTACAGACCGGTTATTTCCTCCATTTCAGGAATGGACTCGATGCACGGACCGCACCACTGGCTCCAGAAATCGAGAAGAATGTATTCCCCTTTGAACTCGGACAGATGCCGGAGGTTTCCGTCAATATCGAAAAGATCTCCATCAGCCATATCGTCCCCGACATTTACAATGGCCGGAAGGTTGATGTAACCGCTTATTTCCTGCCCGATATCGGTAGAAAGGTCTTCCGGGGAGAGTTTGGGGTAGAGTGACCGTATCAGGTCGGCATGGCCGAATTCCTTGTTCCATTGCAGGAAAGAGGCATAATCCCTGTATTTCTCAAGCCAGACCCGTGAAACGGGAGTGTTTTTGAGATGCTCTATCTCGGCTAACCAGATCAGGCTGTCCAGCGGTTCGCTTAGTTTCCGCAGTGAGTCTATGGTTTTCCAATCGAAATTCTCGCTTCGGAATGTGCTGTATTCCATTGCGCTCAATTCCATGGAACGTATCCTTTCCGGCCGGCAGAGTTCCATGAAACCGTTTTCAGTCTGCTGCTCCGGAATTCTGCTCTGTACTTTCCATAGTGGCAGAAGACGGTCCTCGCCGTTGATCTTTATATATTCTCCCGAGGCAACCCACAGATTGAGCCATGTTCCCGGAAATCCAGGTCCGTCTGACATCAGCATCAGTTTACGGCTGTCTTTGGTGCTGATTGTGTCGCTTATTGAAAACCTGCCGCCAATGACTGTATCAGATGAAATCCTTAACAATGCATTGCCGTCTTCCCGGTACAGCCCGATGACTGTGCTGTCAGGAACGTTTGTCAGAAATCCTTCGATAAGGAAAATACCTTGTTTAACTGTTGGGGTTGAAATGCAGCTGCCCGCTGCAAAACAGCAGGCAAACGGCAATAATCGCAGTATGATACGGAATGTTTTCATAGAGGAATTTTTTTACAAAAAAAACATTTTTTTCAGAAAGGAGTATTTTATTGTCCTTTGTTGCTGGCCGAGTCTATTTTCTCGATGATGAATGATGTCACCAGTCCTATACCTCCGAACAGCAATGTCGAGGCCCAGTACAGAGAATCAGCGTCTCGATAGCTCAGGTCACTGTAAAGCTGTTTTATGAAAAAAGCCAAGAGCATGCCCAATGCGGCACCTGCAATAAGGAGTCCCCAGCGCAGAGGAACATACTTTCCGGTGATGAATGAATTCTCTTTGTTGTTCCATTTGCCGAAATCGATTCTGCCGACCTTGTCGGAATCCAGAGTCTCCAGTTTCTGGATCATGAGAATCCTTTCTTTCCTGTGCATCCATGTTTCCAGAATCCTCCATATGAAATAAGAGACGATTGCAAAACTGATTACCTGTTCCATATTTTAAAGTTTTAAATGTTTGTTTGCTATCTTTGACGCAAATACCTGAAAAGGTTACACGATCCATGCAAAACTTTTTTGCGTAAAGGCGTGTAACTTTTTGGAAAAACCGAGTCATATCTGCACGGAAATACCATACCATGCATAGAGACAGAAAAGAAGAGGCCCGTATTATCGAAAGGATAAAGGAGGGGGAGAAAGACCTCTTCAGGGTGCTGGTGGACAGGTATGGAGGAATGGTGTTTTCCATTCTGTACAAAGTGACCGGAAACCGGGAAGATGCAGAAGATCTTGCGCAGGAGACATTTGTAAAGGCATATTTTGCTCTCCGTAAGTTCCGGGGAGACAGTTCGTTCTCGACATGGCTGTATAGCATTGCCTGGAATTCGGCTGCTTCCTCGATGAGGAAAAGCGGATGGGCAGCCCGCAAGGAACGAATTACAGACAGGGAAATGAAGGTCGGAGAGGCCTGGTTTGATGAAGGCGGTGACCTTGAAATGAAACAGTTGCGGGAAAAGCAGTACGCAGCATTGGAAAAGGCAGTGGAACAGCTTCCCCCACATTCGAGGTTTATTGTTTCGGCCTTTTATGAAGAGGGCAGGAGCCTTGATGAGATTGCCGGCATTACAGGCATGTCGCTTTCCAATGTGAAAGTAAGCCTGTTCCGCTGTCGCAACAGGCTCGCAGAGATTGTTAAGGAAACGGATAATATGATAAAGTAAAACAATAGGTTATGCATGAAATCAAAATACCTGAAAATTTTACGGACAACGTGATGGAAGAGATAGCCATGGTGGAAAAAATCCGTGCCGGGAAGAGGAGGCTTCTGAAAATTGCCGGGGGTATCTCTGCATGTTCGGTTTCTGTATGTGCAACAGTATATATTTTGATACATACAGGAGCCTTATCGGCAGTTGTCGGATTCTTAGAGAATGAGTATCAATGGATTACTGGTTATGTACGCAATTTTTTATTATGGATACCGGATACTCTGGGCTCTGTTTTCCGGGATATGGATCTTGTCCCTTCATATTATGTCACTCCTGTATTCCTGCTGGCATGCGCAGGTCTTCTGATGGATTGTCACGTAAGACGTAAAAACATGCGTCATAATAATCCATGACCCGGACTCCCCGCAGTACCGAGCCCTTCGCAGGTGAACCAGGCCTTTCCCGGTAACCAGCAGATTGCCACTACTTTGTCACAAACACCGCAGTACACCTGCGGAAGCCCTCCGGCCGCTGATGCGCCCTAGACAGCGCTCTCGCCGCGGTGCGCCCTCCAGCCCCCTTCGCAGGTGAACCGGCCCCTTTTCCGTAAGCCACAGACTGTCAATGCTTTACCACAAACCGCGTGGTACACCTGCGGAAGCCCTCCAGCCGGCAATGTGCCCCAGAGGGCCTTCTCGCGAGGGTCCCGCAATGTATGCGCTGCCACAACGCCCATTATCCGGCAGATTCCGGGCGTTGTGGATGAGAAGAACTTGAGAGGAGCTTTGGGACGGCATCTCGAGGTGCTGAAGTGAATACGGAATACGAACGACAACGGGAGGAAAGAGCGACTTTGTGGTGGTGCCGGAAAGCCGTACAAGTGAAGATCAGTGGAAACCTGAACCTAACATTGGACTGCATTCGTATTTACCTGATAATCTGCATATTGAGAATATGCACGGATGTTAGGATAGCCCAAATCGGGGCAAAGTCGGCTGTTCCAGGCAAACCTAACGTCCATTTTTTTACATTTGCCTGACAATCAGAGTATTGCGTATATGAAGGCATGTTAGGATGGGGTGTGCCGGATAGGATCTCAGTTTTACGAGGAGGGGCTAAAGGTGAAGGTTCCGAGCCTAAATGGGCTTTGCATAGGTGCGAGTTGGTAACATGCTGGGTATAAGGAATATACAAAAGCGGCTCTATGCAAAGGGTCGGCAGAAATGGGGCAAAATGCCGGGAATAAG
Source organism: uncultured Muribaculaceae bacterium (assembly GCA_964640305.1). GTDB lineage: Bacteria > Bacteroidota > Bacteroidia > Bacteroidales > UBA932 > Coprenecus. Next base: position 9,660 of record CAZXFF010000003.1, on the reverse strand, counting down.
GGGGGGCTTTGCATAAATCCCTGATCGGTAATGCTCTCATTATTAACGATATGCAAAAATGGCGCTATGCAAAGTGTCCTGCGTAGCGGAGCGGTGAGACAGATTCCATGGCCGAGTGCACTGCGGGGGCAAAGAAATCGTGGTCCATCGTCGGAGGCGCTGTTTGGTGAAGAAATCTTGCTACTTGATTGGGTGCACTGCGGGAACGGAGCAGTCGGGTTGCCATGTCGATGAGGATTGCTTGAATCACGTCTGTTTCATTGCAAAAACCGTATAATTGACTGCATTCCTGGAATTTCTATAGATTATTCATATACTTTTACAGAGATTAGTGATTTATTATTACGGTTCGGATTTAAGACGGTCAGTTATGTTTTCATTGGTTTCGATAGCGATATCCTGTCTTTTCCGTTGAGATCGTATGCAACAGGAAGTATCAACAGTTTCCTGCTAAAAAGATATTACGTTAGCAAGGGACATTCAGTATTAATGCCTGAGGGGGAGTGGACGGTCGCGTTCTGGTATGTTGCATGAGTATGGCGATAATGAATAAGGTAGTGCCGTACTTATATTATATTTCTTATTTAAAAGCACACTTTTCTTTCGTAAAATCTTGATTGTCAATATGATAATTTTCGGAAGTGTGGATTTGGAGTTTTTTAAAAGGCTCAAATCCACGCATGATTTCATAAGTACTTGATAGTCAATAGAAGAATTTACACTACTGTCTTTTTCCATTAAAAACCGCAAGGCTTAGATTAAGGTTTACTGCTGGCATTGCGGAAGCATGTGTATGCGGCAGACGACGATGGAGTCTCATCTCCTCGAAATAAAAAAGAGGCTGTGTCCAAAACGACACAGCCTCTTCCTTTTTATGTTCATCGGAAATCTGCTACATCATGCCGCCCATTCCGGGATTCATGGCAGGAGCTGCAGGTGTTTCTTCTTTCTTTTCAGCGATCACACATTCGGTAGTCAGGAACATTCCGGCTACAGATGCTGCATTCTGCAGAGCTACGCGGGTAACCTTGGTAGGGTCGATTACACCTGCTGCGAGGAGGTTTTCATACCTGTCGGCACGGGCATTGTAACCGAAATCGCCTTTGCCTTCGCGTACTTTCTGTGCCACTACGCTGCCTTCGACACCGGCATTTTCGGCAATTGTACGGAGGGGTGCTTCGATAGCCCTGGCAACGATATTGATACCTGTCTGCTCGTCTTCGTTTTCCCCTTTGATGTTCTTGAGGGATTCGATAGCACGGATGAATGCTACACCGCCACCGGGGATGATACCTTCTTCAACAGCAGCACGGGTTGCGTTGAGGGCATCTTCCACCCTGTCTTTCTTTTCTTTCATTTCAACTTCAGATGCAGCACCTACATACAGGACAGCTACACCGCCTGCCAGTTTGGCAAGTCTTTCCTGAAGTTTTTCGCGGTCGTAGTCGGAAGTTGTCTTTTCGATCTGCTTGCGGATCTGTGCAACCCTGTCAGCGATAGCATCCTTGTCGCCTTTTCCGTTTACGATAGTAGTGTTTTCCTTGTCTATGGTAACCTTGTCGGCATCACCGAGCATGTCAGGAGTCGTGTTTTCGAGGGTAAAGCCCCTTTCTTCTGAAACCACCTGTGCACCGGTAAGAGTAGCAATGTCCTGAAGCATTTCCTTGCGGCGGTCACCGAAACCGGGAGCTTTCACTGCAGCCACTTTGAGAGTACCGCGGAGTCTGTTCACTACCAATGTGGTAAGGGCTTCCCCTTCTACGTCTTCAGCAATGATAAGCAGGGATTTGCCGTCACGTGCGATGGGCTCAAGAACAGGCAGAAGGTCTTTCATTGAGGAAATCTTCTTGTCTGTAATGAGGATCTTGGGATTGTCGAGTACTGCTTCCATCTTGTCGGGGTTGGTCATGAAGTAGGGAGAGATATATCCTCTGTCGAACTGCATACCTTCTACGACTTTCACTTCTGTCTGTGTACCTTTGGCTTCTTCAACGGTAACTACACCTTCTTTCTTTACCTTACCCATTGCTTCAGCGATGAGTTTGCCGATGAATGCATCGTTGTTGGCTGAAGTGGTCGCAATCTGCTCTACCTTTGCCATGTCTTCTCCGACTTCCTGAGTCTGCTTCTTCAGGTCTGCCACTACCACTTCAACGGCTTTGTCGATACCGCGTTTCAGATCCATGGGGTTGGCACCTGCTGTAACGTTCTTGAGACCTACACTGATGATTTCCTGTGCGAGTACTGTTGCAGTGGTAGTACCGTCACCGGCCTGGTCGTTTGTTTTTGAAGCCACTTCACGTACCATCTGGGCACCCATGTTCTGGAAACGGTCTTCCAGTTCCACTTCTTTTGCTACGGATACACCGTCCTTGGTTACCTGAGGGGCACCGAATTTCTTGTCTATTACCACGTTGCGTCCTTTAGGACCAAGTGTTACCTTTACTGCGTTTGCCAATGCGTCCACACCTTCTTTCATAAGGTTGCGGGCTTCCATATTGAATTTTATTTCTTTTGCCATGATTGTAAGTTTTTAATGTGTTACAGTAATTACATGATTGCCAATACATCGGACTGGCGCATCATAAGATAGTTTTTGCCGTCTACACTGATTTCGGTGCCGGAATATTTACCGTAAAGTACGGTGTCTCCTACTTTGAGTTCCATCGGCTCGTCCTTCTTGCCGTTTCCTACTGCTACAACTGTTCCCTGCTGGGGTTTTTCTTTTGCTGTATCAGGAATGAAGATTCCGCTTGCTGTCTTGGTTTCAGCTTCTTTGGGCTCAATGAGCACTCTGTCTGCTAAAGGTTTGATGTTCATGATGTATAATTTTTAGTGTTATTATAATCGTTTTGCAACCGACCATTCAGCAAAAGGAGTGCCAACAGGAAAATACTGCCAAAATGTCACCAGTGTCTGCCTGTCAGAGAAGTGGAACAGAGATAAAAGATGTGCCGGGAAACTCTTTTCCCAGATATGTCCTTATATAGGATTCGGTATCCTGCATGATAATGCCGTCGTCTTCTTGGGGAAACCGGTTGTAGGCTACGGTGTGAAGCTCTATGCCGCGGGACTTTATGGCTTCGAGGCTTAGCAGGGTATGGTTTATGCTGCCAAGTTTACCGGATGTTACGAATATCAGGGGATAACGTTTCTCCGCAATATAATCAATGGTAAGCAGATCTCTGGTAAGAGGAACCATGAGGCCTCCGGCTCCTTCGAGCAATACGGCATCGTATCTTCCACTTAGATATGCTGTTGCATTCTCTATCTTACCGAAATCTATATTACGCCTGTCTATTTCGGCAGCCAGATGCGGGGAACACGGGTATGAAAATATTTCAGGCATCGTATAACCTGCCAGATCTTCATCAGTCAACGGTATTCCCATAATCTTCCTGTGAAGTTCTATGTCCTCTGACAGCCCGGTGTTCCCGGTCTGTATCAGTTTCTGGGTTATTGTCCTTTTCCCGTTCCGGTTCCATTCTCTTGCCAGGAAACCTGTAGCATAGCTTTTCCCGATACCCGTATCTATGCCGCTTACAAAATATACATTCCGTTCCATAATCAATAATATTATCCTATTTTTCTCAAAATCAAGTAAACCGGATGGTATGTCAGGGAAACACCTCTGCCATCTTGCCCGTAAAGTTCTTTATATCTGTCGGTAAAAGAGGAAAGGGTACCTTTGGTCCATCTTTCTTTCCGTATTCCTGTGACACCTGTTTTCCTTATGTGCCTGAGCACATCCGCCGGGGAACCGAAATGGAGCCTGAGGCATTCTTCTCCTGAATGGACAGTCTCGAACATCCCTTCTGTGAAACGTTCCATTTCCTCCGTACTCACATATGACAGCGACGCTCCGGTAACGGCCGAGATTTCCTTCATGTTCCCTTTCCCGAAAGTGGATACAGCCATGTATCCTCCCGGTTCCAGTTTCCCGAAGCAGTTCCGGAAGAACATCTCTGGATCCTCGAACCACTGGATTGCGGAACATGATGTGATGAGTGTCAGACCTTCAGGCAGGATGATGTTTTCTGCATCGCCCGGCAGGAATTCCGCATTGTTCTCCTCAAGGACAGGGTGGAACAGTTCCATTTCCGGACACAGGTCGTTCAGCCACAGTTTTTCCGGATGATACCTGTCTGTATAGAGACGGGTGAATATCCCTGTACCGCAACCTATTTCCAGAACATTCCGGTGGGCTTCCGGTGAGACGAACCGGTCTATAAGTCCGATCATCTTGCCGGCCACGTCCCTTTGGATGCTGGCTTCCGTGTCATAGCTTCCGGATGCCTTTGCGAATCTTTGCCTTATCAGTTCCTTGTCCATATCACGTGTTCTCCGTTGAGGCATGACATGAAGAGCTGTTCGTCATAATGTGCCGAGTCGGTTTCCTCTATTGGAATACCGGAATGGGCCACTTTCTGGTTTTCAGGCGGAAATATCCTGTCTCTAAGTCCTATGATAGCTTTGTCCCATCTGAAACACGGTACTGGAGCAGCAAGGACAGCATCCCGGATTGCCTGAAGCTCTGCTTTGAGGTCTTCGACACTGCGCTCTGGCCCGTGTGCCATAAACGTAGAGAGACCGTAAGCCCCGTCGCACATTCTGCGTCTGAACTTTGCAAGTGTGGCAGGGGACATGGCAGCCAGTGTCCCTTCGAAAATAACCGAAGGGATGCCTTTGCTGTCATCTATGGGGAACATTGTGCCGTTCACGGCTATGCGCATTTCCCAGGGCATGCTGCGCCCTTCGAATACTTTTCCTGCCACCCATACCCCCATGGACCAGGCGAGCAGTCTGATGTGGCTGTAACCTTCCAGTGTCGCATAGTCGAAGCCGGGCTCCGTATAGTCATGACAAAGCATGTAGTCGTAACCTTCCGGGACTGGATATCCGAACATTTTGCTTTCAGATCCCCATCCTGAGAAAAATAGTACCAGTCCGCTGTTGCCTTCTTTTTTTATAATATATGTCTGTTTCATATTCCTGCAGTGTTTGTATCTATAGCTTCAAGCAGCCTGCGGATTTCATCTTCTCCGATATCAGCAGTGAGCGAAAATCTCAGTCTCGCTGTGCCTTCCGGAACAGTCGGAGGCCTTACCGGCAGGACGTAGAACCCTGCCCTCTGCAGTTCTTCTGCCTTTTTGACGGCAGCTGAGTTTTCCCCGATGGTCATGGGTACGATATGGGATGAGGAGTCCGATCTGTAGCCGCGCATTTCCAATCCTTTCCGGAGCATTGCGGCAGTATTTTCCAGATGTTTCCTTTCGTTTCCCAGTCCTGGTATCAGGTCCAGAATGAACATGGTCCATGCAATGTTGACGGGCGGCAGGGCTGTTGTAAATATGAGAGGCCGCATTCTGTTTATCAGGTATTCCTTCATGGTTCCGCTGCAGACGGCATATGCTCCGACGGAACATAGTGCCTTTCCGAAAGTCCCGCAGAGGATATCAATGTCCTGAATGCATCCTGTCTCTTCGGCAAGTCCGAGACCGCATTCTCCCCTTACCCCTACGGCATGGGCTTCATCCACATAGAGCATAATATTTCCGTAGTGTTTTCTGAGCCCGGTGAGACGCCTGAGGTCGGCCAGGTCCCCGTCCATGCTGAAAATACTTTCTGTAACGATGATTATACGGCTGAATTCCCCGGCATTCTTTTCCAGCAGGGATTCGAGCATGGTGTAGTCCTGGTGCCTGTACCTTATGCATTTGGCAGAAGAAAGGCGGATACCGTCTATGATGCTTGCATGCACAAGCTTGTCTGCCAGTATGAGTGTGCGGTTGTCCGTTATGGCGGGCAGGATACCGGCATTCATGTGGTATCCGCTGTTGAAAACCAGCGCGCTTTCCCTTCCGAACATTCCTGCCAGCGATTTTTCCAGGGCAGTATAGGCTTCGAAATTGCCGGTCAGCAGCCTGGATGAAGAAGAGGACATCCTCCGGTCTGTAAAGTATCCGGATGCTTCAAACCTGTCGAGCAGAGACGGGATACAGTTCAGACCCAGATAATCGTTGGAAGAGAGATTGAGCATTGTCCTGCCGTCCGATATGATGTGTCTGCCATCGTACTTCACGGCAGGCAGGTGTCTCAGACTTCCGGTACGGGACAGTCTGTCGAGTTCCTCTGAATACGGGTTGTAAATGCTTCCGGTCATTTCATCTCTCCGATTATCTTAACCATGGAAGAAGTGAGCTTGTGCAGCTGTCCTCCTTCTATTATGAACGGGGGCATTGCATATACGAGCCGCCCGAACGGTCTGAGCCAGATGCCTTCTTCCACGAAACGGGACTGCATCCAGGCCATATTTACCGGTTCTGAAGTTTCGATGACCCCGATGGCTCCTAGGACCCTGACATCAGCGACCTGTGGCAAGGATCTGGCAGGTTCCAGCTCCTCTTTCAGCTGTGCTTCTATCCTTTTTACGTTTTCCTGCCATCCGGATTTCAGCAGGAGTTCAGTAGATGCCTTTGCTACAGCACAGGCAAGGGGGTTTCCCATAAATGTCGGACCGTGCATGAAGGCATTGGGATAATTGTCGGATATGGTGCCTGCAACATTGGCAGTAGTAAGCACTGCGGAGAAGGTCATGTATCCTCCTGTAAGGGCCTTGCCAATGCACATGATATCCGGTTCTACACCAGCGTGTTCCCATGCGAAAAGTTTTCCGGTTCTTCCGAATCCTGTGGCTATTTCGTCGAAGATGAGCAGCATGCCGTGCTCCCGGCACAGTTTCGCAGCCTCGGTCAGATAGCGTGGATTATAGAATCTCATTCCGCCTGCCCCTTGGACTACCGGCTCCAGAATCATCGCAGCGAGGCTGTCATGGTTCTTTTCTATCACTTCTTTGAGCGGCAGGATATCGTCCGGATTCCATTCTCCGCCGAATACCGATGACGGGGCAGGTACGAAATGCCTTATAGGCAGGGCACTGCCGAAAAGGCTATGCATGCCTGTCACAGGATCACATACAGACATGGCATTCCAGGTATCCCCATGATAGCCGGAACGTATGGTTACAAAATTGTTTTTCCTGGGCAGACCCTTTGCGAACTGGTACTGGACAGCCATTTTCAAGGCTACTTCTACCGCAACGGATCCGCTGTCTGCATAGAATATACGGTCCATGGACGGAGGGACTATAGACAGAAGGAGCTTGCCGAGTTCTATGGCGGGTCCGTGGGTGAGCCCGCCGAACATGATGTGCGACATTTTCCCGGTCTGGACCCGTATGGCTTCATTCAGTACAGGATTGTTGTATCCGTGTACGGCGCACCACCACGAAGACATGCCTTCAATGAGTTCCGTACCGTCTTCAAGGGTTATGACACAGCCTTTTGCCTCCTTTACCCTGAAAGTGGGCAGGGGATCGGTAGCTGAAGTATAGGGATGCCACAGGTGTTTCCTGTCAAAATCGTCGAACAGAAGTCTAGAGTCCATAGCCAGCATTTTGAATCATTATTTTATCTTCTTCCACTTTTGATCCCACCGTGGTCAGCAGGTCTCCTACTATTGCGGAGTTTATTCCTGTGTAGAGGGCTTTTTCTACGGTTTTGCGCTGCAGTCTGCCTCTTCCCCCTGCGAATCTCAGATAGCAGTGAGGCAGGATAAAACGGAATACCGCAATGGTCCTGAGCAGCTCTTCATCGCTTATCGGTGCGGAAGATTCCAGTGGAGTGCCTTTGATTGGGTGCAGGATATTGAGGGGAACGGATGTTACGCCAAGTTTCCTGAGTTCCATGGCCAGTTCCACACGGTGGGCAGGAGTTTCCCCCATTCCGAGAATCCCGCCGCTGCAGATTTCCATCCCGGCTCTTTTGGCAGCTTCCAGTGTCTCGGTTTTCTGGGCAGAGGTATGGGTTGTGCAGAGTTCTCCGAAGAACGAAGGGGCGGTTTCGAGGTTGCAGTGGTATCTTGTTACCCCTGCTTCATGCAGTTTTACAAGACTGCCGTAGTCCGCAAGCCCCAGGGATGCACATACGGTGATGCCGCTGTCCTTCTTTATGCGGGATACGGTCTTGCAGATACGTTCTATCTCTTTGGGAGATGGACGCTTTCCGCTTGTGACTATGGAGAAATGCGATACGCCCTGCTTTTCGTTGTAGGCAGCATGGCGGAGGCATTCATCCTCGGATACCAGCGGATATTCCTCGACACCGGTGCTGTAATGGGAGGACTGTGCACACCACTTGCAGTTTTCAGGACATCTTCCGGATTTTGCATTGATGATGGAACACATGTCGAATCTGCGCGGGGAAAGCGTTTCCGTTATTCTGTGGGCGCACTCACACAGGCTGTCCAGGTGAGCCTCTGTCATCAGCCACATGGCCTCTTCCTGGCTGATCTGTTGTCCGTCCAGGACCTTTTCTGTCAATGATTGTAGCATGGTGAAAATAAAATGGCGGCAGTGCCCGGAATTCCCGGATACTGCCGCTTTGGTTTGTATTCTTGTTCTGGAATGCCTGCAAAGGCTTCTTCAGGCATTGTCGGGCATGATTCCTGGCATAATACAGCAATGGCCGGAGTCATGTCCTCCGTACAGCAGGATATTTCAGTACTGTATCCGCAGAATGCAGTGGAATATCCGGCAAGGATTGTGACCGGCTTTGCCGATTTCCTGCACGAAGCGTCTGCTATGCTTTTGGAGACTCTTCCTATTGTTACATGGGAAGTGCAGCTGATGAATACGGACACGGCCTTGCGGCTCCATCTGCGGAAGCGCAGGCTTTTTCTTATTGTCTTTATCTTTCTGTTCATATGCTGTCCTGGTATTCAGTCTGCAAAAGTAATAAAATAAGGCAATTATGCCAAAAAGTGGGGGACAATGGCCAGTTGTCTTTCTTTGAAATCCTCATATTTTTCAGAACTGAAAGTTTCCGGATATGTCATTATTTTCATTTCCAGAGGCTGGCAGTCTTTGTGGTACGGAGGCTGGAAGTGGAGGTGCCCGTTCAGTACAAATCCGTTTCTTCTGTAAAAATCTATCCTACGTAAGGCAATGGCTGTATCAGGCTTTTCAACTTCAAGAATTACCGGTATCCCGATCGACAGGACATATGCCAGAATGCCGGCGCCTAGACCCCCTCCGCGTCTGGATGGGTCCACCGCAAAATGTTCTCCATACAGGAATTCACCCATTTCCCAGTAAGTGAAGAATCCTACGGGATTCCCTGTTTCTTCTTCTTTGAAACAGAGGAAAAAGAAACGGTTGTCCGCAAGATCCGATTCTACGCATTGTCTGTCTCTCCTCTCTTCGTAAGGAAAACTGTTCATATATAAGTCAATGCACCATCCGAAATCAGGGTGGTCAGGAGTTGTGATTCTGTCTGCTTTCATGATGTCCAATACCGTTATTTAAAAACAAATGCGAAGATAGTACTTTTTAGTCATCAAAAAGTTGTATCTTAGCGCTCTTGAATTAAATGGTCTGATAATATGGAACAGAATAATATATTGCTGGAAATCAACAATCTCCATGCTTCGGTAGGAGAAAGGGAGATTCTGAAGGGAATAAATCTGACCGTGAGGGAAGGTGAAATTCATGCCATTATGGGGCCTAACGGCTCAGGCAAGTCGACTCTTTCTGCAGTCCTTGCCGGCAGGGACAATTATACAGTGACAGGCGGGGAAGTCGCCTTTTGCGGAAAGGAGCTC
>CAZXFF010000002.1:48792-102646 GCA_964640305.1 uncultured Muribaculaceae bacterium | reverse complement strand
AGCTTTCAGGGCAGGATACAAAAAAAGCCTGAGTTCTTCGAACTCAAGCTTTCCGGTGCGGAGAGAGGGGGATTCGAACCCCCGGTACCCACTGGGAGTACAACAGTTTTCGAGACTGCCCCGTTCGACCACTCCGGCATCTCTCCTTCGGGAACACGGATACAGTTCAAGTCTTCTATATCCGGTTTGAGCGCAAATATAGAATAAATCAGGTCAAGTAGTTATTGGGTCAGTGAATTATTTCTTTGTTTGATGAAATAATACCCGTCAATACCGTTAATCTCTGTAGTGAGTTTGTAGTATTGGCCGGCCAGCCCGGAAGGTGTGTTCCCGTTTGCCGTAAATGAATCCCTTAGATAGGATTTGTCATATGGCAGATTGTTCCGTATGTCGTTGAATCCGCCTAGAGGTGTCTGCCGGATGTCAGAATAGAAATCAATAAGGTAAGGGGACGGTTTCCCAGGAGAGCCTATGTTATGGAACGGGCTCTGGTTTCTGAAATATGTAACCAGTTTCTGTTGCAGCAGCATGTTCTGTTCAAATCCGTTCATTGCAGAGAAGGATGTATGGTGCCAGCGGCTGGACAATGTGAAGATGTAAAAGAAAAAATTCATTTTCTGGTATGTCGTGAAACTTGTCAGTACAATCTCATATTCAAGCAGTTTGTATACTTCAATGCTTATTTCATCGGTTTTGTATTGCCGGCGGTTGTCCCAGCCTGTGATGGTGTAGGATCCCATTACAGTGTTGGATACGATATTGAGACGGCCGTCATCCATTATGTGGAAACCCGTTGCCGTGTTCCCTTCTGAATCCTTGAAGGTCCAGTTTATGTCTGTATTCGGTGCATGGGAGAACCTGATAACGGCATGGTTCATGAAAGAGCTCCAGTCGCTTCCGTCAGAAATGCGTCCTGCAGTGTTGACAATCCTGTGGCTGGTAACGAGTTCTGCACTTACTGCCGGATTGACCATTATTTCACATCTGGCATATGACTCTGGAATACCTATATAATATGCTTCTATTAAGGCTCTTTCTGTACCGCTCCGCAGTAGTCCTTTGACAACACTCCCGTTCAGGTCAATGTACTTGTCTCCGGATAGTATCCTGTAACTGACTTCAAGCCCTGTCGTGCTCCCGAAATCTGTGCTGTCCTTCAGGTCAAAACCGGTTCCTTCGAATATCTGGCAGAACGGTTTCAATGCAATATACGGGTAGCTGACTTCTATTTCTATTTCATCGTAGGCACCTGAAACTGTAGTGGCCCGTATTCTGCAGGATCCCAGCTTTGCCGGAGTAACTGTCCCTTTTGCGTCAACAGTCGCTATGGAATTGTCCGATGAGCTCCAGAATACCTTTGCGTCAGCAGGTGTGAGGGAGGATAGTGTCAAGGTTTTCGTTTCCCCCAGATATATCATCCTGCCTATTCCGTTAATCCTTATACTTCCGGCTTCTACTTTGAAATCTCTAGTGATTTCAGTTCCGTTTCCCTTTGCTACAAGCCTGTAGGAGCCTATATTGCCTTCCTTTGTACCATTGTTATGAGCGACAATCTTTTTCCCTTCTATTCTGGCTCCATAAGGGTCTCCATCCACAACAGTCAGAGTCAGCTCCGGAGTACAATCCGGTTGTGATTTCCAGGTTATTTCATGAGGGGAGTTGTAATCCGGATACAGGACAATCGGAATGTCTCCTAAACTGAAAAGTTTTCTTTTTACGTACACTTTGGCTGTATCCATCAGATTGTTGGCTTTCGTACATCCTATTATCAGTGCAGAACCCTCGCTTATGCCGGTAACCTTTCCGTCTGCATCGACTGTGGCAATGCTTTCGTTAGAACTTTTCCATATTACATCCCTGTCGTCAGCTGCTTCAGGGAGCACAGTTGTAGTGAGAGCAACACTTTCACCGATGAATATTTCGGCAGATTCAGGGGAAACCGTTATGGACTGCGGAAATTTGTACGTATCGACTTCCACAATTGCATATCCTGATTTTCCGGTACCATCTGTTGCAGTGGCAATCACTTTGCAGCTACCTTTCCCTTTGGCAGTTACAGTGCCGTCCTCTCCTACCGTTGCTACGGAAGGATTGTCTGTACTCCACGATACTTCCGGATTTTCGGCAGAAGCCGGAACAACAGTGGCAGTGTATCTGAAGGTCTCCCCTATTTCCGTCAGAGTCCTTTTTGCCGGTGATACATGGACAGATGTCACCAGATCCTTCATCCCGCTAACGTCAATTCTCCAGGTATCTTCATTTATCCCGCTTCCCCGGAATATGGTTTTACAGGTATACATCGTATTCCTGAGGATGTCAAAATTGTCCGGACTTCCGTCGTGGAGGTAATACCTGTATATGAGATTTTCGTTGTAATGCTCTTCGTTTCTGTATTTTACATGAAGTTCTACGTAAGTGCACAGATTATTGTACGGTTCCGGCGGAATATGGGTTTTCTCATCGATATTGCCCGGCAGCAGGTTCCCATGGGCATTTTCCGGTATGTAGAAATCAATACCTGTAGAATGCAGTTTCTGCAATTCTGCCCCTTCTGCTGCAGTTCCGGCCGGCAGTATGTCCCCTGCAGAACCGGACTTGCTCCGGGTGAAATAGCTGATATTCCTGTTGAGATTCCTCAATACGACTTTGTATATCTCGAATGTCTCAACAGACTCGTCCAGCATGCTCTTATCTGCAATCAGCCGGAACTTAGCATACATTCTCCTAAGGGGTACCGTTACATTCTCCCCGTCTTCGAATCCCCGTTGGTCTATCTTGCCTGCCATCGGTATGCATCCCTCTGTATCCTGTAGACCGGATATGTCTTCCAGGTGCCATACAAGCCTGGAGATAGCGGTTGTATTCAAAGTACCAGGGTTTCCGGACAGGTCTCCTGCATTTGCAATTGCATACAGGGAATAGCTGTTCTTTCTGGCAAAAGGCACAGACATCCCTTCGGAAATTTCATGGAAATACCTGGAATAGGCCAGTTGTCCGTTTTCGTTGAAAAGGAAAATGTTCAGATCGGAAATTCCGTTCTCATCTACTACCGGGACATCTCCTTTTGTAGTGCCTTTTTCTTCTACGTATGCAGTGAGGAGAATATGGGATTCATCCGGAATGATATCTCCTGGCTCTGTCTGTGAACAGGAACAGACGGTAAAAATCCATATTGCTGCAATTATGTAAATAAATTGTTTCATATCCTTAAATTTCAATTTCAATATGCTCCGTCCTTTCCCAGTCATCTACTGAAATCTTCATGGAGCTCCTGCTGTAGTTTATGGTGATGAATATGTCCTGAAGGTCTTTGCTGCCCATATCCATACCTGCTGCCTTGAGTTTCTCGGAAAGCGGTATTTCCAGAATCTCTTCCTCTGCCCCATTTTGGACAGACTTGATACGGAGGACTGCATCCCCGTTTTTCTGCCGCACGATCCTGGACAGGAACTCGTAGTATCCTTCTTCTGCTGTAGGGATATGGTGCGGCTCCGGAGTATGTCTGAAGATACCTTCAATGATTTCCCCGGAATAACTGTATCCGATGGAGCTGCATTCGGTAGTTATCTCCACGGAACAGGAGGCTTCTGCCGGATTCATTACTCTTATATACAGGCCGATATAACTTTTCCCGAGCTTTATCGTGTCGTGACTGAGGTCTCCATTGTAGCAACCTTTACGGAAATCTGTATAGATTTTGTCTGATTCTTCTCCACGGATTATGGAGAAACCGTCATCAAAGACCATTTTATCTACATTCCCGAAAGCAGAGACAAACGGAGTCCCACGCCGCACGGGAATCTCATAAGGATTAGCATAATCTTCCCTGAGGACAGTATCCATGATACAGAACCCGTCTTCGTATCTGAGCAGGAGGATTATGCTTTTCACCTCCTCCGGAGTCCCTGAAAAATCAATGCTGAGATATGACGGACATCCGTCCCTTTCCTCCATGATGCAGGAAGAAAGGAGTCCGGACACCATGCATAATAAAACCAGTCTTCTCATGGTATTATCTAAAATATTTTCTCAAATCCTGGTATGACTTCCCATTCCTTGATATCAAGAATGCTCAGCACCAGGGATCCAGGTACAACAGGTTCGTTCGGATCGGTACTTCCTGGGCGTGTTACGGTTATTCCGTATGAGTACTCCGTATTCCTTCTGATGCCGTAATGTCCATTGGCTTCAGCATATCCGTAATTTGTCTGGTTTACAGGTATTGGATAGTAGTACTCTACCCCATCTATCGATGCCTTCAGCACAATTTTGGTCGCAACTTCTATATTGTCGCTTTCATTTGCATAGCAATAGAAATAGTGCGGGACAGTATAACCGCTATCATCGATGTATTCTGCGATGTTGTCCATCAGCAGCCCATTGTATGCGGTACTGTTGATGTCTTCTGCCACAATTTTTCCATTGTTAAGTATTACGGGAGTATCAGTCGCTGTTCCGTTGAAAATGAGTTTGTCGCCATGGGCATTTATCAGAAACAGCTGACAGTCGGTAAGATTCATTCCGGCATATGGTCCGGTAAAGGCAGTCTTGATTGAGGCTATTTTTATCCTGCCCACGAACCTCTCCAATGAAATGGAAACACTAGAATTCAGTCCTAAGGTCGAGTTTTCTTCCCCGTACATTGTAAAATCTCCGGGTTTTTCATTCTGCAATCTGGAAACAAGTGTCCGGAATACGCCCATGTTTATCACTGACGAATAGTCGGAGATATGTGAATTGGCAATGACACATATGGTCTTGTCCCCGGTGGTAGTAGTGATTTCCAGATTGTTCAGATCCAGGTCACTTCCCTCAAACCTTTTGTATGTATCCAGTTTCTGGTAATCTTTTGAAGTCGGGGCGGTGTTCCGGAATATGAATATATCCAGAGTATTGATTCTGTTGTCGCTTTCAGCAGTCGGCGCTTCGGTACTTCTGGTATCCGGAGTGCCGCTGTCTGACAGAAGTTCTATCCTTAGCCTGGATGTGTTTCCTTCAGGAATCTCACATCCGTTGCTGCAAGGTCCCTCTGTGCATGAATAAGAAGCCATCATGCCCATACCTGTCATCAATGCGATGGACACACTGGTCCACGATTTAAAAATTAAAGCAAAGCGTTTCATAGATTTTGTAAATGAATTAATTGATTGTTAATCTTTTCCGGCAGTTTCAGATAAATCTTCCCAATCCTTTCCTCCATCTGCCGTCGGTTGCGGTTTGATTTGTGCCCACAAAAATATCCCCTGCCCCGGAGAGGGAAAAACCACTTCCGTACAATTCAAAAAAGATTTTATGAATATAAATTCATCCAATTATCTAAAAAACTTTCAGATTTAAAGAAAATGAGTATATTTGCACGCTCATTCGGGAAACAGGCGGCAATAAACTCCCAACAGGAGCACTCAAGTGCGCGAGCCCATCCGAATGATATGGTCCGGTAGCTCAGCTGGATAGAGCAACAGCCTTCTAAGCTGTGGGTCTTGGGTTCGAATCCCAACCGGATCACATTCCAAAAGACTCGCCCGATGAAAATCGGGCGTTGTTTTTTATCCTCATCCGTCGGGAGCTTGCTTCCGTAAGGAGGAGGATAAAAAACAAGAAGGTGCCGCAGGCAGCGGCGTGTCTTTTTGAATGTAGGATCGCCCGTGGCGCAGGGCCTGGGAAAACGGAGCCGCAGGCGACGTAATCCCAGCAGTGCTACGCTTAACGGATTTGTTTGCAGAATAGATATTAATCGCTTATCTTTGATGTCAGATATAGCAGCCTTCTTGTCTGAAACGTCCGCTTTTACGCCGTCAGTAAGATTAAGAAGGTTGTTTTTTCAATTTAGCTCAAGGAACGCTCATAAAACTTTCTCAGGATTTATCGGTAATCCATCTGCCATTAGAGGTTTTCACTATCTTTGCATTGCACGCCTAAACTTCGGAAGAGGAGATGTGTTCTGTGGCAGTGCAGACAGTATATTGCAGGAAAATGATTAAAACCATGCAGACATGAACAAGTTCAGGACTATTCTGGCCATATGCCTGGCAACAGTAACCTTGTCTATCAAAGCGGAAGAAACCACCCGCTGGCAAATCACCAAAGATACAGCGATTACGTGGAACGGCAGTTTCCGGATTCCGCACAGCGACCATATAGAGATGAGCGGCAAGACGGTATCGATCGTGTTCCGTTACGGAATAAATCCAGACGGATCGTTCCATATAAACAAAAGCATGGTGTGGCCGATGCTCCGTACCGTTCCTAACAACACCCACGCCAGTCTGATGCGCAGGTACGGTTGGGATATCCTGAGCAGTGTTACTGTGAACGGACGCAGTCTGCTTTCAGGGGAGAAAGTAGAAGAAATAAGGCTCAAGGGACTCCTTTCCGTCAGGAGTTCCATTGATTTGAAGAACAGGGGTAAATGGGAGGTGCACAGAGAATATTTCCCTTCTGCAGACCTGCCGGCCCTCATTGAGTCATACACCATAATAAACAAAGGCAACAATACCCTAGAGGTTGAAATCCCGGCCGGAAAATTCACCGCAACGACAAATCCTGAGAATGGAGTGAACGGCTCATACATTATCGAAGGGATTGTATATCAACCAGGATATTACACTCTTTCGCCCGGAGATACCCTGCGATTCTCGGCATCCCTTTCTGCCAGGGAACTGAAGGCTTCTTCCATAACTCCCGATGCTGATCAGGAAAAAACGAAAAGGGAATCCCTGGTACATTCATGGATGAACAGCCTTGTTCTGGATACCCCCGATGAGACGATAAACACCATGTTTGCATTCTCGAAGATAAGGGCCTGCGAAAGCATCTATGAGACCCAGGGAGGTCCGATGCATGGCCCGGGCGGGGAATCCTACTATGCCGCAATATGGGCAAACGACCAGGCCGAATACATAAATCCTTATTTCCCGTTTACAGGATATGCGTACGGCAATGCCTCGGCACTGAATTCATTCAGGCATTTTGCCCGCTTCATAAATGACGGATGGGAGCCTATTCCCAGTTCTATAGTTGCAGAAGGACTCGACATCTGGAACGGGGTCGGGGATCGCGGAGATGCAGCGATGATAGCCTATGGTGCAACCAGGTTCGCTCTGGCATCAGGAGATCCCGAAGTGGCAGAGGAGCTTTGGCCCCTTATTACCTGGTGTCTTGAATACTGCAAGCGTAAGCTGAATGAAGGCGGGGTCGTTGCTTCGGATACGGATGAACTCGAAAACCGCTTCGAATCCGGTGATGCCAATCTCTGCACATCTTCATTGTACTATGATGCCCTGATCTCGGCCTCCTGTCTGTCAAAGGAGCTCCGGAAAGGCCAGAACAGCTACCGCAAGGAAGCGGAAACCCTCCGGAAGAATATTGAATCATATTTCGGCAAGGAAGTGGAAGGATTTGATACTTATGCATATTACAAGGGCAATGACATTCTCCGTTCCTGGATCTGTATCCCCCTTACGGTAGGGATTTCTGAAAGGGCCGAAGAAACCATCAAAGCCCTCTTCTCCCCTCGCCTGTGGACTGAAAACGGGCTGCTTACCGAAGCCGGAAGCGAGACTTTCTGGGACCGTTCCACTCTGTATGCCTTGCGCGGAGTGTATGCAGTGGGTGCAACGGAGAAAGCCACCGAATATCTCCAGCGCTATTCCCTGACCAGACTTCTGGGTGACCATGTGCCTTATGCCATTGAGGCGTGGCCGGAAGGAGAGCAGAGGCATCTTTCGGCAGAAAGCGGGCTTTACGGACGTATTGTTACAGAAGGGATGTTCGGTATCCGTCCAACCGGTTTCAGGTCTTTCGAACTGACTCCCCGTTTGCCTGCAGCCTGGGGCAGAATGGCTTTGCGCAATATAAAGGCATTCGGCTCGGATTTCGACATTGAAATCCTCAGGCTTCCTGACGGCAGGCTTTCTGCGACAGTAACGGAAAAGGGGAAGGCCGGCAGAACCTATAGAATGAAGGACGGGAATACTGTTAAGGTAACCCTCAAATAGTCGTTGTAATAGCATTTACTACAAATCCACTAATACCATGAATATAAGGATATATACACTGACATCTCCCCTGCACGACCCGGACCAGACCGACCGTGCATCGCAGGGATTCATAAACGGAATCGAAGAAGCTTCCGGAAGAATCATGCCCGGTCTTGAGTTCATCAGATGCGGGGAACTTGATGCTGACAATCCGGATGTTTCCTGTGATGAAGGCATTTCTGTAATACATGTAAGGACCGGCGGGACAGAAGAACTGTTCATAAGGAACAGACAGGCCGTTTCAGGTAAAGTATGGCTGCTTGCTTCCGGAATGTCCAATTCGCTGGCAGCATCCATGGAGATCCTTTCGTATTTGCGCAGTACCGGGGGAGAAGGAGAGATCCTTCACGGATCTGCAGAGGCGGTTTCCGGAAAGTTGTGCCGCATTGCTGCTGCATCGGAAGCAGCACAGTCTCTGAGAGGCATGCGTGCTGGAGTCCTCGGGAAGCCGTCGGATTGGCTGATTGCAAGCGCAGCTGACAGGGATGCCGTTCTGCACCGGTTAGGGGTTGAATTGGTGGATGTCCCCATGCAGGAAGTAATCGGTGAGATAGGAAAGCAGCAGTCCAGAGGGAAAGAAGCTGCAATGGCCCCTGATTCTTTGGATATATCCGGGGAATATGACAGGAATACGCTGGCAGGGGCTCTGGCAATATATTTTGCATTGAAGGAAATTGTCTCAAGATATAATCTGAGGGCTTTGACTATCAGGTGTTTTGATCTTCTCGGTCCGGTACGCAACACTGGATGTCTTGCCCTGGCCATGCTCAACAGGGACGGGGTTGTTTCAGGATGCGAGGGGGATATCCCGGCCATGCTGACCATGACAATAGCCCATGCCCTGACCGGAAGTTCAGGATTCCAGGCGAATCCCTCGCGATTCGATTCAGCTTCGGGTTCGGCAGTCTTTGCGCATTGTACGGTTCCGCTGGACATGGTGCGGGAGTACAGGTATGATTCCCATTTCGAGTCCGGGATAGGGGTTGCAATCAAGGGCCTTTTGCCGGAAGGGGATATAACCGTATTCAAAGTCTCAGGGGACCTGAAGAGGTTTATAGCTGAAGAAGGTGTGCTTTCATGCAATATCGACAGTCAGCAGCTTTGCAGGACCCAGGTGGAAATACATCCTGACAGGAATGGCATATTCGAATATTTCCTGAACAATCCCATAGGCAATCACCATATAATCCTGAGGGGCCGCCACAGGGATCTTATAGAGACTTTCTTTTCTGTTATTTAGTAGCAGGAATGCCGGTTGTGCAGAAATCCAGCAGGTCTTTCCATACCTGTTCCTTGCCTGTTTCGTTCAGGATCTCATGCCGCATGCCCGGGTAGAGTCTGGAGTGGACATTCCGGTAACCGGCTGCGGATACTCTGTCCACTGCATCCTTGAACTTGCACGGGTTTATCAGGCAGGGGTCTTCTGTGCCTGAGACGAAAAGGACCGGCATGTCCGGATTGGAAACTTTCCATCCGCTTTCCGAGTATGCATCCTGCATAAGGGAGAACAGGTTTACGAACCCGTCTGCAGTGAACTGGAAAGAGCAAAGCGGGTCATTGTCATAGGCTTCCACAATTTCCGGATCCGAACATATCCAGGCATTGGGAGATCCGGATTCCCTGAACTTCCTGCCGAAAGATCCGAATGATATTTTCTGGATCAGCCTTGGTCTGTATCTGTCTCCGCATAATTTCCTGAACAGGTTGGCAAGGACCTTTCCGATTCCGGATGCCGGATTGTAACTGGGACTTCCGCATACTATCAGGGCTGAAATCATATTGTCGTAGCGCTTTGCAAATGACCTGACGGCCATTGAACCCATGCTGTGGCCGAACAGGATGACAGGAATACCAGGAAATGCCTTCCGGGCCTCAAGTGTTACTGAACGGATGTCCTCGATCATTCCTTCCATTCCTCCTTCATAAAAATATCCCAGGTCACCTGAATCTTTAACCGATGCCCCATGTCCCCTGTGGTCGTGTATGAAACAGGCGAACCCATGTGATGCCATATATTCCATGAAGGGGAAGTATCGTTCTTTGTGTTCGCACATGCCATGGACGAGCTGCAGGATACATGCAGGTTCCGCAGGACCGTCAGGCAGGATTGCTGCCATGCTTATTGGCAGGTTGTCTGCAGTTGATTCCAGTGTCTTGAATTGAGTTTTCATTGCGGGTTGTTTTGCACTAATTTACAGACAATATTCCGTAAATCCTAATAATATCGCACTTTGTCAGAAAACCATGCCGGCTTCTTCCGGGGAGCAGAGGTCACAGTGTCCGCACGGGGGGGTGGTTTCCTGACCGAAATACAGGCAAAGACGTTGGCTTCTGCAGTACGGAAGTCCGTTTTCTTCTTCGGATATGTAGGAGTACATGGCATTCAGCCTTTCCTTGAATACAGATTTCCTCTTTTCGTACATTTTCGGAGACAGGTAAAGGTTGTCCGGGGTCAGTCTCTCGTTTGAGAGGCATATAAGCGGAGATCTGGCTCTTGGAATATATTTGATCACTCCCATGCGCGAAAGCCTGAGAAGGTTCTGCTTGACGGCCCTGTCCGATATCATCGTGACTTTTGCCACGTATTCTTCATCGATAGGGACCAGGTGGGAAAACAATCCTGGATATAGTCTCATCAGGGCCTTGATGAAAGTATCCATGCTGCTGTCGGCGATCTGTATACGGTACAGGTCATCCCTGCTTACAGTAAATGTGATTCTGGTCGGGTTATCTATCTCTTCGGTCAGGACCCAGTATCCGCATGACTCAATATAGCGCAGAGCATTGTATGCCATGGCAGCATTGAGGCCTGACTGCCGGGCAAAATCCAGAAGATTGAATTTGCAGACTGCCCCCCTGCCCTCTTCATATGCATAGCCGAGATACCTGAATACCTTCTGGTAGACGCTGGCTATATAGTCCAATCCGGGGAAGGTTGTCCTGAAAATGGAGTCCAGCCGCTTGATGTCCGTGTTGTTCCAAAGCAGGACTGCCCATGAGTGCAGTCCATCCCTGCCTGCCCTTCCGGCTTCCTGGTAATACGATTCCACTGCTTCTGGCATATCATAGTGGCAGACAAACCGCACATCGGGCTTGTCGATCCCCATTCCGAATGCATTGGTGGCAACCATTATCCTTTGCTTGCCGCTTTTCCATTGCTTCTGGACATCGTCCCTTTCTTCCTTGCTCATCCCTGCGTTGTAGCTGGCTGCATCTATCCCGGATGACTGCAGGAATGATGCGAGTTCCTTTGTGGTTTTCCTTTCCCGTACATAGACTATTCCGGTGCCCTGTACTGATGAACACAATGACAGCAGGGCCCCGAGCTTGTTCTCGGTCTTGCGTACGATATAGGAAAGGTTCGGACGCTCGAATCCTGAGCAGATGATGTTCTTTTTCCTGAAATGCAGGTTTTCCACAATGTCTTCCGCCACTT
Source organism: uncultured Muribaculaceae bacterium (assembly GCA_964640305.1). Taxonomy (GTDB): domain Bacteria; phylum Bacteroidota; class Bacteroidia; order Bacteroidales; family UBA932; genus Coprenecus. The sequence continues at coordinate 91,171 of CAZXFF010000002.1, read as the reverse complement.
TCGGGGTAGCCGTTGCTGTAAGGGCGATTACCGGTACTTCCGGCAGAAGTTCGCGGATTTCAGCAATGGCCAGGTAGTCAGGGCGGAAGTCATAGCCCCACTGGGATATGCAGTGTGCTTCATCTACCACAAGGTATGCCACATCCATCTTCCTGACCCTGCTTCTGAACAGTTCGGTCTTCAGGCGTTCCGGAGACAGGTACAGGAATTTGTAATCCCCGTATGCGGCATTGTCCAGAGTAATGTCAATCTCCCTTGCTGTCATTCCGGAATGCACGGCAAGGGCTTTGATCCCTCTGTGTTTCAGATTCTGTATCTGGTCCTTGATCAGAGAGATAAGAGGAGTAACCACAATGGAGATGCCTTCCTGCATCATTGTCGGGAGCTGGAAGCAGAGAGATTTACCTCCCCCCGTAGGAAGAATGGCCAGAACATCTTCTTTCCTAAGGGCAGAAGCAATGATTTCTTCCTGTTTAGGCCGGAAACTGTCGAATCCCCAATATTTTTTTAAAATTTCTTTCACAAATACAAATATAGTAAATATCTTTGGCAAAAATTTTGCAGTAATCTGCGACCGGTAACAATAAGATTTATAAACCTTTTTATTATACATTTTGACAATGGCAAAAAAAATTGATTTGACTAAGTACGGTATTACCGGAACAACGGAAGTGATCTACAACCCTTCCTACGATGACTTGTACAACGCCGAACTGGATTCAAACCTCACAGGTTATGAAAAAGGCCAGTTGACAGAACTCGGTGCTGTTAACGTGATGACCGGTATCTATACAGGCCGTTCTCCCAAAGATAAATTTTTCGTAATGGACGAGACTTCCAAGGATACCGTATGGTGGACTTCAGAAGCTTACAAGAATGACAACAAACCTGTTACCAAGGAAACATGGGCAGTGCTTAAGAACCTTGCATCCCAGGAGCTTTCAAACAAGAAACTTTATGTAATGGATACTTTCTGCGGTGCAAACGAGAATACCCGTCAGAAAATCCGCTTCATCATGGAAGTTGCATGGCAGGCACATTTCGTGAAGAACATGTTCATCCGTCCCACCGAAGAAGAACTTGAAAACTACGGTGAACCTGATTTCGTGGTTCTCACAGCTTCCAAGGCAAAGGTAGAGAACTATAAGGAACTCGGACTCAACTCTGAAACCGCAGTAGTATTCAACCTTACCGAAAAAATGCAGGTCATCATCAATACATGGTACGGTGGTGAAATGAAGAAAGGTATGTTCTCTTACATGAACTATCTCCTTCCCCTTCGTGGAATCGCTTCAATGCACTGCTCTGCAAACTGCGGTGAAGACGGTGATACCGCTATTTTCTTCGGACTCTCCGGTACTGGAAAGACCACCCTTTCAACCGATCCCAAACGCCGTCTTATCGGTGATGACGAGCATGGCTGGGACGATGACGGAATCTTCAACTTCGAAGGCGGCTGCTATGCAAAGGTTATCAACCTTTCCAAAGAAAACGAACCTGATATCTACAATGCAATCAAGAAGAACGCTCTTCTCGAAAACGTGACCGTAGATGCAAACGGCAAGATAGATTTCAGCGACAAGAGCGTTACCGAAAATACCCGCGTGTCATACCCTATCTATCATATCAACAACATCGTTAAGCCCGTATCCAAGGCCGGCCACGCTACTAAAGTGATCTTCCTTACAGCTGACGCTTTCGGTGTTCTCCCTCCCGTTTCCAAACTTACTCCCGAGCAGACCAAGTACTATTTCCTCAGCGGATTTACAGCTAAGCTTGCAGGTACTGAGCGCGGAATTACCGAGCCTACCCCTACTTTCTCTGCTTGCTTCGGAGCAGCATTCCTCTCACTGCATCCTACCAAATACGGTGAAGAACTCGTGAAGAGGATGGAAAAAGTCGGTGCAACCGCATATCTCGTGAACACTGGCTGGAACGGAACAGGCAAACGTATCTCCATCAAGGATACCCGCGCTATTATCGACAGGATCCTCGACGGAAGCATCGACAAGGCTGAAACCCACGCAATCCCTTACTTCGACCTCCATGTTCCTTACGAACTGAAAGATGTTGATACCAACATCCTTGATCCCCGCAATACTTATGCTACTCCTGAAGAGTGGGAAGCAAAAGCCAAGGACCTCGCAGGACGTTTCGTTAAGAACTTCGAGAAATTTACCGGAAACGAAGCAGGTAAGGCTCTCGTGGCAGCTGGTCCTAAACTCTAATCGGATACAAGTAACAGATACATTGATATTCAAGAGGCTGGAATTCCTTTCAGCCTCTTTTCATATACATGCATGATGCCTAAAATGATATTGAAAATAATCCTTGTCCTGTTGGCCGCGGTTGTATTCTGCTTTATTGTTTTCCTTTCTGTCGGACTTATAACCGATTTCAGGCCTGAGGACAGGCAGGAAGCCGAACTGCTGTACAGCGGTGGAAGCCGCTCCCCTCTCCCCGATTCACTTAAGATAATGTCATGGAACATTGGTTACGGAGGATTGGGTGACAATATGGATTTCTTCTATGACGGAGGGAAAAAGGTCAGGGATTCAAAAGAGAGGACTATGGAAAACCTGCTTTCGGCCATAGAGACCATCAGGTCGGAAAATCCGGATATTGTCCTGCTTCAGGAAGTGGACCGCAATTCCAAGAGGACATACGGGATAGATGAAACGGCTCTACTGGCAGAAGCATTCCCTGAATACAGCCTTTATTTTGCATATAACTACAAATCCTTTTATGTCCCCATACCGTTGAAGGAACCGGTAGGAAGAGTCGGCAGCGGCCTGCTCGTAATGACACGATATGAACCTGATGAAGCAATACGGTACCAGTATCCGTCAGGGTTCCCTTTCCCGGTAAGCATGTTCAACCTGAAACGGTGTCTCCTGACGCTACGCTTCACACTTGCAGACGGTACTCAGCTTGTAGTAGGGAATACGCACAATACGGCATACGACACCGGAGGAATGAGAAGTGAAGAGACTGCATTTCTGGCAGGTCTCCTCTCGGAATATGCCGGGAAGGGATATAAGACTGTCATCGGAGGAGACTGGAACCAGTATCCTGCCGCTTATGTTCCCTCTCCCGCAGAGACGACAGACGGCCATTTCAGTACAATAAGACTTGAAGAGGAAAAACTGTCCCCATACGGAAGAATAGGATATGCCGGCAATGACTGCAAGACACTACGCCATCTGGACAGGGTCCTGGATGAAAATTCTGTCCTTACTGTAACCGACTATTTCTTCCTGTCAGACAGCCTTGATTCTTCGGAAGTGAGGATGCTGCCCCTGGATTTCAGGAACAGCGACCATAATCCTGTTGTTATAGGAATCAGGATACAGTGATATACTAAAGGTCCATAGAGAATACTTCGGAGCGGGGGAGGCATTTGAGGAATTGGGAGCCTCCGGCTCTTGAAATGACCTTCCATGACTCCCGGTGGGCAATGTCCGGGCTGTTGTTGTCCTGGCTGAGATGACAGAGAAAAACTCCCTTCAGCCTCGGGTGCAGGAATCTCCGGATGGCATCGGCACACATGTCGTTGCTCAGGTGGCCGCGCTCCGATATTACCCTTGCCTTCAGTTCCGGAGGATATGATCCGTGAATAAGCATATCCATGTCGTAATTGGATTCTATGACTACGTAGTCGGCTTCCCTGCAGTATTCCAGAGCATATTCAGGCACTCTTCCAAGGTCAGTCATAATGACTATTGAATGCCCGTCCGTCCTTATCCTGTATCCTAAGGTCTGGGTAGCGTCATGGGGGACTTCGAAAGCGGTAATCCCGTATTCTCCTATAACAATTTCCTGCCCGGTCCGCAATACGCGTCTGCATCCGGATATTTCCTCCCCTATTCCGTTTTTTCTGGCTATGGCGCTATGGAGTACCGAGGTCGTGTAGATAGGGACCGAAAGCCGCTTTGCAATGCTTCCTATGCCTCTTATGTGGTCGGTGTGGTCGTGTGTAACGAGCAGCATACGGATTGCATCCAGTCCGAGGCCCGAATTTTCCAGTCTTTGCTTTAGGGTACGGATACCTATTCCGGCGTCGATGAGAATGCCGGAATCCATGTTTCCTATGTAGTAGCAGTTACCGTTGCTCCCGCTCGATAAACTCAGAAATCTTGGCATACAGGTCTTCTTTTCCGGGAGTGAACAGAATGCTGTGCAGTCCTGCCTCTTTTCCGGCGGTTACATTTGCAGCATAGTCGTCAATATAAAGTGTCTCTTCAGGAATGATTCCCGAATCTTCGATCATTCTGCGGTAAATCTCAGGATCTGGCTTGGCGAGTTTCATCTTGTAGGAAAGGTACAGCCGTTCGAAAATGTCGGTTATCCTGTAGCCTTTGTCCATGAACAGTTTCCTGCAGTAATCCATTCCTATGGGATTGGTATTGCTCAGAAGCAGCATGCGGTAATCGTTTCGGAAAAACAGAAGTGCGTCTATCCTGTCCTGGGGGATGTCTGAAAGGAACCTGTTCAGGCAGTAGTCAATCTGCCTGTCGGTTATATTCCGCGGTTTGCCGTCGGCAGACGGGCTGGCATGCGAGCGTATGATCTGTCTGAATTTCCTGGAGGATATCGCTCCTGTTTCGAATTTCTCGAAATAGCCGTGCTGGCGGTAGGAACTCAGTATCTGCTCGAAATCCCTGTAGCCTATGACTTCATCAAAGGCTCTGAGGCAGGATATCCTGTTAAGCGGGACAATAACTCCTCCAAGGTCGAAAACCAGGTTTTTTATCATCAGGTTATTGTTGTTTTGGTTTGGTAAAATCGTACGGGTACCTGTATATCCCGTTTTCGGTTATTATGCCGGCAATAAGTTCGCCTGGCGTTACATCGAAAGCGGGATTATATACCTTTATCCCTTCAGGAGCGGTTCTCTGTCCTGAATACAGAGACGTCACCTCTTCATCTCTCCTTATTTCTATAGGTATATCCGCACCGCAGGGGCAATCCCTGTCAATGGTCGATTCCGGACCCAATACATAAAAAGGTATCCTGTGGTATCTGGCAGCGATGGCGAGTGGGAATGTCCCTATCTTGTTTGCAGTGTCCCCGTTGGCGGCAACCCTGTCGCATCCTACCATTATCATATCTATTTTGCCTGCAGCCATCAGGGAGGCAGCCATATTGTCGCATATAAGGGTGACATCCACTCCTGCATTCATGAGTTCGAATGCGGTTATCCTTGCACCCTGCAGGAGGGGACGGGTCTCGTCGGCATATACTTTCGGAGACAATCCGTTCTTATGCGCAAGGTAAATGGGACCGAGGGCCGTGCCGTATCTGGATACTGCAAGATGGCCGGCATTGCAATGGGTAAGTATGCCCATCCCATGACGGAAAATCAGTGTGGCTCCGTGTCCGGCTATCGCTCTGCAGCGGTCCATGTCATCAGTCTTTACGGACTCCGCTTCTTCCAGGAGGGACTGCAGCTGGAGCTCCCGTGGATGCATTCTGCATGAAATGAAACGCTGTTCCATCCTTTTCAGGGCATAGGCCAGATTTACGGCTGTGGGACGGGATGCCAGAAGCATAGCCTTTATCCTATGGAACTCCCTTTCGGATTCTTCCGCTGATACCGGAGCTGGATGCAGGTTCCGGAAGGCTACATAAAGCCCGTATGCGGCAGCAACACCGATTGCAGGTGCTCCCCGTACTTTCAGAGAGGCAATGGCATCCCTTACCTGATATTCGTCTCTTAGAGTGATGAATTCCTCCTTCCCTGGCAGAAGCGTCTGGTCCAGAATGACGATACCGTCTTTGGAGGCATTGAGGCTTACGCTGTCATATTTGAAAAGGGAGTCCATTAAAGCCGTTCTATCATCTTTATAAACAGTTTTGTCATCCTGTCAGCAGCTGCATCTGCGGCTTTTACGACTTCATCCCCATTGTTTTCGAAGTCCTCGGCATAGTCGTCATGGGCTTCGTTGGTGATTACCGAAACCCCGAATACGGGTACCGAACTGTGACGGGCGGTTATGACTTCAGGTATGGTGGACATTCCCACAGCGTCAGCACCTATCATTCTGAAATATTTGTATTCCGAGGGTGTCTCGTAGCTCGGTCCTGTACCGGCGAGATATACTCCTTTTTTCAGCTCTATCCCTTCAGCCTTCCCGATTTCTTCTGCCATTCGGATCAGTTTCGGTTCATAGGGTCTTGTCATATCCGGGAATCTGGGACCGAATTCATCCAGGTTCGGGCCTATGAGAGGATTGGGGAGAAGGTTTATGTGGTCCTTTATCAGCATCAGGTCTCCTACCTTGAAGCCGAAGTTCACTCCACCGGCTGCATTGGAGACGAAAAGGGTTTTTATGCCGATCTTTATCATAACCCTAATCGGCAGGGTTACTTTGTCCATCGGATATCCTTCATAATAATGGAAACGTCCCTGCATCGCAATGACGCGTTTCCCTCCCAGTTCACCTATTATGAAATTGCCTTTGTGTCCGATTGCTGTTGAGCGGGGAAATTCCGGTACATCCGTATACGGGATTACCGTCTTGTCGGATATGGCATCGGCTAGTTTCCCGAGTCCGCTTCCCAGTACTATGCCTACTTCAGGCCCGTCGGTTCCGATGCGGCTCTCAAGATATCCGGCCGCAGCGTTTATTGTTTGCATTCTGTTATCCATAATCAGCTATTTGTTTATAAGTTTCAGGAATCTGTCTATCTGTGCTGCTGCATTTTCCATTATTTCCTCCTCTCCTTCTACCCTGCGCCCTTCCATCAGGATCCGTCCGTTGCAGATAACGGTATCTATTGCGGAGGAGTTTGCTGCATACAGCAGGTTGGCGTGGAAATCGAAAGGCGGCATAAAGCACGGGGAGCCGGTGTTGACCAGCAGCAGGTCCGCAGGGGATCCTGGAGCAATTTTACCGTCCCCTATTCCCATGGCCTTTGCTCCATTGGCAGAAGCTGCAGCGAAGACTTCAGGAATCGGCATTGCGGTAGGGTCCTTTCTCCATGCTTTCTGAAGCAGTGCGGAGGTCTTCATGGTTTCCAGCATGTCCAGGTTATTGGATGATCCGGCACCGTCAGTACCGAGTGCTACATTTGCTCCGGCATCACGCAGTTCATTGTATCTGAATCTGTATCCCGATGCGAGTTTCAGGTTTGAATTGACATTGTGGACTGTTGTAACCCCTGCATTGCCAAGCAGTCCTATGTCGTTGTCGTCTAGCCACAGGCAGTGTGCGGCAATAAGGTCAGGACCGAGAATGCCAAGGTCGCTGAGCCTCCGTGTCGGGGAAATGCCGTATCTGTCCGAATGTGCTATGTTTTCGGATTCTGTTTCTGACAAGTGCGTATGGAGCGGCAGGGAATGTTTTCTTGCAAAATCAGCGGCCCACAGCATGTTTTCGTCACAGACTGTATAATGTGCGTGGATGGCAACGCCGAATTTCACTGTTTCCGGCCAGGAACGTGAAATCCGGTACATTTCCATGCATTCCTCCCTCTGCAGTTCTTGTTTCGCAGGGTCTCCCCCATCCAGGAAGCAGTAGCATATAACCGCTTTCATTCCACTGGCTGCGACAGCGTCTGCGCCTCTGTCTATGTACCAGTACATGTCAGTGAATGCCGTAGTCCCTGACTTTATCATTTCCAGGCATGCCAGGCGTGTGGCCCAGTATATCATTTCGCTGTCGAGCTCTTTTTCTGCTTTCCAGACTGCATCAAGCCACCTGTCAAGCGGCATGTCTTCGCATATACCTCTGAACAGGGTCATTCCTGAGTGGGTATGCATATTAACAAAAGACGGAATGACAGTCATGCCTTTTCCGTCAATGGTCCTGTCGGCAATTCTGCTGCAGTCTCCGGTAATGTCCTCGATTATCCCTCCGCGGATGAATATGTCGCAGACGGTACCGTTGTGCACTATGTTTTTGATAAGTAATGTATCCATATTAAATAACAAAATTATGAAAAATCCGTAAATTCCACAATATATCACTGTTCAGATATTAATTTATAACAATAAAAATACCTTGTGTGAAAAATCATAAGAAAATAATAGGTGTTGCGGGTAATTTTTTTATATTTGCAGATTAGTGACGAATATTTTGATTAATGGAAAACATGATAACTAAAGAACTGATATCCCCTAAAAGCATTGTGGTTGTCGGAGGTTCCGACGATACACACAAGCCTGGAGGTGCAACTTTGAGGAACCTTCTTGTTACAGGCTACGCCGGAGAACTGTATGTGGTCAATCCGAAGAGCGACATGGTACAGGGAGTCAAGTCTTACAGGGACATAGACGAACTTCCGTCCGTAGATTGTGCAATACTGGCTATTCCGGCAAAGCTCTGTCTGGATGCAGTAGAGACATTGTGCAACAAGAAAGCATGCAAGGCAATTATAATATTGTCGGCAGGCTTCAAGGAGGACGGACCTGAGGGGGCGGAGATAGAACGCAGGATTGCCGAAGTCTGCAAATCCACTGGAACATCCCTCATCGGTCCGAACTGTGTAGGTGTGATGACGCCGGAATATACAGGCGTGTTCATACAGCCGATTCCGAAACTTGATTCTGCTGGCGCCACTCTGGTCTCCGGCTCAGGTGCGACCATTGTATTCATCCTGGAAGCTGCAATGCAGTTGGGTCTGTATTTCAGCAGCGTGTTCTCTGTCGGCAACTGTGCGATGATAGGTGTGGAGGATATGCTTGAATATCTTGACAACAACTATGAGCATGGAAAGAGTTCTCCTGTCATAATGCTGTATATTGAAAGTATCAATGCTCCGGCAAAACTGGCAAAACATGCAAAGTCCCTGATATCCAAAGGCGCCAAGATCGCTGCCATCAAGGCCGGCTACAGTGAGGCCGGAAGCCGCGCGGCTTCTTCACATACTGGGGCAATGGCATCTCCTGACAAGGCTGTGAACGCACTCTTCAGAAAAGCCGGGATCGTACGTTGCTACAGCAGGACAGAGCTGGTTACAGTGGCTGCAGCCATGATGTACCCTGAACCTCAGGGCAAGAGAATCGCCATTGTGACCCATGCTGGCGGTCCTGCAGTAATGCAGACAGATGTGCTGTCATCCAACGGCATGGAGATCCCCCATCTTTCCGGACCAAAAGCCAAGGAGCTGCTCGAAAAACTCTATCCAGGCTCGTCTACGGCGAATCCTATTGACTTTCTGGCTACCGGTACAGCTGCACAATTAGGATATATTCTGGATGCATGCGAGAATGATTTCGATGTGGATGCGATGACAATTATTTTCGGAAATCCCGGACTTGGCCCTGTTTTCGATGTATATGATCTGATGATCGACAAGATGAAACAGTGCCGTAAGCCGATATATCCGGTTCTCCCTTCAGTAATGAATGCAAAGGACGAGATTGCACATTTCCATGACAGGGACGGTATCAGTTTCCCTGACGAAGTGGCGCTGGGGTCTGCTATCGTAAAGATCGTAAATCGTCCCAAGCCTATAGACGATATGACACTTCCCCCTGTCGACAAGAAAATAATCCGCGATATAATCAATTCGAATCCGGAAGGATACCTTCCTCCTGACCAGGTAAGCCTTCTTCTGGATGCAGCAGGGATCAACCGTACCAGGGAATTCGTTGTGAATACCCAGGAGCAGGCATTGGATGCAATCAGGGAGATCGGCTATCCTGTAGTAATGAAAGTGGTAGGCCCCGTGCACAAGTCGGACGTCGGTGGTGTTACCCTCAATATTGCTGACGATACAACATTGACATCTGAATTCCATCGCATGATGACGATAAAGGATGCGACAGGCGTCCTGCTCCAGCCGATGCTTTCCGGTACAGAGATTTTTGTCGGAGCCAAACGTGAGGACAAGTTCGGACATCTTATAATGTGCGGTCTCGGAGGAATCTATGTGGAGGCCTTAAAGGATATAAACTATGCTTTGTCCCCTGTTTCCAAGGTTGAAGCTGACGAGATGATAAGAGGTCTGCGCGCTATAAAACTCATAGAAGGTACGCGTGGAAAGGAAGGAGTCAACATGGCGCTGTTCAATGAGACAATCCGCAGGGTATCAGCCCTCTGTGCGGCAGCACCAGAGATATTTGAAATGGACATCAACCCGCTGCTTGGAAACTCCAAGTCGGTAACGGCAGTGGATGCACGTATCAGAATTGAAAAATCCGATTCGGCCAAATAGACATGGAAGCATTCAGAAGGTTCAAGGAATGGTATTCCGCACAGACTCCTACAGCCAAAGGATTCATGATTATCGGCATTTTGCTTATAATCGGAATAATCATACGGTGGGACTATATAAGTGCCAGGGTCCTGGCCGGTTTCGGAGTATTCAGGTAACAATGTAATTTCATAACTATAACAACAAACACTAATTTTATGGCAACACAAGGAGCAATTGTAGTAGACAAAGAAAGGTGTAAAGGCTGCGGCGTCTGTGTCGTGAACTGCCCCACCGAAGCTATCGCCTTGTCCCATGAGGTCAATGGCAAAGGGTACAACTTCCTTTCACTGGAACACCCTGAGAAATGTATCGGTTGCGCAAACTGCGCCACTGTATGTCCTGATGCAGTTATTACCGTATATCGCGTAAAAATCTAAAAATTGAACAGATATGGCAGAAAAGATTCTTATGAAAGGTAACGAGGCCATCGCCTATGGTGCAATCAATTGCGGATGCGACGGCTATTTCGGCTACCCCATCACCCCTCAGTCGGAAGTGATGGAAACACTGATGAAAGAACAGCCTTGGGAAACCACCGGAATGGTAGTTCTTCAGGCAGAAAGTGAAACATCATCCATTAATATGGTATATGGCGGTGCATGCTGCGGAAAGAAGGTAATGACTTCTTCTTCAAGTCCCGGTGTCAGCCTGATGTGTGAAGGTATCAGCTACCTTGCAGGTGCTGAATTGCCTTGTGTCGTGGTCAACGTAATGCGCGGAGGTCCCGGTCTTGGAACAATCCAGCCCAGTCAGGGAGACTATTTCCAGGCAGTGAAAGGCGGTGGCCATGGGGATTACAGATGCATTGTACTCGCCCCCGCTTCGGCACAGGATATGTACGATTTTGTAGACGATGCTTTCGAGCTGGCGTTCAAATACCGTAACCCTGCCATGATTCTCGGAGACGGTGTAATCGGGCAGATGATGGAGAAAGTCGAACTCCGTCCTGCAAAACCGCGTCGTACAGAAGCCGAAATCAGGGCTCTCTGCGATTCATGGGCTACAATCGGAAATGTCGGAAGACCCGGCAATACGATTACATCCCTCGCACTTGATCCTCAGGTACAGGAAAACTTCAACATCCATCTTCAGAAGAAGTATGCGGAAATTGAGGAAAAAGAAGTCAGGTTTTCTACATATCATACAGAAGATGCCGAGTACCTGATCGTTGCATTCGGATGTATGTCCCGTATCGGTGAATCTGTAGTGGACCTTGCCCGCGAAAGGGGTATCAAACTCGGACTTCTCAGGCCCATTACCCTCTATCCTTTCCCCAAGAAGGAGATCGATGCTCTTGTTCCCCAGCTGAAAGGTATCCTTTCGCTTGAGCTTAACGCAGGCCAGATGGTGGAGGATATCAGGCTTATCGTAAACGGACGTATTCCTGTACACTTCTACGGACGCCAGGGAGGTATGATCCCCGACCCTGAAGAAATTTTCGAAGTCTTCAAGAAAACCTTTTAATAACACGGCATTATGGATATTAAAGATATAATCAAACCCGAAAACATGGTATATGGCAAAACGCCTGTACTGAAGGACAATATTCTCCACTATTGCCCTGGATGCTCCCACGGAGTGGTTCATAAGGTGATTGCGGAAGTAATAGAAGAAATGGGCATTCAGGACAAGACTATCGGTATATCACCTGTAGGTTGCTCTGTATTTGCATACAACTATCTGGACATTGACTGGCAGCAGGCAGCTCACGGACGTGCTCCGGCCCTTGCTACTGCAACCAAAAGGCTTATGCCTGACAAATATGTGTTTACATATCAGGGGGACGGTGACCTTGCTTCTATCGGTACTGCAGAAATCATGCATGCGTGCAACCGTGGTGAGAATATAGTTGTGATTTTCATAAACAACGCCATATACGGTATGACCGGTGGACAGATGGCTCCGACCACGCTTCTCGGTCAGGTTACCGCCACTACTCCCTACGGTAGGAAGGCAGAACTTAACGGTTTCCCTCTCAAGATTACCGAACTGATTGCCCAGCTCGAAGGTACATGCTATGTTACCCGTCAGTCTGTGCAGAACCCTGCTGCCGTACGCAAGACCAAAAAGGCAATCCGCAAGGCATTCGAAAACTCCATGATGCACAAGGGTACCTCTTTCGTAGAGGTTGTCGGTACCTGTAACTCAGGATGGAAACTGACTCCAGTGCAGGCTAACAAGTGGATGGAAGAGAACATGTTCCCGTTCTATCCTCTCGGAGATATGAAAGACAGGTAATTTATCAGATAAACCAGAATAAAAAACGATTTGAATATGAAAGAAGAATTAATCATAGCAGGATTCGGAGGACAGGGAGTGCTTTCCATGGGTAAGATTCTTGCATACTCAGGGATCATGCAGGATCAGGAAGTGGCTTGGATGCCATCCTATGGTCCTGAAATGCGTGGCGGTACCTGCAACGTAAGTGTAATCCTCTCTGACAAGAAGATCAGTTCCCCTATTCTCAGCAAATTCGATACAGCTATAATCCTTAACCAGCAGTCTCTTGACAAATTCGAGTCAAGGGTAAAGCCTGGCGGACTGCTTATCTATGACCCGAACGGGATAACACACCACCCTACCCGTACGGATATCACCATTTGCCGTATTGCGGCAGCAGACGAAGCTGCTAAAATGGGAAATGCCAAGGCCTATAACATGATCGTACTCGGTGCATTCCTGAAAATGAAGCCGATAGTAACCATGGAAAACGTAACGGCAGGTCTCAAGAAATCCCTTCCTCCACGTCATCACAAGCTTATTCCGATGAACGAGGAAGCTATACATGTAGGTATGGACAATGTCGAGAAGGTAAGATAGTATCCCCTTTGGTACGATATCGATCACCCGTGCTGCCCTTCGGCAATACGGGTGATTTTTTTCATATTGTCAGCAAATTGCCAAGGATTTTCTAAATTTGTACCCGTATATAAAAATATTGGATATGAAACCTGATATAAGAATAGGAACCGGCAAGACAGTTTCGGTAAAGGTAAGTAAAGACAACTGTGCTTCTGCCATGGGGTCGGGCGCTCTGGATGTGTTTGCAACACCTGCAATGGTTGCATTGATGGAGAAGGCAGCATGTGAAGTAGTAAAGGATTTCCTTCAGGAAGGAGAGTCGACAGTAGGCACTTGCCTGGATATCTCCCACGTAAAAGCGACACCGGTGGGAGAAACCGTCGAAGCAACGGCAACACTTGTGGAAGTTGACGGAAGGAGGCTTGTATTCGATGTTATCGCAAAGGATTCCGTAGCCGTAATAGGTACAGGCAAGCACGAACGTTTTGTAATCAACGTGGAAAAGTTCCTTTCCAAACTGAAATAGGAAAGGTCTCTTCACCACTGTATTCATGCAGAGAGACCTTTTATATGGAAAAAAAGACAGAAATACGACTGTACGAATCGGTACATGCCGGATTCCCTTCACCGGCTGAAGACTTGCCAGGTACGGCTATAGACATAAACAGGATCGTTGTAAAGAATCCTGCATCTACGTTCTTTGCGAGGGTGAGTGGGGACAGCATGACCGGAGACGGAATAGATGACGGGGATATTCTGGTTATTGACAAATCGGAGGAACCCCATGACGGGGCGGTAGCCGTATGTGCGATAGACGGGGAGTTTACTGTCAAACGGCTGAAAATAAATGGAAACAGGATAATTCTCCAGCCCGCAAATCCTAAGTATCCCCCATTGGAAATCGCTGAAACAGATTCCTTTATAATATGGGGGGTAGTACGGTACGTCATCAAGAAGCTCTAAACGGTTATGTATGCACTGGCTGACTGCAACAACTTTTTCGTAAGTTGTGAAAGGGTCTTCCGTCCGGATCTGGAAGGCAAGGCCGTGGTAGTGCTTTCTAACAACGACGGTTGTGCCATTTCCCGTTCCAATGAGGCCAAGAAACTTGGGATAAGGATGGGGCAGCCCTTTTTCGAATTCAGGGATATGGTCCTGGACGGAAAAGTTACAGTATTCTCATCTAACTTCTACCTGTATGGAGATATGTCGAAAAGGGTTCAGGCCACATTGTCCCGCTTTTCTCCATCCCTTGAAGTATATTCGATAGACGAATCGTTCATTGATCTGACAGGTGTTACGGATGTGGATTTCGACAGATGGGCCAAATTCCTCTCCGCTGAATGCAGAAGGTGCACAGGAATACCTGTCAGTGTCGGAGTCGCACCTACCAAGACCCTGGCAAAGATAGCATCAAAACTGTGTAAACAGTATCCGAAGACAATGGGAGGATGCTATATGCACAGGCCGGAAGATGTGGAGAAAGTACTCCGCAGGTTCCCGGTAGAGGATATATGGGGTATCGGACGCAGATACTCTAAAAGGTTCAGGAATTATTACGGTATAAATACGGCATACGATTTTGTTTCAAAAGGTGAGGCTTGGGTTGCTATGGAAATGGGCATTACAGGGGTCCGTACGTGGAAAGAACTTAAAGGAATACCTTCTATCGGTTTTGAAGACGAGGCTCCAGACAGAAAACAGATAATGGTATCCCGTTCATTTTCCAAAGATCTGTCCGACTTGCAGGAAATATCGGAACAGGTATCCCTATTCTGTTCACTGGCAGTGGACAAGTTGCGGAAACAGCATTCATGCTGTTCTTCAGCAACTGTATTTGCAGTTTCCAACCGTTTCAGGGAAAGTGTCAGGCAATATACAGGAAGCCGTCTGGTGACATTCAATGTCGCAACTGACAGCATAATAGAGATAAATTCAGCAATAATGAATGCCCTTAGGGATATCTTCAGGGATGGCATAGGATACAAGAGGGCCGGTGTCATTCTGCAAGATATTGTCAGCGCGGATTCAGTGCAGCAATGTCTTTTCGATGATGTCGACAGGGATAAGCATTACCGCCTTATGCAGGCAGTGGATACCATAAACCGCAAGAACGGGAAAGAATCCATAGGAGTGGCATCAAGGTCATTGGATGGTATTCATATGCATAGAGAGCATCTCTCCCCTTGCTATACCACCAGACTCGAAGACATCCTTACTATCAAATGCTGACGGGACCGGTGCGATATTTTCCGGTATGCAGTCGGGGGCTATGCCGGATCGGAGGGATAGGCTCCGCCTTTGAATGTGAGATAGAAACGCTGGTTGTGATAGCTCATGGATGCTGAGACCGGTTCTCCGGATTCTTTTTCTACAAGGGACATGGATACTGATCCACGGACGTTTCCGGTACCGTCGTTTGCATTGTAGTATTTATACGTGTAGGTACCGCTGTATGATACGGAATCCCTTTTCCCTGCATCGGACGGTCTGGAGAAAATCATCAGCATAGTGCCGTTTTCTTCGTAAAGGCTTTCTGACGGCTGTCCGTTCCGGTCTGCGGAAGTTACTCCGTCATCATATCCGAATCTCATTTCAATTATTTCACCGCGGGCGTCGTTTGTGCCTATCCATGTCGTTTTTTCCAGTGTTGAAGGCGGTCCGTCACCACGCCAGGCCGCAGCGCATGAGAAAAGCGTCATGGCTGCGGCAATTATGGTGATATAAGGAATGAATTTCATTGTTACGGCCTATTTTGCGAAGGCTACGGAACGGGTTTCACGGATTACGGTAATCTTAACCTGTCCGGGATATACCATTTCGTTCTGTATTTTACGTGCGATATCGTTGGATAGCGATTCGGCTTCGGCATCTGAAACCTTGTCTGCACCGACGATGACCCTGAGCTCCCTGCCGGCCTGGATAGCATAGGTCTTCGTAACCCCAGGATGGGACAATGCTATCGATTCCATGTCCTTGAGGCGTTTTATATAGGATTCGATAACTTCCCTGCGTGCACCAGGCCTTGCTCCGGAAATCGCGTCCCCTACCAGTACGATCGGAGATATAAGGGACAGCATTTCCACTTCTTCGTGGTGGGCGCCTATTGCATTGCATACTTCCGGTTTCTCCTTGTATTTTTCGGCAATCTTCATGCCGAGTATTGCATGGGGCAGTTCGGATTCCTCTTCAGAAACCTTGCCGATATCGTGCAGAAGACCGGCCCTTTTGGCTACTTTGGGATTGAGACCCAGTTCTGAAGCCATGGTTGCACATATGTTGGCGACTTCGCGGGAATGCTGGAGCAGGTTCTGTCCGTAAGAAGAACGGTATTTCATCCTTCCTACCATTTTCACCAGTTCTGCATGCAGACCGTGGATTCCGAGGTCTATGCAGGTCCTTTTACCTGTTTCCATGATTTCTTCGTCAAGCTGTTTCTTGACTTTTTCCACTACTTCCTCAATGCGTGCAGGATGTATTCGCCCGTCTATTACAAGCTGGTGCAGTGCAAGTCTGGCAACTTCCCTGCGGACGGGATCGAATGCGGAGAGCAGTATGGCTTCCGGGGTGTCGTCGACCACTATCTCGACACCTGTCGCTGCCTCAAGGGCTCTGATGTTGCGCCCTTCCCTACCGATGATACGGCCTTTCATCTCATCGTTCTCGATATTGAATACGGTAACGGAGTTTTCAATCGCAGTCTCAGTGGCTACCCTCTGGATTGTGTTGATGACGATTCTTTTCGCTTCTTTGGTCGCTGTCATCCTGGCTTCATCCATCACGTCATTGATGTATGACATGGCTTCTGTCTTGGCCTCTTCTTTCATTGTTTCTACAAGGGCCTCCTTTGCTTCGGCTGCAGACATTCCGGCAATGCTTTCTATCCTTTCCACAGCTTCATTGTGGAGTTTGTCGTATTCTTCGGATTTCCGGCTTACAATCTCCATCTGGGCTTTAAGATTGTCCTTGATGGCTTCTGTCTCCCTTTGTTTGCGCTGAAGTTCGGAGTTCTGCTGGTTCAGCTGCATTTCCTTCTGCTTGAGTTTGTTCTCTGTCTGCTGTATCTGGGCATTCTTTTCGTTGATATAACGCTCATGCTCGCCTTTCAGCTGCAGGAATTTTTCCTTTGCCTGGAAGATCTTTTCCTTTTTGATGTTTTCACCTTCGATTTCGGCTTCCTTGAGGATATTGTCTGTTTTTTTCTTGAAGAAGACACGGATAACACCTATTGTCGCTCCGATGGACAATGCTGCCACTCCAAGAACCGATAAGATCACTGTTGTAATTTGTAATTCCATGTTGTTTATATATATATTGAGGTTAAAATATTCAACCGTTATACATAAAGAACCGGAACAAAGAAGATAAATCTATAAAAAAGCCGTTAGAACACCATTTAACAAAAAACCTTAAAAAATTAAGATTTGAGCTCCGATTTTGGAATCAAACGTCCAACGTCCGGAAAACCGAATCCCCTTACGGGTCACCTAGGCCTGTCCTCATCCATCGAGTTGGCTCTGTTAGTTAAAAAAATGTTGATTTTCGCAAAGAGAGTTCTAACGGCCGTTTCTATTCATGTACCATATTGTTTTCAAGATACTCGTCCAACTGTTGGTCAAGCCTGCGTATTTCCCTGGCAATATTGCCCGCTTCGTCCTCCTCCTTCATCTTTTCAAGAAAATATGCAATCTGAATCAATACTATGGTCAAAGCCTCCTGATTGTCCCTGAGTGTTTTCCTGCTCTTGAGGTCGGAAAGCTTTGCGGATATGCTTTTGACCGCTTTCCGGATGTAGGTCTCATCCTCAGGTCGGACTGTATATTGCAATGTCCTGTCAAGGACCGTGACGTTGATCTTCAAATTATCGCTCATATTACTGATTCAATAACGCAATGCACCTGTCAATCTCCCGCACTATCCTGCCTATGTTCTGCTTTGCTTCCTTTACATCCTTTGCAGATGCGGCAAAAGCCTCTGCCATCTGCATCTTATCTATCTTCTGTTCTAATTCTTTAATATTATTGGTTTTGGTTTCAATCTGTCGCCTGCAGTCTTCCAACTCTGAACGGCAGCTTGACAGCTGTGCTTTCAGATTCTCGTTTTCGGCGCGCAACTTTTCATACATCGAGATGAATAGCTCGATTTTCTTCTTGTGCGTATCGATTACTGTTCTGTAGCTTTCGTCCATCGTTGAAAAACATTACATGCCGCACAAAGTTACAAAAATTATTTTACAAACCTCCATGTGCCGGTAATTTTCTTGTTACTGAATTCATCGGGATAAACGGTGCCTGCCTTTTCTATGTAATCACATATGAGCATCCTTATTTCCGGGTGGATTGCCATTATTCTATTCTGCATTTCACCGCTTTCGATTCCTGCAGCTTTCAGCAGACCGCCTGCACCGCTGGCCCTGTATGAAGTCATTGCTACATTGTATGATGCCTCCTGATCAAACGGTCTTCCATCCGCAAATGAACTGATCATTACCCTTTCCCCTTTCGGTGCGGATTCTTTGACTGTATAGTTGATGCCTCCGGCGCAGTCATAGTTGTATTTTGGTCCCTTGCCGCTGATTCTGAGTTCATAGGCCTCTTCCAGGAAGTCTTTGACCTCTCGGCCGCTCATTTTGACAACATACAGCAGATTCTCGAATCTGTACAATGTGAACAGATCATTGAACAGTATATCGCCTGCTTCCATCATTCCCTTTTCAACGAGCGGTGCTGTTATGGATATGTCCACATCAGGTTGCGAAAGCTGCACGAAATGGATGAAGGACATGTAGTCTCCAGGTTCATTTCTCCTGTAACTGAGGTCAATCGGGGTCGCAAGGCGGCCGATGACTCTGTTGGAAAACCGGTTTACCGTTTCGTAATCAGACTTGAATGCTGAATTGTATTCAGGAGAGTCTGCTTTATTCTCCATGGGTATAATCCTCTCATTCACTTCTTTTGAAACAATTCTGTTACCTTTCTTTTTTACCGTTATCGAGAGATTTCCGAGGGCCTTTGCTTTGGAGGATGCCTCCAATACGGATACACTGTCTTCTCCATTGAATAGTTTTCCTGCGTAGATTCTGTGGTCATGTGCAGCGAAGATTGCATCGATGCCTTTTAGATGGGATGCGAGGTACAGGGAGTTGTTTTCTATGTCCGGTGTTTCCCCGTTGCCCAGGCCGCTATGGGAGATGATGAAGAACAGGTCCGGCTTCGACTTTTTCCGTATTTTGTCTATTGCTTCCTGAGCCATATCTTCGATCTTTATAAAATCCATCCCTTCGTATTTGTCCGGAGAAACCCAAGACTTGACATTAGGATTGGTAAATCCCAATACTGCTATTTTAAGCCCATTCCTCTCTATAAGTGTCCATTCCTGGAAATGAGGCTGATTGTCAGGAAGATCTACGGCATTTGCCGCTAGGTACGGAATACCCATTTCATCCCTGATTTTGTCGTAGACAGAAGGGCCTGCTTCGATATCGTGATTTCCTACTGCAACGGCATCATAACCCATATATCCGAATATCCTGCTCATTATGTGGGGATTTCCGGATGTGTCGCAATAATTGAAGTAGTATGTTGCGTTGTCTCCTTGCAGATGGTCTCCGCAGTCGAACAGAATCACGTTGTCTTCACCGGCTGCGGAGCGGACACTGTCCACGTAACGGTGGATTCTGGACAGCGATGACCTGTTTTCACCGCCCGAATAGTCATTGGTGAAAACGGCACCGTGCAGGTCGTTTGTAGAGAATATCTCAAGTGAATACTGACGTTCTGTGCATGATGCTGCTGTCAGGAGGCATGATGCTGCAAATATTGTATGGAACAGTATTTTTTTCATTGTCTTATAGAATTTTATATTGGTCGGCATCTTTCCATGCCGGAAACTTTTTCCTGAATGCGCGTAGCGACTCCAGGTCGGCTTCCGCGCTTATGAACGTGCATCCCTCAATTTCCCCCTCTATTGCTGAGATGCAGTTACCTTTGTAGTCTGATATAAACGAGCCTCCCCCGTATTCGGTGTCCGGAGATGCTCCGGTACGGTTTGCAAATACATAATATGACTGGTTCTCTATTGCCCTTGCCTTTACGAGGATTGAGGCGGCTTCATATCTGGATACAGGCCATGAGGCAACATTTAGCATGATGTCGTATGCATTGTCCCCTCCATTCCTGCTCCATACAGGGAAACGCAGGTCATAGCATATGTTCAGTCCTATATTCCATTCCCTGTATTCAATGGTTTTTCTGGTGTCCCCTGGCATATAGGAAGTATCTTCCCCGCTCATACGGAACAGATGCTTTTTATCGTAATGCTCTGACCTTCCGTCAGGATAGATAAAATAGAAGCGGTTTACTGTACCTCTGCCCACTGATGTGGGTACCGACCCGCCTGTCGCCATGCCGTACTCCAGACTCAGGGCTTCCATCCATTTCTGCGTTGGACCGCATTCCTCTTCGGCCAGAGATGTGTTCATGGTAAATCCGGTAGCGAAGAATTCCGGAAGCAACAGCAAATCAGGAGTTCTGTCTTTCCCGGAGGTCGTCATATACCGGTCTATGGCACTTCTGATCCGTTTCCTGTTCTCGAAGGGTTTTTCCCAGATAATATCGGTCTGGCAGATCAATGTCCTCAGCCGGGTCATCCTATTTGAAATTTTTTGAGAACAGTCTGTCTACAACCATTGCTATAGCACCGTCTCCAGTCACGTTGCAGGCTGTCCCGAAACTGTCCATTGCAATATACAGGGCAATCATGAGTTCCTGCATCTGGGTGTCGAATCCAAGGATCGATGAAATTATTCCCAATGCAGCCATGATGGCTCCTCCAGGAACGCCTGGCGCTGCCACCATTGTGATTCCCAGCATCATTATGAACTCAAAGTACAGGCCCAGATCGTGCGGGGCTCCGCACATCAATGATATTGCAATAGCACATGCTACTATTTTCAGCGTACTGCCTGCAAGGTGTATTGTCGCGCAAAGAGGGATGACGAAATCGGCAACCTCTGCCCTTACGCCATTGCGTTTGGCTTGGGCCAGTGTAACAGGAATCGTGGCTGCAGAAGACTGGGTGCCGAGAGCAGTGAAATATGCCGGCAGCATTGTCTTCAATGATTTGAAAGGATTCTTGCCTGCAATTGCTCCGGCAATGACGAACTGTATTACAAGCAGCAGTATGTGGATAATGAATATCACCACAATGACTTTCAGGAACAGTCCTATGACAGACATTACGACACCCTCTGTCCCCATTTTGAGGAAAATGCCGAATATGTATAGGGGAAGAAGGGGGATGATGACTTTGCTTATGACCAGCATTACAAGGTCTCTCAGTTCTACAAGCCCTTTGCGAAGGGTATCTCCCTGTACAAAGGTGAGGGTTAGGCCTAAAATGAATGACAGGATCAGGGCAGACATTACTCCGAATACAGGAGGCATGTCCACTGTGAAATAGGGTTCTACATCCACCTGGGAAGTGAAGGCGCTTCCGAGTCCTCCGGCTGATGACGAAAAGTCCAGTACGTGTGGATATGTCAGAATGCATGCAGCATATGCAAACAATCCTGCGCAGATAGTAGAGAAATACGCGATACCTGCAGTAGCTCCAAGCATTTTCCCGGCTCCTTTACCTATTTCCGTAATCCCGGGGGCTACGAGCCCGACAATCATTACCGGAATGATGAAGTTAAGGAAATTGCTGAACAGTCCGTTAAACGTTTCGAATATGCGGGTTATGGGCAGAGGTGTAAAAAATGAGAATCCGACACCGAGGACTACTGCGATGCCGACCTTTGCCAATAGGGGTAATTTTGTTAGTTTTTTCATAATTGGCAAATATATTAAAATTCCGGTATCGGGACAGCAATTTTTAACAACCTTATGGATTTGTTTAAAAGTTGTTGATTAAAATAAGGACCAAGTGTATTGGCGCATTGTTCTCTTGTATATATTTGCAGCGAGCAAGGTATTTCTTCCGGATCCGCATCCGGAGAATGAAGAGGGAATCCTGTGAGAGTCAGGAACTATACCCGTAGCTGTAAATCCCGATGTGTTTCCACATTCTTTTGCCACTGCCGGTACTGCCGGCGGGAAGGCGTGGGGACGGGATAAGTCAGAAGACCTGCCTTGCGTCATCCGGTCGGTTCCTTCGGGTCAAAGGCAATGCCGGGAAGTTTCATATAATAATGTTTTGCAATGAGCATTTCAAGTCCGATGATCGTGAAGCGGGATGGGAAACGTGTCCCGTTTTCAGTAGAAAAAATCCGTATTGCGGTGGGTAAAGCCTTCCTGTCAGTGGGCAGTTATGCCACAGACGAAATACTGACATCCGTGCTTTCAAGGGTACGTATACATGACGGAATAACTGTCGAAGAGATCCAGAATCAGGTGGAGATTGCATTGATGGCAGAGAAATATTTCTCTGTCGCGAAGAGTTATATGCTTTACCGGCAGAAACATATGGAAGACAGGGAGGACCGAAGGAAACTGGAGTTCCTCCTGGATTACTGCAATGCTTCCAATGCTGCAAGCGGCTCCAAATACGATGCCAATGCCAATGTAGAGAACAAGAACATAGCGACTCTTGCCGGAGAACTTCCTAAAGAGAGTTTCATCCGTCTCAACAGGCGTCTCCTGACTGACCGTATAAAGGAAATGTACGGGAAGGAACTGGCAGACAGATACCTGTATCTGCTCAACAATCATTTCATATACAAGAATGACGAAACCTCGATGGCTAACTACTGCGCATCTATTACTATGTACCCCTGGCTTCTGTCAGGCACTGCAGGAATAGGCGGGAATTCCACCAGACCTACCAATCTCAAATCTTTCTGCGGAGGTTTTGTGAACATGGTTTTCATGGTTTCTTCGATGCTGTCGGGGGCATGTGCAACGCCTGAATTCCTTATGTATATGGATTATTTCATACGTTCGGAATATGGGGACGACTATTATATGCATTCCGATAAGGTCGTCGACCTTTCCATGAAGCGCCGCACTGTTGAAAAGGTAATAACCGACTGTTTCGAGCAGGTTGTATATTCCATAAACCAGCCGACCGGAGCCAGGAATTTCCAGGCTGTATTCTGGAACATATCGTATTATGACAGATATTATTTCGAGTCTCTTTTCGGGGAGTTCCGCTTTCCTGACGGGACGGCACCCAAATGGGAGTCCCTCTCCTGGCTGCAGAAACTCTTCATGAAATGGTTCAACCGGGAGAGGACCAAAACGGTACTTACATTCCCTGTGGAGACTATGGCTCTTTTGTCCAAGGAGAATGACGTTATGGACGGAGAATGGGGTGACTTTGCTGCAGAGATGTATTCGGAGGGACATTCTTTCTTTACATACCTCAGTGACAATGCCGATTCCCTTTCATCCTGCTGCCGTCTCAGAAACGAGATACAGGACAACGGGTTCAGTTACACCTTAGGTGCCGGCGGGGTTTCTACCGGTTCCAAAAGTGTGCTAACAATCAACCTGAACCGCTGCATACAGCATGCAGTCAGGAACGGTTTGCACTACATGTCATTTCTGGAGGAAGTGACGGAACTGGTCCATAAAGTGCAGATAGCCTATAATGAGAATCTGATCAGGCTGAAGGATAAGGGCATGCTTCCCCTTTTCGATGCAGGATATATCAATCTTTCCAGGCAGTATCTTACCGTGGGGGTGAATGGATTGGTGGAAGCAGCGGAGTTTCTGGGTATACGGATCAATGACAACCCCGAATATGTCTCTTTTGTAAGGGATGTGCTTGGTATGATCGGGGACTGCAACAGGAAATACCGTTCGTGGGACCTCATGTTCAACTGTGAGATGATACCTGCAGAAAATGTTGGCGTGAAGCATGCAAAATGGGACAGGGAAGACGGTTATTCGGTACCAAGGGACTGTTATAACTCATATTTCTATATAGTGGAGGACGAGTCTCTGAATGTAGTTGACAAGTTCCGTCTGCACGGGAGGAAGTATACAGAGCATCTGACAGGCGGTTCGGCCCTGCATCTGAATCTGGAAGACCATCTTTCGAAGGAGCAGTACCGCCATCTGTTCAGGATTGCCGCTATGGAAGGATGCAATTATTTTACCTACAATATACCGAATACCGTATGCAACAAATGCGGTCACATTGACAAGAGGTATATGCATGAATGTCCTGAGTGCGGATCGCATGATGTGGACTATCTCACCAGAATCATCGGCTACATGAAGAGGGTTTCGAATTTTTCGGCTGCCAGGCAGAAAGAAGCGGCCAGGAGGTATTATGCAAAACGGCCTGAGGTTCTATAATTTTGATATAGTCTTCGCTGAAGTCCCTGACGAGACATCACTCGCAATAAACATTTCCGGGTGTCCCAACAGATGCCCGGGATGCCATAGTCCGCATCTTCAGGAGAATATCGGGGAAGAACTCAATGAAGAAGCCCTCCGCGTACTGCTCGGCAGTTACGGGAGGGCTATAACCTGTGTATGTTTTATGGGCGGGGATTCGTATCCAGGGGATGTCGCATGTCTTGCCGGATGGCTGAAACTGCATTATCCGTCTCTCAGGACTGCGTGGTATTCAGGTAAGGATACCATACCCCCGGAAATAGATTTGTCGGTTTTCGACTATGTCAAGACCGGACCTTGGATTACGGAGCGTGGCCCATTGTCTTCACCATCTACAAATCAGAGATTCTACCGTGTTTCCGGAGGTGTGATGGAAGACATTACGAGGGTATTCAGGCGTTGAAGGGGACAAGCTCGGCTGTTATCGAGTAAACGGCTTTCCCGTCCAGGAATGTGCCGATGAACTTGGTGAGGATAGCCTTTATTTCTTCGAAATTGCCTTCGTTGATGAATTGACCGAAATCCCCTAAGTCACCGGCAATAGCGAGGAAGTCTTCGTATGTGATGTTTTCGATTATCTTTACCAGGACATTCAGCACTTCCTCCTTTTCTTTTATTGCAGGATAGGCTATTGTCTGGTCCACGTATATGTGCAGTTCACTTCCGGCAGGCATTTTATAGAGGAAAGGAATCGTGAGCGAAGATGGGTTCTCAAAGATTTCCCCGATTCCGAACATTGTGAACAATCCGGCTATTTCAGGATTTTCGGTAACGAAATCATTGTAGTCATCGCTCAGATCGGCAATCTGGGATTTCCTTATGAAAAGGTTGATCATTGATTCTTCTTCTTCGACGAAATACATGAGATCGTATTTGTCATCTCCGGTGGTACCTTCATCGGTTATGAAACCGTCGGAGGTGAACTCGATATACTGTGTGGCGAAATCAGGGTCGCTTTTTATTTCTTCGTTCACCAGATTGTTCAACAGGGGGATGACCTGTTCCTGCACGTCCAGCGTAAATGCAAATTCCGGAGTAATGTGGACCGTTATGCTGGTCATGTCGGGATGCTGGTATGCAATGGCCAGGGAGTCCAGTCTCCAGCGCCCTGCTACGGGAGAAGTGATTTTCTCTGTCAGTGTCAGTTCCAGGATGGATGATCCGGAAACCACGGCAGAGAGGGTTATCGTCCTGTCTCCAGATTCGCAAGTGCCGTTTATGCTTACGGATGAGGCTCCCTGTTCTTCGCAGGTTGCATTCATGGTAACGGAAGGTTGTCCTGTGACCAGATTCGTTGCAGTCAAAGAGCATGTGCCTCCTGATATGTTCTCCATTGTAAGTTCGGTTTCTGAGTAGTCAGTGTACAATCCCTGCATGCCGTTTATTTTCAGCAGAGTGTTTTCAGTGGTTCTGTATGTCCCCTCAGGAATCGGATTGTTGTTCTTGTTGCATGATGCGAACAGAAGAAGGGATACTGAAAAGATTAAAATAAAAGATTTTTTCATAAAAACTGATTTTGATTCGGGACAAAGGTAATTAAATTTTGTTCATGAACACTATTGTCCCGAAAAGCGGATAAATAGTTCTTAGAAAAGAAGCGGACTTGATTCAGACATTACTCAACGACCAGAGGAGCCAACTGACTTTTTACTTCGCAGGATTCTCGACCATGGACCTGACCTGACTGTGCCGCTCCGCAGGACACTTTGCATAGAATCACTTTGATAACCAACTAATAGCCAGAGCGATACGGATTTGACACTATGTAAAGTCCCCCTAGATTCGGGCCTTTTGGGGTGTTTTCGGGGAGGGGTTGCATACATGCGAAATTGCAATACTCTGGGTATCAGTGAGATGTGTAAGGAACCGGATGCAAAGCCCACCCTGCCAGACTGTGACATCTACAACAGCAGCCTATTTGTACCTAAATCCACGGAAGTCGTTCGCATTGCCGTCGGGAGTCTTCACGCAGGTGTACCGCACTATTTGCGGTAAGGCATTGGCACTCTGTGAGTTAGACGAAAGGGGCCGGTTCACCTGCGTAGGGGTGCGAGACACGGACCGTGGCGAGAGCACGTTTTCGGGCACATTGGCTGCCGGAGGGCTTCCGCAGGTGTACCGCACGATTTGTGGTAAAGTGTTGTTAATCTGCGAGTTAGGCGAAATGGTCCGGTTCACCTGCGGAGGGGGCTGGAGGACGGACGGAGGCAGGTGGTGGGAGGTGGAGGCGGGTAAAGTGCAGACCGGCCTGAGATGCACGTCTCGGGCGCATCGGCTGCGTAGGGGTGCGAGACACGGACCATTGCGAGAGTGCGTTCTCGGACACATTGGCACCTGCAGAAGCGGAGGTGAGAATGGAACGGGACGGGGTGAGAAGAGGAGTGCTGAAGGATGGTGAAAGGCGGAATGTGGCGGGAGACCTGTCTTGGACACATATAGGTGCTGTGCAGAGGGACCATTGCTGGAGAGATGATTGAGGCCGATGCTGTAGGGAGACATATATTGGTTGTTGACATATCCCGACGGCAAGTGGAGGACAGCAGCAGCTGACAATGGGGCCGACCAGGACTGTCCGGTGAATTATTCAACACCTCCGTTTTAACGGGACACTAATTATTCATGAACTAAAAATTTGGCAGATAGATATATTTTACATACTTTTGCGAGTCAATTAAAAAATAAAGGAAATGAAAAAAGGAATACATCCCGAATCCTACCGTCTTGTAGCATTCAAGGATATGTCAAACGATCACGTGTTCATTACACGTTCATGCGTCAACACAAAGGAAACCATCGAAATCGAAGGTGTGAACTATCCTTTGGTGAAAGTCGAGATTTCAAATACATCTCACCCTTTCTATACTGGAAAGATGAAACTTGTGGACACCGCAGGTCGTGTGGACAAATTCTACCAGCGCTACAAAACCAGACAGAAATAACAATCTGTCGAAACGATATGAAAGCCGGACCTTCGGGATCCGGCTTTTTTATTGCTTGTGTATATTTTTTATTGCTTGTCTATATTGTTTTCTTTGCAAGGCTTATGTAGTAAGGTTCTCTTTCCCTGTACAGCCTTTCTATCGACTCCTTGAGTTTTTCACCCTCGCTGTCTTTAAGCATAGGTCTGTCACCGGCATTCTCGGAGAGGCGTCGGAAGATGGTCTCGATATCCGTCTTTACATAGATACAGTATGTGAATCTGGAAATGAGGTCCCTGCATTCCGGTGTGGTTATGATACCTCCTCCAAGAGAAAGAACCATGGTACATCTGGTCATGTCTTCAATTGTCTCCGGGTGTTCGGATATGTTCTCTTCCAGCACATCCTGCAGGCATTCCAGCTCTATTTTCCGGAACCCTTCCTCCCCTACTTCCCCGAATATTTCGGAAATGGATTTGCCTTCCCTTTCCGATATGTATGCGTCAAGATCCACTACCGGTGCCTGGACGGATTTGCCAAGTTCCTTTGCGATAGTGGTCTTTCCGGCCCCCATGAATCCTATAAGCGATATGATCATAACAGTCAGTCCTGTGTTTAAAAAAGTGTCAGTTCTTCGAATTCGTCATTTCCGGATGATTCCGTTTCCGGAGATGCGGTTACCACATCCGCCAGCAGTTCTACAGTCTCTCCCGGTTTTACGGTGTCCTCCTCATCCTGTTCCTTGACGATTTCCATCTCTGTCTTTTCCAGAGGCTCACCGAATGCGATTGTCTCTACATTGACAGCAGCCCTCTTGCCTTTGGCCCTGAATCCCTTGACTCCTATGAAATCTTCGGCATCAATGGTAATCGGATCTTTTGCTTTCTTGCCGTTCTGTACGAATGAGACAGTTACGGAAGGATATCTGTCATCTGACAGCCCTATGAGCTCCGCTCCTTCGTCCAGAGGTATGAACTGCTGGGGGGTGTTCATACTGTCTTCGAAAGTGAACCGCTTGATATAAGGTGAGTCGGACTGTTTGTCCCAATATATGGAAGTATAGACCTTTTCCGGGTCGAACAGCTCTATTTTCAACAGCTCTCCGGGGAAGCGGGTGCTCATGTCAAGTCCGGTTGTATAGAATGTTCCGTCCTTGCATACAGCCAGCAGATGTTCGTCTCCACGGAACTCTCCGAGCAGGATGCCGCGTCCGTCTTCATTCAGGCGGTTGATGTCTGTATCGAACCAGACCTGTCTTCCTCCTATTGTAGAGATTCCTGCTGCCCTCATGGTTATCTTCTGAACAGGATAACGGCTGACAATGTTCCCCATGGATGTCCTTCCTTTTATAGAGAGGGTCGAGAAGTCGAAATCCACTATGAGTTTCTTGAGTTTCTGTCTGGGACGCAGGTGTATTTTTACCGTTTCGGCCTCTCCGTTCGGGTTTGCAGTGAACCACAGGACGTTGGAATCCGGGGTGCCTTTGGTCAGGTTATAGAATTTGTCCCTTATGATCCCGGTAACGGCGAAGCGTTTTGCATAGTACATTCCCTGCTTCCCGTCCCTGTAGATGACGTTGTAGATGGTCCTTTCATCTCCTTTACGGAAAATGGCGGCACTTATGATGTTACGGTCCACGAACTGTTTGTCGGAAATTTTCCTGATTACGTATCTTCCGTCTTTAAGGAATACTATTACATCATCTATGTCGGAACAGTCGCAGATGTATTCTGCCTCTTCTATCTTCTTTGAAGATGTTCCGATGAATCCTTCCGCCCTGTTTACATATAGTTTGGCATTGTTCGCCACTACTTTTACCGCCTCGATGTTTTCGAAAGAAGTGATTCGGGTACGTCTGGGATGCATCTCCCCGTACCGTTCCTTGAGGGACTCAAAATATTTTATACAGTATTCGGTAAGGTGCTCCAGATTGTACCTGAGTTCAGCCTCTCTCTTTTCTATTCCGAGAATCTTGTCTGTAATCGCTTTTATATCGAACTTGGAAATCTTGCGGACCGGCTTTTCCACCAGTTTCAGTATGTCTTCCCTGGTTATCTTCTTTCTGAGCAGATGCTGATATTCCAGCATTGCGGACAGGACATCCTTTATCTGCTTGTCCCATGTCCTGGCATCGTTTTCGAGTACCTTGTATACTTTGTTTTCGAAAAATATCTTCTCCAGAGATGTATAGTGCCACTCCCCTTCCGCTTCACCGAGCTTTATTTCCAGCTCTTTCCTCATGAGTTCAAGAGTTCTGGCAGTATTGTCCTTCAATACTTCATCGACACCTATGAAGTAAGGTCTTTTGTCCTTTATGACACAAGTGTTCGGGGATATGCTTACCTCGCAGTCCGTGAAGGCATACAGGGCATCGATAGTCATGTCAGGAGAGGCATCATTGTAAAGCTGGATTATGATTTCAGCATTCTTGGCTGTGTTGTCATCAATCTTCCTTATCCTGATTTTGCCCCGTTCATTGGCCTTCAGTATCGAATCGATAATGTCCCCTGTGGTTTTCCCGAAGGGTATCTCCGTTATGGCAAGGGTGTTCTTGTTTATTTTCCTGATGTCTGCCCTTACCCGTATCTTGCCGCCTCTTTTCCCTTGGTTGTAATTGGTGACGTCAGCCAATCCTCCTGTCGGGAAATCAGGGTAAAGCTCGAATTCTTCTCCCTTCAGCACAGCAATGGATGCATCGATAAGTTCCACAAAGTTATGAGGCAGAATCTTGCATGCCAGACCCACTGCTATACCGTCTGAGCCCTGTGCCAGGAGCAACGGGAACTTTACGGGAAGGTTGACCGGTTCCTTGTTGCGCCCATCATATGAGTTGACCCATTCGGTGATTTTGGGATTGAACAGGACTTCGTTTGCAAAAGGTGTCAGTCTTGCCTCAATGTACCTGCCTGCTGCAGCAGGGTCCCCTGTCAGTATATTTCCCCAGTTCCCCTGACAGTCGATAAGGAGATCCTTCTGTCCGAGCTGCACCAATGCGTCTCCGATGGATGCATCTCCGTGAGGATGATACGGCATAGTGGCACCGACCAGGCTTGATACTTTGTTGTACCGTCCGTCGTCCACTGTCTTCATGGCATGAAGGATTCGTCTCTGGACTGGTTTCAGCCCGTCAGAAATGTGCGGTACAGCCCTTTCCAGAATAACGTATGAAGCATAGTCAAGGAACCAGTCCTTGTACATGCCTGGCAATTTGTATTTTTTTTCGCCTTCAGTGATTATTCTGTCATACTTTCCGGAAACCGGTTCGTTGGAAACGGCATCTTCGATTTCTATGTCTTCAAAGGATTCTTCTCTGCTCATCTATGCTGGTCTTTTGGAAATATCCTACAAATTTAGGAAAAAAACGGTTTCGGTCTAACTACCGTATCCAAAAGAAATCAGCTTTCTTTTGTCATCCCTCCAGTGGGGATTTACCTTCACGAACAGCTGCAGATATACCTTTTTCTCAAAGAATTCCTCCATGTCCAGTCGGGCCTCTGTCCCGACTTTTTTCAGTGAGGCGCCTCTGTTGCCGATTATGATACCTTTCTGGGACTCCCTCATGACATTGATTACGGCATGGATATCATACCTTTCTCCGTTCTCCTTGAACTCTTCTATAACCACTTCCGTGCAGTAAGGGATCTCTTTGGAATAATTTGTCAGGATCTTTTCCCTTATGATTTCAGAAGCGAAGAAACGCAGGTTCCTGTCGGTAAAGAAGTCTTTGTCATACCATGGCTCGTTCTCAGGCAGCAGCTCCAGGATCCGGTTGAAGATACCATCCATCCCGAACCTCTCCATTGCCGATACCGCGAATATCTCTGCCTTCGGGACTTCTTCCGACCACTTGGCGGCAAGAGCCGTAACGGATTCGCTGTTGCTTATATCGATTTTGTTGATTATCACCAGCACAGGACAGGATGCCGAGTTCAGTCTGTCGATGTATTCCCGGTTCTTGTCCCTTTTTTCTACCACATCAGTGACGTAAAGGATTATATCGGCATCCCCTATTGCGGTATCTACATAATCCATCATGCTTTTCTGCAGCATGTAGGAGGGTTTCAGGATACCTGGTGTGTCCGAATAGACTATCTGGTAATCTTCTCCGTTGACTACACCCATTATCCTGTGTCTGGTAGTCTGGGCTTTGGAGGTGATTATCGATAGTTTCTCGCCTACAAGGGCATTCATCAGAGTTGATTTGCCTACGTTAGGGTTTCCTATGATATTGACAAAACCGGCTTTATGTGGCATGTTACTCATAGAAATTCATCTTTAGCATGGTTATCTCCTCGTCACTCAGGAAACGCCACTGTCCCCTGCTGAGTTTTTTCTTGGTAAGTCCGGCGAAATATACCCTGTCGAGTTTCTTGACCTTATATCCTAGGGCCTCGAACATCCTGCGGATGATTCTGTTCCTGCCGGAATGGATTTCTACTCCTACCACACTTTTCTCACCGTCCACATATGCCACCTCATCCGCATATGCAGGGCCGTCTTCAAGCTGGATTCCCGAAGTGAGTTTTTCCATATCTCCGGGTTTCAGGTTCTTGTCCAGTTCGACCTGATAGATTTTCTTTTTCTGGAAAGAGGGATGGGTAAGCTTTTCTGCCAGTTCCCCGTCATTGGTCAGCAGCAGAACACCTGTTGTCGCCTTGTCCAGCCTTCCTACGGGAAAAACCCTTTCCGGACACAGTTCCTTGCTGATAAGCTGCATCACGTTGCGCTCTGCATGGGGATCCTTGGTAGTTGTGACGAAATCCTTGGGCTTGTTCATTACAATGTAGACTTTCTTCTCCCCTTTTATCCTTTCTCCGTTGAAACGTATCTCGTCTTTTTCGGGGAATACCTTTATTCCCAGTTCAGTTACAATATTCCCGTTTACAGATACCAGTCCTGCCTGGATGTATTCGTCCGCTTCCCTCCTGGAACACAGTCCTGCATTTGCAATGAATTTGTTGAGACGGATAGATCCGTCTCCTGATGTAACTGCATTCCGGATAGGTCCTGTTCCGGATATTGCAGGTCCTGCGGCCGGCTTGGTAAGCGGTCTTGCAGAATGTCTGTGCAGTGGTTTCCTTTCGAAAGGTTTGGGTCCCGGTTTCCCGGAATGTCCTGCCTTGTCTGTTCTGTAGCTTTTTTCTCTTTGGCGTTCTTGCCCGGGGCGGGCTGTGTTCTTTTTTATGCGAGGTCTCATTTTTTGTCAAATTTGGCTGCAAAGGTATGAAAATCAAATATAAATTCCTACTTTTACAATTCATTATACCAAATGTATGATATAAATCCGTGTTGTTGATATGAAGAGAAGAGAAACCTTCGCAATGGCTGTAAGAGCAGTAAAATCGAACAGGCTCCGGTCGTGGCTGACCATAACCATCATAGCCCTTGGCATTACGTCTCTGGTCGGAATCCTTACAGCCGTGGATGCAATCCGGTCTTCGATAATCGATACCTACAGCAGAATGGGGACGGCGGCGATAATCATCAATTCCAGATATTCTTATCCCTCAGACATGAAACGCCATAGGAATCCCCTTTATCTTTCTAAGGTGCAGGCAGAGCGTTTCAAAGAATATTATGACGTGGACGCGACCGTTTCGATGTATGCCGTTATCCTGTCAAATGCGAGAGCAGAATCCGGGGCAAAACGTACGAATCCTACTGTTACGGTCGTAGGATGTGATGATAATATGTTGGCAACCGATAATCTGTCACTGGCTGAGGGTAGGAATTTCAAGGATGCTGACATCCGGAGCGGGAAAGCATTCTGCATTATCGGCAGCGGAGTATCTTCTGCATTGTACGGTGATGGCCCTGCATCCGGGAAACCGGTTTTCATCAAAGGGCGCCGGTATACTGTTGTGGGTGTTGCCGAAAAGGTAGGGAATATGGCTGGGGGAAGTATGGATGACAGGATTCTGGTACCGTATACGAATGCATTGGCAGATCTGTGCGAATCCGCTCCTGACTTTACCATAAAGATATTGCCGGATGCCGCGGTCCCTGAGGAGTTTGCCGCATCGGAAGCCAGAAAGAATTTCAGGGCAGCAAGAAGGCTTTCCCCTTGGGATGAGGATGATTTCAATATAGTGAGAATGGAAGCGGAAATACGGAGCCAGAACGAGTCCATATATTCTATAACGGTAATGGCAATGGTTATAGGACTGATAACATTGACAGGGGCTGCTGTGGGCCTTATGAACATTATGCTGGTGTCAGTGAAGGAAAGGACAAGGGAAATCGGGACCCTTAAGGCACTGGGAGCTTCGTCATCTGGAATAAGACAGCAATTCCTGCTGGAATCCGTACTGATCGGAGAGACTGGAGGGATAATAGGAATTGTGGCCGGCATCGTAGCCGGAAACATTACTGCCGCCATCATGGATGCAGGTTTCACAATTCCCTGGCATTGGATGGCGGCAGCATTTGTACTTTGTCTGGCGGTCGGGATCCTGTCCGGCTATCTGCCGGCAAAACGGGCTGCTGCTCTGGATCCGATCGAATGTCTCAGATATGAGTGACCTTTATTCTCCGTTCATTGATGCCAGGAACATCTGGTTGTTCTCGGTCGATTCGAGCCTTTTCTTCAGGAATTCCATAGCCTCGACACTTGTCATGTCTGCGAGATAGTTCCTCAATATCCACATACGGTTAAGGGTGTCTTTATCCCAAAGCAGATCATCACGTCTGGTGCTGCTCAAGGTGACATCCACTGCGGGGAAGATACGCTTGTTGGACAGTTTCCTGTCAAGCTGCAGTTCCATGTTTCCCGTACCCTTGAATTCTTCGAATATGACTTCATCCATCTTTGACCCGGTATCGATCAGTGCAGTTGCCAGTATCGTAAGGGACCCGCCGTTTTCAATATTGCGGGCAGCTCCGAAAAAGCGTTTTGGCTTGTGCAGGGCATTTGCATCCACCCCGCCTGAAAGGACTTTTCCGGATGCCGGCTGGACAGTGTTGAATGCACGGGCAAGCCTGGTTATGGAGTCCAGGAATATGACGACGTCATGTCCGCATTCGACAAGGCGTTTGGCCTTTTCAAGTACAATGCTTGCAACCTTGACATGTCTTTCAGCCGGTTCGTCGAATGTGGATGCAACAACCTCCGCCTTTACGCTTCTTGCCATATCCGTGACCTCTTCAGGCCTTTCGTCGATAAGCAGTACAATCATGTATACTTCCGGATGATTGTCCGCTATCGCATTCGCAATCGCTTTCAGGAGGATGGTCTTTCCTGTTTTCGGCTGGGCAACTATAAGTCCACGTTGTCCTTTGCCGATAGGGGTAAAAAGATCCACTACCCTGCAGGACAGATCATTGTGTCCGTTGGATGTAATGTTGAACTTCTCTTCAGGGAAAAGAGGTGTGAGGAAGTCAAAAGGGACCCTGTCCCGGATGTATTCAGGAGTGCGTCCGTTTATCCTGTTGATTTTGACCAGAGGGAAATATTTGTCTCCTTCGCGGGGAGGACGTATTTCCCCCAGAATAGTGTCTCCGGTTTTCAATGCGTAGGATTTGATCTGGGCCTGGGATACGTATATATCATCCGGGGAGTTCAGATAGTTATAGTCGGATGAACGGAGAAATCCGTAACCGTCAGGCATGATTTCCAGAACCCCTTGAGCCTCTACTATGCCTTCATACTCTATTTTGGGCTGCTGTACAGGCTGTTGCTGTTGGCTGTTCTGACGGTCATGCTGTCTGCTATGTCCCTTGTTTTCGGTGTTTTTCCTGCTGTCGTCTGCAGGCTTTTCCTTTTGCTCCTGATCAGCTTTCGGTTTTTCTTCCTGTGTGCTTCCGGCTGCAGCTGCTTCTTCGCTTTCCTTAACAGGAGGCTCTTCTGAAGTCTGTGTTTCCGCAGGTTTCGGCAGTTTCGGTTTACGACCCCGTTTCCCGGATGGTTTTCTGGCATCCTTTTCAGGTTTCTGTTCCGATGCATCCGGTTCTGTTTCGGGCTGCATCTGGAAATTTGTGTTCTCATCCGCTTCCGGAGCCGGTATCTGCTCTGATACCGGTGCTGCAGCCTTTTTCTCAGAATTCTTTTTGGGCCTTCCTCTCTTCTTCTTTGCAGTTGCAGCAGGCGGATCATTCTGCACAACGGAATTTCCCTGTGCAAGTGAATCACCCTGTACAGGAGAATCACTCTTTGCAACAGGAGAATCAGTTGGGCTAAGCACTGTCTCTACCGGATCGGGTTTAGGCTTTTCCTGTACTGCAACATTTACGGCAGGTACAGATTCAGTATTGTTTGCCTGCACCGGGGATTTCTGAATCCTGTTTCTCCGTTTCAGTTTGGGCGTTTCCTTGCTTTGTATAGCCTGCTCGTCCAGTATTTTGTATATCAAGTCGATCCTGCTCATGGATTCTGCTTTCTTGATACCGAGTTCAGCTGCAATGGAGAACAGCTCTTCAGAAGACTTATCATTCAATTCTAAAATTCCATACATCATAGTATATCCATTATAGTTTTCTCAGAGGCCTTTTCCCTATTTCACAGCGATTACATCAGCTTCTGCCAGCGCACCTTTGGGAAGTGCTGCGACCTGATATGCAACGCGTGCAGGATAGGGCTCAGAGAAGAACTGTGAATATACTTCATTGAGAGTACCGAAATCTGCCATGTCCTTAAGGTAGACAGTAGTTTTGACTACATCTGTAAAACTGTATCCGGCTTCATTCAGGATGTGGCTGATATTTGTGAATACCTGGAGGAGCTGCTCTTTTACTCCGCCTTCAGGGAATGCTCCTGTCTTTGCATCAATGGGAAGCTGTCCTGATACATACAATGTTCCGTTGACTTCAATTGCCTGGCTGTAGGGTCCTACTGCTGCAGGTGCGAGGGGTGAAGAAATGACTTTTTTCATGATTGTGTATTTTATATAGTTGATAATGATTGTCTTTTATTTTTAAACAAGGTTACCGGTTGTCCCATTGGGACGATCCTTTTCTGTATGAAAGCAAGTCTGCAAGTGCAGCTGCTTTTGCATTTATCCTGAAGCTCCACTGAGACCATTGTCCCATAGGAACCCATGAAAAAGATATCTGGAAGCAGTGCAGGTCATATGTTGCAGATATCTGTGTCGTGGTTATTTTCAGTTTGGTAAGGTCAAAGCCGGAAGTGACGTTTATATTCAAGGCTTCCGCCAGCCTTACCTGGGCATTGACATTTATGGTCTGGGTATGGTTGTGTTTTGTTATCAGCTGTTCGTTGCTGTACTGGTATGTACGGGAGTAGGAATAGGAATAGTCGAAGGACACTGACCAAGGTACATTCGGGTTCATGTAATAGATCCATCCTCCTGGAATGTATTCCCCCGTTACCGGATGGTAATATACTCTGTTGTATGCAGGTGAATTGGCGGAAACATTCACCCCGGAACTTTTTTCAGAGGAACCGTCATTGCCTTTCCCCTTCCCTTCTCCGGAAATGCTGAAACTGGCCCTGAAATTGGCATTGGTGAGGCGGGCAAGCTTTATGCCACCTTCCTGTACAATGTTGAATTTGTTGTATCTGCGTCCCTGATAATCCACAGCATAAGGGTCAAGTGTGATGCCTGCATTTATACCGACTTTTTCCAGCACGTTCGTATTCATGTTGATTCCGATGGTGGAAAGGTTCAGGGAGTCTGCCAGGAAGTTGTAGTTCCCAGATATGTTGAGATTGTCTATAAGCTTTATCTTCTTTGTCCCTGATCCGGTAGTGTCTTTTTTAGACAGGACCTTTGCTTCCAGATTGTTCCCCAACTGGAAGCCGATTGATGCCGATTTGCCTTTCCCTGGAGGTGAATAGAGTCCTCCTGCCCATTTGTTGTATTCCTCTGTCCGGCTGATACCGTTTATATCAGTATATGAATACAGCCTGTATCCGTTCATCGCTGTACCCATTTCCGGAGAGTAGGATACACTGATCGAGGGGGTAATCATATGCCGGATGGCCTTGACTTTCCCGTGTTTGAAGTTGAAAAGGCCATATAATCTGGTACTCAGGGATGCACTTGCGGAAAATGTCTGGGTAATCCCGAAATCCTCGAAAAGTCCGGTACGGATTGTTTCCACCTTGTCAGTTTCAGGGTTGTAGTATTTTTCCTGCGAACTGAAATGCCAGTTCATCCCGTATGAAATCGACGGAGAGAATGTCAGATATTTGAATAATGTAAAGGTAGGAAGTCCGATTCCGAAATTATGGGTCATTCCGGTCTGCATCTTGTCCCAGAAATCCGGCTGTCTTACTTCACTCGCCTTGAAATTGATTTTGTTCTGTAACGTGGTATTGTAACTTAGTGAAAACTGCTCGTACCATCTCTCTTTCCCTGCGGCATTCTTACGTTTGAACGGGTAAAAACGGTTAACGTTCAGGGTGATGTTCGGAAGGGTGATGGCATATGAACTGTCTCTGGAGTTCTGGCTGTGGAGTCCGTTTACGGAAAGGCTGAGGGCACTCCATGTCTTGGAATAGGAAATTGAAGATGAGACCTGATTCTGGAGGGCATCATTTACATTCGTGTAGTTGTATTTGTTGTTGGAAGGGCTGGAAAAATTGACAGATGCGCTGAATGATGTTCCGGGTCTTGCCTTTGAATCCTGGGTGTGGCTCCATTTGACGCTGAAGTTTTTGGTCTGGAAAAAATCCGTACTTCCTGGGTCTCCTGTCTGGTCATTGGAATACGTAAGGTTTACCGAACCGTTGAATTTGTAGCGGAGTTTGTATCTCGTATTGAGGTTCACAGACCATGACCCTTTCGTATAGTAGCTTCCGGTAAGTGCCACATCAAAATAATCTCCGAGGACAAAATATACACCACCGTCCTTCATGAAAAGTCCCCTTGCCTGCTCTTCCCCGAATGATGGGAATAGGATTCCGCTTGCCCTTTCAGGACGTTTCGGTACGAAGCCGAACGGAAGCATGACAGGATATAGGGGAACATCCGCAAGGACCAGATATGCCGGACCGAATACGGTTTTCTGTTTGGGCTTTGTCTCTACCTTGGCTCTGGTCATCTTCAGGTAATAATGGGGATGCGGGTGGTCGCATACCGTATAGATTCCGTCCGAGATGCTTATGGAGTTGTCAGGGGTCATCACTATGTTCTCTCCTTTCAGAGACCCGTCTTCCTCTTGTGTTACAATATTCCTGACCCTGGCATTTCCGGTCTTGAAGTTGTAGAACACATTGTCCATCGTGTAGGTTTTCCCATCCATTGACATCTGCGGGGCCCCTTTTACAACCCCTGCTGTATCGGCTATTCCGGCAGCATATACGACCTGTCTGTCAACGTCATACTGCATATACTCTGCTTTCAGTTGCATGTCCCCGTATGAAACACTGACATCTCCGTAATAGTATATCATTTTCCTTCCGGAAGAGAAATCCTCTATAACGGAGTCTTTGGCAGAGGAAAAGGCAGGCATTTCAAGCATACTGTCCTTTTTACCGGACAAGGTGTCTCCTGCTGCTGGAGTACCTGCCGTTGTACTGTCCGAAGCAAATGTGTCAGCATCAGTGGAAACAGATGTGCTGTCTGGCATTTGCCTGAATGACTTCAGTGAATCTTTTGTCGGGACCTCCAGGGATACTGCCTCCAGGATTTTTCCAGTGGTATCGGATATGGCGGCAACGCCATAGTCATTCAGTATGGTGTCTGAGGCACTGGCTTCCTTTGTATATTCCTGTATTTCCGTTGAATCCGGATCCTGCCTCTTTCCACCATGCGAATTCACACCGCATGAAACGATCATTACGGAAAATGCGGCAATCATGGATAATGCTGGTATAGAAATCAGGGAACGCATCAACAAACAATAGGAATAAGCAAATGGAAAAAATGAATCAGCAAGAGCAAATCCGGCACAAATATAGTCTTTTTTGAACTCATACCAAAGTTTTATTAATTTTGTACGTTTTTAGAAACAAAAAGATGCGGAACAACATATTGATCATTATTTTTTCCATGTCAGTACTAGCCGCGTTTCCTGGGTTGATGGCCGCCCAGAGCAAAGCAGTCGTCGAACTTAAGACGGTGGTTATCGATGCCGGACACGGAGGACGCGACCCCGGAACTATAAACGGAAAAATATACGAGAAAAACATCACCCTTTCGGTTTCCAGAATGCTCGGTGAACTGATAAAGAAAAACCATCCCGGAGTAAAAGTGATATATACAAGGGAAAACGATACCTTTGTGGATCTTTACAAACGGGCTGACATCGCAAACAAGAACAATGCCGACCTGTTTATTTCCATCCATGTCAACTCTGCCGGAGACCGTTCTGCGCGCGGTCATGAGACTTTCGTAATGGGGAGCGACATGAACAAGTCGAACTTCGAGGTATGCCAGAAAGAAAACAGCGTGATTGTTCTTGAAGACGACTATTCATCGAATTATCAGGGATTTGACCCCAACAATCCGGAATCATACATAATTTTCAGCCTGCTTCAGAATGCACATCTGGAGCAAAGTCTGGATTTCGCTACACTTATCCAGAAAAATGCATCGTCAGGTCCAATTACGCATAACAGGGGGGTAAAGCAGGGCAATTTCATAGTTTTATGGAAATGCACGATGCCTGCTGTCCTTATCGAACTCGGGTTCCTGTCCAACAGCAATGACATGAAAATGCTGACATCCAAGACCTACCAGCAGCAAATGGCGGCAAATATTTACAAGGCATTCGATTCGTACAAAAAACGTTACGATACAGACATCAATATTGCCGGAGCTTCAAAAGGTACGAAGGGGGCGGAAAACATATCGGATGATGGAGTGTACGGGATACAGATCCTTGTTTCGCGGAATCTTCTCTATCCTTCTTCAAAAGAGTTCAGGGGCTGGAATGCAAAATCATTCAAAGAAGGCAATGTCTACAAATATTATATAGGTAATTACAGAACAAGGGAAGAAGCCAGGGAAGCCTTGCCCAAGGTCAGGAACAGTTTCCCTGAAGCATTCGTTGTAAAGATAAAATAGAGAAAATGAAACTAAGAAAAGAAACCCGGACTGGTATATTCGTCATTCTCGTATTGGCAATCTCTTTCGTTATGATCGAATTCCTGAAAGGGAAAGACGTTTTTTCTTCCAGTCACGAATTCCATGTATTCTATCCTGAGATCGATGGTATCGGACAATCCACTTCAGTCACTGTCCTCGGATATGATGCAGGTAAGGTGACATCCGTTACATACAATCCTGAACTCAGGAATTATACAATCGGCTTTTCCGTATCGGAAGAATATTATGTACCGTCAGACAGCTATGTTGCTGTTTACAGTTCAGACATTCTAGGGACGAAAAAACTGAAACTTGTCCTTGGAACTTCCTTGACGGAAGCGGAAGAAGGCGATACGCTTCCCGGCATATATGAGCAGGATATGATATCAGCACTGCTTTCATCCCTGGCACCGACAAAAGACAGAATAGACTCTCTTCTTGCAAATCTTGACAGGACTGTATCCAATGTAAATACAATACTGGATGACGGGATGCAGATGAAGATAGACCGTATTCTTGAAAATCTGTCTTCTGCAACAGGACATCTTGATTCGATGACGTATTCACTATCCGGATCTGCTCCGGAAATCGGCCGGATACTTATGAATGTGGATACATTGTCAGAAACGCTGAAGCATTCAGCCGTTCCCTTGGAAAGTACTGTCACAAGCCTCAAATCGACACTGGATTCCCTACAGGTTCTCATTGCTGCAGTCCGGAATCCCGAGGGATCCATAGGCAAATTGACAACTTCCGACTCACTGTATAATTCAATTCACTCTCTTACAGCAGATTTGGACTCTTTAGTTAAACGAATAGAGAAAGACCCTAAAAAATACATAAAAATTTCCGTTTTTTAACAAAATAGAGGATAAAGTTTTAACAATTTTTTTTTATAAAAAAAGAATTTTATGAATAACAACCACTTACGCAGAGGGGTTGTTTTTTTATTTTTTTTTTACTGATTTTTTGCTCATTTTTGTCCTCCCGAAAGGGGTTATGAAACTAAAATTTTAAACCTGATCAATAAAAATCTAACGAAATGAGTCATTGCGAGGATGTATGGGGAAAGTGTCTGCAGATAATAAGGGATAACATCCAACCCAGCAGTTACAAGACATGGTTTGAACCTATCAAGCCCGTATCATTGAAGGACAATACCTTGACGATACTGGTGCCTACTCCGTTTTTCCCTGAATTCATCGATGCGCATTTTATCGATATCCTCAGTTCGGCCCTGAAGAAGAATATAGGACCGGATGCAAGACTTATATACAAGGTAAAGGTAGTAAAGAACGACACTGTAAGTTTCCCCTCCGTAAAGGATCCGAAGCTGCCTGACCAGGAAATATCACTGCCTGTAAACCATATAAAGAGTATAGGAGATCCGTATATAATTCCCGGATTGCAGAAGTGGTCTGTTGACCCGAATATAAATCCGCACTATTCATTCGACAATTTCATTGAGGGTGAATGCAACAGGCTCGGCAGGGCCGCAGGAATTGCAATATCCGACAAACCGGGCAGTACCGTATACAATCCGTTCTTCATATATGGAGGCCCGGGGCTCGGCAAGACCCATCTGGCCCAGGCCATAGGTCTGAAGATCAAGCAGGACCATCCGGAGAAGATTGTACTTTACGTTACAGCCAACCGTTTCCAGACACATTACATGGATTCAGTGAACGTAAAGAACAAACTGACAGACTTCATGCACTTCTATCAGTCTGTGGATGTCCTGATCATTGACGACGTGCACGAATTTGCGGAGAAGCCCGGGACGCAGAATGCTTTCTTCCAGATATTCAATTACCTGCACCAGTTGGGCAAACAGCTTATATTCACCTCCGACAGGGCACCTGTCGATCTGCAGGGACTGGAACAGAGGCTGCTTTCCCGATTCAAATGGGGACTGACCACAGAATTGTTTCCCCCGGATCTGGAAACAAGGATTGAGATACTGAAAGCGAAAAGTTTCAGCGAAGGCATTGCGCTGGACGATGAGATAATAAGGTACATAGCATCTAAAGTCACCGATAATGTGAGGGAACTTGAGGGCACGTTGGTATCATTGATGGCGAATGCAACCCTTACCAAGAGGAAGATTACGCTCCAGCTT
>CAZXFF010000002.1:0-48782 GCA_964640305.1 uncultured Muribaculaceae bacterium | reverse complement strand
GTTACAATTGACCGGATAAAGAAGACGGTAAGCAGTTATTTCGGCATTGACAACGAAGTCATGATTTCAAATACACGCAAGAGGGAGGTTGTACAGGCAAGGCAGATTGCAATGTATCTTTGCAGGAACATGACCTCGGCATCGCTGTCTGCTATCGGAAGCGAGCTGGGAGGGAAAAACTATGCGACAGTCCTGTATGCATGCAGTACCGTATGTGACCTTATGGCGACCGACAGATCGTTCCGCCAGTACATTACGGACATAGAGAAGAAACTCAAATCTAATCTATAACACTGACAACCATGACATCTGAAAAAGTACTTTCCTTCTTCCGCGAGATTCTTGAGATACCGCGGGAGTCGGGGCATGAAGAGCATATCATTGCATATCTTCAGGAATTCGCCCGTACAAGAAATCTGGAATGTAAAACGGATAAGGCCGGCAACGTGCTTATTGTCAAGCCAGCGACTCCAGGGAGAGAAAATTCTCCGATACTCATTCTTCAAAGCCATTCGGATATGGTATGTGAGAAGAACAGCGGAGTCGAGCATGATTTCTCCAAAGACCCGATAAAGGCAGTAGTGGAAGACGGATGGCTTATCGCAAAGGATACGACTTTGGGAGCTGACTGTGGAATAGGGATAGCTGCCCAACTTG
Source organism: uncultured Muribaculaceae bacterium (assembly GCA_964640305.1). Taxonomy (GTDB): domain Bacteria; phylum Bacteroidota; class Bacteroidia; order Bacteroidales; family UBA932; genus Coprenecus. Next base: position 48,125 of record CAZXFF010000002.1, on the reverse strand, counting down.
CGGTATTGGAAGATGAGAATCTTCCCCACGGAAAGATCGAATGCCTGTTCACTACGTCTGAAGAGACCGGACTTGGCGGTGCGTTTGCGCTGGAGAGCGATTTCCTTACCGGAACCATACTGCTCAACCTGGATTCAGAGGACGAAGGCGAGCTATTTATAGGATGTGCAGGGGGGATAGATACTACCGCAAAATTCCATTATGCCAAGGAACCGGTACCTGCCGGATGTATAGGTATAAAGGCTGGCTTCAGCGGTGGAATCGGTGGGCATAGCGGGGATGACATAGACAAGGGACGTTCCAATGCCGTTCAGTCTCTCGCAAGGTTCCTCTACCGTCTCCAGTGCAGCTGTCCTTTCAGCCTATGTTCAATAGACGGTGGCAACAAGCGTAATGCAATAGCAAGGGAAGCGCATGCTGTCATTGCTGTATCTCCGTCAAACCTGTCTCTGGTAAAGTCAATCCATTCCAAGGTGATGGCAGAACTCAAGGACGAGTACAGCATTACAGATCCAGACCTGACTCCAGTATATGAAGAAGGTGTACATCTGCCGGAGACCGCTGTAGACGGAAAGACTGCAAGGTCGCTTGTATGTGTTCTCAATTCTGTTCCCCACGGCGTACTTGCAATGAGTGCGGAAGTCAAAGGACTGGTGGAGACTTCTACCAACCTTGCTTCTGTAAAAATGCCGGAAGAAGGAGTGATCCGTATCGGTACAAGCCAGCGCAGTTCCACCAATTCTGCAAGGCATCATGCTGCTGAAAAAGTGGAAGCCGCATTTGTGCTGGCAGGGGCTGAAGTTACGCACGAGTCTGAATATCCCGGATGGAAACCTTCCCTGAAATCCCATATACTCGAAGTATGCAAGGCTTCTTATGTGAGGCTGTTCAATGCAGAGCCGGTCGTAAGGGCAATACATGCAGGGCTTGAATGCGGACTTTTCCTGGATAAGTATCCGGGACTGGACATGATTTCCTTCGGACCTACCCTAAGGGGTGTGCATGCTCCCGGAGAAAGACTGGAACTGGCCTCTCTGGACAAGTTCGTTATGTTGCTTGAAGATGTAATCAAAGAATGCCGTTAAGATATGGAAAAGTCACTGCTTATTTCACCATCGATACTTTCATCGGATTTTACGCGTCTGGGCCAGTCGGTTGAGATGCTCAATGCTTCCGAATGCGATTTTATACACCTGGATGTAATGGACGGTATGTTCGTTCCCAATATATCTTTCGGATTCCCTGTCATAAAGAACATTGCTGCAATAGCGAAGAAGCCTCTGGATGTGCATCTGATGATTATGGATCCGGACAGGTACATTCCGGTACTGAAGAACAGTTCCCCTGAATACGTGTGCGTCCACTATGAGGCATGCACGCATCTGCACCGCTCCCTGCAGAATATCAAGGCGAACGGAATGAAGGCAGGTGTGGTTCTGAATCCCCATACGCCGGTCACTTCCCTCGAATATATAGCGGAATTCTGCGATATGATTCTCCTTATGTCCGTAAATCCAGGGTTCGGAGGGCAGTCATTCATAGAGAACACCTACCGCAAGGTGGAAGAATGCCGCAAGATGGTTGACCGTCTCGGGACAGGTACCCTGATAGAAGTGGATGGAGGTGTGAACCCCTCCAATGCCGGGGCCCTGAGGGATGCAGGTACGGATATTGTCGTAGTAGGCAATGCTGTATTTTCGGCACCCGACCCTGCGGATGTTATACATAGAATAAAGACCCTATAATCAGATGATGAATTTGATTTCCTTGAAGAAATAGCGTACGGTATTCCCGTCCGGATGTTCCACTATCAGGCGGGAAGTATCTTCTTCTATTCCTCTTATAATGCCTTCGAACCTTCTCGGTCCGGGGGCATTCCTGTCCTTGAAATACTCTGTCTCTTCGAACAGATGTTTTTCACCGAGCCGGTACATTATTGACATGTAGTGCTCCGACAGTTTCTTCCGTCCCTCCGGTTCAGTCACGCTCTCATATCTGCTGAATATTGACTGAAGGAGTGATGGCAGTTCAGTGTGGATGTCCGGTGCAGAAGCAGTGGTGCAGCCGGAACGCTCCAGTTCCAATACAAGAGATGTGGGATTTGGAAGATCAGCTGGAAAGATGCGCTGGTTTACATTAAGGCCTATCCCCGCAATGCATGCTGCCAATCTGTCACCTGAAAGCGTGTTTTCTATAAGCATTCCGCAAATTTTCCTGTCTCCGGAATAGATGTCATTGGGCCATTTGACTGATGCCTTTATCCCCTTTGATGCCAGATAGTCGGCAACACCGGAAGCTACAGCCATGGAGATATGGAACTGGTTTGTGGCCGGAAAATCCTTTGGCTTGAAAAGTATACTGAACATCAGGTTTTTGCCCTCCTCGCTCTCCCATCTGTTACCCCGTTGTCCCCTACCTGCGCTCTGGAACTCTGCCGCCCATACGGTTCTGTCTTCAGCACTCCCCTTTTCCCTCATTGCATCCAGATTTGTGGAATCTGTCAACTTTGACCAATAGATTGTCATGGCACAATTTTTATAACTATATTTGTCACGCAAAAATATAAAATTATTATGACAGAAACAGACATTATCGCTGAAGCGATTTTAGAAAAGAAGGGAAAAAACGTCTGCTCCCTGGATTTGAGAAAGATCGGCACGGCCATTACTGACCATTTCGTTATATGCAATGCTGATTCTACTACTCAGGTTGCAGCCATATCGGACAATATAGAGGAAAGGATGATGGAAAAATGCGGGCGCAAGGTTGTCAGGATGCAGGGGAAGGAGAATGGATTCTGGGTCATCCTGGATTACATGGATATCGTCGTGCATGTTTTCCAGACAGAATACAGGAACTTCTACAGGCTGGAGGACCTTTGGGCGGATGCGGAAAGGAAAGATTATAAAGAAGACGAGTAAAGATTATGGACAAGAATCAGAATAAACCCAATTTCAATCCTGGAGGCAGAAACGGCAGACCTGCCCCTGGTGGACCGTCAAAGCCCATGCGAGGCATCATGTGGGGATTGTATGTCCTGCTGGGGGTAAGCATGTTCTATATAATTTCGAACTATTCAGGATCAAAGGAAGTCAAGACGGAATGGCTTACCGTAAAGGAAAGCATGATCCCTCAGGGGGATGTCGAGAAGATAAACTATATCACAAACCAGCACAGGGCGGAGGTTTATATCAAAAAGGACTCTCTCGGAAAATACGTGAACAAGTATTTCGGAGGAAGAACACCTAACTACGGTCCTCATTTCTACTTCATTGTATCTTCGAATTTCAATGCTGAAGAAAATTTCGAGGAGGCCCGTATGTCCTTGCCTCCCGGAGACCGCTTTACGGTTTCTACAGAAGAGAGGAACAATTATTGGGGATCGGTTTTAGACTGGATACTCTTCCCTCTTCTGATGTTCGGTCTTCTGTGGTTCATAATGTTCCGCCCCATGCAGAAAAACATGGGCGGCCCCGGTGGCAACGGAGGTATCTTCAATGTCGGGAAATCCCAGGCCAAACTGTATGAGAAGGAGAACAATGTGAAAGTTACTTTCAAGGACGTGGCAGGTCTGGAAGAAGCCAAGGTGGAAGTAATGGAAATCGTGGATTTCCTCAAGAATCCGAAGAAATATACCGCACTCGGAGGAAAGATACCGAAGGGTGCGTTGCTTGTAGGGCCTCCGGGTACGGGAAAGACCCTTCTTGCCAAGGCTGTAGCGGGTGAAGCGAATGTCCCGTTCTTTTCCATTTCCGGTTCGGATTTCGTGGAAATGTTTGTGGGAGTGGGTGCATCCAGGGTGCGCGACCTCTTCCGTCAGGCAAAGGAAAAGGCACCATGCATAGTGTTTATAGATGAAATCGATGCTGTAGGCCGTGCGAGAAGCAAGAATGTCGGATTTTCTTCGAACGACGAGAGGGAGAATACCCTTAACCAGCTGCTTACCGAGATGGACGGCTTCGGTACAAACTCAGGCGTGATTATCCTTGCAGCCACTAACCGTGCCGATATTCTGGACAAGGCTCTCATGAGGGCAGGACGTTTCGACCGTCAGATACACGTAGACCTTCCTGAACAGAAAGAACGTCTTGAGATATTCAAGGTACATTGCCGGAAACTCAAACTGGCAGAAGGTTTTGATATTGATTTCCTTGCAAAACAGACACCCGGATTTTCCGGTGCAGACATCGCGAATGTATGCAATGAAGCAGCTTTGATTGCTGCCAGGAAAAACAAGACGGCCATTGACAAGCAGGATTTCCTGGATGCCATAGACAGGATTGTAGGAGGTCTCGAGAGGCGCAGCAAGATCATTTCTCCGGAAGAGAAGAGGACCATTGCATTCCATGAAGCAGGACACGCAACTGTCAGCTGGATGCTGCCCAATGCCAATCCGTTGCTTAAAGTGACGATTATCCCCAGGGGCAGCGCACTGGGTGCAGCCTGGTATCTTCCTGAAGAACGGCAGATAACCACTACCGAGCAGATGATGGACGAGATGGCAGCAACTCTTGGCGGACGTGCAGCGGAGGAAATAATAAACAACCGGATTTCAACCGGTGCAATGAATGACTTGGAGAAAGTGACCAAACAGGCCTATGCTATGGTTACCTATTTCGGGATGAGTGACAAAGTCGGCAATATTTCATTCTATGATTCATCCGGGAACCAGGGTTACAACCTCGGCAAACCTTACAGTGAAAAGACAGCCGAACTTATTGACACAGAAGCCAAGGAATTCATTGACAAGGCGCACCGAACGGCTCTGGAAGTGCTCAAGGCGAATATGGACGGTTTCATAAAGCTGGCAGAACTGCTTCTGGAGAAAGAGGTCATTTTCTCGGAAGATCTGGAAAGGATATTCGGAGAGCGCAAGGCAGCCGGTAATACGAACGTAAAGAATGAGGTGAAAACAGATGAGGAATCTTCTGATTAGGACAGCGAGCGGAGCCGTATTCCTTGCGGTATTTCTGACAGCATTGCTCTGGAATCCGGTTGCATACTGCATCGTTTTTGCTGCAGTGGTTGCGATAATGATGTATGAATACCATAAAATCACCCTTGGCGGCAAGGAAAAAGCCGCCAGGGTGATTTCCCTTTTTACAGGACTGGCGACTTTCGTAATATCATTTATGGTAAACGGTTACGGACTAGACCCTGTCTGGTTCCTGATTATACCGGTTATGGTGACCCTGGTGTTTTTCTGCATACTCTTCAGCCGGGACAAGGATGCATACGGACAGGCAATATATACTGTCGCTTCCGTTCCGTATATCGCCGTCCCGTTCGCGATGACTAACTGGATTGTCTTCGGTGATGACGGCAGTTTTGACGGTATCATCCTGCTGGCTGTAATGATAGTCATCTGGGCTTCTGATGTCGGAGCATATTTATTCGGGATCAGTTTCGGACAGAAAAACGGGCATAAGATGTGTCCGTCCATTTCCCCTAAAAAATCCTGGGAAGGGTATTTCGGAGGACTGTTTACCTCGCTTGCCGCAGGATTCGTGATAGGATGGACGGATATGACTGCCATGTCATGGATCCAATGGCTGCCGCTTGCCCTGATCGTCAACGTCACTTCAACTCTGGGAGATTTGGCGGAATCCCAATTAAAACGTAACTTTGGGGTCAAGGACTCGGGAAAGATAATGCCAGGGCACGGAGGATTGCTTGACCGATTTGACGGAGCCCTGACCACGTTCCCGGCAGTGGTATTTTATATATGTTTAATAACTGCATAACCGGTTGTCGAGATGAAAATCCATAAGGAAGGAACAACAATAATCGTAACGTCTTTTCTATTTACCCTGTTTTTCGGCGGTGTTTTCATAGGAATGTATGGCTTTAAGGTATGGACAGCCATAATGACTTTCATTCCATTGGGATTCGCAGTGTTCTTCATTGCCTTTTTCAGGGACCCTAAAAGAACCCCGACAGGAGACAGCCATAAAGTGACAGCTGCTGCAGACGGGAAAATCGTGATTATAGAGGAAGTGGAAGAACCGGAATATTTTCATGACAGAAGGCTTCAGGTCTCCATATTCATGTCTTTCTTCAATGTGCATATCAACTGGGCCCCTATCAGAGGAATGGTGACTTTCTTCAAATATCACAGGGGAAACTATCTCGCGGCCTGGCATCCGAAATCCTCAACCAAGAACGAAAGGACCACTATCGTATTCAGGAATGAGGACGGGACAGAGATCCTGTGCCGTCAGATAGCCGGACTTTTTGCCAGGCGTGTCGTGTGTTATGCGGAATATGAAAAGAAGTTCGAGGCCGGAGAGCAGATAGGGTTCATCAAATTCGGTTCCAGGGCGGATGTTTTCCTTCCTATTGGAACCAAAGTCAATGTAAAGATCGGAGACAAGGTCACAGGATCGGAAACGGTCATAGCGGAATTGCAGAAAAAGAATACAAACCAATAAACACTTTCTATATGAAAAAATATTATGCAGAAAACAAGGACAGGTTCCTGAATGAATTGTTCGAAGTATTGCGTATACCCTCAATCAGTTCAGATCCCGGACACAAAGGAGATATGCAGAAATGTGCCGAAAAGCTTGCAACGATGCTGAAGGAAGCAGGTGCTGACAGGGCTGACGTATATCCTACAGACGGGCATCCTGTCGTATTCGGCGAAAAGATTATAGATCCGTCACTGAAGACAATACTGGTATACGGCCATTATGATGTACAGCCTGTAGATCCGATTGAATTATGGGATTCTGCTCCTTTTGAACCTGAGATCCGGGACGGAGCAATCTATGCACGTGGTGCAAATGATGACAAGGGACAGTCCTTCATGCATATCAAGGCGTTCGAGTATCTCGTACGGAACGGTCTGCAGAGGCATAATATAAAATTCATCCTCGAAGGGGAGGAGGAAATCGGTTCCCCCAGTCTCGGGAAGTGGGCAGAAGAGCATAAAGACATGCTTGCATGTGACATCATGCTGGTTTCCGATACTACCATGATAGGGGAAGACGTTCCTTCAATCAACTGTGGAATGAGAGGACTCACATATATGGAAATCGAGGTTACCGGTCCCAACAAGGACCTGCATTCCGGTCATTATGGGGGAGCTGTTGTCAATCCTATCAATGCCCTTTGCAAGATTGTCTACAATCTTATAGATGAAAACGGACATATCACGATCAAGGGCTTTTACGATGATGTGGTGGAACTTTCAGCTGAGGACCGTGAGATGCTCGGCAGGGCTCCTTTCGATGCTGAAGAGTACAACCGTTTCCTGGATATAGACGATGTGGACGGGGAAAAAGGATATACCACACCGGAGAGGACCGGAATCCGTCCGTGCCTGGATGTGAACGGTATATGGGGCGGCTTTACTGGTGAAGGTGCCAAGACGGTACTTCCTTCAAAAGCGTATGCCAAGATATCCATGCGTCTGGTTCCCAATCAGGACTGGAAGAAAATAGCTGAACTTTTCGAAGCCCACATCCTTGCCAATGTACCTAAAGGAGTCAGGGTCAAGGTGACGACCCACCATGGCGGAAACGGATTCCTCATCCCTATATCGTCGGATGCATACAAAGCTGCGTCAAAAGCCATCCATGAGGTATACGGCATAGAGCCTGTTCCGAACAGAGGCGGCGGATCCATCCCGATCCTCGCAGAGATGCAGCAGATACTTAAAGCGGATCCGCTTCTTATAGGATTCGGTCTCGAAAGGGATACGATCCACTCTCCCAATGAAAGTTATCTCCTGTCCCAGTTCGAAAAGGGAATGGAATCAATAGCTCTTTTCTACAAGTACTTCTAACAGAATATGAATTACACACAATTATACGGAGAAATACGGAAAAAGTCATCTTTCCTCTGCGTCGGTCTGGATACCGATCCGGATAAACTGCCGGGGTGCATATCCGTAGAGAAAGACAGTCTTTTTGAATTTAACCGTCGGATAATCGATGCCACCGCATCTTTCGCGGTGGCATTCAAACCCAACATTGCTTTTTACGAGGCAGAAGGAGCACACGGCTGGACGCAGCTTGAAATGACTGTGAGATATATCCGGGACAGATATCCGGAAATGTTTGTCATCGCAGATGCAAAAAGGGGCGACATAGGCAATACTGCCGAACGCTACGCTAAAGCCTTTCTGGACAGGATGGGTTTCGATGCAGTTACACTGTCCCCTTATATGGGCAGTGATTCCATACGTCCGTTCCTCAAGAGGGAAGGCAAATGGGGAATTGTACTCGCACTTACATCGAACAAATCAGCTGAGGAATTCGAATGTCTCGGGACAGAAGGCGGTGTGCCGCTGTATGAAAGAGTCATAAGCGGTACCATCGCGAACACCGAGAAGGAATTCGGCAATTCCACAGACAGGCTCATGTTCGTAGTAGGAGCAACAAGGCCGGAAAAGCTGGCTGAAATCAGGGAGTACTGTCCGGACCATTTCCTGCTGGTACCAGGTGTAGGTGCCCAGGGAGGATCTCTTTCGGAAGTGGCAAAATACGGTCTGAATTCCCATTGCGGCCTTCTCGTCAATTCTTCCAGGGGGATAATATATGCATCTTCAGAAGACAATTTTGCGGAAGCTGCTTCATCTGCAGCGGCTGAACTGGCTTCTGAAATGAAGGAATTGCTTGCAAGGAACCTCTAAATCCAGACACTGCCATGTCCCCGAGGTCCATTATTGCGGTTCTGACCGTACTGTTTTTTGCCGTACTGCCTGTTTCTGCGGAAAGCAATCCCAAACGCTTGGGTCCCTATACCATGTACGAGCAGATAATATACCTTGCGAAGCAGCGTAGGATTCTGGAACATATCTCAGATGATATGGCTGAAGGCAGGGCAACCGGTACCCGGGCGAATGAAATGATTGCGGCATTCATAAAGGATGAATATGCCAGATACGGGCTCGAACCATTCAAGAGCACAAGCTATTTCCAGCCTTTCATGGTGGATTCCGTAAAGAGAGCCAGAAATGTCGTGGGGATAGTGCCAAGTGCCGTCCCTTCAGATAAATATGTGATAATCTGCGCTCATTATGACCATTTGGGGATACTGAACGGAAATATCTACAACGGAGCGGACGACAATGCCTCCGGAGTAACTGCATTGCTGAATCTTGCGGATATTTTCGGGACAATGAAGAAAACCAGAACCGGTCCTGACAAGAATATACTTTTCGTCGCCCTGGATGCAAAAGAGAACAATATGGCCGGGTCAAAGTATTTTGTCGACAGCCTCGGGATAGACAAGGAAAATATTGTCTGTGCAATCAATCTGGAAAGGATAGGTACAGTGATAGAACCGGTACATGAGAACGATACTTCATTCGCCATAGTCTTGGGAGAGAATACTCTACCCAAAGACCAGAGGGGCAAGATCAGACTCTGCAATACTTATTATAAAATCGGTCTCGATCTGGATTTCACATTCTACGGCAGCGAAAAGTTCACAGATCTGTATTACCGCCTTTCGGATCAGATCGTATTTCATGAAGCCGGCATCCCTGCCCTACTCTTCACTTCCGGCTTCCATCGCCATACCTATAAGGTTTCGGATGATCCCGAAATAATATCCTACCCTGTACTCAAACAGAGAACGCTGCTTGTTTTCTACTTTGTAATGATGCTGTAATCATGGACTTCAGGATAGAATCTCCATATAAACCCACCGGCGACCAGCCGGAGGCAATCCGCCAGATATGCTCTGCCATAGATTCCGGAGCCGATGCCGTGACACTTCTAGGGGTAACGGGATCCGGAAAGACATTCACTATGGCCAACGTCATCGAAAGACTGCAGCGTCCTGCCCTTATCCTTAGCCACAACAAGACCCTTGCAGCCCAGCTCTATGGGGAATTCAAGTCTTTTTTCCCGAACAATGCGGTAGAATACTTCGTTTCCTATTATGACTACTACCAGCCGGAAGCATACCTGCCGGTAACCGATACATATATAGAAAAAGACCTCAGCATAAACGACGAGATTGAAAAGCTAAGGCTGAGTGCCACCTCTTCCCTACTTTCCGGGAGAAAGGATGTGATAGTCGTATCCAGCGTTTCCTGCCTTTACGGAATAGGGAATCCGCAGGATTTCCATGAAAATACCATTGTAATCAAAGCGGGAATGAAAATAAGCAGGAACAAGCTTCTTTACAGACTTGTAGATGCTTTGTACAACCGCAGTGAAAAAGAGTTCAGACGGGGTACATTCAGGGTCAACGGCGATACGGTAGACATATATCCTGCATATGTCGATGTAGCCTATCGTATTTTCTTTTTCGGGGATACGGTCGAGGAAATAGAGATGATCGATCCGGTCAGCGGGATGACAATTGATGAGATGGAAGAGACCACAGTATATCCTGCCAATATTTTCGTCACGACAAAAGAGAGGACAAACCAGGCCATAAGGATGATACAGGATGATCTGGTCAGGCAATATGACTATTTCTGTTCCGTGGACCGCAGACACGAGGCCAACAGATTGAAGAAGAGGGTGGAATACGATATGGAGATGATAAAGGAACTGGGGTACTGCCCTGGTATAGAGAATTATTCCAGATACTTCGACGGGCGGAGTCCGGGACAGAGGCCCTTCTGCCTTATCGATTACTTTTCCAAGGATTTCATTACCTTTATCGATGAAAGCCATGTTACCCTGCCGCAGGTAAGGGCCATGTACGGAGGGGACCGTTCGAGAAAAGAAGTGCTGGTGGAATACGGATTCCGCCTGCCTGCTGCAACGGACAACAGACCCTTGAAATTTGACGAATTCGAAGCCATTATCGGACAGAAGGTATATGTAAGTGCAACTCCGGGCGACTATGAACTTCAGAAAAGCGAGGGACTTATCGTGGAACAGGTAGTAAGGCCTACCGGTCTTCTGGATCCGCCGATAGACGTACGTCCGTCGAAGAACCAGATAGACGACCTGCTTGACGAAATAGAAATACGCACGGAGAAAGATGAGAGGGTACTTGTCACCACCCTTACCAAGAGGATGGCAGAGGAACTCGAACAGTTCCTGGTGAAAAGATCGGTCAGGTGCAGATACATACATTCGGATGTGGACACGCTCGAGAGGGTCGAAATCCTGGAAGATTTCAAGGCCGGGCGGTTTGATGTGCTGGTGGGTGTGAACCTTCTGCGTGAAGGGCTTGATCTGCCTGATGTATCTCTTGTAGCGATTCTGGATGCAGACAAGGAAGGCTTCCTGCGCTCTGACAGGGCACTGACACAGATTGCGGGGCGTGCGGCCAGGAATCTCAACGGACTGGTCATAATGTATGCGGATACGGTCACCGCATCCATGCAGAAGACTATCGACGAGACAAACAGGCGGAGAGCCAAGCAAGCTGAATACAACCGGATAAACAACATAACACCTACACAGGTGCGGAATGAGAAGAAAAATGCCCTTGCTTCGATAAATCAGGCATACCGGGAGCCGGAACCGGAAGATGTGGCAAGATATTTGGCAGAGGATCCTGTAGTGGCCAGGATGAGTCCGAAACAGTTATGCGAAGCCATCGCAGCTGCAAAGAAAAGGATGGAAGATGCTGCCAGGGAACTGGATTTCATGGCAGCCGCAAAATATAGGGATGAGATGTATGAACTAATAAAACTACAGAAATGACAGGTATTTTGGAACATTACTCTGATGAAGGGCAGAAGCAGATCCTCGCGGCATATGATATAGCTGCCGAAGCTATGAAGGACAAGTTCCGGGAGAACGGGCATCCGTTCATCGAGCATCCGCTTGGAGTAGCCAGAATAGTGGCCGAAGATCTCAATCTCGGCTACGAATCTGTTATTGCAGTCTTCCTGCATGAGACATTGAGGTTTCATCCTGAACTCATGAATGAACTTCCTAAAGGAATGTTTTCAAAGGAGATAATTGAGATAGCATTGAGTCTTAACAAGATTGCGGCAATCAAACCCAAGGAGACAAGACTGGAGGCAGAAAATTACAAAAGGCTGATAGTTTCATATTCGAAGGACCCAAGAGTGACACTTATAAAACTGGCTGACCGTCTGGAAGTGTTGCGGAACATCGAACTTCTGCCCAAAAGTTCGCAGGAACGTAAAGTGACCGAGACCATGCTGCTCTACATTCCAATTGCCCACCAGCTCGGATTGTACAATATCAAAGGAGAGATGGAAAACATATTCTTCCGCTATACAGAACCGGAAAAATACAGGGAGATAACGAATAAGCTGATGGCAACGGCAGGAGAAAGGGAAAACATGCTTAACGATTTCCTCTCCCCTATCCGCCGCCGTCTGGAAGAAGAAGGTATACCTGTACATATAAAGCAAAGGACCAAAAGCGCTTATTCCATATGGAAGAAAATGCAGAAACAGGATATCCCTTTCGAGAAGGTGATGGACCTGCTGGCCGCAAGGATTATCATTGATACTGAAGAAATTCCAATCCAGAAAGAGCATGACCTATGCTGGAGTGTGTATTCCATTGTCACTGAAGAGTACAAGCCGGATATATCAAGATTGCGTGACTGGGTCTCAAAACCGAAAGAAAACGGGTATGAATCGCTTCACACTACCGTCCAATATAAGGACGACATGTTCGTGGAAGTGCAGATACGTACATCCAGAATGGATTTCAATGCAGAGAACGGCAATGCTGCCCATTGGTCATACAAGGGGGTAAAGGAGGAAAAAGGCATTACCTCATGGCTTCAGGGATTGCGTAATGTTCTGGAAAGCGACAACAGGACGGACTATGAATATGTATCCCGCTTCCTGACAGAAGAGGTATTTGCATTTACTCCGGACGGGGAATTGAGGAGGCTTCCCAAAGGTGCTTCTGTCCTGGATTTTGCTTTCAACATCCATTCCAATCTGGGAGTCAAGTGTACGGGTGCCATGATTGACGGGAAGGCAGTGTCCATCAAGGAAAAAATAAAGACAGGGGATGTGGTTGAGATAATGAGCGGAAAGAACCAGAAGCCTTCTCCGGACTGGCTGAACTATGTGGTCACGTCAAAGGCAAGGAACAAGATACGTCTCAAGCTAAAGGAAGAGGCCGCGAGAAAGTCTGCAGTCGGAAAGGAGATGGTGGAACGGAGACTGAAGAACTGGAAGCTGGAGCTCAAGGACGAGGACATCATGGTACTTTGCAGGAGGAACAAGCTAAAGAGCATAAACGAATTCTATGCTGCCGTTGCTGAGGATGAAATTGACATCATGAGTATCAAGACTTACCTGTCCTCACTTAAGGAAGGTACTGCTGATGACCAGAAAAAAGACAAGGAAGAGCACAGGAAGGAAGTTGCCAAGGTAAATGAGGACTCGGATTATCTGACCATTGACGGCAAACTGAACCATGTGAGCTACACCATGGCAAAATGCTGCAATCCTATATACGGGGATGAGATTTTCGGCTTTGTCTCGGTAAGGGAAGGTATCAAGATACACCGCATGTCATGCCCGAATGCAGCACGTCTCATAGAGAATTATCCGTACAGGATCCAGAAAGTGCGGTGGAAACAGTCAGCCACGACCGGGAGTTTCCAGACAAGCATAAAGGTGATAGCGGACGATACTTCGATATATACCCGGCTTATCGATATGGTAGCAGGGTTCGGAGCATCGATGCGTTCCTCTTCCATCACTCCCAGAGGCGGAAGAAATACCGGTGAGTATGATATCAGGATACAGGTATATGTATCCACGAACAGTGTGCTGGACAAGATACTGTCTTCGTACCGGAAGACAAAAGGGGTGATTTCAGCAGTGAGGATTTCCAAATGACAGAAGATGAACGGTGAAATTCAGTATATAAGGATAAGGAAAGCGGAAGCGAACAATCTCAAGTCGATAGATGTGGATATTCCCTTGAACCGGTTTACCGTCATTACGGGAATTTCAGGCTCCGGCAAGACATCCCTTGCCTTTGATACTTTGTTTGCAGAAGGACAGAGGAGGTTTGCGGAAAGTCTGTCATCATTCGCAAGGCAGTTTCTCGGGAGGATGTCCAAACCTGCAGTGGAGAGCATATCCGGGATACCTCCGGCCATCGCCATAGAACAGAAACTGAATACCAGAAATCCCCGTTCTACAGTCGGCAGTACAACGGAAATATACGATTATCTAAGGATTCTTTTTGCCAGAATCGGAGAAACTTATTCCCCTGTTTCAGGGAAGAAGGTCAGTTGCGATACTCCGGCATCCGTACTTGAGGCAATCCGGATTGAAACAGAATCTTTCCCGGAGGGTCAGAGCGGTGTCTGCTGCATTCTGGCGGATATAGGATGGGACAGAAAAGAGCATCGGATTGAAACCCTTCTGAACCTCAAGGAGGAAGGGTTTACAAGGCTTTTCACCGGCAACAGGGTGGAAAAAATCGACAAAATACTTTCCTCTCCGGAACTGCCTGACAGTCACGATGTATTCCTGCTCATTGACCGTTACCCTGTGGAAAAGGGATCATTTGCCGACGATGAGACCATAAGCGGCACTGCCGACTCCCTCCGTACAGCATTCGACAAGGGCAAAGGTTATGTCGCTGTATTCCTGACAGCTCCGGACGGGACTTCGAAGCTGACAAGATTCTCCAACATCTTCGAAGAGGACGGTATGAGTTTCGAACAACCTACCGAGTGGATGTTCAATTACAACAGTCCAGTCGGAGCCTGCAAGACATGCGGCGGATTAGGGAAGCTGGTCGGCATAGATGAGAATCTCGTGATTCCCAATCAGGCACTGTCGGTATATCAGGATGCAATCGCATGCTGGAAAGGAGAGGTGATGAGGTATTTCAAGGAGCAGCTCATACTCAATGCAGACAAGTGCGGGTTTCCGGTGCATACCCCTTATCAGGAACTTACGAAGGAACAGAAAGACCTCTTATGGAACGGAAACTCATATTTTACAGGTATCCTCCCGTTTTTCAAGGAGCTGGAAGCCAAGAGATACAAGATACAGAACAAATACATGATAAGCCGCTACTCCGGCAAGACCGTGTGCCGTGAGTGCGGTGGAAGCCGTCTGAGGAAAGAGGCCCTCTACGTAAAGATAGGCGGAAAGAATATACATGAACTCATGTCAATGAGTATCAAGGACCTTATAGGCTTTTTCGACAATCTGGAACTGGACGGGTACAGGAGCAGGATCGCTTCACGTGCACTGAAGGAAATCAGGGACAGGCTTTCCTATCTCGACAATGTAGGTCTCTCCTATCTTACATTGAACAGGGCATCGAATACCCTCAGCGGTGGAGAGAGCCAGCGTATCAGCCTGGTATGCTCGCTCGGCAATTCCCTTACAGGGTCAATGTATATTCTGGATGAACCGAGTATAGGACTTCACAGCAGGGATACGCAGAGGCTGATATCGGTAATAAAGCGCCTCAGGGATCTTGGGAATACCGTCATTGTGGTGGAACATGATGAGGAAATGATAAGGGCGGCCGACTATCTTATCGATATAGGGCCAGGGGCGGGGAAATACGGAGGCAGAGTCGTATATTCAGGAGAGCCACCCCGTCCGGACATTACGGAGAATGAAACTGCCAGACTGTTGGCGGAATATCCGGATTCCTTCACACTGAAATATCTTACAGGAAGGATGAGGATAGAGATTCCGGCCGAAAAGAGGACATGGAGCAATTACATCGAAATATGCAATGCAAGCGAGAATAATCTCAAGCATATCGATGTACGTTTCCCTCTGAATGTAATGACTGCAGTAACCGGTGTAAGCGGTTCGGGAAAATCGACTCTGGTAGGTGACATCCTGTATCCGGCGCTCAACCGCTATTTCAACAAGGCAGGTCAGCATCCAGGGGCCTTCAGTGAACTAAGGGTGGGGATCGACAAGATAAGTCAGGTGGAATTCATAGACCAGAATCCCATCGGCAAGAGTTCCAGATCCAATCCAGTGACGTATATCAAGGCATATGATGATATCAGAAGACTGTTTTCCGAACAGCCCTTGGCAAAGATACAGGGATTCGGCCATTCGCATTTTTCATTCAACATAGACGGAGGTAGATGCCCTGAATGCCTTGGAGAGGGTACGGTAAAGATTCCTATGCAGTTTATGGCGGATATCACCATGACATGTGAGTCATGTAAGGGAAAGCGTTTCATACCCGATGTACTTGAAGTAAAATTCAAAGGTCAAAGTATCAGTGATATACTTGATATGAGTGTAGATGAAGCCATAGATTTTTTCTCAGGCTGCGAAGAGCTTTCTGCACGCAGGATTGCTGCCCGTCTCCAGCCCCTGCATGATGTCGGGTTGGGTTATGTGGCGCTCGGACAGAACAGCAGTACTCTCAGCGGAGGCGAAAGCCAGAGGGTGAAGCTTGCGTATTTTCTGGGCAAAGACGGAAATGACCGTAAAGGGGACCCTATTCTGTTTATTTTCGACGAACCGACTACGGGACTGCATTTTGACGATATAGGCAAGCTTCTTGCATCATTCAATGCCCTGATCAGCAGAGGACATACCATTATCGTAGTGGAGCATAACCCGTATGTGATATCTGCTGCAGACCATATTATAGAACTGGGACCTGAAGGTGGAGACGGGGGCGGTTATCTGATAAAACCATAATTTGAGTTTAGAATGAATTTGATTATCTTTGCAGGATTATTGAGATAAAGTTTATGAGTGAATATCCCTTAGTTGAAAAACTGACCGAGTTAAAGAAAAAATACAGCAATCTTTCAGAGCAGATTTCAGACCCTGAAGTAATGTCCGACATGAAACGGTACATCCAGCTTAACAGGGAATACAAAGAACTTGAACCCATTGTCGCAGCAGCCGACAAATACATCAAAATGGTAACGGATCTGGACGGAGCCAAGGAAATCCTGCAGAAGGAAAAGGATGAGGATCTCCGTGACCTTGCGAAAGAGGAGGTGGCTACCATAGAAAACGAACTCCCTGCCATGGAAGAGGAAATAAAGCTTCTTCTTATTCCGAAGGACCCGCAGGATGAAAAGAATGCGATAGTAGAGATACGCGGAGGAACCGGTGGTGACGAAGCGGCAATCTTCGCAGGGGACCTTTTCAGGATGTATGCGAAATTCTGTGAAAAGAAGGGATGGAAACTGGAAATAAACAGTCAGTCCGAAGGTGCTGCAGGCGGATATAAGGAAATAATCTTCAAGGTGTCCGGTCAGGGCGTATACGGTATCCTGAAATACGAGAGCGGTGTCCACAGGGTACAGAGGGTACCTCAGACCGAGACTCAGGGACGTGTCCATACATCGGCATCATCGGTAGTAGTATTGCCTGAAGCTGATGAGTTCGATGTGGAAATCAATATGAACGATATACGCAAGGATACATTCTGTTCTTCAGGACCGGGCGGTCAGTCTGTAAACACAACTTATTCGGCTATACGTCTTACTCACATACCTACAGGAATAGTAGTGCAGTGTCAGGATGAAAAGTCCCAGCTCAAGAACTTCGACAAGGCTCTTGCCGAACTCCGTACACGTATCTACAATATGGAGTATGAGAAATATCTCAACGAAATGTCATCCAAGCGCAAGACCATGGTATCTACAGGAGACCGTTCGGCCAAGATTCGTACATACAACTATCCCCAGTCAAGGGTTACAGACCACCGTATAAACTATACGATGTATAACCTTCCTGTATTTATGGACGGGGAAATCCAGGAAGTCATCGACCAGCTGCAGATTGCCGAAAACGCAGAGCGTCTGAAAGCTGCGGAATAGAGCTTTCAGTATATGAAAAACAAAAGCGGCCTCTGGAATTCAGGGGCCGCTTTATTCATATATGACAGGAGGTTATTCGTATTGTGCCAGGATTCCCTTTATCATGCCGGGCTCCAGACGTCCGAATACCTTTTCATCTATCAGCATGACCGGTGCCAGTCCGCATGCTCCTACGCAGCGCAGGCATTCAAGGGAGAACTTGCCGTCCTCGGTGACTCCCCCGACATCAATCCCCAATTCTTTCTTCAGTTCCTCCAGTACATTTTCCGCTCCACGGACGTAGCATGCAGTACCCATGCAAACGGAGATGGAATGGCGGCCTTTGGGTTTCATAGTAAAGAAAGAGTAGAATGTTACCACTCCGTAAACCTTTGCCACAGGAATGTTCAGGTTCTTAGCTATTTCTATCTGTACTTCTTCAGGAAGATATCCGAAATAGCCCTGGCTTTTGTGCAGGATGCTGATAAGCTCACCGGGATTGTTGCCGAATTCTGAACATATTTCGGCAATCTTGTCTATCTGGCATTTATTCAATTCTATCTTGCTCATAAGTATTATTCAGTTTTCTGGCGTTTGTCAAAATATCTGGTATGCAGGAGGTGGTGTGCTTTTTCGCTCATCGGGTGTCCAAGGAATTCTTCATAAAGCTTCGTTATGTACGGATTCTCATGGGATTTCCTTATAGCCTTGCCTTCATCTTCACGGTAGATTGCCTCCATTCTGGCCTTTATTATATCTGAATTCCCATGGTGGAACGGCTGACCTGCACCACCGATACATCCTCCGGGGCATGCCATGATCTCGATTGCATGGAAATTGTACATTCCGGCCCTTATGCCGTCAAGCAGTTTCCTTGCATTTCCTAATGTATGGGCAATGCCTATGTTCAGGGTGGTACCGTTGAAATCAATGGAAGCATGGCGGATTCCGTCCAGTCCCCTGAGTTCGGTAAAGTCAATTCTGTTCAGTTTCTTGCCGGTGAATATTTCGTATGCCGTACGCACGGCAGCTTCGATGACACCTCCGGTGGCTCCGAAAATGACAGCGGCACCGGTTGATTCACCCAGAGGAGAATCAAAGTCTTCTTCCGGCAGGGAAGCGAAATCGATATTGGCTTCCTTGATGAGGGATGCAAGTTCCCTTGTAGAGATGGAATAATCCACATCCGGATTTCCGTCCACAGAGAATTCAGGACGCTGGCATTCGTACTTCTTGGCCAGGCACGGCATTACCGATACGACGACGAGGTCTTTCCTGTCAACGCCGATCTTGTCAGCATAATAGGATTTGGCAATGGCTCCGAACATCTGCTGAGGGGATTTGGCCGAAGACGGTACATCCAGCATGTCAGGATAATTGTATTCGAAGAAATTGACCCATGCGGGGCAGCATGAAGTAAGGATGGGGAGTTTCACGCTCTTGTCCCCTTCGAGATAACGGCTGATGCGGTCCAGCAGTTCAGTGCCTTCTTCCATGATGGTAAGGTCTGCGGCAAAGTCCGTATCGAATACCTTGTCGAAGCCCAGACGTCTAAGTGCTGCTGCCAGTTTACCGGTAACGAGCGTTCCAGGTTCCATTCCGAATTCCTCTCCGAGGGCGGCCCTTACTGCAGGGGCGGTCTGGACAACCACGGTCTTGGAAGGATTGGTAAGTGCCTGCAGGATCTTGGGGGTATGGTCCACTTCGGTCAATGCACCGGTAGGACATACAGCCACGCACTGACCGCAGAATGTACAGTTGCTGTCTACCAGCCTCTGTTCGAAAGCTGTGGCAACCACTGCAGAGAATCCTCTGTTTACTGCACTCAGTGCCCCTACTGTCTGTACATCGTTGCACATTGTCTCGCATCTGCGGCACATCACACATTTGTCCATGTCCCTTTTGAGGGAAGGGGAACTGTCTTTCTTGTATATAGACATGGCTGCGTTCTCGACGGAATGAATCTCGCGGATGCCGAGTCTGGCTGCAAGGTCCTGAAGTTCGCATCTTCCGTTTTTCGGACATACCAGACAGTCTTTCGGATGATCTGAAAGGATCAGTTCCAGTACGGTCCTGCGTGCATTCAGAACCCTTAATGTATGGGTATGCACTACCATGCCTGGAGTGCAGGCAGTAGAGCAGGAAGGAGCAAGGTTGCGGCGCCCTTCTATTTCCACTACGCATATACGGCAGCTTGCCGGCTTGTTTTCGACTCCAAGGTTTTCAAGGTTCATGTAGCAGAGAGCGGGAATGTCTATGCCCAACTGTCTGGCAGCCTGGTAAACGGTAGTACCTTTATCCACCTCGACCTCTCTGTTGTCTATTGTCAGTTTAATTTTTTCCATCTCTCTGTGTTTATTGAACGATTACTGCATTGAATTTACATTTGTCCAGGCAGGCACCGCAGCGGATACATTTCTCTCTGTCGATGAGATGTGCCTGTTTTACTTCACCCTTGATTGCTCCTGCAGGGCAAACCCTTGCGCAGGCAGTACATCCCTTGCACTTGTCGGGATCAATGCTGTATATCTTCAGGGCGGTACATTTATGGGCGGGACAGCGTTTCTCCACTATGTGTGCGACATATTCGTCGTAGAAATTGTCGATGGTGGAAATTACCGGGTTAGGTGAAGTCTGTCCGAGCCCGCACAGAGCAGTATCTTTGATTACCTTGCAGAGATTCTTGAGGTAGTCAAGGTCTGCCATTTCTCCCTGGCCTTTCGTGATTTTGTTCAGGATCTCCTCCAGACGTTTGTTCCCGATACGGCAAGGCGAGCATTTCCCGCATGATTCATCCACGGTGAACTGGAGATAGAATTTCGCGACAGACACCATGCAGTCGTCTTCGTCCATGACAATCATCCCTCCTGATCCCATCATGGATCCTGCGGCAGTCAGGTTGTCATAATCTATAGGGGTGTCCAGATGTTTTTTGGTAAGACATCCTCCAGAGGGGCCTCCGGTCTGAACGGCCTTGAATTCCTTACCCCCTTTTATGCCTCCTCCGATTTCGTAGATTACTTCCCTGAGTGTGGTGCCCATAGGCACTTCGATAAGTCCTACGTTGTTTATCTTGCCTGCCAGGGCAAATACCTTTGTACCCTTGGAACGTTCTGTACCTATTGATGCAAACCATTCAGGACCTTTGAGGAATATGACAGGTATGTTGGCAAATGTCTCTACATTGTTAACATTGGTGGGTTTGCCGAGATAACCGCTTTCGGCAGGGAAGGGAGGCTTGACTGTAGGCTCTCCCCTTTTCCCTTCCATGGAGTGGATAAGGGCAGTCTCTTCCCCGCATACGAAGGCTCCTGCCCCATAGCGTATCGTGATGTCGAAACTGAAGTCAGTCCCCAGAATGCCGTCTCCGAGCAGTCCGTATTCGCGGGCCTGCTTCATCGCTATCTGGAGACGCTTAACCGCAAGGGGATATTCTGCACGGATATATACAAGACCGTTCGATGCCCCGATGCAGTAGCCGCAGATGGCCATCGCCTCGATTATTGAATGTGGGTCGCTTTCAAGTATGGAGCGGTCCATGAATGCACCGGGGTCCCCTTCATCCGCATTGCAGACAACATATTTTTCTTTTCCTGGACTTTTCGATGCTATTTCCCATTTCAGGCCTGTAGGGAATCCTCCGCCACCGCGTCCGCGCAGA
Source organism: uncultured Muribaculaceae bacterium (assembly GCA_964640305.1). Classification (GTDB taxonomy): domain Bacteria; phylum Bacteroidota; class Bacteroidia; order Bacteroidales; family UBA932; genus Coprenecus. The sequence goes on along the minus strand of CAZXFF010000002.1, from coordinate 26,779 downwards.
CCTGATTTCTTCACTGTTTCTATTGCTTCCTGAGGAGTCCCCTGCAGAACGCGTGCAAGTGCTTCGTACCCGTCACGTGCGATGTATTCGTCTATGTTCTCCGGATTGATGAATCCACAGTTCCTCAATGCGATCCTGAGCTGCTTCTGGTAGAAGCCCATATGCTTGGAGTCGCTGATATGTTTCTGTGTTTCTGGATCTTCATAAAGCAGACGAGTGACTTTCCTTCCCTTTACTACATGTTCCCTTACTATTTCTTCGGCATCTTCAGGTTTGACTCTTGTATAGAATGTATTGTCAGGTATTACCTTTACAATGGGACCCTGTTCGCAGAATCCGAAACAACCGGTGACGACAACCTGGACATCATCTTCCATTCCTGCCTTTGCAATTTCCGCCCTTAGATTGTCAACGATCCTGACGCTTTCGGAAGCCCTGCATCCGGTACCTCCGCAGCAAAGTAAACTCATTTTGTAATTTGGCATGGCTGACTAGTTTTTTTCTTTGATTGTTTGATAATTTACAGGAAGGACTCCGTCAATAAGGTCTCCATGGAGGACATACTTGTCTATGATCTCCATTGCCCTGTCTTTGTCAACATGGCCGAACACGACTGGATCTTCTCCCGGACGCATGACTTCTACTGTCGGCTCGGCATAACAGTATCCCATGCATCCTCCTTGAGTTACAATAACGGGCAGTTTGTCTTTTTCTACCCTGTCGATGATGCTGTTCATTACCGTCCTGGCACCGGCGGCAATACCGCAGGTGGCCATAGCGACACGGATCTGAACCAACTTTTCGGGATTATTGCTCTTTTCCCGGATGTTCATCTCGTTTTCAAGCTTTGCCTTCATCTGGCGTAGCTCGGCGAGGGATTTGATTTTGCTCATAATGTAGTGTTATGGTTAATATATGCGTAAGTGTGGTATGCAAATTTAAAAAAACAATCAATAAATCCCAAGTGACTTTACATTCTCTCTGATCATATTTTCTATTTCCCTTACGATAGAAAAGTCAGTAAGGCAGTTTTCTCCAAGTATTTCCCGGGCATCATCGGTATCGAAGCCGTATTCCTCTCCATCGGACGATACGGACAATGCGAGGTGGAGCCTGGGGTTTGACGATGCAATAAGCATGAAGGCATTGGCAATATCCCCGAGGGGCGGGCGGTCTATGTGGGAATACCCGAAATCGGCCCGCACTATTGTCCCCGTTCCCGGTTCCGATTCTATGTGGAGTGTCCCTCCGCTCTGTTCCGCAGACATTTTCAGTAGCGGAATGCCCATACCTACTTTCCGGGTAGTCCTGGTGGTGAAAAAGGGATCTGAGAGTTTTCCTACCTGGGCAGCTGTCATGCCTTTTCCATTGTCGGCAATGGTGACAGAGAGCAGATCTCCGTTCTTTTCCACAGATATTGATATGTATGTGGCTCCGGCACTGATGGAATTCTGCACTATATCCATTATGTGTAAGGAAATATCGTTCATCTCGTTCTGTATTCTGCAGGTTCTGCATGTCTTCCCTCCGTTCGGGAGAGTGCCTTGCGTATTTCTTCAAAACAGCGGCATTCCATATCGAAATATGTTACAGCCTTGCCGAAGTCTTCAGGATAGTGGGCGTCCGAAGAACGGATATGCGAATTCCGGAATTTCCTGAGGTATGGATTTTCCGAAAGATATTCCCCGATGTCGCATCCGGAGGAAAATTCGATGGCATCCGCAGGGAGGTCCGGTGGCAGGAATCCAAGCTGGGAGATTACCGAGTTCTGCCTCTTGTCTATGTGGGCCGGAATCACCAGGCCTCCGATCGAGTGGACAAATGCAGCTACCTCTTCCAGGGTCTGTGAGATGGCTGAAATCAGCAGGTATGGAGCTTCGTAAATCACCTCCTCCGCATCATTGACCGCAAGCTGGTATCCGAACACATCCTCGTTGTTGGGAATGCGGGGAAGATTGGCATCCAGGTAGTTCTGCAGGGCATCCAGAGCTGTTTCCCCTTCAGCAAAGGCAAGACAATGCACTTCTTCCTTCGTGGTTATCTCCGCTCCGCATAGAATATACGGTTCTCCTTCACCGACGATCCTGTGTATTTCCCTTGCCTGGACAAGGGTGTTGTGGTCGGTGATGCCGATAATGTCATAACCCTTTTCCAATGCGGAGGAAATGATGAAAGTCGGGGTCATCTCGATATCTCCGCAAGGGGAAAGGACAGTGTGGTTATGGAGATCCGCCTGGAAACGGTTCATGCTATTCTCCGATAAGATTGTATATTTTGCCTGACAGCTCGAAGGTCTGTTCCTTGGACCCGAGAATCGGGATTCCTTCTTCATCGGATACCTCCATCGTGTCATTTTCAGGCTCGAATCCCTTGACTACTATTACTGCGGCCAGGTCTTTAAGTGAGGCGATGGCCATAATGTTCTTGTGTGTCTGAAGTGTTACCCAGATCTGTCCGTCCTTTGCAAAACCCATTACATCGGAAAGCAGATCGGATACATATCCGCCGGATATTTCATTATCCAGTCCCTTTTCTCCGGAAAATACTTTCAAATCCAGTTTTTCTACCAGTTCTCTGACTTTCATGATTATTGTTTTTCTTTATTTTCAAATCTGTCTTTACCCCATACCTCTTCCATGAGTTCGATGGATTCCGAGGCTTTCAGCGAGCCCTCCCTTTCGAACCTTGCCTGCATGAAAATGCAATTGTTCAGACTTGCATCATCCCTTACGATGTCAGCGGCAAGGGCATCGCAGCTCGGGGCTCCGCATGCACCGCAATCTATGCCAGGCAATATTTTCTTGAGCATGTTGGCCGCTTCCATTTTCTTTATGGCAACGTTTATATCCTTGTCGTACTTAACCATAGAGCGGGGTTCGATTTCTTCCATCTTTATGTATGCAGAGCAGTACCGTTTGTATTCCAGGCTTTTTTCGTGAGTGTCCGGATACTTTGCCGCAGCACGACGCAGGTTGTCCGCAATGATAAAGCGGTTTCCCTGGACAAGAATGCCTCCAGGACACGATTCATCGCATCCGCGCAGTTCGAGGTAATCAATCCCGTCCCCCACATCTTCATCTTCCAGCTTTTCAAGGAACTCTATGACATTTCCCATCCCGTCAATGGCAAGTGCCCTGCCCTTTATCATGGAGGCTTCTCCGCCTGTAGTCGGCCACAGCAGTCCTTTTGAAGACATTGCTTCATTGAGGATGGCCTGTATGTCCGTACTGTATTTCCTGTTACGGTAAGCGAGGACAATCTTGTTGTAGATATAGTCCATGTTTATTACCCCGTTTATAGGGGATTCATAACCGCCGACAGGAGACTTTACCGAAGCGATTTTGGCAATACATGGAGTGAGGTAGAATATCCCGAGTCCGGAAGGATCCTTCCCCTCCCGTTCCCATTTACGTTTGTAATACTGGGCAGTCGTCTCTATAGGAGGCAACAGCAGCATTATCCTGTCTGCAAGAGAAGGGAAGCGGACCTGTATCAGGCGTATGACAGCCGGGCAGAAAGAAGATATGACCGGTTTCTCAGGCGCATCGGCAACATAGCTGTTTATCTCTTCGGCAAGGGTGTCCACGCTTTGCTCCACCGTGCACAGTTCTGAAAAACCCAGATCAGAAAGTATACTGTTGATGACTTCCCGTGAAATCGAGTTACCGAACTGGGCATAGAAAACCGAAGGGACAAGCAGAACCCTGTATCCGTAATTGAAAATGTCATCCAGATCGTCATCCACGACTCTGATTGCCCTGTTGGGGCAAATCCTGAAGCATCGGCCGCAGTCTATGCACCAGTCGGCATAGAGCATGGCTTTCCCGTTGCTTACTCTAAGGGCTTCGGTCGGGCAGACCTTAATGCAATGGGAACATCCGACGCAGAAGTCGCTCTGGATCTCCAATGCCTTATGATAGGTGTTGTGCTGCATTGCGGAAACTAGAATTTAATATATATGTGAAGTGTTGTCCCTACTCCCACTTCCGTCTCTATTTTCAGCTCGTCTGCATTTTCCTTTATGTTCGGAAGTCCCATTCCGGCACCGAATCCCATTTCCCTTACTTTCGGGGATGCAGTGGAGAATCCTTTTTCCATGGCCTTTTCCACATCCGGTATTCCCGGTCCTCTGTCTGCAAGTACGACTCTGATACCTTCGGAACTGATATCCGCAGTTATCTTTCCGCCGTCAGCATGGGCGACAATGTTCACTTCCGCTTCATAAAGCGCAACCACTACCCTTTTGATGATATTGGAAGCCACTCCCAGCTGTTTAAGTGTCTTTTTTATCTGGGAAGAGGCATATCCGGCCCGTGTGAAATCCCCGGAGACGACATCATATTCAAGAATCATATCAATATACGGGCTTAAGACCGGCCTCATAGAGAATGCCGGATGTCTTGAACATGGAATAGTCAGTGCATATCAGCACCATGTCGTTGTCTTTTGCCATTTCGACCATTTCGGATGTAATCTCCTTGCCTCTTACATAGAGGATGTATTTCACATCCGACATCTCAGCAGTCCTTACGGACTGGACATTGACAAGTCCCGTGATCAGTAGAAAGCCGTCAATCTTGATAGTAAGGACATCGCTCATAAGGTCTGAAGCGAAGGCGAACTCCACTTCCTCGCCGGCTTTGTCCTCTCCGCAGAGAATGCGTCCATGGACCCTCTCCGCAATATTCTTGATAGTCATCATAAGGTTAGTGTTTCCACAAATATAGCAAGATTTTTTATAATCCGCACTGTGGAAGTGTCTTTACACGCACCAACTGGTCTTCGTAGAGCATCTGCCTGCGGGCTTTCCGTATCCATTTCTGCTCTTCGATCTTGATATGTTCCTTAAGGTCATTCCACTCTGCCTTGCCGGAAACATAGTCCGCCATGACAGTATCGCCTACCGTCGCGGGGAATCCGGAGATATCCGCATCTTTGCATTCGGATGCCACATGGCGTATTATTCTGAGGGCATGTGCGACTGAATGGTAAGGAACCCCAGGTTTTGGCAGCATCTGGAAACCGTAGCAGGCCTGTCCTGCATATAAACCTTCTGCCGGCCGGAATACCGTCCGTCTCATCAGAACTGCAGGATCGGATATCTGCGAAATATCATAGTCGGCAGACATGTATCTTTCCATAAACGGAGCTCCGAAGAACTCATAGGGTCTGGGAGTACCTGTACCGCAGGATATGTTTGTCCCTGAAAGCAGTTTCATGCCGCAATGGAAAACGGATGTGAACAGTCCGGTAATGTCTCCGGCGGGAGGAATGCTCCACGGCATGAGTATCTGGGAAGCAGTATGTACCGAGCAGGAAATGATGTGAAGGGGGAATCTGGCTCCAAGCTCCGAATAGAACAGACCTGAAAGTTCCCCGAGAGTCAGCCCGTGTCTGTGGGGTATGCCTTCTATGCCTGCCGACATGTCTCCGTCAGGAATCAGGGATGTCCCTTCCACCAATCTCCCGCACATGTTTTCCCTGTCCATGATATATACGGAAACTTCCTGCTCACTATGGCAGATCAGCTGGAACAGCTTGTACAGGGTTCCGGTCATGGCATCATAGCGGGTGCCTGTATCCCGATAGTCCACTACCAGTGCATCGATGTTATCCATAATATCAGGGCCGAAAGCGTAACCTGTATCTTCCACATCCTTTTCAAGTGGACAGGACATGCAGTCTTCCAGACCGAATGCCCTGATCCCCCGATCGGGAAAATCCGGTGCCGGAAAAATGACCTTCTTCAGATTTCCCCTTCTGTACAATGTTTCAAAGAGATATTGCCCTGTCTCGGGATTCCACGAAGCCTGTCCGCAAAGCAGAGCTACCTTTCCTCTGTGCAGTACCCTGTCTTCCTGAGCCTCAAGCGGTGTTGTCCTGAATGAAAACATCTCTGTTATGCCTCCAGAATTTTGCGGGCTATCGATATGACCCTGGATGCGATACGGTCTGCTGATTCTTCATCGGAAGCTTCGGAATATACACGGATGATGGGTTCTGTATTGGATTTGCGGAGGTGGACCCACATCTTCTCGGCATCGAAGTCTATCTTTACACCGTCAATATCCGTAATCCTTTCCGATGCGAATTCCTTTTTCACTTCTTCCAGAATGCTGTCTACAAGTGACATGTCAGGCAAATCTATCCTGTTCTTTGAGATTACGTAATCAGGAAGAGCGGCACGTACTTCTGATACTTTTTTCCCGCTGTATGCCAGGCTCGTAAGGAAAAGGGCCGTACCTATGAGGGCATCCCTTCCATAATGCAGGTCCGGAACTATGACTCCACCGTTGCCTTCACCTCCGATAACGGCACCGGTTTCTTTCATCAGAGCCGTTACATTGACCTCCCCTACTGCAGATGCGGAATAAGTGCAACCATGGCTTTCGGTCACGTCCCTGAGTGCACGGGAAGAGGAAAGATTCGAAACAGTGGGGCCTGGCTTTCTGGACAGGAAATAGTCTGCTACGGAAACCAGAGTATATTCTTCTCCGAAAAACTCTCCGGTCTCGCACACCAGGGCCAGTCTGTCCACGTCCGGATCTACGGCAATTCCAAGATTGGATCCGGTCTGCGGAACGGTACTGCACAGTTCGGCAAGATGCGATGGAAGAGGTTCCGGGTTATGGGCAAAATTCCCTGTCGGCTCACAGTTTACGCAAACGCATTCCACTCCCATGGCCTCTAGGAGACGGGGCATGATTATACCGCCTACCGAATTCACGGCATCGACCGCTGCTTTGAAGCCGCATCTGCGCACTGCATCGGCATCCACCAGAGGATGTGCAAGTACAGCATCTATATGGGCCTGTGTAAAGTCCTTTTCAGTATAGCTCCCTAATCCGTCCACACTACAGTATGTGAAGTCTCCGTTTTCGGCAAGCCTCACGATTTCAGCACCTTCTGCGGCATTGAGGAATTCTCCTTTTGAATTCAGGAGCTTGAGGGCATTCCATTGCTTGGGATTGTGTGAAGCCGTAAGTATTATGCCTCCGTCGGCTTTCTCGAACACAACTGCCATCTCGACTGTAGGTGTGGAGGCCAGTCCTGCATTCACCACATCGATTCCGCATGCACGGAGAGTTCCGCATACGATGGAGTCCACCATGGGACCTGATATACGGGCATCGCGTCCGACCACTACTTTCGGCCTTCTTTCCGAAAAACCTGGATTCCTGTAAAGCAGTTCGGAATACGCCGATACGAATCTGACTATATCCAATGGAGAAAGTCCTTCTCCTGCTTTTCCTCCGATGGTACCCCTGATACCTGAAATAGATTTTATCAATGTCATAATAGTATGTTTAGATTATATTGTTTCCAGATAATTCTTTTCCATCCATCCCTGGCGGCCGTCCGAAAGTTCGATCCTGTACCATTCTCCGAGTTCGTCCACAATCCCTACCTTCGTCCCTTCATGCAGAATGAAAAGGCTCTGGTCAGAACTGCCCGGGGAGCTTTTTACGCTTGCCACAGGATTCATTACGACAGCATGGCTTTCTTCCACTGCCAGATTGCGCAGGTTCCATGCAAATGCGAATGCCATGGCAGCCATCAGGAATGCTGCAACTGCAAGTGAAAACGATACTTTCCTAAGAGGCAGGGATGCTGCAAACCGGAAAAGCAGCAGAAGTATTGCGGCTGCAAGCAGAAGTCCTGCGGACATCCATGCCCAGGCATTGGATGAAAGACAGTCCCTGAATGATTTCAACCATGTTGACAGAATGAATTCAGGAACCGAATCGATTTTGTCTACTGTGTATTGCCTGGCCATTTCCAGATTGTATGCGGCATCTTCGAAAGACGGGTCTTCTTTCAGTGCCTTTTCATAATACAGAATGGATTTCCCGAGGAAATGTCCTTTCTTGAAATAGCAGTTGGCAATATTATAGTACAGTTCAGCCGAGGCATAGCCCTGCCCTGCAATTGTCGAGAATCCCTCCAGCGCTGCATCATAATCGGACTGTGAATAGGCAGATACAGCATTGTCCCACAGTGCTGATATGTCAGGGTGTCCGGCGTCCTGTGCTGCGGAGAGTCCGGCTGAAAGTGTAAGTATCGTGATTATTGTGTAAATCCTTTTCATGGCATGTCATTTTTCTATTTCTGAAATTACCTTGACTGCATCTTCATAATGTTTTCCCATTGCATCAGGAGCTGATGAAGGAGCATAGCGGGCATATTCGCATGCGTCAAGTACCTCGAACAATCCTTCTGTCACCTCTGTCCCTTTGTTCATGGATTGGAGTTCTGTGGCAATCCTGTTCCTGTTCAGCTCAGATACCGGAAGCATAAGCTTATCCGAAATATAGCCTTCGAGTGCCTTGTGCAGTTCTTCGTAGAATGGAGCATAAAGTCCCTGAAGCATGAACTCCCTGGCCTTTTTCAACCGGTTCCTGGCAATCTTCATCGCTTTCCTGTGCTTTGTTCCCAGTTTGTCTCCAAGCATTGCGATTCTCCTGCGCAGCAGTATCCATGTGGCTGCAGAGAGGATGAAGACAAGGACAATGGCAGCATAGAGCCAGAGGGATGTTACTGCAAACCTTCCGGTCTTGTGCAGCCCTGCATGGGATGTGGCAATGAAGCGTATGTCTTCTCCCAGACTACGTACACTCTGTTTTGCCGGACCTGACTGGATTACGGCAGCATCTCTCCTGTCCCCTTCGTTGACTTTTATCTTAATGGGGGGGGATACCAGGGTTCTGTATTTTCTGGCAGCAATGTCGTAGTATGATATTTCCACCGGTTTCAATGTGAATTCTCCAGGGGCTCTGGGGATGAAGGGAAATTCATATGTTATGCTTCCGGAGACCCCGTTGCTGCCAGAAGTGATGTTGTCTGTCTTCTTGGTATCATATACCTCGAAATCAGATGGGAAAGCCAGTTTCGGGGCGCTTATCAGATTCAGGTTCCCGCTGCCGGATACCGTTACCTTTACAGAAGATGCTTCATGTGCATTTATCTCTCCGCTGCCAGCATCCACATCCAGGGTAAAGCGGCCGACACCTCCGTTGAAAGAGGCAGGTGCCCCGGACGGGAGCGGTGAGACATTCACCTTCATCACCGGTGTGGATACGCGTTTGCGTATTGTCTGGTATGAATCGAAGAAATCGTCGAATATGGATGTGGACGGGGAGTTGGAACGTATCCTTACCAGACATACCAGTTCGGCCGGATCGATTTCCAGACTTCCTGTCTGCTGCGGGATGAGCATGTATTTCCGCAGTAGTGCAGCATTATAGACTTCGCCCTTGTAGTTTTCCCTTTGGAATGAAATGTTCTGGGGAGCTTCTATTTCCTGGCTCCAGAATCCTTTGAAACCCGGGAAACGGATATTTTCAAAGCCGCTTATATCGGATTGCTTCATGTAGAGTTTCAGGGTCGCGATTACCGGCTCTCCTGTTACGACTTCGGTCTTGTCCAGGGTTAGTACCAGTTTGAGGTCATCTCCTGCATTCCGGCTGCTTCCCTGACTTCCGGTCTGGGCATTGCCGTCTTCGGAGGCTTTCACCACTTCTATTTTCTTCGGTTCGGACCTGTGCTCTTTCTTGCCTATCTTGATGGTTGCGGAAGGCAGGGTGAAATTGCCTTGGGATACCGGACGTAAGGTATATGTATAGCTGAGGGATGTGGAATGCTGGTATTTCCCGTTAGTGATGTTTGTGGAACTCATTGTCGACTGTATAGGACCAGCCAGGACTTCGAAACCCTCGAATGATTCCGGAGGTACGAAGCCGGAAATCTTCTCTTCGCTGGTAGCGGTATAGACAACCCTGAATATTTCATCTGCGGCCACCACTGACGGAGCCTCCAGGATAAACTGGCTCTGCGCCTGTACTGCCGCAAATCCGGCAAATGCCAGCAATACTGTTGCAAATAATCTATGTACAATCCTTTTCATTACCAATTCTTCTTTTTCTGTCTGTTTTCCTGTTGCTCGGCTTTTTCTTTTCTGACTTTCTCCTGTGTCTGTTTTTCTTTGTCTTCTATTGCCTGAAGCAGCTGCTGGGCAGCCTGCTGGGATATTTTCGGAGGTTGCTGACCGGTATCCTGCCTGTCCTTTTCAGGATTATCGTCCCGGTTGTCGTTGTTCTTGTCCTGATCCTGATTCTGATTCTGCTGGTCTTGGTCCTGACCATCATTTTGGTTCTGGTCCTGGTTCTGCTGATTCCCGTCCTGATTCTGCTGCTGTTGCTGCTGGTTCTGGCTCTGGTTCTGACTGTCTTTCAGCATTTTCTGTGCATATGCCAGATTCGATTTCGTCTTCATGTCATCGGGGAACAGCCTCAATGATTCCTTGTAGGCCTCTACGGCTTCCTGATATTTCTTCTGCTTCAGGGCCAGGTTCCCGCTGTTGTGGAAAAAGTCGGATGCTTTTGAGGAGGAAACCTTTTTCAGCGTATCGCCCAGATCCTTGAAATACAGTTCCGCTTCGGAATAACTCTCGTTTTTGTACAAGGCATTCCCCAAATTGTATGCAGAAAACACGGATGAAGAATCGGCTTCCAGCCCTTTCTTGTATTCTATCTCGGCCGCACGGTAATCCCCTTTTTCAAATGCCTTGTTGCCCTGACGTACAAGTTTCTTGTCGTCCTGGGCCGAAAGTGCTGTCGGGATGAGGAAGAGGAGAAGCATAAAGGCTGCAGGCCTGTTGTTCCTGAACAGATTCCTGCCATTGCGCGTATCCGGAATGAATAATTCCAGAAGAAGGAAAACAAGGGCTATTGCAAAAAAGTACATATACTGTTCATCATATTCTTCAAAGACCACAGACTGGAACTGTTTGGCATCCATAGATCGGATATCCTCGATAATCGGGTTAAGTCCGAACTCAGAATTCCCGGCGCGTACGTACATTCCGTTCCCAGCTGAAGCTATCTCTTTAAGAGTCTCTTCATCAAGTCTTGTAACAACAATGTTATCATTTTCGTCCTTGAGGAGTCCGCCATCTACGGGGATCGGTTTCCCCTCAGGGGATCCTACACCTACGCAGAACACCCTTGCCCCTACTGACGCAGCGTCCTTTGCCGCCGATACAGGGTCGTCTTCATGGTTCTCGCCGTCGGTTATCAGTATGATGGCCCGGCTTCCTTCGCTTTCCTGTGTGAAGGTTCTGGCTGCAGTGCGGATAGCGTCCCCCAATGCAGTTCCCTGCACAGGTACCGATTCGGTCGAGATGCTGTTCAGGAATATCTTGGCAGAAACATAGTCGGATGTGATCGGCAGCTGTACAAAGGACTGGCCAGCAAAGATTATAAGCCCGATGCGGTCTTCCTTAAGCTCGTCTACCAGTTTGGAAACCGCAAGCTTTGCCCTTTCCAGACGGTTAGGCGAATAGTCCTGGGCCAACATGGAATTGGAGACGTCAAGCACGACCATTATCTCTGCCCCTTTGATTTCCCTCTCCTTAAGTATGGCTCCGATCTGCGGGCGGGACATACCTACCGCAAAGAACAGAAGGGCAAGTGACAGGAACGTCAGCTTTACCCAGCCTTTCCTTCTGGATGCCAGCGGTGTGAGATTTTCTACCAGACGAGCCTCTCCGAAGCGTGCTATCCTTTTCCTACGCAATTTCCTCATGACTGCGAAGAGTATGAAGAATACGGGAATAAGTATAATAAGTAAAAGATATTGTGCCTGTGCCAGATATATCATGCTATCCTCCTTGCTGCAAAAATTCTTAAAACCAGTTCCAACAGGAATGCTGCCAGCGCCCAGACAGCAAACATCATGAACTTTTCTTCATAGACGGGGAACGAGTCGACAGTTATCTTCGCCTTCTCCATTTTGTTGATTTCCCCGTATATCTGCAGGAGCTTTGTATTGTCCGTAGCACGGAAATATGTTCCTCCAGTTTCAGATGCTACACGGCGGAGCAGATCCTCATCTATCTCCACGTCTACATCCATCACTCTGACACCGAACGGTGTCATGACCGGGTATGGTGCCTTTCCCATTGCGCCCACACCTATTGTATAGACCCTGATACCGTATGTCTTGGCGATTTCAATGGCCATTTCGGGGGCAATCTCCCCGGTGTTGTTGACACCGTCCGTAAGCAGGATCACTACCCTGCTTTTGGCTTTGGAGTCCTTAAGGCGGGCCACCGCATTTGCCAGTCCGTTCCCTATTGCTGTACCGTCATCGATGAGTCCGCATTCGATTTCCTTGATAAGGTTTATCAGAGTTGCCCTGTCGGTAGTGAGTGGCGATTGGGTATAGCTTTCACCTGCAAAGACCACTACTCCTATACGGTCCGTAGGACGCTGGGATATGAATTCGATCGCGATATTCTTTGCAGCTTCGATCCTGTCAGGGGTAAAGTCCCTTGCCAGCATACTTGTGGAAACGTCCAGGGCAAGGACTATATCTATTCCTTCCGTATCGGTGCGGCTCATATCCGAAGAAGTCTTGGGCCGTGCTATTGCGAGAATCAGCAAGGCAATCGTTGTGAGTCTCAGTGCAAATGGCAGGTGCGTCATTACACTGGCCTTCAAACTGCTTTTCGCAAATGGTGCAGTGGAAGACATGGCGACATAAGGCCTGCGTCCCCTGAAAGTTTTCCAGAGGTACCATGCAGCCAGCGGAATCAGAGCCAGTTCCGCATAAAGCAGATTAGGATATTCAAAAAACATATCTTCCATCGTCATTTTTCCTTTTCTTCCCTGACAGTATCGTTTACGAACCGTATGGCATTTGGAACGGTTTCTTCATTTTCTTCCTTGGAAGCCTGGTATTTTGCAAACTTTACAAGGTCTGCCACAGAAAAGATGCCTTTAAGGGATTCGAAATCCGAGTGGGCTATTTCCTCAGAAGACAGGTCGTCGAGGATCTCATTCGATGTCCTTTCCAGTGTCCTGATACCGAAACGGTCTTCAATGTATTTGCGCAGGGCTTCAGTAACTTCCGTGTAGAACTGTTTCTGTCTGCCTTTCTGCCACAGCTCTTCCCTCCTGATCCTTTCCAGATCCTTCAATGCTACGATGTGGGGCGGATCACCCGGTTTCGGTTTAGTCTGGGCATTTCCCGCATTCTTCCTTTTTTTCAGAAGTTTCCATATGAAGAATACTGCAGCGGTCAGGACCAGTGCCCCAAGTACCCACGGTGCAACTTCACCGAATGTCACCGGATATCTGAACTGCGGACGAAGGTCATACATTTCGAATTTTGCGGTATCGATCGGTATGGTCGTGACTTCCAGTGGTATTTCCGTCAGGCGGAGTGTATCTGTAGGAACTCCGTTCCGGCTAAGGTAAAGTACGAGCGGAGGCAGCATATATGAACCGCTGTCGAAAGATGTAATCAGGGCTTTGGTCTCGATAAGCGAGTAATCACGGGTCTTCTTTACCGTATCTATCCTGAAATCCCCGAGAAGTTCTACTCCGGGGACGACATATCCGGACATTGAGTCGACCTTGACCTCTGTACCTCTCGGCACCTGCATCCTCGATGTCCAAAGGACCTGGTCTCCTATCAGGATTGTATCCTTGGAAACCGTATTGGAAAGCAGTTCCTGTGCAAAGGAATGCAGATGGCAGGAAAACAAGAAGACTGCGAAAGCTGTGAATATTTTAAGTTTATTGGACATATTCGGTTATGATCTGCTTTTGAAAAGGGATACCAATTGTTTGACATAATCCTGGTCCGTACAGATGCTTACTGTATCTACCCGGTATTTCCTCAGAAGGATGAGGGTCTCCTGATAGGCTTGCCGTGCCCACTCCCGATAGCTGTTCCTGACACCCCTGTCAGATGTGTCCACCTGCAGTACCCTGCCGGTTTCATTGTCCCTTACCGTAATGATTCCTACGTCCGGCAATGTCCTGTCCCTTTCATCGTATATGTTGATGACAGAGATATCGTGCCTGTTTACTGCAACTTTGAGTGCTTCCTCATAATTTGGATGCTGACGGTTGTCTACATCCAGCATGTCCGAAAGGAGGAAGGCCGTGCAGCGTTTCTTGATTGCATTCGTAAGGAAACGCAGGGCTTCCCCGATATCCGTACCCTTTTCTTCGGGCTCGAATTCCAGAAGTTCCCTGATGATCCTCAGCAGATGGCTCCTGCCTTTCTTCGGAGGAATGAATTTCTCGACCTTGGTGCTGAAGAACAGGGCTCCTACCTTATCGTTGTTTATCGATGCGGAAAAAGAGAGCACTGCTGCTATTTCGGCAGTCAGTTCCTTTTTGCTTTTGGACGTGGTCCCGAACAGGCGGGATGCGCTTACATCCACCAGGAGCATTACCGTCAGCTCCCTCTCCTCCTCGAATACCTTGATATACGGAGTCCCTGTACGGGCTGTGACGTTCCAGTCCATATTACGGACATCGTCCCCGATCTGGTACTCCCGCACCTCGCTGAACGCCATCCCCCTTCCTTTGAAGGCAGAATGGTATTCCCCTGCGAAAATCTGGCTGGAAAGGGTCTTTGTCTTGATTTCTATCTTCCGGACTTTTTTCAGCAAGTCGTTATCCATAGACTACGGAACCTCCACTGCATTTATTATTTCAGAAATTATATTTTCGGCTGTAACGTTTTCGGCCTCCGCTTCATAGGTGAGTCCTATACGGTGGCGTAGCACTTCGTAGCATACGGCCCGTACGTCTTCGGGAATCACATATCCCCTTCTCTTTATGAAAGCATACGCCTTGGAGGCCATGGCCAGTGATATGGATGCACGCGGGGATCCCCCGTATGCAATCATGTCCCGCAGGGATTTAAGACCGTATTCTTCAGGAGTACGGGTCGCATATATGAGATCCACTATGTATTTCTCTATCTTCTCGTCCATATATACATCCCTTACCACCTGACGGGCCTTTACGATATCCTCAGGATTGAGGACTTTGGACGCTTTCGGGAATGTACCGCTGTTGTTCATCCTTACGATCAGTTTCTCTTCCTCCTTTTTGGGATAAGAGACCACAACTTTCAGCATGAACCTGTCCACCTGTGCTTCGGGCAGCGGATAGGTACCTTCCTGTTCGATCGGGTTCTGGGTCGCCATTACCAGGAACGGTTCCGGAAGCTTGAATGTCTGTTCGCCTATGGTAACCTGACGTTCCTGCATTGCCTCGAGAAGGGCTGACTGCACTTTTGCAGGGGACCTGTTGATCTCGTCTGCCAGAATGAAGTTGGCAAAGACGGGACCTTTCTTGATTTGGAACTGCTCGCTCTTCTGACTGTATATCATGGTACCGATAAGGTCTGCCGGCAGCAGGTCCGGAGTGAACTGGATACGGCTGAACTTTGCATCCACACATGATGCCAAAGTGTTTATTGCCAATGTTTTTGCAAGTCCTGGGACCCCTTCGAGAAGAATATGGCCGTTGGAGAGCAGGCCTATCAGCAGGTTTTCCACGAGGTGCTTCTGGCCGACGATCACCTTCGTCATCTCCATGGACAGGATATCTACGAAAGCGCTCTCTTTCTGAATTCTCTCATTCAATTCTTTAATGTTTACTGTATCCATATCAAATAATTTGTATTTTTGCTTTTCGAATTTACAAAAATAAGGTTTTTTTCTTCGGGAATGCGGTTTTTTGTTACAATATCCTACGATGGCTCCGGCTTCAGCGGATGGCAGATCCAGCCTAACGCCCCAAGCGTACAGGAGGAAGTGCAGAAAGCCTTTTCCACAATCCTCGGAGAGCAGATATCCGTAACGGGGGCAGGCAGGACGGATACCGGAGTGAATGCCATAGGATTTGTCGCACACTTCGACAGCAATAACGGCACAGTCCTCAAAGAACACGGCAAAACAATATACAAATTGAATGCCATCCTTCCCGAAGGGATTGCAGTGCACAGCATAGTTCCGGTACGGAATGATGCACATGCCAGATTCGATGCTGTAAGCCGCACCTACAAATATTATGTACATACATCCAAAGATCCCTTTTCCAGAAGTCATTCATGGCACTGCAGATTCGGTCTGGATATTGTAAGGATGAATGAAGCTGCATCCCTTCTTCTGGGCAGGCATGATTTCCGCTGCTTCGAGAAGATGCACGGCAATTCTTCATCCTCCGTCTGCACCGTAACGAGGGCGGAATGGACCTTGGATCCGGATTCCGTTTTGCCTGGAGAGCATCTTGTATTCACGGTTTCTGCCAACAGATTCCTGAGGAATATGGTCCGTGCAATAGTCGGCACGTTAATTGAAATCGGAAGGGGTAAACGCCCCCCTGAATGGATACTGGAAGTCATGGCATCCGGAGACCGCTGCAAGGCTGGCCAGTCGGTACCCGGCAATGCGCTGTTTTTCACCGGAATAGAATATCCGGAATCGGTTTTCCATACAGAAACAGAAATATTATAAAATAAACAAACAGTTATCATCATGTTCAACATTCTTCAAATCAACCCGGAAGCAATTGCCATGGAAGTGGCGGAACCCAGGAAACTTTCCCTGATTGACCTGGCCGTATCAGGCGGCTGGCTTATGATAATCCTGCTTATCCTGTCTGTTTTTGCAATCTACATTTTCGGAAGCAGATGGTGGGCTATCAGAAAAGCCTCACAGATAGATCCGGGATTCATGGGCAATATCCGCAGTCTGATACATGAAGGCAAAATCAAGGCAGCGTTGTCGCTTTGCAAAGAAAACGATTCCCCCATCGCCAGACTTATAGAAAAAGGCATAGAGCGTCTCGGACGTCCCCTTTCGGACATACAGGCAGCAGTCGAGAATACCGGGAATGTGGAAGTTGCCCGTCTGGAGAAAGGACTTCCCATGCTGGCAACAGTGGCCGGAGGCGCTCCCATGATCGGTTTCCTCGGCACTGTAATCGGTATGATACAGGCATTCTTCAACATGTCCCAGGCCGGCAACAACATTGACATTACACTCCTTTCCGGAGGTATATATACAGCCATGGTAACCACCGTAGGCGGTCTTTTTGTGGGAATCATTGCATATTTCGGATACAACTATCTGACAGCAAAGGTGTCCGACCTTATTTTCAAGATGGAAAGCAATACCATCGAATTCATGGACCTGCTCTATGAGCCTGCGGAACCATCTTCTGTGTCAAAGAAGCCCTCTGCACCGGCCAAGCGCATTCCTGCACCCAAGGCCGAAACCGCAAAGCCCTTGGCTGACATCACCGTTGAAGATCCTGAAGCGTAGGAGGATATTATGGCAATCAAACGTTCAACCAAGGTAGAGCCCGGATTCTCAATGTCCTCCATGACTGACATTGTGTTCCTGCTGCTCATTTTTTTCCTTGTAACTTCCACTCTGATCAATCCCAATGCCCTGAAGCTCCTTCTTCCCAAGAGCACCAACCAGATATCGGCAAAGGCTACGGTCAGTGTTTCCATAAAACATTACCCTGCGAAGGGTACATTTTCGTTCCATATAAACGGAAATGAAAAACCAATTGCTTTCAATGATGTGGAACCGGAGCTGCAGAGCCTTCTCATGGACTCTGAAGATCCTACATTTTCAATCTACGCAGACAGGACCGTTCCTATCGAGGAGGTAGTCAACCTGATGAACATTGCAAAGCGGAACAAATGGAAAGTCATACTGGCTACGTCGCCTGAATAAACACATTTACAGCAGATGAAAGAACGTGACAAATACGGATCTCCATTCGACCGGGCCGGCAGGAAAATCGGTGCCGGCCTGACTGTGGCCGTTCATATGCTGCTGCTTACTTTCGGTATTTCTTCCGGGCTCCGTTACATATACCCTCCCCCTGCGGAACAGGGGATCCTTATTGACTTCGAAGCGGAAGAAGAGATCAAGCCGATCCAGACAGCGGTAGGCGTGGAACCCCGGGCCGAAAAGGCGGATCCGGAGAAGGAAGTGACACTGGTGCAGAAATCGGAAGCACCGGTTGCGGCCCCTGAAGCGGAAAACCTGGGTGACGAATCTACCGTCGGTACCGAAGGCGACGTGGAAGTCCCCGAGCCTCCACGTCCCAAACCGATAGACAAAAGGGCCCTTTTCTCCAGTAACCGGCACCGTAAAGACACCCTCGCACAACAGGTTGCAGACAAAGTCTCCGATGCCCTCACTTCCGGACATCCCAAAGGCAATACCGAGACCGGAAACCATGAAGGTACCCCTTCTGCAAAACTGGAAGGCCGTACGACAATGGGGAATCTGCCTATACCGTCATATGAAGTGGCAAAGGCAGGGACAGTGGTGGTCCGGATACTAGTGGACCAGCAGGGCAATGTGATCGATGCATATCCCGGTGCAAAGGGGACTACCGTGAACGATGCAAGGATGTGGCAGGCGGCCAAAGAAGCAGCACTCAAGGCCAAATTCAATGTCAGTGCATCAGCTCCTGCAGTACAGGAAGGGACTATTTCATACGTATTTATTCTGAAATGACTGTAGCGGATCTTTAAGGCTTTTTCCTCTTTCCTCTGGTTTTGAAAAGATCCCCGTTCAGGTCGGCAGTAAGCCGGACCAGCTGCTGGGTACCCCAGCCGAAACCGTCATAATGTACGGCAAAAGCTATTTGTACTGACAGGAAACGCCCTATTTTCGGGGCATAGTAAAGTTCTGTACGGTTATATATTCCGGAAGAGGTACCGTAGAATCTGTCCCCGAAATAAAGCTCTGTACCGTAAATGTTGCCGTTTGCATCAGGTGTGTTGAAAAACGGCTGGAGGTTCTTGCCTGCATAAACCGTTTCGGATATGCCTACACCCCATTTTTCCAGTACCAGTTCCCCCTGGAATCCACCGGGCATCAGGTATCCGGTGTTGTTGGCCCTGTCGTTCTGGAATGTCTGTATCCATCCACCTTTTACATAGAACTCCGAAAGCGGGGTCATGCCGCTGAAATCGAAACGGACAAAAGGATAGAGCCACACATTGTCCACTACATTCTTCAGAGTGCCGCTGATGGAGAAGTGATGCATCATCATCGAATATCCCATCCTGAAGAAGCCGAAGTCTTTCCGGCCGTAGGAATACACGGCAAAACGCTCCCTTACATCCGTATCGAGACAACTCAGCCAATCCACGGAGGCTTCAATCTCCCATGAATCGGATCTGTATCTGAAAAGGGCACCTTCAAGCACCGGGTCGAAGAAAATCATGTCATCCATGAATGCCCTCGGATATTCTCCGGAAAGCTTGTTCATGGGAAGCGCTCCGGCGTAGGCGCTGAATCCTGGACTTTCATACTGGTAGTAGAGGACTGGAGATACCTTCAGTGCCGGTGTTACCTGTCCGAAGTATCTTTCAACGGCCACGCCTCCCATTATGGAATGTCCTTCTCCCCACCCCAGTCCGGCCTTCGGCGTCATTACGGCACCGAAAGCCGTAAAAGAGGGGGATGTCTCCATAGATGCATATTCCCTGTTGTCAAGTCCGAATCTGAACCCCACATCCCAAAGCAGTTTCTGGGCATTGAGGGGCAATGATGCTGTTATGGCAAGCAGTAGGGCCGCTATGAGGGAATATGCTCTCATTTTACGTTATTTTATGTTTTTATAGAAGAATTCAAACACTTTTCTGGTAACGTAGTCGTCACCCAGCGAATGCGTGTATCCTGGCAGGTAGAGCTGCTCGAAATCCTTGTCGGCCTTGATCAGGGCATTGACAACCTGAAGTGTCGAGGCCGGGTCTACATTGTCATCCAGCTCCCCGTTGATCAGCAGGAGCTTGCCTTCCAGCCTGTGGGCATTGTCCACATTGGAGTTTTCAGAATACCATGGTCCTATGGGATATCCCATCCACTGCTCGTTCCACCATATCTTGTCCATACGGTTGTCGTGGCATCCGCATAAGGATACTCCCACCTTATAGAAATCTCCGAAGAAAAGGAGAGCTGCCATCGTGCTCTGTCCACCGGCGGAATATCCGTAGACGCCCATATTGGAAATGTCCATGCTCCTGTATCTGGCAGCAGCTTTCTTTATCCATAGAATCCTGTCAGGATATCCGGAATCCTTCAGGTTTCTCCAGCATACATCCTGGAATGACTTGGAACGGTTGTCCGTACCCATACCGTCAATGGTAACGACGATAAAGCCGAGTTCCAGCAATTTGGAGAAGCGGGTATATGCGTAGAAATCCTTCAGGACAAAAGAATCGTGAGGTCCTGCATAGATATATTCCACTACAGGGTATTTTTTCCTCGGATTGTAGTCTGAAGGCCTGAATATAGTGCCCCATATATCGGTCTTGCCGTCCCTGCCGTCTGCTACGAAAACTTCAGGCATTGTCCAGCCTGTAGATTCAAGAGCAGAGATATCTGCTCTCTGGATTTCCATGATTGTGCGTCCGTCCATATTCCTGAGGACTGATACAGGAGGCATATCCGGTCTGGACATGACATCCACGAACATGGTTTTCTGCGGATTCATGTATATCAGGTGGTTGGCATTTTCCGGAGTAAGATCGGAAATCTCAAGTGTATTGAGGTTCAGTTTCAGGAGGTGCTTGTTGTACGGGTCTTCTCCTTCCGGGGTACCGTTCCCGGACTCGTCGATTGCATTCATGCCGTTGGCAGTGAAGTATATGGCTCCCTTCTCTTCGTCGATTCTGAGTATGTCCCTGACATTCCATGCTCCCTTTGTAAGCTGCTCCGTCGCTCCTGTCTTGCCGTCTATGCGGTAGAAATGTCTCCAGTCATCCCTTTCAGAAACCCAGAGAATGTCTCCGTTATCCATATAATGGCGGTACAGATTGTAGTAATAGATGAATGTATCGGAGGTTTCATCCGCAAGGAGGCGGGTAGAGCCGTCCTGTCCGTTTACTGCAACAAGGCTGTAGACCTGATGGCCTCGGCGGTTATATTCGAATGTGAAATATTCAGAATCCTTGCTCCATTTTCCGAAATTGACAAAATACTGGTCGGTGAAACCCTCAATATCCTTTTTCTCTCCGGTTACTGCATTTATCAGCACAGGCATTTCCTGAGGCAGGCGGTCTCCCGGTTTGGCATAGTCTATCCACTTGAGTTCCGGCTGTACGGCATTTTCAGGAGCCGACCGCCTGAGCGGTATCTGCCTTTCCTTTACGTATTCCCTTCTGAAGGCAGCAATTTTCTCTGAGTCGGGAGACCAGTGGATTACGTAGTATGAATACTGGTCTGTTCCGTCAAAAGTGACTTGCCTTTCCGATTCGGCATCCCTGATCCAGATATTGTTGTCTCTGATTATGGCCGTCCTGCCATTGTCAGGAGAAGGAAACTCGGTCGTTTTCCAGCGACGCTCACGGGTACTACCTGTATTCAGGCTTTTCGAAAGGCTGTCGTACTCGGACTTTGAAAGTGCTTTCCTCGATGTTTTAGAAGCATCTACCAGATAGTAGGCTTCTCCCGATGATTCGTATGTCCTGTAGATAAAGGTACTTTCATTTGTCCATATCGGGCGCACTGCACCGTTGTAGACAAGTCTGTTGATATTCTGTAATGAGTCCAGGGTAGAATATTTTTCCCTGAAACCGTCCTGAGCCGTTATGGCCATGGACATCATTAAAACGGATAGTAGATTCATAAGCGTATGTTTAATGTTGCTTTTTCATTTCCAGTAAAACCCAGACGGAATAGGTACCGTCATTGTTTCTGAAGATCCGCCTGTCGGCCATTGCCACATCGTAAAGAGGAGTGGAAACGGCCGTCGTAACTTTTCTGGTACTGTCCGTTTCGACAACGAGCGAGTCTGTTTCCGCAATTTTTCCGGCCAATACGGTCATGGCATTTATCCTGGCCATTTCCGTAGCGCTCTCGATATCCCCGCTTGTAGCGGAGCCTTCTGCCCTGTAGGTAGTATCGGTATCCTTGGCAACCATCCTGTCAGGGTCTCCGGCCTTGTCGGATGTCCTGTTTGCACAGGAAGAGAATGCAATGGCAAATGCGAGTGTGCAACACAGTAAAGTAATGTTCTTCATAATCTTTAACCTTGTTTATTCAATCAGATGTTCTTCCGCAGCTGCAGCGATGGAGGACGGGAATTTCTCGCTGAAAGGGACTCCCATCTTCTCAAGCTTGCGTGATGTAACTACCAGCGACTGCCTGCCTGAAAGTACTTTCCCGGCATCATCGAACCTGTCCCTTGCCTTGTCAAGCATAGCTCCTGCTTCGTAGAATTTGGTGGCAAAGCGGGCAACCCTGTCAAGCAGCTCTCCTGCGACTTTCATTACTTCCTCTATATTCTTTTCCTGCCTCACTTTTATCCATGAATTCTCTATAATCTTCAGCATGGCGAACAGATTGGACTCACCGGCAATGATTATGCGCCGGTCGAATGCTTCGTGCCATACTTTCCTGAAATTCTGGTAGAACAGCTGGAATGCCCCTTCGTTAGGTACAAACATCACTACATAATCAAGCGCATCCTTACCGGATTTGGCAACGGATGCTGAATAGTTCTTGGCGGCAAGCTCCCTGATATGGGACTCTACGCTGCGGAGATGGTTTTTCAGGGCTTCTGCCCTTACTGAGTCATCAGGAGCATTCACATAGTCCACGTAGGCAGTTAGGCTGACCTTGGAGTCGACTACTACAGCCTTGTTTCCCGGCAGGAATACCACAACGTCGGGAATCAGGCTCTTGCGCTGCCCGTCTTCACTCCTGACTGCTGTCCCGTCAGCATCCCTCAATGCCTGCTGGACCACAAAGTCTTCACCTGCCCTTAGGCCCATCCCTTCCAGCAGATTCAGAAGGACGACTTCACCCCAGTTTCCGAGAGCCTTGTTGTTGGAACGTAGGGCGGAGGCCAGATTGTTCGCCTCCTTCCCTATAGACATGGCCTGGTCCATCATCATCGATATCTGCTTTTCCAGAGAAGCCGTGGTCTGCAGGGATTTGTCCCTGGTATCCTCCACAGCCTTGCGGAATTCATCCATCTTGGACTGCATCGGCTTCATGAGTTCTCCTATTTCCTTTGAATTGACTGCACTGAGATCTGCAGACTTTTCCTTAAGTATGCGGGATGCGGATTCATTGAAGACCAATGTCATTTTCTGCAGTTTCTCATCATACTCCTTCCGGAGCTGCTCAGCCTCTTCCCTTTTTGCCTCCTTCATGTCGGAAATGGTTCTTTCCAGCATTTTCGACTTTTCTTCGGCAACACTGACTGCAGCACGTGCCCTTTCAGCTTCCAGTCTTGCATCCTGTGCCTCTTTGGCTGCCAATGCCGATTCTTCCTGAAGCGTACGGATCCGGGACTGCAGTTCTTCCAGCTTTGCAAGCCGTTCGTTTTCCAGGACAACGGCAGCCTTGGCTTCCCTTTTCCTTGCAGAATTGAAAAGCATCCATGCGAGCACTGCGCCGGCTGCGATGGAAAGAACCACTGTCAGAACGGTTTCCATCAGAAACTGCTCTTGAGACCTACAGCACGGTTGAATACGGGATGTCCGGGTGTGGAATCCTTATCCTTGATATAGTAGCCGTTCCTTTCGAACTGCACTGCGATTCCGGAATCGTCATCGGCCATTCCCGGTTCTGCCAGAGCATCGGTTTCTATAAGAGAATCGGGATTCAGGTAATCCTTGTAATCCTTCCCTTCAGGAATTCCTCCCATGTCAGGCTCGGTGAAAAGCCGGTCGTATAGACGAAGGTGCACTTTTTCGCACTGGGAAGCACATACCCAGTGGATTGTACCCTTGACCGAACGCCATGTCCCGCTACCGGGTTTGGTATCCGGATCATATGTACAGCGGATTTCGGTAATCCTGCCTTCCGCATCCTTTACCACTTCCTGGCATTTGACTATGTATGAATATTTAAGGCGCACTTCACCGCCAGGTTTCAGGCGGAAGAACTTTTTAGGCGGCTCTTCCATGAAGTCTGCCCTCTCGATATAAAGCTCCCTTCCGAATGCAATCGTCCTGGTCCCGGCTTCGGGATCTTCAGGGTTTTTAGGTGCAGTACAGTATTCTATCCTGCCGGTTTCAGTCTCTGTAGCGGCACTGCATTCCCCGTCATTCCAGTTTACAATCACAAGCTTTACGGGGTCCGTTACGACCATATATCTGTTGGATCTGCGGTTAAGGTCCTCGCGCAGGCACCATTCCATGAGGGAAAGGTCTATTATGTTGTCCCTTTTGGCAACCCCCACCTTTTCCGCAAAGGCCCTTACACTCTCAGGGGTATATCCCCTTCTCCTTATACCGCATATCGTCGGCATGCGGGGATCATCCCATCCGCTGACAAAATTGTTCCGGACGAGTTCAAGCAGCTTGCGCTTGCTCATTACAGTGTATGTGAGGTTAAGGCGTGCGAATTCATACTGATGCGACGGGAATATGCCGAGTTTTTCTATGAACCAGTCATACAGAGGGCGGTGTACATCGAATTCCAGAGTACAGATGGAATGGGTGATGTTTTCGATAGAGTCGCATTGTCCGTGCGCATAGTCATACATGGGGTAAATGCACCATTTGTCACCTGTACGGTGGTGATGTGCATGGATTATCCTGTACAGCAGAGGATCCCTGAAAAGCATGTTCGGGTGTGCCATGTCTATCTTTGCGCGCAGGACACGTGATCCGTCGGGAAACTCTCCGGCCCTCATCCGGCGGAAAAGGTCCAGATTCTCCTCCACGCTTCTGTCCCTGTACGGACTGGGTGTGCCGGGTTGGGTGACAGTACCTCTTCCCAGACGTATTTCCTCCTGTGTCTGGTCATCCACATATGCCAGCCCCAGGCTTATGAGTTTTTCTGCCCACTGGTACAGCTGTTCGAAATAATCGGAAGCATAGAATTCGTTGGCCCAATCGAAACCAAGCCACTTTATGTCTTCCTTTATAGAGTCCACATATTCTGTATCCTCCTTGACCGGATTCGTGTCATCGAAACGCAGGTTGGTCTTTCCCCCATACTGTCGTGCCAGACCGAAATTGAGGCAGATGCTCTTTGCATGGCCTATATGCAGGTAGCCGTTGGGCTCCGGCGGGAATCTGGTCATCACGCTCTTGCACTTGCCGGACGACAAATCATTTTCGATAATTTCTTCGAGGAAATTCTTCTGCACGGTACCTTCCGTGGTCTGTTTGCTAACTTCTTCCATAAGACATTGTCATTTAACTTACAAATATAGCGAGAACCCACGAAAATGCAATAAAAATCGGTTCCGGATTCCATTCCGGACTGGATTGCATGGCTCTTGTCCGAAAAAGTTGTAAATTTGCCGCCCACCAAAAAAACAATAAAATGAAAAAATCTAAAATAAGCGAGGATTGGATGATTGTCATTACCGGTGCAGTGATCTTGCTTCTGGCAGTGCTCTTCCCCACTTACATGCCGTCAATGCCAAAAGCCATCGGTAGCGGAAACGATATTCTTTCAGCAGTCTTCCTGCTCGGGTTCCTGTATGTAGCGACATTGGTCAATTTCCTGATTCTCAGAAAACCTGTAAAAGGACTTCTCGTATCTATGTTCTGCATTTATCTGATTTCCCTGGGATCGCAGCTGATTTCAAATATTCCTTTCATCAAAGATCTGGGACTGGAGCCGGTATTCTTTTCGGTTGTATTCGGTCTGCTGATAAGCAACCTGTTCCGGATACCCGAATGGATGAAACCGGCGATACAGAGTGAATTCTATATAAAGATAGGCATTGTCTGTCTTGGCGCCACTATCCTGATCGGTGATGTCATGAAGTCCGGTGCGTATGGTCTTGTGCAGGCCCTTATAGTGGTATTTGCAGTATGGTTCTTTGCATTCCGAATCTCTAAAAGGCTCAGAGTGGACAGCGAAACCGCGACCATGCTTGCCAGTTCGGTATCCATCTGCGGAGTATCAGCAGCAATAGCTACAGCGGGCGTAATCAACGGGGACAATAAAAAACTCTCCTATATAGTTTCCTTGGTTCTGGTATGTGCAGTGCCGATGATGTATATACTGCCATGGCTTGCAGGCCTGATGGGACTTACCCCTGAAGTGGCAGGAGCATGGCTCGGGGGAACCATTGACACTACCGGTGCAGTGGCCGCTTCCGGAACAATGCTCGGAGAGACTGCTGCGAATACGGCCATTATCGTAAAGTCATCGCAGAACGTGCTGCTCGGGATAGCCGCTTTCATAATCTCGATTTTCTGGTCATTCCAGAGCAACACTACAAAAGAGGCTGTCAGCAAACCCAGTCTCAGGCTGATATGGGACCGTTTCCCCAAGTTTGTCGTAGGATTCGTTCTCGCCTCTTTGGTGTTCAGCCTTTTCCTTGACCTCCCGGTGGCAAAGAGTGCCGGTAAAGTCGCCAAGGATTTTACCAACTCCCTTTTCAGCATCGCTTTTGTCTGTGTAGGTCTTGAAACCCGTTTCAAGGACATATTCTCAAAGGAAAACCGCAATACCCTCAAGGCTTTCCTGCTGGCGCAGGGATTCAATATCGTTTTCACGCTCGGCATCGCATGGCTGCTTTTCGGAGTGATAGCAGTACGCTAATTCTATAAACGGAATCATTACCGTCACATAAAAGCGGATAAATAGTTTTTTGAAGTGAAGCAGGCTTGATTCAAGCAATCCTCACTGACCCTTGGGTTTCGACTGGCACAGTCCCAGCAGGATACTGGATCAGGTAACCCCAATCAGGACCACGATTCCTTAATTCCGGCAGGACACTCAACCGGCCCTTGAGTTTTTAGCCTACGCAGTGCACTCCGCCATGGAATCTGACTGCTTCGACCTTCGCCGACTCCTTCAACCACATCCGCAGTGCACGCGACCCGGTAACCCGACTCGTCCGACACGGCAGGAGACTTTGCATAGCGCCTTTTTTGCATACCGCTAATACTGAGAGCGTTACCAATTAGGGCTTTATGCAAATCCCCCCCGGATTCTCGGCATTTTTCCCAATTT
>CAZXFF010000001.1:176566-188132 GCA_964640305.1 uncultured Muribaculaceae bacterium | reverse complement strand
CGTCAAACGACTTGACGGCCTTGCTTTTATCCGTGCATGAGAATGTCACCGCTATAGCGAAAGACAGAAGCAACAAATTGAAATTTTTCATTATGCATTTAAATTCAGGTTTATTCTTTTATACTGAGAAAGATCCTTTGTATTCCCATCCTCCTCATTTTGACTCCACTTACAAAAATACGGAAAAACTCAGGAATTTTCAAACTCTCAAATCAAAAGGTACCAATGGTGAATCTGCCTATAGGGTGTTGTCTTCTCTTTTAGAAGTGATTCCGATATATGTGCCAAGGACACCAAAGCCAATGAACATTATCGTAGAGTTGATCCTTGTCGGTATGACAATATAAACAACCGTAATGATTAAACATATTACCGACATTAGTATGATTACTGCTTTTCTGTTTCTTCTCATTCTTCGACGCATGTTTCCTTCTATCATATTGATTATGGCTCATTGAACTTCTCTCAGGGTTATATTCCGTTCTTGAACAGCGCTGCGACAGGGTCGAGGAACCTCATTATGAGTCTGCGGTCCTTTGTAATTATCTCGGCGGTACCGTTCATCTTCTGTATCAGGCGCAGCTCTCTGCCGTATGTCGTCACCATCCCTTCCGGAAATACTATCTCGGCCGTGTATTGAGGCTCTGTCTGTTGGCCTACGGCAGCTTCCGGTACGTACGACAGGTACCCTATTTCACCTACGAGCATTCCGTATTCCATATATGGATAACCGTTAAGACGGACATTGACTTTCTGTCCCGTATCTACCTTACCGAAGCTGGCCTGCGGCACCTTGACAATGCCTATCGGCATCTGCTTCCCGGAGGGGACTACGGTCAGGAAGGACTCTCCTGCACTGATGAACTGCCCCTTGTCCCATTTGCGCACGAACGACACTCTGCCATCTATGGGCGATAACAGGATGTTGAGCAGGTACCAGGAGCGTATTTGCGCTGCCAGACGCTCGCGACTACCCTCTATCTCCCTTTCGAGTGACAGCATTTCATCGTCGCGCTGGATGGACAGTTCGACCAGCTGCTGCTCCAGTTGAAGCACCGCCAATTCCGTGGAGGTCATCTGGGTTTTAAAAGATAACATATTATTTTTCGTCTGCAGAAGGCGTCGTGCAGACTTCTCGTATTCAGTCTCGGAAATTACGTCCCTGCTATATAAGGACGAGTCCCTGTGGAAGGAGCGCTCCTCGTATGCGAGGTCCTTGCGCATGACGGCCTCCTGGGACTGCATCCTCGCATAATATTCCTTCTGTTTTGATATCTGATCTCTTGTCAGCACCATCTTGCGCCCTGTCACGTCCCTTTTCTGATACTCGCACAGCTGGCGGCAGGCTGTTGAGAATGCGGACCACTCGCTCTGTATCTCACCCATGTTCCAGTCGGCATATACCCACTTCTGCAATGCGACAGAGTCGGGAGACAGGCCGGAAGTCTCTTCAAGATGACGCTCCACCTCCAAAACATCCTTCCATGCGGCGCTGGAATTGATTACAGCAAGAATGTCTCCGCTGCAGACAGAGTCACCGCTGGAGACGAATATCCACTCCAGGGCGCCGTTGCCTCTTGCCACCACATCAACGGGGGAGTTACCGGTGGTGATGGTCACGGTCGCCGTGACCCTTTCCGGGTACTTGATGATGCAGCAGCCGATGAGTATGATGGCGAAGACCGCGAATATCACGGTTACGCCCCACCGCACGATCCATGATGGAATGCGGCCCAGTATCTGCTGCGCCTCCTTGCTGTGCTCTGTAGTAATGTGCATTCTGTCCTCAGGCATATCTCTGTCAGCTTCCAAGTTCCAGCTGGTTCTTCACCAGCTTGTAATAATATCCCTTTTTGTTCGTAAGCTCTCTATGGGAACCCTGCTCCACCACCTTTCCCCTGTCCAGGACGACAATGTTGTCAGCGTTTTTAACTGTGCTGAGGCGGTGGGCCACAATGACAACGGTCTTACCCTGGAACAGGGTATCGAGCTGCTCCATTATGGCCTTCTCGTTGTTCGCATCAAGGGAGTTGGTGGCCTCGTCCAGGAAGAGGTAACGGGCATCGCGGTATGCGGCCCGGGCTATGAGCAGACGTTGCTTCTGACCGGTGCTGACCCCGTTGCCTTCGGCACCTATCTTCGTATTGTATCTCAATGGCAGTCCGTTTATGAAATCACCTATATTGGCCGTCTCCACGGCCTTGCGTACCCGCTCCATATCCGGACTATCGTCCGATACCCCGATATTGGCGGCTATAGTGTCCGAGAAGAGAAAACCCTCCTGCATCACAGCACTGCACTGCTTCCTCCATGCCGATGGACTGTAGTCCCCCATGCGGCTTCCGCCGAGAAGCACCTCTCCCGAGACGGGTTCATAGAAGCCCAGCATCATCTTCACCATTGTGGTCTTGCCGCTACCCGATGCACCGACAATGGCCGTCACCTTGTCGTGAGGTATGGTTATACTTACTCCATCCAGTACTTTCTCCGAATGCGGGCCGTTGTACTGGAAGGTCACGTTACGGAACTCGATGTCAGCGTCACGGGGTATCTTGCGGATATAATCACTCTCGGCATCCTCTTCGTCCCTGCGATTCTGTATCTCGCCAAGGCGTTCAAGCGATATCTTCGCGTCCTGCGCCTCCTGCACGAAGCCGATGAACTGCGATATGGGGGCATTGAGCTGGCCGATGATGTACTGCATGGCGGTCATCATACCGAGAGTCATGTCACCGTCAATGACGGCCTTGGCCGCCAGGAACGATATCAGCACATTCTTTATCTGATCGATGAAGGTGCCGCCTATCTGTTGGGTCTGACCGAGGGCGAGACCATTCACGCTGACATTGAAGAGACGGGCCTGTATGCGCTCCCATTCCCAGCGCTTCTGCTTTTCGCAGCCGTTGAGCTTGATGTCCTGCATTCCCGCAATAAGCTGCACGATGCTGCTCTGGTTGGCCGATGCCTCCTGGAAACGCATGTAGTCCAGTTTGCGCCTGCGTCTGAGGAAAAGCAGTACCCAACCGACATAAAGGGCACTGCCGAGAAGGAATATACCGAGGATTTTCAGGTCGTAACCGCCCATGACGGCCGAATAGACGACAAACGTCACTGCGGCCATGACGAAGCTAAGTAGCGATCCTGTAAGGAAAGTCTGGATACGGCTATGGTCCCCTATGCGCTGCATTATGTCACCTGTCATCTTCGAATCGAAAAACGAGATTGGAAGCCTCATGAGCTTGGCCAGGAAATCGGAGATGAGAGATATGCTCACACGGGTGGTCATGTGGAGCATAAGCCAGCTGCGGATCAGTTCGTTGGCCATCTGACCGAAGACCAATACTACCTGTGCGATGAGGATCACCACAACGAAGTAAAGATCAGCGGTGCCAATGCCAGCGTCGATTACAGACTGGGTAAGAAAAGGCAGAATGAGGCTTATGATGCTACCCGTGAGCATGGCCAGCAGAAGTTGGACGATGAACTGCCTGTAGGGACGGAGATATCCCAGCATACTGCGGAAGCCAAGACGCCTGTCCTCCTCGCCCTTCTCCTCGTAGAACTTCGGGGTCGGCTCCAGCAGCAGGGCGATGCCAAGGCCTTCGGCAGGACTGTTTCCGGTATCATCCTCCAGGATTGATATCCACGACTTGAGGAACTGTTCTTTTGTGTAGCGGAGCAGCCCGGAAGCAGGGTCCGAGACATATATCCACGTTTTTCCCCTGTGATGTTTTACGCGGTAAACTACGACAAAGTGTTTCTGGTTACAATGTACGATACACGGAAGTTCGGCCTCATCGCACAGCTGTCTGAACGTCAGTTTCACACCCATGGTGCGGAACCCCACCGCCTCAGCCGCATCGCTGATGCCAAGCAGCGAGACACCCTCGCGGGAGATGTGGCACCTCTCGCGAAGGGTATGCAGGGACCAACTGCGCCCGTAGTGCGCAGCGATGATACGCAGGCAGGTCGGGCCACAGTCCATCGTGTCAAGCTGGCGGTATGACGGGAAGTCCCTCATGTTATACTAATTCGTTGTATATTAAGTACAACTGGCATGGTTTAGTGCTTCTCCAGCATTATAAGATAAGGAACCTCATTTTCCGAAAGAAAATAATCCATCAGTTTATTTCGAGACTGCCATTTCGGGTAGAAAGACGTTTCCGAACCGGGCACACCCACTTCTGACCTGTAGATAAAGTTGTTGCTCTTATCTATAAGATAGAGGCGTTTAGTCCAGCCAGGTTCAATTAGAGTGACATACCGGAAGGAAGAATCCTCGGCATAGTCGTACACCAATGAAACTTCCTGACTTATATCCGCAAATGATGAGAGATCTCTCTGTGCGACCCCGTTCCGGAGGACAAAGCAACACCTCGGTTCCAGAGCCTGCAGCTCGGGGCGCACAGTGAAGACGGTGTCGGTACTCATCTGATGGTAGACAATTTCCCCGGCTCCATTCCGGAAAAGAGCCTTGTACTCCTGATAAGCCGTGACAGTGGCTTTTGGAGTGTAGTTGAATTGCAGGTAGTTAGAGAAATGAGCTATAACACTGCCGCCGGCATCCTTGATGCGGAGCCTGTCCGCCTCATTGCCCATCACAGCCTGCACGGACTCGATAATGCACTGATTGTCTGAGATAGAGTAAATTATCTGTCCTGGTGTATCCCGCTCCAGCGTTCCCTCATACGTTCTGTCAAGTCCATAAGTGATTATTCCTTTTATGACATCATTCAGACAGATGCCGTTTCCACTGGGTGCCAAGAAGATGTCATTGACGTAAATGTATTCTCCCGGACCATTGCCCTTTGTGCCGACATATCCTTCAAAAAGCCCGTCCAGACTGAACTTCATAACCTTTGAGTCTGCAGTAAGCAGAAACATACAACTGTCAGCCAGTTCCACATCGGTCACGTCGGAGATAAGCAGTCTCTCAACTTCGTCGGCAGTCCTCAAACGGACGGTGCTCATCCGGTAGCCCCTTTCCACGAGATCCTGCATGGTGATTGTCGAAGAAGTCGAAGTTATGGCATTTTCAGAATACTGCGGCACAGATACTGTATCTCCGGTACGTATGCACGATACTGAAAAAAGGCCTACAAACACTAATACTGAAATTCGTTTCATGGATTTAATTGATTTACTGGTTTATAATTGCTGAGAAATTCATCTATTGATATATAGTCAGTATTCTTGAAATGCTTGTCAAGTGCCTTGAAAATATGATAATGCCGGTGTGACAGCAGGAGCAATAATTTCAAATTATGATCCGCGATAAGTTGAATTTGCCTGCATTTATTGTTATTTGGAATAGTTATATGCTTTTCGTAGATTGTTTGTCCTACGCAAAGAGAACAAAATAAGCAACACCAACAGGATCTGCATTTTTTTCGATTCATCATCAAGAAATACTTTCTATAAATATCTCTTAGTTTGGTTGTATTTATGCCGTCACTGACATTCCCTATGGGCATTGAAAAATCTGTCCTTTCGCATATGTGGTATTCTCCATTTACGGATACAAACAGATTTGCTCTACCAAGATAGCAGGAATTAAAATAATTCAAAATGGTTTTAGGCTTATTAGAAATCTTTCTTTCCACTTCAAAGGCGCGTTGAACAGCATTCTTTACGAAAGGATTCAATCTTATCTTTCTAATGATGTCATTTGTAGAAAGACTGGAATCTATGGAGGAAAAATAAGAATCATATTCATCTATAAGTCTATTCAAATTATTTCGTAAAACTTTTAAATCCAAATGTGTTTGTATTGGATTGATATTCTCCGAGAAGTCAGTGTAGGACAATTCCAAAAAATTATTTACACCTGCATAATTATCTCCTTTCGTTTTTGAACTGAAATATTCAAATACACGGCATTTATCGTAATTGGGTGCGTCTACAGCCTGTATAGACACCTTTTTTTGCATGTAGTCGAGGTGATTTTCAGATAAATACTCTATCCACTTATTAACGGATAGAAAAGAACCGTGACCGTCTTGGAATACTCTGTTTTTATCATTCTCAGATTGAGGACCGTCAATACTAATTGCCAGAAAAATATCATTTTTTATCAAAAAACTTAGAACTGCCTCATTCAATAGCGTCCCGTTTGTAGTAATTGCTATTTTTGTTTTTAGCCGCATGCTTTTTGATAAATTTCTGATAAATCGAACCAGAGTCATAAACAAATCTTGACAAAGCAGGACTTCTCCTCCGTAAAAACCTATAATTGGAGAACTGTATTTATCATATTTTCTTGTCAAAAGTTCTGGAATTTGGCGTTTCACCTTATCATATTCTTCCAAATATCGAGATATTGCTTTAGATGCTGTTTCAAATGAGATATTGGAATCATTATGATACCGTCCTTTATTCGTTTGCATATTCAATGTATACCTGCAATATTTGCATCTTAAATTACATTTTTCTGTCAATTCTATAGTCAATTTCCTGGGGATAGCTCTATTTTCAGAATACAATAGAATGTTATTCACATTGCTTATACTAGAGTCAACTCTGCAGTTTAGACTATTCTCATTTAAAAAACCGAATTTCCTGTATTTACCGAAATTGGGGAATCTATACAAGTTATCATACTTACATCTTTTCAAATGTACAAAATCTTCTTTTGTTGTGGATACAAACATATTAATGTACCCATCATACATTCCTCCTATGGAGTATTTACTTAGCCAAAATGGATGGGCTAAAGGATAGTAATTTTTCATACATGCAAATATTAAATCATCCCGGTTGTTATTGTATGCCGGGATGATTTAAATCTTATTGGAATATAGTACTCAAAGCAGTGGAACATTTAGGGTTCTCTAATTTGCCAGTACTTACATTTACCATCATACCTAATTGGAACCCCATAACGTCAACCTCCATGCAATGACAAGTACACCAACACTCCGAAGATGACATAAATTCGGAAGATTCATTATTGCCACCTTTTATTGCCAGCATATCATCTATGCCTATTCTAAACTTGTTTTTCATATAAATAATGTTTTAGTTGAATAATAAAGTGTTCTGTTTTTGATATTGGCAGTTGGAGTCGAACTGCCGTCCCGCATGGGCGTTCTAAGCCTTGATTTTGCGGGAAACAGATTTGTCCGGTGGAATCATGATGCATCCTTTTGCGGCAGGCAAGGCAGCCTTGACTACGTATGTGCTGCATATCAGGCCATGCTTGCCCGATTTATGTGTTTTTATCGATTGGTCTTATTGACAGAAAGAAAAGAGCCTATGCACCGCACTACAGAATGCGGTGCCGGAACAGCACTCCCCTTATTGGGTTAGATAAATTATGTCTCTTCATGAACATTGTCCCTAATCCTGATTTTCTTTTTATATGCAAGTTATATGAAAATTTTAGTTACTTAAAAATTCGCCAGAAGTTGCCATGGCGTTAGACAAAACCAGTTTTTTAAAAGTTTGTCATGTTTCATAGTCGTTAAAGGTTAAAATATCCCTCGTATTCCCCTAATGGTCCTTCGAGTGTCAATCTGAAAGCTCCCTCACCGATGCCGGAAAGGTCATATGAGTACTTCATGCCGTTGGCGGGCAGGGTGGAAGTGTAAACGATGTGTCCCATGCTGTCCTCGATATACAGGCTGTAAACTCCGGAAGCATCGAAGGAGACGGAGATGATTCCGTTTTCGATGGTGGCTTCGGGGAGAATTACGATGCTCCGTGTATTATAATCAACAGACTGAATAATAATTTCCCGCTCATCAGCTTGTGATACATACGAGCAAAAGCACAGGGCAAAGATTATAATCGATATTTTTTTCATGACACAATTATAGTGTCAGGAAATGACATCAACAAGTTTTCCGATGTTATCATCTGCGTTGTAAGATGTTGATAATCAGTTGATAAGTTCGGCAGAATATTATCATCGCAAAGAGTCCTGATAATCAGATGTTTTACACCGGGCATTCAGGCTATCACCGATGTGATGATAAGTTATTGGTCGTGCTTTACGAATGTATCCGATACAAAGTCGGAAAGGGATCTGTTGAGTTTCATTTTCGAGGCGACCCTCGATTTATGTACGTTCACTGAATTTTCCGTTACCCTTTTTATCGCACATACCGCACCTGTTGGCAGACCACAGGCCATGAGCGCTATAAGGAACATGTCGTTATCCGTAAGATGAGGATAGGTGCTTCTGATGTCTGCAAGGACTCCTGGATACAGACTTTCGCATATAGCGTATATTCTGCCCGGGGTGTCTTTCTTCGGGAAGAATTTCTCGATGACGTCTTTTATTTTCTCGGGAAATGCGCAGGTGCTGCCGTAGCGGAAATAGGAATCGTTGAGTTCTCCTATCAGGGCGACCATATCCCTCATTATCGGTCCTGTCTGCTCATTCTTTACAGCCAGGCTGGCTTTGGCCGCCGTATCATGTTCGTATGAGCGGATGGAGGCCAGAAGAAGCGCACCTTCTGCCTTCAGTTTTTTGATGCGGGAATAGAGAATGAGGACAACCGCTCCAAGAAATGATAATACGAGCAGAGAAACGAGTATTGATATTTTCTGGCGCTCTTCCGCTCTGTCCCGTTCTGATGCTATTTTCTGGTAGTCAAGTTCTTTTTCCAGGGAATAGATGTTCTCATCGTATGCTGAGGATACGATTCTTTCGTTGATGTCCCTTGATTCGTTGCTGAGAATGTCAGCATCCTTCCATCTCTCCTCTGTCCTTGCTATCTCCGCACAGGTATAATAGACCATCATGCTGTCTATCGATGAGTTCATGCTCATTTTGCCGACAGCGGTTCTTGCCGAATCCGGCAGGTCCATTCTGCAGTATGCCAATGCGGCATTATAGAACAGGTTGTTGAACATTCTCTCTTCTATGCTGTTCTGTGCAACTGTCCTGTATGCCGGCAGGGCTCTTGCTGTGGATATTACCCCTTGGAAGTCTTGCCTTGAGTAATAGTAGTGGCTGTATAGCTCAAGACACGAGAGTATTATGGACTTGTTCCCGGATTGTTCCGCCATTGACATCGCTTGTCCGAGGTGGGGGATGGCCTTGTCGGCGGAGTCCAGCATGAGCATCCGGGCAATGGAAGAATGTGTGTACATAATTCTTTCAGGCAGCCCGGCCTCTTCGAAACATTCAAGGGCTTTACGGTATCTGGCAATTGCTGCGGATTCATTTATGAAGTTTTCCTGATATAATTCCCCTATTCTTGTATTGATCAGCCCCAACTGCTCCAGGTCTCCTCCACGCTCTACTATCGGTTCCGCTTCCTTGTAGGCGGCCATCGCACCTTCCGGATCCCTCCGTTCTGAGAGTACCGCCCCCTGCATGGTCAGGGCCCTGGCGTACCTGTCATCCGGACCTTTGCGGCGGTAGTAGTCCGCCGCCTCGAACACGGCAGTGTCCTCCGCCACCGGCAGGTAGCATTTGTACCGGGCTTCGGTCATCAGCAGGGCATAGTCGGCACGGTCCCGTCCCCGCATGGAAGAGACGACTGTACTGTCCAGCGACAGCAGGGTATCCAGGGCGGCCTCCGGCCTGGTCATCATCAGCGAGTCGGCCGAAGCAAGTACGGACTGCACCCGCATGTCCCGGCGGGAACATGAAGAAGCGTACAGCAGCACAAATGCTGCCAGCAGCAGCAGTGTGAACCGGTATGCGGAGACGGCTTTCATACGGCAAAGATACAAAATATCCGGGGACGGGCATTCTGACGTGGCTCTTTCCGGTTCCTGCTCCTGATGTTATATTTCCAGTGTGACTTCGACCGGACAATGGTCAGAACCGAATATTCCGGTGTGTATCTTTGCGCCTTGCAGTCTGGGAGCCAGACGGTTCGATACCAGAAAATAATCGATGCGCCAGCCGGCATTCTTCTCTCTGGCCTTGAAGCGGTAGGACCACCATGAGTAGATTCCTTCAGCATCCGGATAGAAGTATCTGAAGGTGTCAGTGAATCCTGCAGCCAGCAGCTCTGAGAACTTCCCGCGTTCCTGATCGGTAAATCCGGCGTTCATGCGGTTGGTCTTGGGGTTCTTCAGGTCAATTTCCCTGTGGGCGACATTCAGGTCACCGCAGATGATTACCGGTTTGACGGCATCCAGACGCAGGAGATATGCGCGGAATTCATCTTCCCATATCATTCTGTAGTCCAGTCTGCGAAGTTCGTCCTGGGAATTGGGCGTATATACCGTCACCAGATAGAAATCAGGCATCTCGAGGGTAATGACGCGCCCTTCCGTATCGTGCTCCTCCAGTCCGAGGCCGTACGTAACGGAAAGAGGCTCGTGCCTGCTGAAAATCGCTGTTCCGGAATATCCCTTTTTCTGAGCGTAGTTCCAGTATGAGCGGTAGCCGTCAAACGCAACATCCAGTTGCCCTTCCTGCATTTTCGTTTCCTGCAGACAGAAAAAGTCGGCGTCAAGAGTCTTGAATATGTCTTCGAAGCCTTTGCCGAAACAGGCTCTCAGGCCGTTTACATTCCACGAAATGAATTTCATCCTATCAAATATTTATTCTGTAAACTTTCAATGGGCAAATATAGCGAGTAAGCGAGAGAAAAAGACAAATTTATTTGGATTTTTCCGAGCGGGAGCTTCGTTAGGGGTCAAGCATTATCGTATTGATGGTCCTGCCGCAGGAAGCGCCTTCGCGGCGGGCTGAGAAAAAGCAAGTATTGGTGTAAGTGTCTATTCCTGAGATGAAAACACGGTCGTCGGGGACACCGGCTTCCGTCAGTATCCATCGGTTGGCTTGCCAGAGGTCAATATGCAGGCCGCCTGCCATGGAACCTGGTATCTTGGGACCATGGTCCATGATTATCGGAATGGTTTCCAGGGAGATTGCTGCAGGTCCGCTCATGGGTTTTGCCGCAGAAGGATCTGCTTGCAGGTTCCGGGGTGTATGGCCTTTATGCGGTACTGGACTTGTCCTGGTCCGGGTATGCCCTTGCGGAAAATCCGGAGTCCATTTTTCGGGAAATCCTGCGCTGAGGAAGGCCTCCGTCACTTCCCGCCCGACCTGGAAGCTGTCCGGCCCTATGCCTGGCCCGATAACGGCAAAGATGTCTTTTGGAAGGGTCCCGTACAGGTCCGCCATCAGCTCAATGGTCTTCCGGGCTATTTTCAGGACAGTCCCTTTCCATCCGGAATGAACTGCGGCTATTGCCCGGTGGACAGGGTCGTACATGAGAACCGGAATGCAGTCGGCTGTCCTTGCAGCGATGGCAATCCCCGGTATGTCCGTAACGAGGGCATCGTACCCTTCGAGCCGGGTCCGGTCTAAGTTTCCTGAAGTTACGGTTGCTATTCTGTCTCCGTGTACCTGATGAGCCTGTACCACATGCATCGGAAGTACGGCGTTCCTCAACGGGGAGAATGCCGTTACCCCTTCCGCAATCTCGTATTGCAGCAGTCCGCTGGTGGTCTCCGGGAATATTTGCTTCATGCCATTTCGTTCTGATTTGTGCAAATGTAGGAAATAAACCGATACCGGCTGCTGTCGGTCTTTCGCAGGTGAACCGCGCGGGTTGCTGGAATGTATTGATACACTGCGAGTTAGTGGAAATGG
>CAZXFF010000001.1:165483-176466 GCA_964640305.1 uncultured Muribaculaceae bacterium | reverse complement strand
TCCGGTACACCTGCGGAGAGAAGTGGGATACGAACCCCTGCGAGAGCGCCTTCTGAGGCATGTTGTTCGTCGGGAACCTTTCGCAGGTGAACCGCGCGGGTTGCTGGAATGTATTGATACACTGTGAGTTAGTGGAAATGGTCCGGTACACCTGCGGAGAGACGTGGGAGATGCACCC
Source organism: uncultured Muribaculaceae bacterium (assembly GCA_964640305.1). Lineage (GTDB taxonomy): Bacteria > Bacteroidota > Bacteroidia > Bacteroidales > UBA932 > Coprenecus. The sequence continues at coordinate 176,288 of CAZXFF010000001.1, read as the reverse complement.
CTGCGAGAGTGCCTTCTGAGGCATGTTGTTCCCAGGGAACCTTTCGCAGGAGTACCGCGTGGATTGCTGGAAAGTATTGATACATTACGAGTTAGCGGAAATGGTCCGGTACACCTGCGGAGAGAAGTGGGAGATGCACCCCTGCGAGAGTACCTTCTGGGGCATATTGTTCGTCGGGAACCTTTCGCAGGTGAACCGCGCGGATTGCTGGAATGTATTGATACACTGCGAGTTAGTGGAAATGGTCCGGTGCACCTGCGGAGTGGTGTGGAGGACGGACCCCTGCGAGAGTGCCTTCTGGGGCATATTATTCACCGGCAACCTTTCGCAGGTGTACCGCGTGGATTGCTGGAAAGTATTGATACATTGCGAGTTAGCGGAAATGGTCCGGTACACCTGCGGAGAGAAGTGGGATACGAACCCCTGCGAGAGCGCCTTCTGGGGCATATTGTTCGCTGGGAACCTTTCGCAGGTGAACCGCGCTGGTTACTGTAATGTATTGATACACTGCGAGTTAGTGGAAATGGTCCGGTACACCTGCGGAGTGGTGTGGAGGACGGACCCCTGCGAGAGACGTGGGAGACGAACCCCTGCGTGGTGTGGGAGGCAGGCCCTTGCGGGAATGAGTGATCTGCAGGACGGGATTCCTATGTGGGTGGATTGGGAACCGCGCGGGATGCTGACCTGCGGCGGGCGGGATATGTCAGGAATATCGCCGAGAGTCGGGGCGGGCCGGACCGGACAGCTGTGGAATTTCACAATAGATGGTGATGTCCGGGGCGCCGAATAGCCATTTATGACGATTGTGGCTCCGCATGCGCCATGGTACTTTTGCACCCGGAAACCAAAGTACATTCAAAATATGAAACTGCAAAGATTTATTCCTATCGCTGTAATGGCGGTTTTGGCAGTGGCGGGCTGCAATCCTACGCAAAAATCAAAACCCGCATCAGAAGTGGCCGGTAATTATAACGGTTATGCCACAGCAGAATTCCAGTATTCACCTGTACCTGTAGCAAGCGACGGTCAATCCGTTGCTGTTGTCATGGAAACAGACGAGACGGTATCGGTAAGTTACAAATCCGATACCTGGGGAACGTTTACCATTACAGGAGTCTCCGTCTCTTCCGACAACGGCACTTATACGCTCTCCGGAAAAGGAAAGACCGTAATGGGAATGTCGGCTGATTCGCAGAAAGAATATGAGTGCAATCTGAATGCTGTAGTATCGGGTCAGGATGATTTTGTCTTTACGTTTGATGTGCCTGCCGTGATGGGCGGTCTGAAGATAACCGTCAAGCCTGGAAAAGTTCCAGCCGGATTGGTCGTGAGCGGGACATACAAAGGAGTCATGGACCTTTCCGTTATGGGAAACAGTGCCGGAACGGTGGAAGATGCCACTGTTACAGTCGATGCCGTATCGGATGACATTACTGTGACCACTTCTCCTATGGGAATGGGGCCTATGACTATCGGTTCGATGGTGATAGGAGGAGTGAAAATGACAGAAGATGGCGGAGCGTATATACTGAAGCAGGACAAGATAGACATTACCGTGGGAGAACTTAAGGTTACCGGAACAATGGAAGGCAAGATCACATCTGACGGCAAGGCTGTCTTTGAGTTTGTAATCAAACCCGGGGCAATGCCCATGCCGGTTACTGTAGCATTTGAAGGTAATAAATAGAGATATGCAATTGAAGACGTTTGGAGTTTTTTTGTTGGGAGCGGCCTTATGGCTGCTCCCGTCTTGTGAAGGTATTTTCGGCGGGAGGTATGACAAGCCGGGGACGGTTTCGGAGTACGGTTTCATATCGGTGGACGAGGCAAGTTCTTCCGGGACCATATACATCGATGCTTCTTCATATTCCAAATGGACATATATAAATCTGGGAGCCAGGACGATCGATACTACCGTGGTGGATGCTGGCGGGAATGAAGAGGGGACAGCGAGGGATGGCTGGCACTTTGCCGTACACCGTTACGATACCAAAACGAACGGAGGTGCCGTGCTTGAAACTGCATTCAGTTCATTCGATGCCCTTATGGCCTCAGGCTCGCTTCCTGCAGGATCATATGTGCAGGATGTATGGACCGAAGACCGGATAGCGGTGGATATGTCGGGAATGATGGAAGGAATAATCCGCTATGCACCTTCTTTCTACAATCCGGAACTGTCGTTATGGCTTGATGTAAACACATCTACGATGCCTCCTGTATATACCATGTCGGATAAGGTATATGTTCTCCGCAACAGTGACGGAAGCTATGCTGCCCTGAAGCTGTCCAATTATATGAACGGCAGCAAAGTCAAGGGCTATATGACGATAGATTATATATATCCGTTGAAAATGCAGTAATAATCAATATGAAAAGGACCATTGTTCTGATTTTTGCCGTTTTTGCGGCATTGTTCCAGGTCTGCGGACAGTCCAGGACCATAAGCGGGAAGGTGACGGATGCGGAAGGGAGCCCTTTGGCCGGGGTTGTCGTTACCGTAGAGGGACGGAGGGACTTTTATTCGGCTACGGATGATAAAGGGATGTTTTCCATGGATGTCCCTTTCGATCATCTTGTGACTCTGAATTTCAGGCTTATGGGATATCTTTCCAAGTCATTGGAGATTACCGCGGAAACATCCGGGAGTATCAGCATTGTGCTGGAAACCGATTATATGAATCTGGAGACTGTAGTAGTTACAGGTACGAGAACTCCGAGGTTGCTGAAAAACTCCCCTATACTCACGAGGGTGGTGACAATAGAAGACATAAACAGGGCTGATGCCCTCAATATAGGAGATCTGCTAGAGTCTGAATTGCCAGGGATAGAGTTTTCGTATGCCATGGACCAGCAGGTTACCCTTAACATGCAGGGTTTCGGAGGCAATTCGGTGCTGTTTCTGGTGGACGGGGAACGTATTGCCGGAGAGACTTTGGACAACATAGACTACAACCGCCTTAATCTCGACAATGTGGAAAGGGTCGAGATAATAAAGGGGGCGGCATCTTCGCTTTACGGATCCAATGCCGTCGGAGGAGTGGTTAACCTTATCAGTGCGGGGGCAAAGGAGCCATGGTCTGTAAACCTGAATGCCCGTTACGGATCGCACAACGAACAGCGCTACGGGGCTTCCGCCGGTTTCATTGCGGGGAGGGTGAACAGTCTTGCGAATTTCCAGTATTCATCCATTGATTCATACAGGATGAAGAACGACGGGGATTACAATACCTTCTACGGAGGTTGGAACTGGAGTGTGAAAGAACGGCTCCAGTATGAGCCGATAGACGGTCTCCGCCTGATAGCCAGAGGCGGTTATTTCATGAGGGAGAGGCATATGCAGACAGACAGCCATGACCGTTACTATGATATCAATGCCGGTCTGAAAGGGGAATATGATATTGACGGCAGGAACAGGGTAGAGCTTTCCTACAGTTTCGACCAGTATGACAAAAGTGATTACCTGCTTTTCAACAATACCAATGTCAGGGACTACAGCAATGTCCAGAATACTGTAAGAGGCGTATATACCTGTACCTTCGATCCGAAGGGAAGGAATACCATTGTCGTAGGTGCTGACTACATGAGGGATTATCTCATGTCATACCAGTTCACAGACAACGGGTCCTATGTGCAGCATACGGCAGATATGTTTGCCCAGGTCGAAAGTGACCTTAATGAACGCTGGACATTGATTGGGGGATTGCGCTATGATTTTTTCTCGCAGAAGAGGATAAGCCATTTCTCTCCTAAACTGAGCATGATGTACAGGCTGGAGAACTGGTCTTTCAGGGGATCCTACTCGGGGGGCTTCCGGGCTCCGACCCTTAAAGAGATGTACATGTCATTCGATATGGCCGGTATATTCATGATCTACGGGAATCCGGATCTGGCTCCGGAGCAGAGCGAGAACCTCTCCCTCTCTGCCGAATATACGTGGAAATATGTCAGTGCATCTGTCAGCGGGTTCTATAACTGGGTAGAGAACCGCATAACCACCGTATGGAATGAAGAACTGAAGGGTATGATGTATACCAACATGTCACCGATGCAGGTAAGAGGTGTGGATGTCTCCTTTTCGATGAATCTTCCGATAGGCATAAATGCCAAGCTGGCTTATACATATACGGATGAAGCCGTCCGGTCCGGTGAACCTCTGCTTTCCCAGACCCGTCCCCATTCGGCTACAGCCCGTCTGGGTTACGGAAAAAGCTGGAAGAATTACGGATTTGATATCGCATTGAGCGGCAGGGTCCTTTCTTCCGTTACAACCGAGGTATATACTTCCGACACGGACTATGAACAGACAGAGTCCAGGACCTATCCGGCCTATACGGTATGGAAACTGACTCTGTCCCAGAAAATATGGAGAGGAATCAGCATTAATGCAGTAGTGGACAATCTCTTCAATTATATACCGGAATATTATTACAGCAACTCACCGAGTACTACCGGGACTGCATTTACGGTAGGGCTTTCAGTGGATATCGAACGTTTTTTCAGAAAATGAACAGAAAGAGAATAATTGCCGTATCTGTCGCGCTGATATGCGCAGCAGTATTGTTATGGATACTTTGGCTTTACACAGGCAGCAGGACCGAAGTGGCATTCATGAATTATCAGGTTATACAGCTCGGGGAGATTTCCAGGGCAAATGACAATCCGAGGATAAGGATTTCAGAATTGTCTCCTGAAGATGCTGCCATGTCCGGGAAATACGATATGCTGTTTATAAACGGAATGGGCCTGAGGATTACCGAAGAGCAGCGGCAGGCAGTGCTGGATGCTGCAAGGAAGGGATTGCCTGTGGTTACCACCATGGTGACGAATCCTTCCAATGACATAAATTCCCTGGACTCGCTTAGGGAGGTAGAGGTAAAGGCCTATCTGTCAAACGGTGGAAGGACCAACTACCGTAACATGATGGCTTATATACGCAGGCATATAGACCGAAAAATCGTTTCTGCCCCGGAGCCAGGAGAAGTCGTGGAATACAGGACAGAGAACATATACCGTCCTGATCCGGATGGAGGGGAAGAGAAGGGTTTCAGGTCCATTGCGGAGTATGAACGTTTCCTTAAGGCCGAGAAACTGTATTCGGACAAGGCTCCGAGGATAGTCATCACGGGCCAGATGGGAGATGCAACGGAACTGGTCCGCTCTTTCGAGGCAACAGGCAATCTGGCCTATCCCATCAGAAGCATCCGCAATATGGTCAGGGGAGGGCAGCTGGATTCCATAAGGCCAGCCGCGATTGTCAATATGGCCCATGGCCGTATGGGGGATGAGACCGTGGAATACCTGAAAAGCAGGAATATCCCGCTGTTCTCTCCTTTGAATGTGAATACTCTGGTTTCATCATGGGAGAATGATCCTATGGGTATGAACGGGGGCTTCCTGTCCCAAAGTGTAGTCACTCCGGAGATAGACGGGGCTATCCGCCCTTTTGCGGTCTTCGGACATTATGAGGGGAAAGACGGGCTGCAGAGACTGGAGGCTATTCCGGACCGGCTCGATGAGTTCGTGGAAGCGGTTAACCGCCATATTGCACTGAAAACCATTCCGGACAGTGAGAAGAAGCTGGCCATTTTCTACTATAAGGGAGCAGGGCAGAATGCCCTTACCGCTGCAGGGATGGAAGTAATCCCTTCCCTTTACAATTTTCTGACCTGCCTGAAGGAAAACGGATATAACGTGGAGGGACTTCCGGCCTCACCGGAGGCTCTGGGAGAGCTGATAATGAAAAAAGGGGCCTTGTTCGGATCATACGCCGAGGGGGCTGCGTCCCGTTTCATGCAGGAGGGAGATCCGGAATGGGTGGATTCCGGAACATATTCTGAATGGGTGACCAAGGCGTTGCCTCCAAGACTTTATGAGGAGGTGACGGCTCTGAACGGGGAGTTTCCGGGACCTTATATGTCCGATGGGGAAAGAATGGCAGTGGCAAGGGTAAAACTGGGGAATGTAGTCCTGTTGCCCCAGCCTGCAGCCGGTGGAGGCGAAAATGACTTTGCAATGGTGCACGGCACGGGATCGGCACCTCCTCATAACTATATTGCCGCATATCTGTATGCCCGCTATGGTTTCGGGGCCGATGTGCTGATGCATTTCGGTACTCATGGCAGTCTGGAATTCACTCCCCGCAAGCAGGTGGCACTTTCTTCTTATGACTGGCCGGACAGGCTGACCGGACCCCTGCCTCATCTGTATCTGTACACCATAGCCGATGTAGGGGAGGGCATAATAGCCAAAAGGCGCAGTTATGCCGGACTGTTGTCACACCTGACGGCCCCTTTTATGGAAAGCGAGGTCAGAGGTATGTACAAGGATCTTACAGACCTTTTTTCCGAATATGACCGGAAGTCAGAGCAGGATGTTCCGGACAGTAAGGAACTTGACAGGATATCACTGAAGATAAAGGGGTTGTCCTCGGAAATGGGGATCAGTGCCGACCTTGGACTGGATACTGCCGGAAATACTCCATATACGTCCGAAGAGATATTCAGGATAGAGAACTTTGCAGAGGAACTTGTTTCCGAGAAAGTCACCGGACGCCTCTATGTTCTTGGGGAAAAATATGAAAAGGAGCAGATTGTCTCCACTGTATATGCCATGAGTACGGATCCCGTTGCATATGGCCTTTTCGGTCTGGACAAGGCTGCGGGAAAAGCGGATGACGGGATTCTGAAACGGATGCCGGAGTTCAACCGCCGATATGTGGCACCGGCGCGCAGGATTGTAGGCCGGCTTCTCGCACAGGGCAGACCGGCAGATGACAGCCAGCTTTGCACCATAGCCGGAATAACCCCGGAGGAACTGGCCCGTGCCAGGGAAATAGGGAAATCCCTCCAGGCTCCGCCCGACATGATGTCGATGATGATGGAAATGGCCGGGAAGATGTCGTCAGAGGGGATGAGCAGCGGGATGATGTCGGCTATGGGCAAGATGGCGGCAATGAGGAAAAGCTACTCTCAGAAGGAACTGGATTTTGCCAGATGTGTCATGGAGCTGGAGCAGGCTGTGCTGAATGTAGACAATTATGCAAGGCTGCTGGAAACCAGCCCCGATACGGAACTGGAAAGTGCGTTGAACGCTTTGGACGGAGGATATGTGGCCCCGTCGCCCGGAGGGGATCCTGTAGCTAACCCGAACACTCTCCCTACCGGAAGGAACCTTTTTGCAATCAATGCGGAGGCAACCCCTACACGCAGTGCCTGGGAGAAAGGCAAGCAGCTGGCAGAAAACACCATAGAACTATACCGCAGCAGGCACAACGATTCCATCCCGAGAAAAGTCAGCTACACGTTGTGGAGCGGGGAGTTCATTGAGACAGAAGGAGCTACTGTTGCCCAGATACTGTATATGCTTGGTGTGGAACCGGTGTATGACAGTTTCGGAAGGGTTACGGACATCCGTCTGATTCCTTCTGAGCAGTTGGGCCGTCCCAGAATAGATGTGGTAGTGCAGACAAGCGGTCAGCTCAGGGACCTTGCGGCTTCCCGTCTTTTCCTCATCGACAGGGCTGTGCGTATGGCGGCTGCAGCCGGTGATGAACCCTATGTGAATAATGTGGCTGAAGGCATCAAGGAAACGGAAAGGGTGCTCACCGAGAAGGGAGTGACTCCCAAGCAGGCCCGCGAGATGTCGGCATACAGGGTCTTCGGAGGGATTGGCGGTAACTACGGAACCGGTATCCAGGGCATGGTAGAAGCCTCCGACCGCTGGGATTCCGGATCAGAGATAGCGAAGGTCTACATTAACAACATGGGGGCATATTACGGCAGCCAGGAAGCCTGGGAGCAGTTTGTGGAATTTGCCTTCGAGGCGGCCCTCACCAGAACGGATGCCGTGGTACAGCCTAGGCAGAGCAATACGTGGGGAGCGTTGAGCCTCGATCATGTGTATGAATTCATGGGCGGTCTGAACCTGGCTGTAAAGGAGGTGACCGGCAAGGATCCGGATGCCTACCTGAGTGACTACCGTAACCGCAACAGAGTCCGGATGCAGGAGGTCAAGGAAGCCATAGGTGTGGAAAGCCGGACTACCATCCTCAATCCATCCTATATACGGGAGAAAATGAAAGGTGGCGCTGGGGATGCAGATGCGATAGCGGAGACGGTCATGAATACATTCGGCTGGAATGTCATGAAGCCGGATGCCGTAGAGGACCGTCTGTGGAATGAAATATACGAGGTCTATGTCCGGGACAGATTCGGTCTTGGAGTAAAAGGGTATTTCGAGGATGTCAATCCGGCTGCCCTTGAGGAAATGACGGCAATAATGCTGGAAACGGTCCGCAAGGGAATGTGGAATGCCACCGAACAGCAGGTAAAGGATATTGCAGAGCTGCATACAGGACTGATATCAGAATTCGGGCCTTCATGTTCGGGCTTTGTATGTGATAATCCTGCCCTGAAGAATTACATCGCTTCCAATGTGGATCCGGCTCAGGCTGACAGATACAATGCAGCCATCAAGGACATCCGTGAGGCCGTTGCTGAAGCTTCCTCCGGAACGGTCCTGAAAAAGGACAAAGCGGGAACGGAAGTGCAGGAGGAAACGGCTCTGATAGGAAATGTCGCAATAGCAGCATTGATTGTGGCTGCAATCTTTGTTGTCGGGGGGATAATCATACGCCGCAGGCGCAATTCTGGAATTTAAAGGAATCCGGCGATGCAGAGTTTGGTAATATTGCTGATGGTGCTGGTCTGCTTCAACTTTGTACTGAAGCAGACATGGCACAAGAAATGGTCGGTGCTGGCCCATGCGGCTGCGGCTGCCATGTTTACGGGACTTATGTGGCCTTTGGCAATAGAGCAGTCCCGTTCCAGGATTTCGGAGTGGCTTTCTGATGCCGCCCTCATGCTCGATGTATCGGTAGTGATTACCCTTGAGGCTGTCATACAGATATCATTCTGCCTTCTGTCTGCACATCTTATGAACACCGGAAAGGTGAATAAAGCTACAGTCTGGATATACAGGACATTGCGCTGGTTTCCAGGGTTGCTTGTCTTTCCGGTTCTTTTCAGCATACTGGTATATATGGTTTTCGCCTTTCCGGGGGTATCCTTCCCTCTTGTTGCATGGTGTACGGCTGCGGGGGTTTTCATACTGATTGCCGCCGGAGCGTGGATGGCTGGGAAACTGTTCCCTGAGAAGGAGACGCGTCTGGAATTGTTCTTCCTTACGAATATCCTTACTTCACTTGTGGCCATCGTCGCTACGGTGAACGGACGGACAGCCGTAAAAGGGGTTGGGGAAGTGGATTTCCAAGCCCTCGGAGGGGTGATTGCCATAGTAGCGGCAGGATTGGCCGTCGGGTGGGCTTCCGGACAGGGGAGGCCTTGGAGAAAATTGAACGGTAAATTAAAACAACGATAAAATTATGAACTATATTTCTGATGTATTGTTTTGGATCTCCACAGGACTGCTGGTGCCTGTGGTAGTATTGCTGGTGCTTCTGTTCCTGCGTTCCCTCCTCCTTGTCGGGAACTTTTTCGGGCAGTATCTGCAGACAAGGAAAATAGACAGGTTGTTTTCTGAGAGAATAGTATCGCTGGAGGCGGAACGGGTCGGGGAATTGCGTGCCTCTTTGCCTGCAAAGACCAAATCACCTCTTCTTAACACTCTGGCCATGATGCTCGATGCAGGAGACAGCCATTCCCGCAGGCAGCTGCTGATTTCCGAGTACGAAGTGGCGGCAGACAAGGATATGGCAGTCTCCAAGACCCTTGCCAAGATGGGGCCGATACTTGGTCTGATGGGCACTCTTATCCCGATGGGTCCGGCTCTGGTGGGCCTTTCTACTGGAGATATCGCTTCGATGGCCTATAACATGCAGGTGGCTTTCGCAACGACGGTCGTAGGGCTGTTTTCAGCGGCTATCGGATTTATAACCAATCAGGTAAAGCAGCGCTGGTACTCTCAGGACCTGAACCGTCTGGAATATGTGTCGTCGGTAATGGATGGAGGAAAGTGAACATGAAACGCAGACTTCTCGGCAAGGATGATGACAATGATCCCATGAGCGTGGTCGGAAACCTCTTCGATGTCGCTATGGTTTTTGCCGTAGCCCTTATGGTCGCTCTGGTGACCCGTTTCAATATGACCGAAATGTTCAGTCAGGAGGACTTCACGATGGTCAAGAACCCAGGCAAGGAAAACATGGAGATAATAGTAAAGGAAGGGAATAAGATTAATCGTTACACTCCTTCCGAGGACCAGTCGCAGGAAGGCCGCCGGGGCAAACGTGTAGGTATAGCTTACGAACTCGAAAACGGTGAGATAATCTATGTACCGGAGTAGCCTGTGCAGCGAGTCAGTCTCCTGAAATGCCTTGCTCCTGCTTGTCCGTATTCTGAAAGGCCCTGCTCCTCCTGTCCGTATCCTGAAAGACTTGGGTCCTGCCTGTCCGTATCCTGAAAGGCCCGGGTTCTGCCTGCCCGGATCCTGAAAGACCCGGGTCCTCCTGTCTCCTTTCACGTCATATCGGGCAGGTGTCCCATGATTGACTGCCATGCTTCCATCATTTCTGCCATACTTCCCGCATTTTCTGCATGGCAGGTATGTGTCCTTTCCTGCTTCCATGAATGGCATTCCTTTTGCCTGCCGCCGCGCCACCCCGCAGGTCTCTTCGCTGACGCAGGTTACGTCCTTTCGCAGGCCATGTTCTTTTGCAAGCCACGTTCTTTCGCAGGTTTCTTCACTGACTTCGCAGACCACGTCCTTCCCCAATCCAGGTCACTCCCACAGGCCTCTTCGCTTACTTCGCAGGCCACGTCCTTCCGCAGGTGAACCGCGCGTATTGC
>CAZXFF010000001.1:49401-165383 GCA_964640305.1 uncultured Muribaculaceae bacterium | reverse complement strand
TGGAAAGTGTTGATATACTGCGAGTTAGCGAAAATGGCCCGGTACACCTGCGGAGAGACGTGGGAGATGGACCCCTGCGAGAGTGCCTTCTGGGGCATGTTGTTCGCCGGCAACCCTTCACAGGTGAACCGCGCGTATTGCTGGAAAGTGTTGATATACTGCGAGTTAGCGAAAATGGCCCGGTACACCTGCGGAGGGGTGTGGGAGACGGACCCCTGCGAGAGTGCCTTCTGGGGCATATTGTTCACCGGGAACCTTTCGCAGGTGAACCGCGTGGATTGCTGGAATGTATTGGTACAGTGTGAGTTATCGAAAATGGCCCGGTACACCTGCTGAGTGGTATTGTACAAGTTTTACGTTTTTGTCATGTGTTTCACATAAATCTGCGTATCTTGCAGAGGAAACTAATTGCAGAAGGGTATGAAGGGACGGTTGTATCATCTTTGTTTTACCTCGCATCAGGAGGTCCTTTGTAGAAATCATTCCGACTATGTAAGGATGTTTAACTGTATGGCGCAGGCGATAATCAATACTGACAGCCAGTTGATTACCTGTAACGTCATGTCTAATCACCTGCACATGGCTGTGATTACGGAGAATGCAGGACGACTTATGCAACGGCTGAGATCTTCCTATACACAGATGTTCAACGAGATTTACGGTAGAAGTGGAATGTTGGGTGATCCGCGGTATTTCAAACTGTTGCTGGTTGGAAGGATTCATATTTCCGCTGCCTTAAGTTATATTTTACGGAATCCTGTCCATCATAATGTTTGTGCAAATCCGTTTGCCTACCCGTTTTCCCCTATACAAGTGTATTTCAACAATCATAGAAAGCCGTTGCAGGAAACAGATAGCGGCTTGCGGTCGGCCCGTTCAAAAAAGACTATCAGATGTAAAAATGTTATCCCTGGCAATATAGGTTTTGATGCAAGGGGAATGATAGATATGTCAACAGTAATCAATACGGATATTCTGGAAGGTTATTTCGGATCATACAGGGCTTTTCAGTATGGACTTACCAGAAATGATTATGACAGGTGGCAGGAAGAACAGGAAAGGGAGCAGAGTGATGTTGAACCGGTAACACTGACCTCCATTGAACCTCATTTACCTTTGGAGACAATAGGCAAGATGACGGATCAGAATCTGTCTTGGGTTAGGGAGCATTCAGTGACCGATCTGGAATTGTGTACTATGATTGATGGATTTTATCTGTCTGATTTTCATAAAAAGTCTTATACGGAGTTGACGGATTCCGAGAAAGTCAAAGTGGCACGAAAAATTCAGGAAGGCATTCGGGTTTCTCCGCAACAGTTGGGAAGATGTTTGAATATACGGCCAGAGATTCTTATGTGAAAAATCCGTATTTGCTGCTCAAATATGTTTCAGGAAGTCTTCCGTGTGCATGTAGAAAGTGATTATTTTGGAGAGATATGTTGTAGCGCATTTATAGTTTTTGATAGCATGTCCGATTTCGCAGGTGCCGGAAAATGCGGGAATGGGTACACCTGTTTACTTGCTAAAAGAACTGTAAGATCCACACTGCTTTGTAATCAGTAACGCAAGATGAGATGTAGTGCAGTTTGTAGTATGAGAGCGCATAGTATACGGGTTCTACAGACCACCGTCGAATATCCAGGCCTGCATGGGGTTATCGTTGCGTATGGCGAGCCTTACCCATATTACTCTTCCGTCATTCAGACGTACTTTGCATGGAACGAGGACTCCGGCATAGCCCAACGACTTGCGGTGCTTCTTCTGTTTCAGCAGTACGGACCCGCTGTACAAGTCCAGGATGTTCTGACTGAAACCGTACGGACATGCTTCATCCAAGACCTTCCCGTCCTGCACCGCCAATGCCTTTAGCATCCTGACTGCGGCTTCCTCCGGGCTGATGCCCATGAAAGTGGGCCCTCCTGGATTCATCATATCCCTCATCACCAATCCTTCAGGACAGGTGAAATCAACCCTTGAAGGATCTATCCCGTACTCTATCGAACTCAGTTCGGCAATGTCAATATATTTGCGGTCGTACTTCCCTTCCACTCTCAAATACACCAGCTTTCCGCTACTCTTCTCAAACTTGTAAACTCTGCGGGTATCTGTATCAACAAAAGAGGTATTGCGCATATAGTCCCGTCTACCTACCATTGCAGGAACCTTTACTGTCAAGGTTATGGTATCACCTGATGTTTCCATATCACAGGAAACAAACGGGTTCTCTTCGACCTGTTTTTTCTCCCGAGCCAAAAGAGCATAAGGATCCGTCAACAATGCAAATGCTTCGATAACTCCAGGTTGTTCGCCATCCCACCGCAGAAGATATTTCCCACCGTATTCCCAGGACCAGGTATACTGTCCGTCGAAAACAGCAGTCCTTATCGGTTTTTCCACTATCCACCTGCCGGAAGACAAATCAACAGTCATCTTATGCTTTACAAAATCATCCCTATGATCCACTGCCGCAAAACTCGACTCTTTAGCCCTAACCTTTACGGCTATCTCGTACCGGACAACACCTTCTTCCCTGCTTTCAATTGCAGCAAGGAAGACTTTTCCTGCCGCTATAGCGACAGCTGGCACGTTCAATAGAGAATATCCGATGAGCGCAACAACCACTACTGCAGCGGCAGCACTTGCAAAATAGACGTACATACGCCTGTGCAAAAAATTCCTGCCTCGTTCGTCCTTCCCTGCAGAAGACGTTCCTGCAACCTCTTTCCGGGCGGCAGCCATAACATTCCGCATCACTTTTTCCGAAGCCTTGAATTCGCATCGGGGAGTCAGTTCCTCCGGAATCCGGTTCTTGCTTTCTTTTTTCATAATCCTGTTTTTTAGTTTTCCACTTTTTTCAATTTGTTCCTGAGGTATTGCATTGCATATCTGTATCTGGATTTGACAGAAGATTCCTTTACTCCGGTAATTTCGGAGATAACCGAAAATTTCAGACCGTCATAGCACCGCAGACGGATAACTTCGGACTGTTCCTGGGGCAGACCCTCAAGTAACAGGTTGTACCTGTAGTATTCCTTCAGAAGATCTTTGTCCTGATTGATCCCTTCGTCCCTGAGATTGCCGGCTTCTTCCAAAGAAACTGTACAGAATTTGTGCGAATGGTGATAATCGGTACATTTGTTTGCAATGCTTTTGAGAAGATAACTCCTTACGGAAGCCACCTTGTCCAGCCGCTCCGAGGAGCGGAACAGACCCAACAGTACATCCTGCACTATATCCTCGGCATCTGACCTGGAACCGGTACGCATGTATGCAAAGCGGAACAGGGAATCCTGCTCCCTTTCCACTATCTGTCGGAGAAGTTCCAGTTTTGGGTTCATTTCCTTAACCATGTATGTTGTATGTTTTACTGTATAGACGCAGAAAGATAAAAAAAGATTTAATAAAACGTCATAAGAAATCTTTTTCAGGATTTCTGCGTCTTTATAGCTGAATACTTGAAAATATTTTATGAAAAAGTTTGTTTTTATATTTGTCGTGGCGGTTGCCGGTATGGTCAATCTTGCCGCTCAGGAAAAGAAAGCCGAAGTGGAAATCACTGTTCTTGGTGGATATCCCGCTGACAGCGCAATCATAAGGGTAGTGGATATGCGCACAGGGCATGTGCTTTGGAACGGGTATTCCGATGCCGGCGGTCATTTCATTCTGCCGGAAAACGCTGTTGCCGGGGACAGTCTTTCGCTTAATATCCTCCATTATGGATACAAGCCATGGTCATGCGCTTTTTCAGGACTGCGCTATCCGGTAAATGTAGAGCTTGTGCCATTGTCTTATGAATTGGAGGGTGCGACAGTAACAGGAGAAGCACCGGAAATAATGTATGACAAAGGCGACATGGTGGTAAACATACAGCAATTGAAGAATTACGAAAGGTTGAATCTGGGTGAAGCGTTGCAGCGTGTACCGGGAGTATGGATAGAAGATGACGGTATAAGACTGTATGGTGTAAAAACGGATGTATATATAAATGGGATAAAGCAGTCCATGACCGCTGAAGCTGTACTCAAATACATACAGTCCCTCCCGGCAAATGCAGTGGAAAGCATACGTATGATAGCTATGCCTGGAAACAAATACGGCAAGTCCGAAGCAGTGATAGACATCCGTCTGAAAACGTCAATGCCTGATGGTTTGTATTCTCAGTCTTCCTTGAGCGGAGGCATGGAAGGAACGATGCCAGGTGCATTCGGCGTAAGTGAATTCCTCATGCTGAAAAAAGGCAAGACCACGTTCAATACAACTCTTTCCTATGACAACAACAACCAATGGCATGAACGTATGGACAGCAGTTATTTCACCATTCCTGACAGATATGTGGTTTCCATGGATTCCAACAATGGACGTCTGGGGAACATCTATTCCTCTTCGAATCTGACAGTAGAACTTCCGGGAAAGCAAAGTTTGGACTTTAATGCATTCATCTATTGGGACCATGAGAGCAATATATCGTTATGGAATACAACCGACGGTTCTCCCGCATCCGAACAGAAACTGACTGAGAAATACCGTTCTGCCACCACAGGCAGCGATGACCTGTATTCTCTTACCGTAAAATATTCCACGCCTGACGATAAGAAGCATTCATTCAGCGCATACTATTCCGGGATGTACGGCTCTCTGAATGACAGGGGCAACTATTATCGCGAAGAAGATTACGGATGGAACGGCTATCTGAACACGGACTACCGTATGAGAGGACACCAGCACTTCATACATGCCGACGCAATCAGTAAGCTCGGAGAGCACTGGCAGTTGGAATACGGCGTACGTTCCTCCTTAGGGTTTCTTACGGATGACACCTACAATAAGGATTTCTCATCCGGAGAGATGATAAACTCCACTGACTTCAAAGGACATGAGTTGGTGACTGGAGGCTATATAAAGGGCACATTCAATATTACAGAGAACCATGGGCTGTCCCTTGATGCCGGTTACGACTATACATGGTTCGGATATGAAAGCCGGGACGAAGGTTTTTCACGCAGATACGGAGACTTTGTACCAAAGCTGAACTACTGGCTCAATGTCAAGGATTACAGTATCAGGATACAAGCATACCCTTTCGTTTCAAGACCGAATTACTCCATCATGCTTCCGGGTGTAAGATTTGTCAACAACTATATGTACAATACCGGCAATCCCGAGCTTGTGAACAGGACAAGCTATATCGCCAGAATAGACCAGACTTTCTGGACATACCTCAATCTCAAGTTCACTTATTCCTTGTCCAGGAATTATATCGACAGCTACTACGGCTATGACCAGGATGTAAACATGATATACCTTTCATACGGAAACCTCTACGACATGAACCTGTACGACATTACAGTTTCCTGTCCCTATATGTTCTGGAAAGAAAAGATATACGGAAGCCTTTCGGCAAACTATCAGTACGTCGACTTGTTCAACATTAATCAGGATGTCTCTGTACGTACATCTGATGTCGACTGGCATTACATAAGATTGGAGCTCTACTTTTATTACGACATAACCGACCGTTTGACATTCAATTTCAGCGGCAGATGGATTAAACCTGACAAACGCCTTCAACAGTCATTGGACAAGCATTATCTGAACTTCAATACCGGACTGTCATACGCATTCCTGGAAGACAAGAATCTTGTTGCCTCATTATACGTTTCAAGTATAGCGCCACATCTGGCGGAAAGGGAATACATGTACTTTTTTGGGAACAATGTGTTCTGTTCCCTATCTAGAAACCTGACTGCAGCCACACTCTCCCTCCGGTACAGTTTCAGCTTAGGCCAAGAAGTCAGTTATCGGGACAATTCCGGCAACTTCGAAAGAATGATGAAGTAGACAGCTGTATTCTAATTCCCGAATGCTGCCTTCTTGGTAGCATCCCTGGCATTCTTGACGGACACAAAGGTAAAGCCCCAGGTGTAGCCACGGTCAGCGGAAGTCTGTATTGCGGTTCTGGATTGTCGCTCAAATTGTTCTGGTCTGGAACTTCAGCATGCTCATATTTTAATTCGATTCAGCAGGTGAACTATAATATAGCTGACTGCTGCGGATCTTTCGCAGGTGAACCGCGTGAATTGCTGGAAGGTATTGGTTATCTGTGAGTTAGCGAAAATGGTCCGGTACACCTGCGGAGTGGTGACCTGCAGCGGATTTGCGTATCAATGGCGGTATCGGAAAAAATTGTATCTTTGCGGTGAAAACGTCACTATGAAAAGAAAAATCCCTGCTTTGTCATGTCTGTTCCTGCTGCTGTGCAGTTATGTGGTCTGTGCTGCACAAAGGAAGCAGGATACGGTTGTCATCATAGACAGGTACCGTTACATTCATCAGAACGGAGATACGGTAAAGGTGGATCTTGTGTATCCTCCAGGTGATAGGCCGTCCGTGAATTATGAATCATACAAGGCTTTGACTGACAGTTTGAATGGGACTTCTCCAATAAACGGAGCATTGAACGAAGCGGATGGTATGGAAGCAGGCATGGGGAATGGCAATGGTTCTTCCATTGTCATACTGGCTGTGACTTCAGCAGTGGTTCTATTGGCTGTAGCGCTTGTTCTGCTACGACGTGTAATGATACAGAGGAAAAGAAAAGTTACTTGCGAGGTCAGTGCAAGTGAAGATTCCGTGCAGTCTATCAGCGACCTCGTGGCCCTGCTTATGCGCCTTGCTTCCGAAAAGGACCTCTCCGATGGCATATCTCCAGCTACATTAAAGCGTCTCAGGGGTTTTGTGTCGGACAAGAACAGCCTTCTCTCCGCATTGCTGGCTTCGTATTCGGTCACTCATCCGGAATTCGTCCGCAGGCTCAGGACATACGGTCTGACTGACATGGAAGCAGGTTACTGTTGTCTATATGCGGCCGGACTTAACGGCAAGGATATATCCTTTATTCTCAATGACGGGGGACATGGACACTACAATACAGCCAGTGCCCTGCGTTCCAGATTCGGTCTGAAGGACCGTAGGATAAACTTGAGTCAGTGGCTGAAATCCCTATTGGCAGAGTGTGAAAAGGTGAAAGTGTAATGTTTTGATAATCAGCAATGTGAAATTGGCTGAAATCCTCTTTTCTGAAACTGAAAGTATTGTTTTGAAATGACTTCGGGAATAATTTTGCATTGTTCCATTATGTCAAAACATCAAATCATCAGGTATTATGGAAAAGAGAGGAATGGCAAAAGCGGTATTTGTCATTATCCTGACTGGAATCTTAGCTTCCCTCTCACATGCCCAGCATGGAATATTGAGTTTCGAGAACGGTAAGGTCTGGTTAAAGGATATATATCTGGACGATCATTATTACGGTGCGGACTCCGTCGGAGTCAGTCAGGTGAGAGCTGATTATGCCGTCAGGATAATGGTGGATACTGTTCAGGGGATAGTTGTGGAACAATTGGCAGCATTGGAAGCAGGTAAAGCAGTCAGCAGATTCTGTACGGTTGCATATAAAAGCCTTGACAGCATGCTCAAGTCCTCAAACAGCACCAAGTCCCTGATTCTGTCAGGCAAAGGCGGCTATATCAGGAGTCAGATCAAATATTCTCCGTCGTTTTACAGCATGTACTTCCAGAATTATCCCCGGCAGGGAAAGCTTACCTGTACTGGCAGGGTATGCAATACTGATTTCAAGTATGAAGAAGATCTGCCGGAAATGGACTGGGTAATCCACGGAAACACCGATACGCTTTTGGGATATGCCGTACAGAAGGCCACCTGCTGTTTCCGGGGCAGGGAATACGAGGCGTGGTTCGCTTCTGGACTTCCCCTGTCCTCGGGTCCCTGGAAGTTTTCCGGCCTCCCGGGTCTCATCCTCAAGGTATCGGACAGCAAGGGGCATTACAGTTTCACGGCTGAGGCGATTTATCGTGGTGGGGAAGCTATAGAGATTCCGTCTTATCTGTATTTAAAGACCACACGGGACAAATATATGGAGGCAGTCCTAATGAGTATGACAGAGCAGTTCAAAGCCGCAAACTTGTATCTTAAAGACATTGTCGTGCGCCCTCACGAGGGAACACCCTTGAAAGAGGAAATGAAGTTTGATTTTATGGAGAAAGAATAGTTGGAACATTATGAAATTATACAATATTGTTATCGTTTCCGCATTTTTTGGACTCCTGAACTCATGCGGTGGAAGAGGGGAAAAGAATGTGATGGATTATATAGAAGAAGAGAAGGTCAGGACATTGAAAGCTTTTGAATTTGTGTATGATATGAAATGTGTGTATTTGGATGGTAGGGAAAGGGCTGATACAACATTTCGTATTGTTTTTCCTGATTCGGGGAACTCATCTCTGCTTGTTTATGCCGTTACTGGAGATTGTTCTTTTTGCATCGCCGTTGCTTTAGATTTTATACGGACATGGTCGCTTGTGAGAGAAGGAGAGTTGTGCCCCTATATTGTAGTAAAGAATAGCCCGGAACTGTTCAAGTATTATCTTAAAGAAGAAGGTCTTGAAGGTTATATTAGCAGTTCGAATATCCTTAGTCTATCTGACGAGTCTATAGTTCCGGATGATGTTTACTTGATTTATGAAAGGAGGATAATCAAATATGCAAGCTGGAAAATATAGAATAACATTGGTCCCGTTTGTAATACTGATAGTGACCACTGTCTTTGTATGTGTTTTTATCTTGTGTAAGATTCATATTTATAAGGTTAGAGATTTCTCCATGTATCCATCCCTAATACCTGAGGACAGAATAGTTACGGTAACTGTGAACCATAAGAAAATGCCTGATCTTATGGGTAAGATTATAGTCCTGTATTTTTCTTTCGGGACATATGGTGATACTATAGCAGCGGATTCTTCTGTCAAACTTGTTAAGAGGTGTGTTGGAACTCCAGGAATTACTGTTAATATATCCTGCAAAAGTGGTATGCTGGAGGATAATCAGATACCTGATAACTATCGGGACGTAATAACAAACGGTAACGGAGACTGGGAAGATGATATTTATGATATGCATCCAATATATGTTCCAGCCATTGGAGATACAATCAGTATTGCAGACCATTCGTTGGGAATTTATAATAAGATAATAGAGTATGAAAGAAGACATGGAAACAAATCTGATGATCCTATGTACCATGTTTTCGACAGGAATTATTATTTCGTTTTGGGAGATAACCACAGTATCTCATATGACAGCCGTCATTGGGGCTTTGTTCCAGAGGAATTTATAATATCATATCAATTGTGTAAATTATGAAACGGAAGCCGGGTAGTACCTTTGGGGTTGTTGTACTGGCTTTAGTGTTCGTTACGGAGGCAGCGGCGCAGAGTGTAAGCGGTTCGGTCCGGGATTCGCTTACGGGGAGCCCTTTGGCGGGAGCTTTTGTAATGCTGAAGGACAGTGCAGGGAAAGTCCTGGACTATGTGGCAGCGGACAGCGGCGGGAATTTTTCCATTGGAGTCGGGACCGGTTCGGAAGGATGCTCGGTAGAGATCAGCATGATGGGGTATTCTCCCCGGAAAATAACCATGCCTTTCGGAGAACGTTATGATATCCTTCTTGCCGAGGCGGTGCTGGAACTGGATGCAGTGGTGATAAAGGCCGGGACGGTCCGCATGAAGGGGGACACCCTGGAATACAGTGTCCCGGCATTGCTCTCGCAGGATGACAGGAGTATCAGTGATGTGCTTAAGAAACTGCCGGGAGTGGATGTCTCCAAAGAGGGAAGGGTAAAGTATCAAGGGAGGGAAATATCCAGATTCTATATTGAGGGCAAGGATCTTTTAGGTTCCAGGTACAACGTCGCTACACAGAACATAGATCCGAGGGACCTTGTTTCCATCGACATATATGAAAACCATCAGCCGGTCAAGGCTCTGGAGGGAGTGGTGGAAAGCAGTGCTGCCTCTGTCAACATCCGTTTGAAGGACAGTGCCAAAGGAAAATGGGTAGGGGCTTTGCAGGCGGAAGCCGGCGGTTCGACCGTGAAACCGCACGTGCCGTATTCTGCAAGTGCATTCGCCATGTTCATAGGAAGAGGATATCAGGGTATCAATACGCTCAAAACGGATGCCGCCGGCAATAACATCATTTACGAGTCAGATCCCAATGTCTTTATTTTCGGTGTTGACGAGATCGAGTTTGTCAACCGTTACCGTCCATACGGCTATCTTTCTGTCAGTCATGTTCTTGCTCCCATTGACAAGGACCGTACGAGGTTCAATACTTCCTATTCGGTCACGACTGACCACACTGTCCCTATGGGTGATAATGCCATTCTCGGTGTCGGCGGAAAATATGAGCGGAACGCCCTGAATTCCGGCAGTTCCGTGCTACAGACATATATCGGGAACGACGGCAGTGTCAAGGAGTATATAGACAACAACAGTATGAATTCCCTATCGCATTTTGCTTCAGGGAATGTGTCTCTGGAAATTAACACACCGAAGGTATATCTGAAGGACAAGTTCCGCTTCGATTACAGGGACAACGGTATCGGAAGCAGTGTGGCAGGTACGTTGAACCGGGTCCAGGATGCAGGTAGCAGGGATATGAACATGTTCAACTATTTCCGGTTCACCAAGAATACCGGAGACTGGGTATATTCGTTCGACAACTTTACACAATACACGGAAAATGGGGAGAGGATGCTTGTCGTCTCTCCTGAAGAGGGAGATACTGCATCCCAGGACATTGGCAGCAGGATACTATATAATCTGCTGTCTTTCAACAATACATTGAAAATAGGCAAAAAGGCACAGCTTACCTTCCGTTCTTCGGTCCCTTTCCTTTACCGTACATTCCGGACAAGGACGGAAGGAGTGGTACTTTCAGACCTGGAATTTGCGGACCGGTTGGAAAATGATGTGCTGCTGGGCTATGTGAAACCTACTGAACGGATACGTTTCGAGTTCAGCAGCGGACATTTCAGGCTGGATGCAGGTGCGGATATATGGTATCAGTATATTGATTACACTATGGATATCCGTAATCGCTGCCACAAGTATGCTGTCAATCCTTCGCTCAGACTCAAATACGATTTCGGAGCCAAGCTGTCAGCTGTCCTTGGGGGAGGTTATACGATGGGGAGCGTGGATGAACAGAAAATCTACGGGGGATTGATATTGCAGAACTTCAGGTATCTGTCATCGGGACGAACTGAACTGACCCAAAATCCTGGATGGAATGTCAAGGGGGAACTGGATTTCCGCGACCCTATGGCAGGATGGTATCTGGATGTGGATGTCTCCTGTTCCTCAAGCAAATCATATCAGTATACGAGGTATTTCGTGGATGAATATATCATAAGCTACGAGTCGGATGAACTTACCGGCTATTCCGTATTGAATACAGATGCAACCCTGTCGAAGGCTTTCTTCGGTTTCGGGGGGAAACTGGACATTTCGGGCAAGTTTGCAATGACTTCTTCGGATATCCTGCAGGATGAAACGGTTATCCCTTACGAGTCTTTCCATTATACAGCCGGTCTGAAATTCGTTTCGGATATATCCGGCTGGATGAAAGCAGACTATAGCGGGAATTATTCCATAAGCCGTTACAGGACTTCCGGAGCATGGGACGATGGGCAGAGTCACGGTTTCAGCCAGAAACTCGCCTTGTCGTTCTTTCCCCACAGGTCGGTAACCATAGACATAGCCGCAGAGCACTACCTCGACAAATATTCGGATGACAATACGGTGCAGATGTGTCTGCTGGACGCTTCGGTATATTATTTCATCACTCAAAAACTACAGGTCTTCCTGCATGCAAGGAATCTGCTGGATACCCGGCACTATGCCTATACCGTATTAAGTCCCATGAATGTTGTCCGCTACAGGTATGACCTCCGGCCTCTGAATGTACTGATCGGTCTTGAAATGAAATTCTGAAACAATCGGGACTGCTGCGGTACGCTCTGCCATGATGCAAAAAAGGGAGGACAGTGCTTCGGCTGTCCTCCCTGGCGTCTGTTAGTGATATGTGGTTAGCAATTAATTCATTTCTTGCTGCTGTGGCTGTATCCGGCTTCGAGGGCTGCAAGGTTCTTGGATACCACCTCTTCCCCTTTGCGTGAGAATACTTTGGCTACGGCCTCCTTGATGGCTTCGAAGCTGATGCCGAGCATGGGGGCGGCAGCTCCGAGAAGAACCATGTTGGATGCCTGTGCGGGAGCTCCGGCAGCTTTGGCGATCTCTTCCACGTCCAGCATGACTGAATGGGGGAGGGCCCTTATATGCCTGTGAACCTCTTCTATGTCAGGATAATTGTCAATGTTTACGAAGGGTATGGAAGATGTGACCACCCAGCCGTCCTGCGAGAGACTGGATACATATCTCAGGGCTTCCATCGGCTCCAGGGATATGATGATGTCAACTTTTCCTTTCGGTATCAGGTCGCTTGCTATAGGGTCGGAAGAGAGACGCAGGTTGCTCTGCACGTCTCCTCCCCTTTGGCTCATTCCGTGAACTTCGGCCTGTTTGATATGGAGTCCGTTTGCCAGTGCCGCTTCACCCAATACGGTGGCTATCGATAATATGCCTTGTCCGCCGACTCCGGCGAGAATTATATCCTTTTTCATCCTGTAATCCGATTAAAGTCCGTTATTTCTGTTTTTTCTCTTTTGCGTGTCTCTTGAATGTCTGGATACATTCCCTGCGGGGGATTACGACAGAGACTCCTTTGTATTCTACCTCTTCCCGCAGGATGGCCTTGATTTCCTCCATGTTCTTGGGAAGGGGCACTACCACCCTGATGTGTGCAGGGTCCACTCCGACTCCGGCGCAGATGCTTTCAAGTCTGCCGGTACCTGCCGAATCCTGTCCTCCGGTCATTCCGGTGGTGAGGTTGTCCGAGATTATGATGACTACGTTTGCGTTGCTGTTCACGCAGTCGAGAAGGCCGGTGATACCCGAGTGGGTGAATGTAGAGTCCCCGATTACGGCGAATGAGGGGAACTGCCCTGCATCGGCGGCACCTTTGGCCATTGTGATGGAGGCTCCCATGTCCACTGTCGAATGGATTGCCCTGAAAGGAGGCAGGGCCCCGAGGGTGTAGCAGCCTATGTCACTGAATACGCGGGAATCCTTGTATTCTGCAGCGACTTCGTTGAGTGCCGCATACATGTCCCTGTGACCGCATCCCTGACACAGGGCAGGGGGTCTGGGCATTACGATGGAATCCTGGGGCAGGGTCTTCCTGGGAGCGAGGCGGAGGGCTTCACGTACGCAGTCGGGGTTGAGTTCCCCGGTGCGCGGAAGAACTCCGGTAAGCCTTCCGTCTATGCGTATGTCGGAGGGTACCATCCCGCGGATTATCTCTTCCACCATGGGCTGTCCCTCTTCCATCACTATGATCCTGTTGATGCCTTCGGCTACCATCTCGTTTACCATCTTCGCAGGAACGGGGTAGTGGGATATCTTGAGGACTCCGCAGGGAACTCCTTTCGGGAAGTTCTCCATGAGATAGTTGTATGCTATACCGCATGCTATCACTGCGAGGCTCTTGTCTTCCCCTGGATAAAACCTGTTTCTGGGATCTTCGTATGAATCCTGTTCAAAGAGCGGGAGCTCTCCGACCAGTTTGTCGTATCGTACTTTGGATATTGCAGGCAGGAGAATCCACTGTCTGGGATTCTTTGGGAGTGACAGACCGTTCTGGGGACGTATGTCTGCAGAACCGTCTGGCTTTGTACGTATTTCCACTTCAGCCCTGGAATGGGCCATGCGTGTGGTTATCCTCAGAAGTACAGGAATGCAGCGTTTTTCCGAAAAGTCGAAAGCATCCCGGACCATGTCGTACGCTTCCTGCTGGGAGGCCGGTTCAAAGATGGGAATCAGTGCGAATTTTCCGTAGAACCTGGAGTCCTGTTCGTTTTGGGATGAGTGCATTGAGGGATCATCGGCCGCTACGACGACCAGACCTCCGTTGGCTCCAGTCAAAGCGGAGTTCACGAATGCGTCTGCTGCGACGTTCATCCCGACGTGTTTCATGCAGACCAGAGCCCTTTTGCCCATATAGGACATACCGAGGGCTGCTTCCATGGCAGTCTTCTCGTTTGTACACCATTTGCAGAAAATCCTTTCCGCATCCGGCTCGGCTTTCTGCTGGAATTGGATATATTCTGTTATTTCTGTAGAAGGGGTTCCCGGATATGCATAGACACCTGAAATCCCCGAATGTATGGCAGCCAATGCTATGGCTTCATCACCTAATAGTAATCGTTTCATTTTAAAAGTATAAAGCACAATTATCTTCAAAATTATAACTAAAAAATCATTTGGGCAAATTTTTGATAATAAATGTTGGGAGGGAGGATTGTGGCCTGGCGGGTACACGGGAGCTGTCGGCAATGACCATGCAGGAGCTCCTTGCTCCAGAGCTCTTCTAATGCTTGCAGTTTATTGTAATATTTACTATGTTTGTCCGGAATTTTGTGAGTTATGATAATAGCTAGAACTTTGGCGGAATTCGAGTCTGCCAGAATGTCGCTTGGCGACGTGATTGTGGGGTTTGTCCCCACTATGGGAGCGTTGCATGAAGGGCACGGATCCCTTGTCCGCAGGGCACTGAAGGAGTGCGGTGCGGTAGTGGTTTCGGACTTCGTGAACCCTACGCAGTTCAACAATCAGAATGATTTCAGTACCTATCCCCGCGTTCTGGAAAAGGATAGTGCTTTCCTTTCGGAACTGGGGGTAGATATCCTGTTCGCTCCGGGTGTAAAGGACATCTATCCTGACGGGACGGATTATGACAGTAAGGTATTTGACCTCGGCGGTCTGGACAAATATGGAGAGGGACCGCGCCGTCCGGGACATTTCAACGGAATGGCCCAGGTGGTTACAAGGCTTTTCGATATAGTTAAGCCGGACAGGGCCTATTTCGGTGAAAAGGATTATCAGCAGCTTGCGATAATCGAATATTTTACCCGTAACCTCGGCTATGGTATAGAGATTGTGAGATGCCCTATAGCCAGGGCGGAGAACGGACTTGCCCTAAGCTCCAGGAACAGTCTGCTGACACCGGAGCAGCTGGCTGCGGCTCCACACATATACAGGACGATTTCCGCAGCCGGGGAACTTGTCGGGAAAATGGGTGTCAGGGAAGCGGAAAAGGAGATTGCATCGAGGATAGATGCATCGAGGTTGCTTAAAACCGAATATGTGGAGATTGTGGATGCATCGACTTTGCGTCCTGTTGATGACTGGACGGAAGCGGAGCGGCTAAGGCTGTCTTGTGCAGTGTTTGCCGGCCAGGTGCGTCTGATTGATAATATCGAACTGAAATAATACTGAAATGTTCATACAGGTAATAAAATCCAAGATACACAGGGTGACTGTTACAAGGGCCAATCTGGACTATATAGGCAGTATAACCATCGACAAGGCTCTGATGGAGGCAAGCGGGCTCTTCGAGGGAGAGAAGGTATCCGTGGTCAATGTCACGAACGGCAACAGGGTGGAAACCTATTGCATCACCGGTGAAGAAGGCAGCGGCTGCATTGAACTGAACGGGGCTGCAGCGCACCAGTTTTCCCCGGGGGATATTGTAATCATAATGTCTTATGCCATCGTTACTCCGGAAGAGGCCCGGACATTGAAGCCTATGGTCGTATTTCCGGATACGGCGACCAACAGACTTCTATGAGGCCCAGGAACTTCAGACAGCTGCTTAATTGGCTGTTGATGCTGGGACTTGCCTTTGTCCTGCTCTATTTTGCATTCAAAGGGGTGAAGTGGGCGGATCTTGTCGCAGGAATCCGCAGCTGCGACTTCAGATGGCTGGGTGTTTCCATGGCTGCCAGTATTTGCGCTTTTGTCGTGAGGGGATTGCGATGGAGGCTTGCAATGCTACCCTTGAATCCAGCCATTACAAGAAGAGAGGCTTATGACGGAGTCACTATTGCATATCTGACCAATTTTGCATTGCCCAGAGCCGGAGAACTGGCGAGATGCGGTGTTATCTCAGCCACCGGTAAAGCGTCTTTCGAATCGGTTCTCGGTACTGTGGTGCTGGAACGCAGCTGGGATATGGTATCCTATTTGCTTATCCTTTTTGTCGTGCTGGTTGCAGGCGGAAGTACTTTCAGCGGTTTTGTAAACAACCAGGTCCTGAAACCGGCAGTCGGTTCGGTATCCTCAGGTATCATGTGGATTGTTATGGCTGTCCTGTTCCTGGCGGTCGTTGCATGCGTGCTTATGTATGTCTATCGCTCCAGACTGCGCAAGTACAGTTTTTTCGCCAGAATCCTGGACCTTGCCAAAGGCCTGATCGGAGGGCTTGCATCTGGACTGAGAATGAAGCATAAATGGGCTTTCCTGTTTTATACTGTTTTGCTCTGGTTCCTGTATTGGGCCATGAGTTATTCTACGGTACTGGCCTTTCCGCAGGTAGATGGACTTGACTGGGCTGATGCACTGTTCCTTATGGTTGTCGGAAGCCTGGGATGGATAGTGCCGGTGCAGGGCGGTATCGGGGCATATCATTTCATATTGTCATTGGCTATGGCTTCAATATATTCTATTCCCCAGACCTCGGGGGTGGTTTTCGCAACAATCAGTCATGAAAGCCAGGCTTTGACCATGCTGGTCTGCGGAGCCGTTTCGATGATATCGATCTATTCCTCAAAACGACGAACCAAAAATATTAAAACCAAAGAATCCTTATGAGAAAAATCATTTTGACATTTGTCCTTTTATCGGTTGCAGTTACGATGGCGTTTGCCCAGAAAAACAGGGTTAAGGAATACAATTATTTTCCTCGTAGCGAATTCTATATACAATACGGGACTCCTTCTATAATAGAATTTACTACAGTCCTGAACTCAGAATACAAGTCTCCTTCTGCCGGAATTGACTCCGAAAGCAGGAACCACAAGTTTTCCGGGATAGTGGCGCTGGGATATAATTTCAGCATAACACCGAAGCTGTCGCTGGGTATTGACGGAAATTTCGGCTACGGGATGGCAGATATATATATCGATGACATGGCTGATTACAAACTGCCGTCTCCTGTATTTGTATGCCAGTCGTCAATAAGCAGCTATACTGTGCATCTCAGCGGTGCCTATACTTACTGGAGGCAGGGAGTCATGGAGTGTTCAGGGGGACTTTACCTGGGTGTCAGCATTATGGATGAGAGTCTCATGAACATGAATGAAGCCGATTTGGACAGATACGGGCTGTTGCCTCCCCAGGAAACCGACAAGGTCCGTTTCTCATACCATATTACAGCTGTGAAATTCAGATATGGAGATACGGTAGGGGGATTTGCCGAATTGGGATTCGGCTACAGGGGACTGGTCAACGTAGGGCTATCCATCAAGATCTGAGACAGGGGACTGTGTCAATATAGTGGCGCGGTCTCTTTTTATTTGAAGAGGCCGAATAGTCTTCCGTCTATCTGGTCGGTAACGTAGTTGAAACTTTCCAGATTGTCTTCGAACTTGCATCTGTCCACATCTATGACAAGCAGTTCTCCTTTGTAGCTGCTTATCCACTTCTCGTACCTTTCGTTAAGCCCTGTTATGTAGTCGATGCGGATACTGTTCTCGTATTCCCTTCCCCTTTTCTGGATCTGTGCTACGAGGTTGGGAATGGATGAACGGAGGTAAATCAGCAGATCCGGATAGCGTACCAGTTTCTGCATCAGTCCGAACAGTTCGCAGTAATTGTCGAAGTCCCTTGAGTCCATAAGCCCCATATCGTGGAGGTTCGGGGCGAATATCTGCGCATCTTCGTAGATCGTCCTGTCCTGGATCACGTTCTTTCCGGAGTTCTGGAATTCTATGATGCTCTGAAGCCTTTTGCTGAGAAAGTAAACCTGTAGATTGAATGACCAGCGCGGCATATTGTTGTAAAAGTCCACGAGGTACGGATTGACATCCACTGTCTCGAACTGCGGCTCCCATCCGTAATGTTTGGCAAGAAGGGAAGTCAATGTGGTCTTCCCGCTGCCGATATTTCCTGCTACTGCTATATGCATGGTTTTTCTGTTTTCTGATACAAATTTACAATTCTTTTTTACAATCAGTAACTGAATACGCTTCCGCCTATGAATTCCCGCATTACTGATGTCGGGGGTACATAGCATATTTCATCCTGGGTCAGAGGCTGGATATAGGAGAGGAACTTGAGGAGCCTTACACTTTCCGGGTAAGCTTCGGATAATGGAGGTATTCTCTCCAGAAGCGGTTCTGCATAGTATTTCAGCAATGGCAGCTCGAAAATCAGGGCAGAGTTGAACATTACGTCTGCATTTTCCTGATACGGGAAGATATTCCTTTCTTCTCCTCTGCGTACGCTTTTCCACCGCAGGATCGTTTCCTCAGGAGTAATGCCTCTGTTGTAATTGTCCCTTACCATTCTGCGCAGAAGACGGCTGTCTGCCGTGGAAATATAGTTGTTCTCGTCAATGGACAGGGAAGTAAGGGCAGATGCATATACCCTGAATACCCGTTCTGTGTCTATATGCTTGGTGAGTTCCGGATTCAGGGCATGTATCCCTTCCATTATCAGTATGTCATTTCTGTGCAGTACGGTTTTTTCTCCGTTGAATGTCCTTTTCCCGGTCTTGAAATCGAATTTTGGGAGTTCGGTTTCCTTCCCGTCGAACAGGTCATTGAGCTGGTTGCCTAGGAATACAAGGTCAAGCGCATGTATGCTTTCGAAATCATAGTCACCGTTCTCGTCTTTTGGGGTGTGTTCCCTGTCCACGAAGTAGTTGTCCATTTCCAGGACTTTGGGATTCATCCCCAGTACCTTGCACTGCTGTGCTATCCTTTTGGAGGTAGTGGTCTTGCCGCTGCTTGAAGGACCTGCTATGAGGATGAGCTTTACCTTGTCTCTTCTGGAGTAGATCATGTCTGCTATGTCAGCATATTTCCGTTCGTGCAGTGCTTCCGATATTGATATGAGTTCTTTCCCCCCTCCGTTGGAAATAATATCGTTTACTGAACCGATACCATGTGCTTTCAGAATGTTGCACCAGTTGGAGAATTCCCTGAAAACGCTGTCAAGCTTGTCCTGATACTTGTACGGGGATATGGCTGTCGGGTCATTTACGGACGGGGACTGCAGGCAGAATCCTTGGGAGTAAGGTATTATGTCAAAGACTTCAATCTGTCCGGTCCTTTCCAGCAGCGGTCCGTAGAAGGTGTCTGCATATCCGTCCAGATAGTATACGGATACGAAAAACTTCTCCATATTGGCAACGAGGTTGGCTTTCTCATCCCGTCCGTTCTCTTTGAAAATGGCAACAGCCTCGTCATTCGGGAGTTTCTTTTTTACGAACGGGAGGTCTGAGGCTATTATTTCGGACATCCTTTTCCGGATGGCATTCACTTTGTCTGCCTTGACAGGGACTGTAGTGAATCCGTTTTCCCTGTTTCCTTCCCTGAGTTCACCGTACAGTCCGTTTGGCAGCGTGTAGTCCAGAAACAGTTTCTGTCCGGGGAACAGGTCTTCAACTGCTTTCTGCAGTACGAAGGAAAGGGAACGGGAGTAGGTCCGTCTTCCGTCCGGATCAGTGCAGTCAAGGAATCTGATCGTATGGGATGTGTATATGGGGAAAGAGAGTTCTTTAAGCATGTTGTCAACAAGTGCTGCGACAACAGGATATCTGCATCCGGTTTCAACTTTTCTTGAAAGCTCTCCGACTGTGGTGCCTGGTAGGCAGTCTATGTAGCCATGCAGGCTATGGCAGTAAACTGTGATTTTTTCCATATCTATTGTTTCAGTAGTGGTTTCAAATATGGGCCGGTAACCGAAAGGGGATCTTCAGCAACCTGTTCGGGGATTCCTTCTGATACGATCCGGCCTCCGTTCCTTCCTCCTTCCGGGCCCATGTCGAAAAGATAGTCTACGGATTTCAGGATGTCCAGGTTGTGTTCGATGATTATAATGCTGTTGCCGGCATCCGCCAGTTTCTGTAGTACCCCCATAAGGACGGAAATGTCTTCAGAGTGAAGACCTGTGGTCGGTTCGTCCAATATGTACAATGTCCTTCCGGTGTCTGTCTTGGACAGTTCGGATGCCAGTTTCACTCTCTGGTTTTCTCCTCCGCTGAGGGTGAGGGAGGATTGCCCGAGACGTATATATCCGAGACCTACAGCCTCCAGTGTCTGAAGCTTGCGGGCTATTGCCGGTACAGGAGCGAAAAACTCGACAGCCTGGGAAATGGTCATTTCAAGAACATCGTTTATGCTCTTCCCCTTGTATTTGACAGAAAGGACATCGGGTGTGAACCTTTTTCCGTTGCATTCCTTGCATGTCACTGATACAGAGGGAAGGAAGTTCATCTCAATGACTTCCACACCGGCTCCTTTACAGGCTTCGCAACGTCCCCCTTTTACGTTGAAAGAGAATTTGTTGGCTTTGAATCCCCTGATCTTTGCATCGGGTGTCTCTTCGAACAGTTTCCGTATATAGGACAGGACTGCGGTATATGTAGCGGGATTCGAGCGTGGGGACCGTCCTATCGGGGACTGGTCGATTTCAACCAGCTTGTCGATGTTCTCTATCCCTTCTATGGATCTGAAGGGCAACGGGGTATAGTGGGACCTGTAGAGCCTGTTGCTGATTACCGGCATCAGAGTGTCGTTTATCAGGGAGGATTTCCCGCTTCCGCTTACTCCGCTGATGCCGACTATGCATCCGAGCGGAATACGTATGCTGACGTCTTTCAGGTTGTTGCCTCTGGCTCCGTCAAGTGTGATGAACAGACCGTTGCCGGGTCTCCGGACGGACGGCAGGGCAATCTTGCGCTCTCCTTTAAGGTAGTCGAATGTGAATCCGCCCAATGTGGATTCGTTGTCGATGACGGGTAAATCCGGAGGTATAACTGCTTTGGGATCCAGTTTCACGGCAGGCGGACCGCTGAACAGTATTTTCCCGCCGTGGATTCCCGCCCCCGGACCGATGTCCACAATCCAGTCGGCATTCCGCATCATCTCCTCATCGTGTTCCACGACCATGACAGTGTTGCCCTCGTCTCGGAGTCTTTTGAGGGAGTTGATAAGCTTGATGTTGTCAGACTGGTGAAGCCCTATGCTCGGTTCATCCAGTATGTACAGTACGTTCACCAGTTTGGACCCTATCTGGGTTGCCAGACGTATTCTTTGGCTTTCCCCTCCGCTCAGGGAACGGGTAGTGCGGCTCAAAGAGAGGTAGGAAAGTCCGACTCCGATCAGGAAACCGATTCTTTCCCGCAGTTCCTTGATGATGTCCGAAGCTATGGCTTTCCCTCTGTTGTCCAGTTTCCCTTCAATGGTGCTGACCCAGCTGTAAAGCTCGTTTATATCCATATCGGAGACTTCCACGATGTCCTTTCCGTCGATCTTGAAACAAAGCGATTCGTGTTTTAGCCTTTTGCCTCCGCACTCCGGGCATACTGCATCTACTGAGAAACGTTTGTCTGGATCCTCTTCATTCTCTTCAGCTTCCTTGTCAAAGTTGGCGAGAAGTCCCTGGAATGTAACCATTTCAGAAAGGCCTCCGAAAGTTTTTACCCTGATCAGTTCTCCGGAACCGTTCAGGAGGATTTCCATGTTTTCCTTTTCTATGTCCCGTATGGGTTCGTGGAGTGAAAATCCGTATTTGCGGGCTACCGCTTCCAGGACAGCGAACATGTTGTTGTCCCTTTTCTTGCCGAGGGGGACGATGCCTCCGTCGGCAATGGATATGCTGTCGTCGGGAATGATTTTGGCCAGATCTATTTTGCGTATCGTCCCCAGGCCGTTGCATTTCGGGCAGGCACCTGCGGGTGAATTGAAAGAAAAAGTATGAGGTGCAGGCTCAGGCAGTGACATTCCGCTGTCAGGGCAGATGAAGTGTTTGCTGAAGTGGCGCACATTACCTGTCTGCACATCCAGGACCATCAGTGAACCCTGGCCCTGGGACAGGGCGGTCGTGACCGAGTCCCTTATCCGTTTCATGTCTTCTTCTTTCGGAATCAGTTTGTCGATTACAATCTCGATGAAATGGACCTTGTATCTGTCTGTTCCGTCCGGAAAATCGGAGATGTTCCGGATTTCCCCGTCGACTCTTGCGTATGAATAGCCTTTTTTCTGGAAACTCTCGAAAAGTTCCCTGTAATGTCCTTTGCGGCCCTTGACTACAGGCGCAAGGATCATGCACCGTTTACCGGCATATTCCCTGAGTATCAGTTCGGAGATTTCGGCATCGGTGTATTTTACCATCGGTTTTCCTGTGACCGGGGAATATGCAGTGGATGCCCTTGCATACAGAAGCCTGAGGAAATCGGAGATTTCGGTTATTGTGCCCACGGTGGAACGTGGATTCCTGTTGGTACTTTTCTGCTCGATGGCAATGGTGGGGCTAAGTCCGTCAATGCTTTCGACGTTCGGCCTTTCCATGACTCCGATGTAGTGTCTGGCATATGCGGACAGGGTGTCCATATACCTCCTTCTGGCCTCTGCATATATTGTGTCGAATGCAAGCGACGATTTACCGCTGCCGCTCAGTCCGGTAACTACCACCAGACTGTGCCGCGGAATGAGCAGAGTCACATCTTTCAGGTTGTGGACGGATGCCTTGTTTATTGATATGTAGTCGAGGTCAGTCAATTTGAGGTCGGATTGGTTCCAGGAACGGGTTGGTGTTTATTTCTGTACCCACATCGGTTGCAGGTCCGTGACCGGGGTATATGACAGTGTCGGGAGGGAGTGTCATGACTTTTGTCCTGATGCTTTCGGCCAGGAGATCGTAGTCTCCTCCGGGAAGGTCGGTACGTCCTATGCTTCCCTTGAAAATGGTGTCTCCTGTAAAGACATATCCTTCTTTGCGGTTATACAGCAGCACTCCCCCGGCGGTATGGCCAGGAGATGACCGCACTTCCAGTTCCGTGTTCCCGAACCGGATAATGTCCCCGTCTTTCATGTCCCTTATTTCACCGTCTGGCTGTGCAAATTCATATCCGAAATATGACCCGTAGGAAGAGGCCCTTTTCAGCTGAGGCAAATCTTCTGATGCGAGGTATGTCGGGATATTCCACCTTTCTGATACGAATGCATTGCCCATCACGTGGTCGAAGTGCCCGTGTGTCTGTATGATCATGACCGGGGTAAGTCCGTTGTCCCCGATGAATTTTACGATTCTGTCCTGCTCTGACTTCTTGTAGCATCCGGGATCTATTATTGCGCATTCCCGGGTGTCATCGTAGACAATATAGCAGCATGTGCGCAAGTCGTTGAAATAAAATGTTTTTATCATAATTCATTATCTTAGCCAGGATTCCGGATTCTGCTTCTGGGTCCCTTTCCACAGCTGGAAGTGCAGTTCGGCGTTCCCCTCTTCATTCGTATTCGGAATGCCTATCTGCGAGCCGGTGGAGACCTTGTCGCCTGTTTTTACGGAGACCTGTTTCAGTTTGCAATAGAATGTAAAATATTCCCCGTGCTGAACCAGTACGCACTGGTCGTATCCGGGGATTACGAGAATCTGTTTTACAATACCGTCGAATACGCAGGATACGGCGGTCCCGGCGACCGCTGAAATGTTGATTCCATTGTTGTACGGCATTTTAAGGTTCTTGAAAACGGGATGGTATGTCTGCCCGAATTTCTGGATTACAATTCCGTTCTTTATGGGCCATGGCAACTTGCCTTTGTTTTCTCCGAATTTTGCAGAGAGGGCATAGTCCACTGTTTTGCTGCCTTTGCTGCTTTTCTGTTCCTTTACGGCTTCAGCGAGGATGCGTTCTATTTCCCTGTTCAGCCGCTCGACCTTTTTGCGCATCTGCTCCAGTTCCTGTTTCATGGCTTTCTCTTTCCTGGAAAGCTGGATGACCATGCTGTTGGCCTTGCGCTCCTCCGATGTCAGGATAGCCTTTTCCTTTTCCCGCTGGGTGCGTGTGTCTGCAGCTGCGGCCCTGAGTTTTGATATATTGTCCTTTTCTATGGTTATCCTGGCTTCGGTTTCGCGTATTCTGTCGGCCTGCTGCCTGACTGAAGATGAAATGTTCTTCATGTATGCCCATCTCCGGAGGCCCTGGTTGATATCCTTGCTGGTGAGTATGTACAATGCCCAGGTCTTGCTGTCTCTGGTCTTGTAGGCACCGAGAACGAGTCGGGCATGGTATTCCCTGAGGGTGTCCAGCCTGTCGTTGAGCCGTCCGATGTATCTGTCCTTCGATATGATATCCCTGTCATAATTGAGGATATCCCTGTCCAGCTCCTCTATCAGCCTGGTCCTGGTTTCAAGCTTGCGCCTGGTAAGGATCAGGGTATTCAGACTTTCCTTTCTCTTGTTCTTGTTTGCATCCAATTGCCTGTCAATCGATGCGATTTCCGCTTCGAGTCTCTTTTTTTCTTCAGTCTGCTTCGATATGTCTTGTGCGGCTGCCGGAAGGACGAGCAGTACCGATAGGACAGCCGTCATGATAAATTTCATTTCTGTCCGGCTTCTTTTCTTTTTCTGGCAATTTTATCGGCGATACCCAGGCTGGGATCCAGTTTGTCGGCATTGCTCCAGTACAGGAATGCCAGATTGTATTCCTTCAGGGCAAACAGGGCATCAGCAAAATGATCAAGTATGACTGCATTCTCCTTGCCCCCGTATATGGTGGCTTTTTTGAGGTATTCCCTGGCTTTGGCGTAGTCTCCGGTAAGATAGAGCAGCCAGCCGTATGTGTCCAGGTAAGTTGAATTTTCCGGATCAAGTTCTACGGTCCTTCTGCTCATTGACAGTGCCTTGTTCAGTTTCTTTCCCTCTTCGCTGAGGTAATATGCGTAGTTGTTGAGGATCGGGGTATAGTCCGGATTCAGCTTCAGGCCTTTTTCGTAGGAGGAATAGGCCTTTTTCCGGTTGCCGGTTTCGTGGTAGAGGTCTCCGATGGATGCGAGGCAGTTTATTGTCATCGGGTGGTCGTCCGGAAGCGAATGCAGTATTTCTTCGTAAACGCGGATTGCAGATGGAATGTCTCCGCTTTGCCAGTATGCTATGGCAAGGTATTCCTTAAGAGGTGCTTCTTGCGGGAAGGCTTCCACAGAGGCAATGGCTGCATCTATCAGTTCGTCCCATTTCTGCAGCATATAGAGCCGGGTCATGTATGCGGACCTGGCCGATCTTGTTTCCGGGTGCAGTTCGATGTTCTTCTTCAGGTAAACCAGTCCTGTGTCGGGCCTGTCTGTCCCCAGATAATAGGTGCCGGCAAGCATCAGGACAGCTGTATCGGACGGGTGGGCTTTAAGGGTGTTGTTGATCATTGTATCAAGCTGCGGCATGAATGACTGGACCATACCTGGAAGGTACAGCAGTTCTTCGATGTAGCCGGCCTTGATAGAGGGAATCATCCTTGGGTCGGAGAGAAACCTGTTGATGTTTTTGAAGTACAGGTCGTATTTCCGGAGGACGCGGTAGGTCTCGGCAATCCCGAAATTGGCGGCAGTGTAGTCGGGATCCATGTCCAAGGCCCTGTTATAGTAATACAGGGCAGTGCTGTCGTCGTATTTTGCCTTGTACATGTCTCCTATTATGAGGGAGGTCCGGGGTGAAGGGAATTTTTCATCCAGTTTCCTGATTACTTCCTCGGCTTCAGGATATTTGCCTTGCATTACAAGCAGTTCATATCTTGCACTTCCGGTCATTTCTGTCATTCCCCGCCTTTCTTCTATCTTGTCCAGAACCCCGATGGCCTTGTCGTTCTGTCCGCTTCTGGCATATATGTCGACAAGGTCATAATAATATGAATTCTTCGGCTCGATGGCGATAAGCTCTTCATATACTCCGGTAGCCATATCGGTCTCTCCGATACTCAGATACAATTTGGCTGCTGTCTGCCTGTACCACGGGTTTTCAGGTGACAGGGCAGATGCTTTATTGATATATTCCAGGGCCTTGTCCGTGTTTCCCCTGTTCAGGCTTATAAGTGAGAGGTAGTAGTTGGCAGCATCATGGCTGCTGTCCAGATCTATGCATTTTCCGAACAGTGACTCTGCCTTGTCAAGGTCTCCGGCAGTGTAGAGCCTTACGCCTTCAATGTAATAGTCTGTTGCGCGCAAGCTGTCTTTGGAAGATGCGTGCAATGGAGAAAAAAACAACTGAACGGAAGTCAGTATTGTGGCTGCAAATAACAATTTCGGATTCATAACGGATACAAAGATACAATATTCGAGCCGAAGATGCAGCAATTTGAGTTATTTTTGCATCTAATAATTGGCTTTCGAATGTCATCTGAATTGCTGGACCTCACTGTCGAGGAAGACATAGTCCGTGGCTGTATAAGACAGGACCAAAGGGCTCAAAGGGCTTTATATGAGAAGTACGCTTCCCGTATGTTTGCCGTATGTCTGAGGTATTCAAGGAACAGTGAGGAGGCAAAGGATCTGCTGCAGGAGGGCTTTATCACATTGTTTTCCAAAATAGGAATGTACAGCGGCACAGGCTCTTTCGAAGGATGGATCAGGAGAATATTCGTGAATGCTGCACTGATGAAGCTCAGGAAGGCGGATGCCCTCAAGGATGCCGAAGATGTGACCGATGCGGTAAGGGGAATGCCTGCCGGAGATGATATACTGGCGGGAATCAGCGGGAACGAAATCCTCAGGCTTGTTTCGGCAATGCCGGACGGATTCAGGATAGTGTTCAACATGAATGTGATCGAAGGATATTCGCATAAGGAGATCGCAGATGCCCTCGGAATAACAGAAGGGGCATCCAGGTCGCAGTTGAGCAGGGGCAGGATGTGGCTGCAGGACAAACTGAAAAAAATGGAGAAGAAAAGGTAATGGACGAAAATCTGTTTGACAGGAAAATAAAAGAACTTGCCGATTCGGCAGAAGTAATGCCTGAAGCGGGTATTTGGGACAATATACGCCGTGAGATGGATTACAGGCGCAAGCGTAGATTCACAATGAAGATACTTTCTGCAGCTGCGGCTGCGGCAGTGCTGGTATTCGGCATAGTGTCTCTTGTCATGAGAAATGAAAGCAGTAGCCCCATGGCTCCGCAGGGCAGCATATATGTTGCGGAGCGTATATCCGACGACACTCTCAGTGTTGTTGTCCCTGAAGATACCGGGGATGGTCTTGCGGTACAAATAGTGTCCTCCGGGATTGAAAATGCTGTAGCGGAGGCTACAGCTGCTGAAACGATGAAGGCAAAGGTTGCATATGAAACAGCGGAGACAGTGCATGTTCCTGATCCCTCAGCTGCAGAAAGTCCAGCCGTTGCGGTACAGGAAACAGAGAGAGAAACTGAGACCCAGGTAGAAACGCCCTTATATGAGGACCAGACGTCATTCAATACATACCGGACCGCTTGTGCAGCAGATCCTGCGCCCGCCAGGAAGCGGGGCGGATTTTCGGTGAGTGCAAGCGGAATCCTCAATCCTTCGGATGCGTCAGGAAATGTCGATTTCACTTCACAGAGCTTTACATCCGGAGTGGGGGGGACTTCTTCAACGACTGGAATTGTACCTATTTCAGTGCCGAAACACAGTTTTCCGGTGACAGTAGGGGTAAACGTGGTGTATTCATTCCTCAATGACAGGCTGGGAGTAGGTCTGGGTGTAAATTATACATTCATGAAAAGCTCTTATGAGGCATTGGTAAACAAGGCCTCGCAGAGTCTGGTGGAGCAGCGTCTGCATTATCTGGGCATCCCGTTTGACTTCTATGCGAATTTCATTTCCACAAAGTCATTCAATCTTTATGCGAGTGTCGGAGGTATGATGGAGAAGGGGCTGAGTGCAGTGTACAATGTGTCAGAGATAACGAGCAACCACTATACTATAGAAGAGAGTATCGATGGACTGCAGTGGTCGGTCAATCTTGGTGTCGGCTTTGAATACCGTTTTGTAGAGTTTGCCGGATTGTATCTGGATCCCAGGCTTACCTATTTCTTCGATTGCGGCCAACCTTATTCCGTAAGGGCCGAGCAGCCTTTGCAGTTCGGAGTGCAGTTCGGGGTCAAGTTCCATATCTGACGGTATCAGATCCGTGCAGAACGGAGACTTCTCGCCAGTTTTGATGCAAACAGGAAATCATCCAGCTCTTTGCAGCCCGAGTCTATTATTTCGGTATTGCTGCCTTCCCACAATTTCTGTCCTGAATGCAGGAATGTGATACTGTCACCAATTTCCAGAACCGAATTCATGTCGTGAGTGTTGATGACGGTAGTTATTCCGTATTCCTCTGTGATTTCCTTGATCAGGTGATCTATTTTTATGGATGTCTGCGGATCCAGGCCGGAGTTGGGTTCGTCGCAGAAAAGGTATTTGGGATTGAGGGCAATGGCACGTGCTATTCCGACTCTTTTCTGCATGCCGCCTGAAAGCTCCTGGGGATATTTCCGGTTCACATTTTCAAGTCCGACTCTGGCCAGGCAGAAATTTGCCCTGTCCCGTTTTTCCGACTTGCTCATTGATGTGAAGAAATCCATCGGGAATATCACGTTTTCTTCGGCTGTGGCAAAGTCGAACAAGGCACTGCTCTGGAACAGCATGCCCATCTGCCGGCGGGTCTGTTTTTTCTCTTTCTCGGGCAGATGGTTGAATACCACATCCCCGAACCAGACTTCCCCTTCGTCAGGATTCAGCAATCCTACCACTGATTTCAGAAGGACTGTCTTTCCCGAACCGCTGGCACCTATTACCATAGAGCACTTGCCCGATCCGTACACGGACGAGATATCATGAAGGACCTGTTTCCCAGAAAAGTATTTTGATATGTGTTCGATCCTTATCATCAGAGCAGAATTCTTGTAAGAACAAGGTTTGATACTAATATGAGGCCGCTGGCGATAACAATAGCCCGTGTGGAAGACCTGCCTACTCCAAGGGACCCTCCCTTTGCATAGTATCCGTAATATGATGCCACGGAGCTTATTATGAAACTGAATACCGAGGTCTTTATAAGGCTGTAGGAAATGTAGCCTATATTGAATGAGAAGCGCAGACCGGTAAGCAGGTCTGACACCTTTATGATCCCTGTAATGCTTACAAGCAGATAGCCTCCTGCAAGTCCCATGAATATGCTCATCATCGTCAGGAGCGGGTTGAATATGGTAGTGCTCAGAATTTTGGGAAGGACCAGATATCCGGCGGAATTAATTCCCATCATTTCCATTGCATCGATCTGTTCCGTTATCTTCATCGTTCCTATTTCGGAAGATATGTTGGAGCCGATTTTCCCTGCAAGGATGAGACATACCATTGTCGAACTGAATTCTAGTATGAGTGATTCCCTGGCCATGTATCCTACATACATTTTCGGCAGCAGGGGAGAAGTCATGTTTATTGAGGTCTGCAGTACAAGGACGGCACCGATAAATACGGAAATGAGAGCAATGAGCGGAATAGAATTCAGTACAAGCTTGTCGGTTTCCTTTATCAGCTGACTGAAGAAAAGCGACCATTTTTCCGGTTTCCTGAATACCTGCTTCAGAAACAGGAAATACTTCCCTGCCATATAGAAAAAGTTCCTGATCAATGTACTGTCTCAGTTAAGAATGCCAAAAGTACTAAAATTGCCAAAATGTTTGTACTTTTGCGGCCTTAAATTAATGAAGAATTGGTCATTTTCTATAAAATAGGAATTTTTTTCTACTCTCTGGCCATACATGCGGCTTCACTTTTCCATCCCAAAGCGAGGCTTTTCGTGCAGGGCAGAAGGAATTTGCAGGAAGGCCTTCCGGGTCTTCTGGAGCAACGGAATGGCAGGAAGCTGCTTTGGGTACATTGTGCTTCTGTCGGAGAGTTCGAGCAAGGACGTCCCCTTATTGAGGAGATCAAAAAGAGATATCCTGAAATCTTTG
The DNA here is from genome assembly GCA_964640305.1 of uncultured Muribaculaceae bacterium. GTDB lineage: Bacteria > Bacteroidota > Bacteroidia > Bacteroidales > UBA932 > Coprenecus. The sequence continues at coordinate 135,651 of CAZXFF010000001.1, read as the reverse complement.
TATTTCTGACGTTCTTTTCCCCTTCAGGTTACCTGCTCCATAAAAATTGTCCTGTGGCTGATGCCGTGTCTTATCTGCCTGAAGATACAGGCCGGAATTCTTCCAGGTTTCTGGATACGGTATGTCCCGATATGGCTGTGTTCGTCAAGTATGAATTCTGGTACGGTTATCTTTCAGGACTGCGCAGGAGGAATATACCGTCATATCTGGTTTCCGCCATCTTCCGGAAAAACCAGTTGATGACACCTATGCTTAAGTCATCTGTCAGGAAGTTTTCTGCGGTTTTTGTCCAGAATGAAGAATCCGCAAGTCTGGTGAAGAAAGCCGGAGTGTCGGAAGTATATGTCGCAGGAGATACCCGTTTCGACAGGGTAAAGGCCTTGAGCTCAGGAAAATCGGCGGGCAGCAACCCGATAGTCGAAAAATTTGCGGACGGAAACAGGATCTGGATTGCAGGGAGTACGCATGACCAGGATGAAATCATGATAGCCGAAGCATTGCCGTCACTGAAAACCGTAAAGTTCGTGCTTGTTCCGCACGAGGTGGACGGTGCGCATCTGTCCAGGATAAGGAATGTATTCAGGGATTTCGGCATCATATCCTATTCCGAATGTGCTAAGATGCCGTCTGTACAGCTTGAGGCTGCAATGTCGGGAGCCAGGATTCTGCTGATAGACTGCGTCGGTATCCTGTCATCACTATACAGGTATGCTTCTTTTGCATATATCGGGGGAGGATTCACAGGGAAGGGTATACATAATATACTGGAGCCGGCAACGTACGGCTGTCCCGTGGTTTTCGGAAAGAACTACGGTAAATTCCAGGAAGCAGTGGATCTGGTAAGGAAGGGAGGGGCTGTCTCGGTCAGAAATTCATCCCGGCTTGCGGAAATACTCTGTAAATGGATTGACAATCCGGAATCAACGTCCGGGGCATCTTCTGTATGCATAAGGTATGTGAATGAAAATCTGGGAGCTACTGATTATATAATTTCTGAAATTTTTAAAAACAGATAAATCGCTCAGAGGCATTTGCAGATTAGATGGCAGTCCGGTAATTTAGCGCTGCTATGGAAAACAGATTGTGCAAATGCTATTGTGCCACCTGTATCGGTCTTGAGGTGGTGAAGGTTACCGTCGAGGTCTCTGTTACGGACGGTGTGGGACTTTTCATTGTAGGCTTGCCTGACAATGCAGTGAGGGAAGCCCTGCTCAGGGTGACGACTGCAATGCAGCGTAACGGATACCGTATCCCGGGCAGGAGAATCGTAATAAACATGGCTCCAGCAAACATCCGTAAGGCAGGATCTGGCTATGATGCTGCGATTGCCATCGGTTTGCTGGCGGCCTCAGGGCAGATACGGGAAGACGGGATTGAGGATTGCCTTATCGTCGGAGAACTTTCCCTGGATGGGAGACTGCGCAGAATACCGGGAATTCTGGCAATGGCGGTAAGGGCCCGTGGGATGGGATTCTCAAGGATAGTTGTCCCGGCAGAATCTATGACAGAAGCTTCTTGGGTGCATGATCTGACGGTGACAGGTGTGGAAAACCTGAAGGAAGCGGCTTCTGCTGTGTCGGACAGCGGTTTCATAGGTTGTTCGGGACCTGCAGTGCAGCAGCCGAGGGAGGATAATCGTAGTTATGAATTTGATTTCAAGGATGTGAGAGGGCAGGAATTTGCCAGAAGAGGAATGGAAATCGCCGCATCGGGCAGCCATAATGTACTTCTTGTCGGACCTCCGGGCTCAGGGAAGAGCATGCTCTCCAAATGCCTGCCGTCCGTGTTGCCGCCTATGACCAGGGAAGAGTCTCTTGAGACAAGCATGATATATTCAGTGGCAGGGATGCTGGACGGCAGCACGGGACTGGTATCCGTCCGACCGTTCCGTTCCCCTCATCACAGTGCCAGCATGGTTTCTATGATAGGCGGGGGCGCAAAGGCTATGCCGGGCGAGATTTCCCTGGCGCATAACGGAGTCCTTTGTCTGGATGAGATTGCACATTTCCGGTCAGAGGCCCTTGAAGTGCTGCGTCAGCCGCTGGAGGACCACAGGATAACAATATCCCGGGCCGGATACAAAGTGGATTATCCTGCGTCTTTCATGCTGGTGGCCTCCATGAATCCGTGTCCGTGCGGATATGCAGGAGACGGCACCGGCAGATGTACCTGTGCTCCGGGGATGATTTCCAGATATACGTCCAGGGTCTCCGGGCCTCTGCTGGACAGGATTGATCTGAGGATATCCGTCAGGATTTCAGACATGTCGGAGGTGGATATCGCGGCAGAATCGGAGTCCAGTGCAGTTATGGCAGAACGTGTGGCGGCAGCACGGGAAATACAGTCCAGAAGATTTGCGGGGACAGGAATCCTCTGCAATTCCGGAATGCCCAATTCCATGGTTGCACAGTACTGTGTGCCGGACAGCAGGGCTATGCAGCTGCTGGAGAAGATTTCAGGAAGATACTGCCTTTCTGCCAGAGGCTATTTCCGGCTGTTGAAAGTTGCACGTACCATTGCGGACATGGAAGCCTCTGAACACATAAAAACAGAGCATATTTCCGAAGCTGTCCAATACAGGTTTCCGGAAAATGTTTAACTTTAAGGTCTGAAATTGAAAAATAATGGAACGGATTAAAATAAACGGTGTGGACAGGATAAATGAAGCCGCATCGGAATTTCTGCAGAAGACATCGGGGACTAAGGTATTTGCCTTTTACGGATCAATGGGTGCAGGCAAGACCACATTCATATCCGCACTGTGTTCGGTGCTGGGAGTAAGGGACGAGGTTGCAAGCCCGACATTTACGATTGTCAATGAATATATGTCCGCAGACGGGACACCTATATACCATTTCGATTTTTACCGGATAGATAAGATCGGGGAAGCCCTGGATATCGGGTATGAAGAATATCTCTCCGGTGACGGTCTGCTTTTCATGGAATGGCCTGAGAAAATAGAGGAAATACTTCCGGATGATGTCCTCAAAGTATTCATACGGGAAGAGGAAGACGGAAGCCGCTCAGTGACTTTTTAGAAAATCATAAAGATATGGAAGTCCGTGATTTTCTGTCATTGAAACGCAGCGGAATGCCGCTGGTTGATGTCCGTTCCCCGAAGGAATATTCCCACGCAAGGATCCCGGATGCGGTATCCATACCGCTGTTCGATGATTCCGAACGGGCAGAAGTTGGTACTCTGTATACCCATAGCGGGAAGGTGCCTGCTGTTCAGAGAGGTCTGGAACTTGTGGGCCCGAAGTTGAAGGGTTTTACGGACCGGGCCCTGGCTTTAGGCTCGGAAGAGATACTCGTGCACTGCTGGCGTGGAGGAATGAGGAGTTCTTCCATGGCGTGGCTGTTCGGCACTGTCGGCTTGAAGTGCCATGTCCTGACAGGAGGCTACAAGGCTTACCGCAATTATGTTCTGGATACGTTTACAAGGGAATATGATCTTTGTGTAGTAGGTGGATGTACCGGATCGGGGAAGACTGACCTGCTCAAGGAACTGCGTATAAGGGGCGGACAGGTCCTTGACCTGGAGCAGCTTGCAAACCATAAAGGATCTGCATTCGGTTCATTGGGAGAGGATCCGCAGCCTTCAGTAGAGATGTTCGAGAATATGCTTTCCGAGGTTCTTGATGCATTTGATCCGGCTTTCCCTGTTTTTGTAGAGGATGAGAGCCGCAATGTGGGAAAGGTCGTAGTGCCTCAGGGATTGTGGGAGCAGATGAAAAAAGCCAGGATGATCATCGTACAGACTGACAGGGATATTCGGATGGACCGCATAATGAGGGATTATGCCTGCTATCCTCCGGAAGAGATCGCCGGCAGCATTCTGAAAATCGAAAAGCGCATGGGTAGGGAGAGATGCCGTGAGGCTTATGGATTATGCCTCGGAGGGGATGTGCGGGCTGCTGCAGAGCTGTGTCTGGAGTATTATGACAGGCTGTATCTGTCGCAGCTCGAAAAACGTAGGATGGAGTGTGCAGGATACGATACAATGCATGCCGGTACAATGGATATGGGAGAGATGGCTGATCGCCTGATGGAGCAATTCCGCTGATTGAAAAATCACGGAACTTGGATGCAAATCAATTTATTCGATTAAATTTGTGGAAATTTTGGATTACAATGAACAGTACCAACGATAAAAAGAGTACAGTATCGATAACCCGGTACGGGATGGGTGACGGTCCTGAAGAGCTGAGGGTTCTCCTTCTGAAGAACTACCTTACCCTGCTGGAGGAGGGGGCGCTTCCTGCTTTCATCACACTTTATGCTGACGGGGTAAAGCTGGCAATAAACGGTTCTCCGGTACTGGAGCAGCTGACGGCACTTGAGAGAAAGGGGGTCAAGATCCTTATCTGCAAGACTTGCCTGAATTATTTCGGGAAGCTCGGGGAGGTTGCCGCAGGTACAGTCGCTACTATGGTGGATATTATGGATGCGCAGAATTACTGCGACAAACTTATTGTACTTTGATTATGTCAGACAACACTAAGATACGTCTTACCGCTTTCAGTCCCGGAGCAGGTTGCGGATGCAAGATTGCACCGAAGGAACTTGAAGTGATTTTAAAAGGAAGCCGTTCTGGACTGGAATTCCCGAATCTTCTGGTGGGCAATGACAGTAAGGACGATGCTGCAGTATACGATATCGGCGGAGGGCGCTCGGTCGTGAGTACCACCGATTTCTTTACGCCTATTGTGGATGACCCTTATGATTTCGGCCGGATTTCAGCAACTAATGCCATAAGTGATATATATGCCATGGGCGGGACACCGCTTCTGGCGATAGGAATTCTGGGGTGGCCATTGGACAAACTGCCGTCTTCTGTCGCATCTGTTGTAATATCCGGAGCAAGGTCTGTCTGCGACAATGCGGGCATACCGTTGGCAGGCGGGCACAGCATAAATATTTCCGATCCGATTTTCGGTCTGGCAGTTACAGGCATAGTGGATACGGACAGGGTGCTGCACAACGATACGGCCCGTAGCGGTGACCTGCTTTTCCTGACCAAGCCGATAGGCATAGGACTGGTGGCATCTGCCGAAAAGTTCGGTGTTGTAAGGGAGGCTGACCGTATCAGGGCTCTGGAACTGATGACCCGTCTTAACACGCCGGGAGCCAGGCTTTCGGGAATAGACGGAGTGCATGCCATGACTGATGTTACGGGATTCGCTTTGGCAGGTCATGCATTGGAGGTTGCTGAAGGAAGTGGCCTTAAAGCAGTCATCGATTTTGCCTCCATACCGAAGATTGAAGGGGTCGACTATTACATAGCCCAGGAGTGTATGCCTGGAGGTACATTCAGGAACAGGGCCAGTTATGGAGACAGATGCAGTATGACCGAGGCCCAGTCATTCCTCATGTGTGATCCGCAGACATCAGGAGGTCTGCTGATTGCGGCTGAGGCAGGAGCTGCTGACAGGATACGCTGCTGCGTGGAAGAGTGCGGACATGAACTGTATTGTATAGGCCGGCTGGAAGCACTTGGAGACGGAGAGAAATCCCTGCTCGTTTTGTAATTATTTAAACACTTGCAATATGTGGAACTATTTGGTCATAGGAAGCGGCCTGGCCGGGCTGTATGCGGCCCACAAAGCTTCTGAACTGGGTTCTGTACTGGTCCTGACAAAACGCAGGCTGAGGGACAGCAACTCGTACAATGCTCAGGGAGGTATAGCCGCCGTCACCGACATAGAGGATGATCCCGAAATCCATTTCACCGATACCATTATCGCCGGACGGGGATTGTGTGAAGACAAGGCGGTCGAAGTACTGGTACATGAAGGACCTAAAAGGATAAGGGAGATAATTTCCGACGGTATGAAATTCGATACCGAAGACGGCAAGCTTTCTTTGGGACTGGAAGGAGGTCATCACCGGAAGAGGATCCTGCATGCAGGCGGGGACTCCACCGGACGTTTCATGACAGAGTTCCTGATATCGAAGGTGGAGGCAGACGAGAATATCCATATCCGGGAAAACATGTCAGTAATAGATTTCCTCGTGAAGGATGGGGTATGTTACGGAGTCCGCTGCTGGGACGAGGTGAACGATTGTGAGGAACTGATATATGCGGAGCATACATTCCTGACAACTGGAGGGACTTCTGCTATCTATACGAGAACTACGAATCCGGAGACTACGATAGGGGACGGTATTGCTATGGCTTACAAGGCCGGATGCCGGATTATGGACATGGAATTCATCCAGTTCCATCCGACTGCCCTATATGTAGAGGATTCTCCGACTGCTTTTCTTGTAAGTGAAGCAGTACGCGGAGAAGGGGCATATCTCCTCAACAGGGCAGGCAGAAGGTTCATGCTACCTATCCATGAATTGGCAGAACTGGCTCCCAGGGACATTGTCGCACGTTCCATTTTCAAGCAGATGGCATTGGATGACAGACCCTTTGTCGATTTGTATCTGAAACACCTGAATCCGGACAAGATAAAATCCAGATTCCCGAACATATATGAGAAATGCAAGGAATTCGGCTATGATATGACAGACAGGATTCCAATAGCACCCGCGGCCCACTATACGGTCGGAGGTGTCGCTTCGGACCTCTACGGACGTTCGGATATCCAGAGGCTGTATGTATGCGGAGAGATTGCGTCTACAGGAATAATGGGAGCCAACAGACTTGCTTCCAATTCCCTTATAGAATGTCTGGTGTTCGGGCACAGGGCAATCGAGGTATCCAGGGAGATTCCACCTCTTGCTGAAGTCCCGGAATTCAAGAAGATGTATACAAAGGATCCGGCTGCCAGAGACAGGTATATGGCATTGAAATGGCAGATAGCCCATACCATGAACAACTGTTCCGGAATAATCAGGTCAGAGTTGCTGCTTTCTACAGGGTTGAATCTTGTCAAGACAGAATTGCGCAGCCTTGGGGATGTGAAATATGAATATTACGACGAGGCATCCAGAAAACTGCTTACCGTTGCGTACCTGATAATGACTGCGGCGCGTTTCCGGAGAGAGAGCAGAGGCGGTCATTACCGCGAGGATTATCCCAGACTGGAAGAGGAATTTGCAGTACATACCATACAGCAGATAGGCCGCAAGCTTGCAACAAAAGAAGTGAATTCAGAAAAAACATTTTAGCATGACAAGTACAGAACTTATTGACAGGGTAATAGACTTAGCTATTGAAGAGGATATTGCAACAGGGGATGTGACTACGGACTCGATAGTCCCCGAATCCACAATGGCGGTAGCCACCATGACAGCTAAGGCTGAAGGCGTGATTTCCGGGATAGGCATAGTGGAGAAAGTTTTCAGGAAATTCCAGCCCGATGTGGAGTTTACGGCGTTTATGTCCAATGGTGATAAAGTCAGGAAAGGAGATGTTATCCTTAAAATAAAAGGAAGTTATCCGGCATTGCTTAAAGCAGAGAGGACTGCATTGAACTTTTTCCAGAGAATGTCCGGTATTGCAACCGAGACTGCCAGATACGTTGCAGAGCTGAAAGGATACCATACCAGACTGCTGGATACCCGCAAGACAGCTCCGGGAATGAGGATTACGGATAAAATGGCAGTCAAGGACGGCGGAGGTACAAACCACCGTATGGGACTGTACGATATGGCCATGATAAAGGACAACCATATCAAGATGGCCGGTTCCATTGCAAATGCCGTAAGGGATGTCAGGTCTAAACTGGCTCCGGGAATACAGATAGAAGTGGAAACCACAAATCTGGATGAGGTAAAGGAAGCGTTGGAGGCCCGTGCTGATATCATCATGCTCGACAATATGCCGAACAGCATGATGAGGGATGCTGTAAACCTGATAGGGGGACGGGCCAAGACTGAGGCTTCCGGCAACATGACGGTATCCCGTATGGCGGAAGTAGCGGCTACCGGGGTTGACTTTATCAGTGTAGGAGCCCTTACCCATTCCGTCAAGGCTTTGGATATAAGTATGAACATTCAGCTTACGCAGGAATATCTGGTAAAGGCAATAGGTGAATTGAAACAGAAGCACAAGGCAATAATCCTTGCGCATTACTATGTAGCCCCCGAGATACAGGATATTGCCGATTTCGTCGGGGATTCCCTGGAACTTTCCAGAAAGGCTGCGGAAACGGATGCAGAAGTGATTGTATTCTGCGGAGTGCGCTTCATGGGGGAGACTGCGGCAGTGCTGTGTCCGGACAAGAAAGTGCTCCTTCCTGTCCCTGATGCAGGATGCTCTCTCGCAGATGGGATTTCCGGAGCAGATCTGGAAGAATGGAAACGCAGGCACAAGGACGGTATCGTGATTTCCTACGTGAATACTACAGCTGAAACGAAAGCCTTTACAGACATATGCTGTACTTCGGCGAATGCAGTGAAAGTAGCCCGGCATGTCGCGGAAAACAATCCCGGCAAGGCTATTCTTTTTGCGCCTGACAGGAATCTGGGTTCTTATATAAACCATACGGCAGGCCTGAAGATGGAACTTTGGAAAGGATGTTGCCATGTCCATGACAGGTTTACTTCGGAAATGATCCTGGAAATGGCGGAGAGATATCCAGATGCCGAAATCCTTATCCATCCTGAGTCTAAATGCTCTGTTGATGAGAAAGTACTTAAGCATCCAAGGTGTTTCTTCTATTCCACATCCGGAATGTTGCGCCATGTGAAGGACTCGTCCTGCAAGCGTTTTGTCATTGCTACCGAGCCCGGAGTGATCCACAGGCTCAGACAGATTTCCCCAGACAGCGAATTTATCCCTGTGTCAGAGGAGAACGTTTGCGAGTATATGAAGAAAATAACTCTTCTGGATCTTTTCGGGACACTGCTGCATTTCAAGAACATGGTTGAAGTTCCTGCAGATACGGCAGACAAGGCTGTGCAGTCCGTCAGAAGAATGCTGGAACTTTAGTTTCAGGAAAGCATAAAAAAGAACCCCGAAATCAATATCGACTTTCGGGGTTCTTTGTTTTTTATTTTCTGTATTCTGCAATCAGTTCCCGGATCTCCTTTTTGGCCGCTTTCCAGCGTGGAATGTCTATTTTCGGTCCGACGACCTCCACTACCTTGGATGCAACGATGGAGCCTATTTCTCCGCATATGTTGAGGGGCATTCCCATTGCATGTCCGTACAAGAAGCCTGAGGCATACAGGTCTCCTGCGCCAGTGGCATCTTTGGTATCTGCCGGCCATGCCTTGATATAATGGAACTCGTCTCCGCTTTTTACATAGGAGCCTTCTTTCCCTATTTTTACTACTGCAATGTCGCAGCTTCGGGCTATTATGTCAACTGCTTCACGCGGCTTGTGGCGGGTGAAGGTTTCGGCTTCCGTCTCGTTGGCGAATACTATGTCGACATAGTGTTCTACTATGTCGTGCAGGAAGGTGTCGTTTGACTCTACTACATTATAGGAGGCCATGTCCAGCGAGATATAGCATCCGGCATCTTTTGCCAGTTCTACGGCCCGTCTGAGCAGATCCTGGTTCTGGACCAGGTATCCTTCGATATGGAAATAGTCGTATCCTTCGAAATATTCCGGCTTGAGGTCTTCAGGTACCATCTCCAGTGCGGCTCCGAGATATACGGCAAAAGTCCTTTCTGCGTTAGGGGCAGTGATGAATACCATTGCTTTTCCGGATGCTTCTTTGCCGATCAGCAGGGTCGACCTGATGCCGTTCCTTTCCTGGTCTGATTTGTAAAGTGCTCCCAGTTCGTCATCCCCGACTTTGCCTATGAAGCCGGACGGCATTCCGAACACGGCAGTTCCGGTGACTGTATTACCGGCCGAACCTCCGGCTACATACTGGACTCCCATGGCCTTCAGTGCCTGCCAGACTTTGTTTCCGGTCTCCTTGTCGACATGCTGCATACTCCCTTTCGGCAGGTGGAACTGGCTGAGCAGTGAGTCGTCGGGGAGTATGGCAAGTATGTCTGTTAAGGCATTCCCGATACCAAGAATTGATTTCATGCCTCTTTAGTCGTTGTTCATCTGACGTATGTCCACGCAGTTCTCGTAGTCACCTATGAGGTAACGGCTGTAGAAGTCCGCCATTTTCCAGAAGAAGTATTCATCCATGTCTCCGAAACTGTGACGCTGTCCTGGCAGGTAGAGCATTTCAAAACGCTTGTTCGCTCTGATCAGTGCGTCTACAACACGGGTGGTATTGGCAGGGTGCACGTTGTTGTCCATATCCCCATGAACGAGAAGCAGACGTCCCTTGAGGTTCTTGGCGAGTTCCTGGTTGTATTTGATGCTGTATTTGAATACAGTGTCGCCTTTTTCGGTTACGGTTTCCTTCACTCCGTGATGGGTTTCGCTCCACCAGCGGTTGTAGATCCTGTTGTCGTGGTTACCTGCGCATGATACGGCTACCTTGTAGAAATCGGGGTAAGTGAGAATTGCGGCCGTTGACATGAAACCTCCGCCTGAGTGTCCGTGGATTCCGACTTTGTTGATATCCATGTATTTGCGGTTGGCTGCAAGCTGCTGGATAACGTGCTTGTGGTCTGCGAGGGGATAGTCGCGCATGTTGCCGTATCCGAAGTTATGATACCATTTCGAACGGTCAGGGTGTCCGCCGCGATGGCCTACGGTTACTACGATGAATCCGAGCTGGGCGAGACGGTCAATACGGTTCATCCCTTTGTTCCAGAAGTAGTTGGTGGATTCAACCTGAGGACCGGGGTACACATACTCGATAATGGGATAGAGTTTGGTCGAGTCGAAGTCGAAGGGTTTGTAGATGACTCCCCAGAGATCGGTGATGCCGTCGGCTGCTTTTGCCTTGAATATTTCAGGGAACTTGTATCCGGCTGCGAAAAGCTGACTGAGGTCGGTGGTTTCAAGGTCCATGATCTTGGTGCCGTTGCTGCTGTAGAGGGCATTCGCAGGTGCAGTGTCGACCCTTGAAGCGCAGTTAACGAAGAACTTGTTGTCGAGGGGCATGTAGCTGCGGTTGTCGAAGTTGCCGGGGTTGAGCATCTTGATGCTTCCGCCTTCAAGACTTACACTGAAGATATGGTTGTAGTAGGGGTTTTCGTTTTTGTCAAAACCTGTACCGGTAAAATAGACCATTTTGGCCTTTTCATCCACACCCATTATCCTGGATACGTGGAATGCCTTTTTGGTAAGGGGGCGGATGAGCTTGCCGTCCCTGTCATGCAGGTAGAGCTGTGCCCAGCCGTTCCTTTCGGAGCATACGACGATCTGTCCGGATTTGAGGACTTCGAAGTCTGCAACATCGATATATGTGTTGAGGCGTTCCTCGATGAGAACCTGTACGCTGTCATTGGTGATGTCATATGTACAGAAATCCACCCTGTACAGGTCACGGCTTGAACGTGAGAAATAGAATTTGCTGTTGTCACCGAGCCATACGGAGGGAACGTAGTCTGCATAGATGTCTTTCTGTTCGCGGGACTTGCGGTAAATGCCTACAGACTGGTCCTTGAATGCGGATACGTCCAGAACCCTGCTGGATTTGTCCTGCATGTCGAACAGCATCAGGTATGTTTTCGGACCAGGTTCTCCAGGCATCTGGTATTTGTAGGTTTCGAGCTTGGGTCTGGGACTTGCAGTCGAGTTTATTACCCACAGTTCGTCAATATTCGACATGTCGGATTTCTGGAAAAGGAAATGCCTTGAGTCGGGTGACCATGTGGCACCGGCCCTGAGTCTCTTGGTCGTATCCAGTTCGTCAGAACCGTAGTTCCTTGCACCGTATGAAACCTGTCTGCTCCCGTCGAAGGTCAGGCGGTGTTCCACAACGGTAGAATCCTTCTCGTCTTCCATCAGTTTCCTGAGGTTTGCCATGTCTGTATAATACAGATCGTAGCCTTTTGCATAAAGTACGTAGCTGCTGTCTGGAGATATGTTTGCCCAGTAAGGGAAATCTTTCTTGGGTTCCACATCGGTGACATCGGTCAGACGGCGGGATTCTATGTCATATTCGAAGCGGAAAATCTTTTTTTCTACATTCTTTTTCCCGTCTTTTTCCTTTTCCTCATCTATGGTGGACTTTATGCTGAAAGTGAAAGTGTTGTCATCCTTTAGCTGCAGGTCCTGGAATGGAATGTGCTGGGCATCGTATGGATCCTTGATGATTTCGGTAAGTTCCATTGCCAGCATGTCGAGGTCGAAAACGGCTTTTTTCGTCTTTGCAACGGGGTCTACGATATAGTAGTTTGTTCCGTTGGAATCTTTCCATGAATACCAGAATTTATCTGAGTTCTTGAACCATACAGGTATTACCTGCTGTGAGAAGACCATGCGGTTTATCTTGTTGGGAGAGAACCGCTCGGCCATTTCATAATTGGCCTCCGTTACGGGTGTTTGCTGCGCAATGGCCGGAATTCCTATCAGGCATGCTGCGCAGAAGGCTAAGATTAAGCGTTTCATATTTTTAATGGTAATGTTGATGTTAGTGTATTGTAGTTGTAAAAATAATAAAAATATTCAATCCTTTCATTTTAAATCCCATTCACCGACTTCCATATCATGGATTCTTCCGTCATCGATATGGAACCGTATGGCGGTCCTGACCAGGTGGAATCCCTGTATGCCGGCTGCTCCAGGGTTGACAGTCAACATATTGTACTTGTTGTCGTGGATTACTTTGAGTATATGCGAGTGACCGCATACGAAGATGTCGGGGAGATGGGCGTTTATCAGCTGGAATGCTTTGTAGTCATATCTGCCAGGATATCCTCCGATATGCATCATGAGTATTTTCCGGCCTTCCCTCTCAATATTCTGGACGTATGGGACACGGAGCCTTACCTGATTCCCGTCACAGTTTCCGTAGACTCCGACAAGCGGCCTGAAAGCTGATATTTCAAGCAGTGTCTCTTCGTTCCCGAAATCGCCTGCATGCCAGATTTCATCTACCGGGTCGAGGAACCGCTTCAGCTTGTCGTCGAAATAGCAGTGGGTGTCGGATATTATTCCTATATGCATGGTTATGAGAGTCTTCTGTATATTTCAATGGTACGGCGCGCTTCTGCAACATCGTGTACCCTAAGGATGTCAGCGCCTTTGCGGAGAGCAGCGAAGTGCAGTACCTGTGTTTGGGGAAGCGCCTCCTCCGGGGTGATGCCGAACAGCCGGAAGATCATGCTTTTCCTGGAAATCCCTATCAGGATTTTCCGCCCGAACGGGAGGAATCTGTCCAGATTCGCCATGAGTTCGTAATTCTGGTCAACGGTCTTGGCAAAGCCGAAGCCCGGATCGATTATCCAGTCTGATATTCCTGCCTTTTCAGCTTTCTCTGAAAAACTACGGAAGTAATTGACGATATCAGAAGTGATGTCACCGTATTCGCAGAGATTCTGCATGGTTTTGGGAGTTCCCCTTTTATGCATTGCAATGTACGGAAGTCCGAGCTTCCCTACGGTCTCCAGCATATCCGGGTCATCCTCACCTGCAGAAATGTCGTTCACGATAAAATCACCTATGGTATCGTGGCTTTTCCGTACTACAGAGGCCCAGTAGGTATCAATGGAAATGCGTATGCCAGGAAACTCCCTGTATACGGAATTCAGTACGGGGCAGAGCCTTTTCCATTCTTCTTCTTCCCCGACAGGATCAGAGCCAGGACGGGTGGAGCATGCCCCTATGTCGATTATGCCGGCACCTTCCTCCAGCATTTTCCCGATAGCGGAAATTGTCTTTCCAATGTCGCAGTGACCTGAACTGTCCAGGCATCTGCTGGGAGAATAGTAGGAATTGTCTGTAATATTGACAATTCCCATAACAGTTATATCCCTGTTTTTTTCTGTCATAGGTACTATTGTGATAAAACGGAACAAAAATAAACTATATTTGTGAATATGGAAGTATTTTATTCGGACAATATCGGGGACGGCAGGGCAATCCTTTCGGAAGAGGAATCAAGGCACTGCATCAAAGTGCTGAGAAACAGGTGTGGAGACAGGGTATATCTCAGCGGGGGAGACGGGAATCTGTATGAATGTGTTGTAGAGGAAGACAATCCACGCAGGGCAGTCCTGGCCATAGTCTCGGTGGCAGGAAACCCCTCGCCGAGGAATTACCGGCTATGCATGGCCGTGGCCCCGACCAAGAATGCGGACAGGTTCGAATGGTTTCTGGAAAAATCGGTGGAGACGGGGGTGGACAGGATTGTGCCGCTGTGCTGTGCCCATTCGGAACGGAAAGTGTTCAATGCAGAAAGGGGACGCAAAATCGTGGTGTCGGCTGCGAAGCAGTCCCTGAAAGGCAGCATCCCCAGGCTGGATGGGATGACCGGATTCCGTGAGTTCGTTCAGGAAGCAGGGCAGTCCCCGGATGCGAAATTCATAGCATATTGCGGAGAATACCTTTCGGATAGGGATGACGGCAGGATGTCTTTGCAGGAAGCTGTGGCTTCGGGTTTGTCAGGCGGCGGCTCCTGTACTGTACTGATAGGTCCGGAAGGGGATTTTTCCAAGGAAGAGATCGAAACTGCCCTGGAATATGGATTCAAGCCTCTTTCCCTCGGGCCTTCAAGACTGAGGACCGAGACAGCGGCACTTCTGTGCGTATCTGCTTTTTATTATTCGGACTCCTGCCGGTAAAGCAGGACGGTTGCAAAGGCTTCGACTCCTTCTTCCCTGCCTGCAAAGCCGAGTTTTTCAGTGGTGGTGGCTTTGACAGATACCCTGTCTTCCGGAATTCCTATGCACGATGCTATGTTCCTCCTCATCTGCAGTATATATCCGGCCAGTTTGGGTTTCTGCAGGGCTATTGTCATGTCGGCATTCACGATGCCGTAGCCTTTTCCGGCGGCCAGCTCTACCGTCCGCTGCAGGAGAATCCGGCTGTCAATGCCTTTGAATTCGTCGGATGTGTCAGGGAAATGCCTGCCGATGTCTCCTAGCGCAAGTGCTCCCAGGATGGCATCGCAGAGGGCATGTATGACCACGTCCCCGTCCGAATGCGCTACGCATCCTTTGGTATGGGGGATTGTGACGCCTCCCAGGACGAGCGGCAGACCGTCGGCAAGGGCATGTACGTCATAGCCGCTGCCTATTCTTATGGGTGGGACAGCATTCATTACTGATAATGTTTTGACAAAGATAGCGACTATTTTAATATTTGCACTATCTTTGTATAATGATTATTGCGTAATAAATATTCTTATGGCCTTCAATATCAGTTTTTTCAAATTGCCCAAGCATAAGGTGTTCAATTATCAGCCGCTCTATTACGATGAGCGCAAGGAGCACCGGGAGAATGTAAGGGCGGAAGCCTTGAGGGAAAAGGCCCGCAGGGAAGGGACCGAATTCCGTGACGAAAACTATTATCCCGGGAAATACATCAGCGGGAAAATGCAGGAGGAACTGCGCAGCAACAGGCGTCATGCACTGGCACAGAACCTTGTCAAGATAATCGGTGCCATATCCTTGGTACTCTTTTTCGTATTCCTGTTCTATTTTGCGGACGGATTCCTGATGTTCCTCAGGAGTATACGCTAACTGTCGTGCAAATGCTGAAAGTTCTCCCCGCAAACATATCCAATCTCATCGCAGCCGGTGAGGTAGTCCAGCGTCCGTCTTCTGTAGTAAAGGAACTGGTCGAGAATTCCGTGGATGCAGGAGCGTCATCCATAACCGTAATCGTCGAGGATGCGGGCAAAACCCTTATCCAGGTCATAGACGACGGTATCGGAATGACTCCGGACGAGGCTGTGCTGTGTTTTGAACGGCATGCCACTTCCAAAATATCCGAGGCATCTGACCTGGAAAATATCATGACATACGGTTTCAGGGGGGAGGCACTTCCTTCGATATCCGCTGTCGCTGAGGTTACTCTACGGACCAGACGCCGCGGGGAACCTACCGGCTCGGAAACGGTTTTCCTGCCTTCCGGACTTGCAGGCCGGGAAGAGGCAGCGATGCCGGAAGGGACGAATATAGCTGTCCGCAATATATTCTTTTCCATTCCTGCCAGAAGGAAGTTCCTGAAGTCCGACAATGCGGAATTCAGGCAGATACTGAGTGAATTCTCAAGAGTTGCGCTGTGTAGGCCGGAACTGAACATGAGACTGGTCCACAACGGAAAGGATATCCTCAATCTCAAGAAGGCCAATACATTGAAGCAGAGAATCCTGGAAATCGAGGGCAGGGACATGGCTAAGGAACTGGTGGATGTGGAAACGGAAACGTACATTGTCAGGCTCCACGGATTCGTGGGGAATCCGGAAGATGCCAGAAAGACCCCCGGAAACCAATATTTCTTCGTTAACGGCAGATACTTCCGTTCCCCTTACCTCAACAAGGCAGTAATGAAGGCCTACGAGAATCTTATACCGGAAGGCACCTATCCTTCCTACTATATATTTTTTGAACTCGGACCTGAAAATGTGGATGTGAACATACATCCGTCCAAGACTGAAGTGAAGTTCGAGAATGAATCTGAAATCTTCGAAATACTTACGGCATGTATCCGAGAGTCGTTGGGACGCAACACGATCCTCCCTTCGATAGACTTTGCGCATGATTCCATGCCCGGTCTGGATTTTTTTGAGTCGAGGCAGGATTCGTTCCATCCCGTGACCCGTATTGCCGGTACGTCCTATACCGAGTCGAAGATGTCTTCCCCAAAAGCAAAGCCGGCTTCCTACCCGCTTCCCGGGACTGCAGAGGTGCTTTTCGACGATGCTGTATCCAATGTGCCGGGATTGCTGCTGGTTTCTGGAAAATATATAGTGACTAATCTCCGATCCGGACTGATGGTGGTGGATATACGCCGTGCGAAGGAGAGGATATTGTATGAGAAATACCTTTGCGAACTGGACGGGGCGGTCCCCATTACGCATCAGGTGCTTTTCCCTTGCTCATTGATGCTGTCCCAGGAGAAATATGCCCTTCTGATGGAGGATCCGGAGAGACTGTCGGCTTTGGGTTTTGACATTGTGTCGTCAGAACCCGGACTTGTGACAGTAAATGGAATCCCGGATGGATTCATGGCCGACGAAGAGTCTGTGAAAGTGGCGATAGAGGACCTGGTGGCTTCATTTGTGGATGCCGGACCGCTTTCGATGCAGAAAGCCGCATACCGTGAAAATATGGCAGCCGGACTTGCCAGATCTGCTGCCTCGTGCCGGTTTTCACGCATGACAACCGATGAGGCACGGGTTTTGGTGGACAAGTTGTTCGCCTGCGCAGAGCCCGAGACGACTCCCGCAGGGCTGAAAACAATGTTTATTATAACTGAAGAAGAAATAGAGAGGAAATTATGAATTACGGATACTATCGTCCCAGTATGCCCTTTGTGGTAAGAAATCTTATAATTATCAATGCAGTAGTATATCTCGTTACCATGTTTGCCAACAGTTTCATGTACGAGACGTTTTCACTGTTCTATTTTACATCGCCCTTTTTCAAACCGTACCAGCTGATAACATACATGTTCATGCATGGCGGATTCTGGCATATATTCTTCAATATGTTCTCCCTCTACATGTTCGGCAGCGTCCTTGAAAACGTGTGGGGAAGCAAGAGATTTTTCCTTTTCTACATGATTACAGGAATAGGGGCAGGGCTTGTCAATGAACTGGTCATGTATCTGCAGATTACTTTTGCCGAAATGCCGGGTCTGGTGGAGGCCACGATAAACAGAATCCCTACAGTAGGGGCATCAGGTGCAATATACGGTCTGCTTCTGGCATACGGCATGCTCTTCCCAAACAATATCATTTCTTTCATTTTTCCCCCCGTATCCTTGAAGGCCAAATGGATGGTCATCATTTTCGGAGCCATAGAATTGCTGTCCGGAATTACCGGGACCCAGTCCGGAGTTGCCCATTTTGCACATCTTGGAGGTATGCTTTTCGGTCTGATTCTCATACTTTACTGGAAGAAGAAAAACATTCTGTACTGATTTATGGCAAGGCGTAGGAAAAGACGGCGTATATGGCTGTTCAGTATCTCTTTCAGAGTGCTGGCGGTAATTGCGCTGATACTTATATCCCTATGCTACCTTGCTCCGTTCGTAAGCCCTGCTAAAGTCGGCTTCATAGGCTTTTTCGGCATATATTTCATTCCGGCCATATTGCTGAATCTTATTCTTCTGATAGCTGCCGTAATACGCCGATCCCGCTCTTTCTGGATACCTGTGATCGCATTGCTTCCATCGGTTTTCTTTGCCGGCACATATTTCCGTCCGGGAAGTCAGGGAAAGGAACCGGCTCCGGAAGAGGCTTTCAGGATTATGTCCTATAATGTAGGAAGATTCACTTCATCAGGGACATCCGGACAGAATGAGTGTTTAGGGGATGTATGCCGGTTCATAGAGGAAGAGAATCCTGACATTGTCCTTCTGCAGGAGTTCAGGACAACGGATACATCTGCTGTCCGGCGGAGTTTCCCGGCTTACAGGTATGTACAGCATTTCCTTATTCCTTACCGGAAGGGAGAATATTTTGTGGGGAATGTGACTCTCAGCAAATTCCCGATCGCATCCGGAGGACGGATCCGTTTTGAATCGAGTACCAATATGGTCATGTACTCGGATGCGATTGTCGGCAGCCATGCGATAAGGGTATATAATGTACATCTGGAGTCGAACAGTATCTCGCTTACGAGCCTTATAAAGAAAATCGGAGGATGGGAGGAGTTTTCGGATGAATTCGTGCATGCACATGAAAAAGTGTTGACTTCTGCATCGAAAAGACAGTTCCAGACCGATGCCCTCCTCAGGAATCAGGCGCAATGCGGTATGCCGTCGTTCATATGCGGAGACGTCAATGACACTCCGATGTCCTATAGTTACAAAGAACTTTCGGAAGGGAAAAAAGATACGTTCAGGGAGGCCGGTTACGGATTCGGTGCTACATATTCCATAATGTGGCCTCTGTTGAGGATAGACTACATGTTTGTGCCGGAAGAGGTCCAGGTGTATTCCCACTATACTCCCAAGGTGAAGCATTCGGACCACTATCCTATTGTTGCGGAAATTGGATTGGAATAATTTGAAATACAGTTTGTTATGGCAGAAGTTACAATGAGAGAGAAACAAATGGAGGAGGCTGTGGCCACACTTCGCAAAGGCGGGATCCTCCTTTATCCGACAGATACCATATGGGGTATAGGCTGTGATGCAACCGATGCGGATGCAGTCGAGAGGGTTTTCGGAATAAAACAGCGTTCGGATGCAAAGAGCCTTATAGTCCTGGCTTCCGATATGGATATGGTGGCCAGATATGTCCGTGAGATTCCCGAGATGGCAGTGACCCTCGAGTCCTTGAATGACAAGCCTCTGACAATCATATATCCGGAGGGAGTAGGCCTGGCTTCCAATGTGACGGCAGAAGACGGAAGCATAGCCATAAGGATTCCTAAATGCAGATTCTGTGTGGAATTGGTACGCCGTTTCGGAAAGCCTATTGTCTCCACATCTGCAAATGTGTCCGGATCCCCTGCCCCTAAGAAATATGCCGATATATCGGAATCGATCATGTCTGCTGCAGATATGTGTGTGGATCCGTCTTTGGATGTGGATTCTACCGGACGTCCTTCGTCAATAATAAAACTGGGTCTGCACAACGAAGTCGAGATTGTCCGCGAATAAACGTATGCCGATGGAAACTCTGTTAGGGAAGACACCCGATGAACTGAAGTCAGTATGCGCTGCCTACGGTTTGCCTGCCTATGCTGCAAACCAGATGGCAGATTGGCTTTATCACAAGAAAGTCAGGGAGATATCCCAGATGACCAACATCTCCAAGGCGGCCAGGGAGAAACTTTCGGAACACTACATTGTCGGCAGGATGCCGTATTGTGAAGTGGCGGCTTCCTCAGACGGTACCAGAAAGTATCTTTTCCGTCCGTGGAATGATGCTCCAGGTGTGGAGGCTGTAATGATCCCCGATCAGGACAGGAAGACAATATGCGTGTCTTCCCAGAAGGGATGCAGGATGGGCTGCCGTTTCTGCATGACCGGACGTCAGGGATTCCATGGGAACCTGACTGTAGCGGAAATCCTATCCCAGTTCATGGAAATCGACGAATCGGACGGACTTACCAATGCCGTATTCATGGGAATGGGTGAACCGCTGGACAATTGGGAGAATGTTTCCAAGGCCATTACGGTGCTGGTTTCCGACTGGGGATTCGGGTGGAGCCCGAAGCGTATAACCCTTTCTACGATAGGTGTCAATTCCGGACGTAACGGATCAGTGGCACCCTTGAAGCGTTTTCTGGATGAATGTTCATGTCATCTCGCAATCAGCATGCACAGCCCTTTTCCGGACCAGAGGCAGGAACTGATGCCGATGGAAAAGCCTTTTCCACTGTCGGAAACAATAAGGCTTATTAGGAAATATGATTTTACCGGACAGCGCAGGGTGAGTTTTGAATATATAATGTTTGCCGGTGTGAATGATTCAGGAAAACATGCAGATGCGATTGCCGGGATGCTGAGGGGGCTGGAGTGCAGGATGAATCTTATCCGTTTCCATAAGATACCCGATTCCCCCCTTGAGACGCCTCCGCTGCCGGTAATAGAATCGTTCCGGAAGAGACTGAATGATGCAGGGGTCCTGACGACCATAAGGGCTTCGAGAGGAGAGGATATCCTTGCGGCATGCGGTATGCTGAGCGGCAGACAGAATGAAAACACTCAATGACACTATGGGTGAAGATGATAAAGTGATAAAGACCCTTTTCGGAAGAATGGCTGCATTATGCAGCCGCAGGGAGTATTGTAGCGGAGACATTCTGGAAAAGCTGCGTAAAGCAGGGGCAGGAAGCGAGGATTCCGAGAAGGTATTGGAGATGCTGAAGAAAGACGGCTATCTCAGCGACGTAAGATATGCCTATGCCTTTGTGAGGGACAAGTCGCAGATTTCGGGCTGGGGACCTAAAAAAATAGCTTACGCTCTCCGGAACAAGGGTTTGGACCAGGACCTTGTAAACAGTGCGATAGATGAGGTGTCGGTAGATCCCGAGACACGGAGGAGGATGGAGTCTGTCATATCCATGAAATGGAAATCCCTTTCCAAGGAGGACAGGAAGATCCGGGAGACCAAGACATTGCGTTACGCTTTGGGCCGCGGGTACGGGTACAGCGAGTCGTTGCAGATCATCCGGAAACTTTCCGGGCTTCAATCTCTTTAGTCCGGAGCGAATCCTTGTATGCGTTGTTGGCATTGACCCTTTCTATGTCCAGGGCTGCATCGGAATTGCCACCCCATCTCCTGCAGTTGTATATGGGGTCATATATGCGGCATATCCGGTAATCCCGTGTGATGCGGAGGGCCGCTCCATAATCTTCCCCATAGGAGACATTGTCGAATCCCCCGACAGAAATGAGTGTATCCGTATGAAATGCTCTCGGGGCTCCAAGTCCGTTTATCCTCAATGCATTGTTGTGCCCGTTGGTATCCGTCCATTCCCGGTGGTCGATGATTCCGGGCGGGATTGGGTTGAGGTCGAAATCAGTCATCATGTAACTGCCTATGACCATTGCGCACTTCTCTTTGCGGAATACATCCACAATGCGCTGCAGTGTGTCCGGTCCGCTGTACATATCATCACTGTCCAGCTGTACTGCATATTTCCCGCAGGATGGATGGTTTATGCCTTCATTCCAGCATCCTCCGATTCCGAGGTCCGTCCTTTCCGGGACAATGTGCAGAATCCGTCTGTCTGCAGCGGCTTTCTCAATTATTATCCGGTCTGTGCCGTCTGTAGAATGGTTGTCGAGTACAAGTACGTTGAAACGGAAGTCTGTCTGCTGTGATAGGACGGAATCGAGTGCATCCCCGATGGTGGAGACCCGGTTCAGGACGGGGATTATGACGGAGACTTCCGCTTCGCGTACCTTTCCGCTGTCGGCGACTGTACGGGTCCTGGGAGGCAGCCATGCCCCTGTCTTGCGGAGGTGCTCTGTGAAAATGGCTTCCAGCTCTATCTGCACATCCCGGTTCCTGGGATCGACATAGTCGAACTGCTTCTGGCCGGAGGTTCTGGGGTCGTATTCGTCTATCGAGTAGAGGAGTTCCGGAACATGCCGCAGCTCCCCGTTCCGGGAAAGGAAAAGGCGGAGGGAATACCATTTGCCGAATCTCGGGATGACAGTGTTTTCTGCCGGAGAGCAGTATGTTTCGTCTTTCCACCTGAAGAACAGGTCTTCCCTCACTGCCACTATTGATCCGAAATCGAAATCCTCCCTTATGCTGCCGGTCTGGTACGGGTTGACCGGATTGTCTTTCAGCTTTCCGGCAGCGGTTCTGGTCCTGTATCCGCTGTATGCCATGGCGGCACTGCTCTGCAGGGCTTCGTGGATCAGCCTTCTCCCTGCTTCCTCGGTACCATAGATGCCCACTGCCGGACCTATCCTTAGGATCAGGTATCCGGAGTCCTTGAAAATTATGTTCTTTTCCATATTGCAGATTTGTTTTCAAAAATAGGAAACAAACCTGAATTTTCAATATATTCGCACCATGAAAACGACTAAAAGATTTATACTGGCAGCCATATTCGCGGCTTTTGGATTCGCAGCGGCTGCATCGGAATACAGTGGTGATTCACTTTCCCGTTGGGTAAACCCCATGATAGGGACAAACGGAATGGGACATACGTTCCCGGGAGCCTGCTATCCGTTCGGAATAGTGCAGCTCAGCCCTGATACCGATACCGTTCCCCATAACGTGAACGGACGGTACCAGAGGGATGTGTACCGGTATTGTGCCGGCTACCAATACGGGGACAGTACGATCGTAGGATTCAGCCATACCCATTTCAGCGGGACCGGACATTCTGATCTCGGTGACGTGCTGCTGATGCCTACGGTCGGGGAACTTAAACTCAGGCCCGGTACTGCTGACAATCCCGGTTCAGGATACCGTTCGAGGTACAGCCACACTACAGAACTGGCCAGACCAGGCTATTATGAGGTGACCCTGGAAGATTACGGTATCCGTGCCCAGCTGACGGCGACCCCCAGGACCGGGGTTCATCGCTATACTTACCCTGAAGGGGATTCCGTACAGAGGGTTATCCTGGATCTCGTGCATGGGATATACAATTACGACGGTAAGGTTCTGTGGGCCCAGATCAGGGTGGAGAACGATACCCTGCTGACCGGATACCGCATTACAAACGGGTGGGCCAGGACCAACTATACCTATTTTGCAATCTCGTTTTCCCGTCCCATAAAGGAGTACGGATACAAGGAATTCGGGAAGGTGCTTTACAACGGATTCTATTACCGCTTCAGACAGAGCCGGAACTTCCCTGAGATAGGAGGCAGGAAGATAACAGCATGGTTCGAGTTCGATCCTGCCGAAGGACGCGAACTGGAGGTAAAAGTAGCACTGTCCGGTGTAAGCACGGCCGGAGCAGTGAAGAACCTTCAGGCGGAGGCATCGGGCAAATCCTTCGATGTGCTGGCAATGGAAGCCGGACGGGCATGGGATGACGCCCTTTCCGTAATAGAGGCCGAGGGAAGTGCAGACCAGATGTCGATGTTCTATACATCCCTGTACCATACGATGATAAACCCCTCTGTATATTGCGATGTGGACGGATTGTACAGAGGCGTGGACGGCAATACCCACAAGGCTGACGGCTTTGTGAACTATACCGTATTCTCGACATGGGATACTTTCAGGGCACTGCATCCCCTTTACAATATAATCCAGAGGGAGAGGAGTAAGGATATAGTAGAGTCCATGATTGCACATTCGGAGCAGAGTGTACACGGAGTCCTTCCGGTATGGAGTCACAATGCCAACGAAAACTGGTGCATGATCGGATACCACAGCGTATCCATCCTGGCAGATGCCATAGCAACAGGTATACCGGTGGATACTTCCCGCGCGCTTGCAGCAATGGTACGCAGTTCGACACTTCCCTATTATGACGGCATCAGTGACATGATGAAGTACGGATATGTGCCTATGGAAGCATCCGGTAGTTCCGCATCGGTCACTCTGGAATATTCCTACGATGACTGGACAATCTACCGTACTGCTGCTGATGCCGGAGATGAAAAGACAGCGGCAGAATACCTGAAGAGATCCGGGAACTGGCGCAATATATTCGATCCCGAGACCCGTCATGCCCGTCCCCGCCGCAGGGATGGCAGTTTCAAACCCAAGTTTGACCTGCTCAGTACTCACGGACAGGGCTTTATCGAGGGCAATTCCCTTAACTATTCATTCTATGTACCGCATGATGTACCCGGACTTATGGAAGCAATGGGCGGAGCGCGGCAGTTCGAAGCAAATCTGGATACCCTTATGACAATGCATCTGCCGGATGAATTCTTTGCAGGTACGGAGGATGTTACCAGAGAGGGATTGCTGGGGGGATATGTCCATGGCAACGAGCCGAGCCACCATATACCTTTCCTTTATGCGTGGAGCGGAAGTCCCTGGAAGACCCAGTACTGGCAGCGGGAGATCATGAACAGGATGTACAGGAACAATATCGACGGATTGTGCGGCAATGATGACTGCGGCCAGATGTCGGCATGGTACATATTCTCGGCAATGGGATTCTATCCTGTATGCCCTGGCAGCGGGGACTATATCGTGGGAGCCCCTTATATGCCCTATATGAAGATAAATCTCGAAAACGGGAAAACATTGGAGATACGTGCACCTAAAGTTTCGGACCGCAACCGTTTCGTTCGCTCTGTACGTCTGAACGGGCAGAAGCTCGTTCCGGATACGGACGGAGCCCTGAAACTGACTATCGGTCAGATTCTCGGCGGAGGTGTCCTGGAGTTTGACATGACGCACAGAAAACAGGAATCGCGAAGCAAATAAGTAAAATAATTTTTGATTTTTGTAAAAAATACTTACATTTGCGCTCCCAATTCACTGAGCTATGGTGTAATGGCAGCACGACAGATTCTGGCTCTGTAAATCTAGGTTCGACTCCTGGTAGCTCAACAAAGTGATGGCGAGATAGCTCAGCTGGTTAGAGCGCATGATTCATAATCATGAGGTCCCCAGTTCAATCCTGGGTCTCGCTACTTAAAAACCAAGCACTTGCGAGGATTTCGTAAGTGCTTTTTTCTTTTCCATGAATCATCGCAGGTCTGCTGCTAAAGGCTGTCTCCCGTTTGCTGTACGAGTCTGCCCAGTACCTATATTGTCCCAGACAGGTATCTCATCACGTTTCGTTTTCCATCCTTCCTTCTCAGGTGAACTGGTCTGTTTTTTCTAATCGACTGATTGCCAGTGTATTTCAGTAATCCGCGCGGTACACCTGAGGAAGCTCTACAGGCGCCAATCTGCCCCAGACATGTTTCTGAGAACGCACTCTCGACGTGGTGTGCCTTTCAAACACCTCCGCAGGTGAACCAGCGCATTTCTGCTAACAGACTGAATGTCAGCGTATTTCAGCAATCCGCGCGGTACACCTGCGGAAGCTCTACAGGCGCCAATCTGCTCCAGACATGTTTTTCAGGCCGGTCTGCTCAGCACCAGCCTCCGCAGGTGAACCGGCACAATCCTTGCAACTCTTTGTGTCCCAGTGTATTCCTGCAAAACGTGCGGTACACCTGCGGAAAGTCTCCAGACGCCAACATGCCCCAGATATGCTTCTCAGGCCGGTCTGCTCACCACCACCCTCTGCAGGTGAATCAGTCTGTTTTTTCTAATCGGCTGATCATCAGTGTTTTCACGTAGTCTGCCTGGTGCGCCTGCGTAGGTGCTTTGGCCCACTTGCGTGTTCGAATCGGTGTATAGCAAGATCGCCAGCGTAGGTGATTCCACAACGCCCATTATTCGGCATATTCCGGGCGGTGTGGATGAGTGAGCGGCGGAAATGGGGTGCAGAAACGATCAGAGAGTATCATGGGACACCCCAAAACCGTTATGACGGTCTATAATGAGCATC
Source organism: uncultured Muribaculaceae bacterium (assembly GCA_964640305.1). Lineage (GTDB taxonomy): Bacteria > Bacteroidota > Bacteroidia > Bacteroidales > UBA932 > Coprenecus. Next base: position 109,823 of record CAZXFF010000001.1, on the reverse strand, counting down.
CTAACTTACAGTAGATTTCATATCTACATGATAATAAGCGCATTAATAATGCGGGCGTACGTTAGGTTTACCGATTTCGGGGTAAAATCGGCTGTTTCGGGTAAACCTAACGGATGTGGATTTTGTAATCTCCTTGATAATCAGTGTTTTCGTGGATGATGGAATGTTAGGATACGGAAATTGCGCTGGAGTAGTTGAGTGAGTGCCGGAGAGAAGCGTGAAGCGTGACTTGAAGGCCGTAGCGCACCGGTGATGTGCATGGCACCGACGGGACGGCATCCGGTGGACTGAGGTGTACCAAAAAGTTGGATTGGAGAGGATTGTTTGACTCAACTCCGTTTCATTTAACAGAATCAATTGTTTTCTGACTGGCATTGTCTTGGAGATATATAGCATGATCTGCATGCTTGGATTCTCTCTCTAATATGCAGAATACCGGCAGGGAAGAGCTCTATTCGATAACAGTTACAAATTTATATTTCCCTCTTGGTCTGATTGGTTTCGGTATCCGTAACTTCTGTTTCGGCCCCGATTTTTCCAGCTTCGGCAAACGATATTCGCATATGATGCAGTCTGCCGGTATTTTCGCATCCGAAAATATCAGACAGATGAAAAAGATACTACTATTCGGTTTATTGGCAATGGTCTGCTCCTGTTCGGACAATGGCGGTGTGCAGCCCATAGAAGAAGTACAGGTAAAGACGGCCGAAGTCGTCAAGGCAAAGGGATCTGCCGGCAGGAGTTTCCCTTTTATTTCAAAACCCTACAACCAGACAAACCTGTCTTTCAGGGTAGGAGGACCTCTGGGTATGTTTGATATACAACCCGGATACTTTTACAGGAAGGGTGAGGAAATAGCATCTATCGACAACAGGGATTTCCTTATCAGAAAAAACAGGGCGGAGGCAGTCTATGACAGGGCGAAAGTGGAATTCGGGAGAATATCTTCCCTGTACAGCAAGAACAATGTTTCAGGCAGCAGCTATGAAAAATCCAAGGCGGATTATGAAGTGGCACGTTCGGAATATGAAAATGCATGCAATGAGCTGCAGGATACTGAACTTGTCGCCCCTTTCGACGGTTTTGTACAGACAGTGTATATAGAGCCATTTCAGGATATCCGTGCCTGGCAACCCGCTATATCTTTCATAGATCTCAGTAGGATAAGGATCGAGACATATGTCCCCGAAGATGTTGCCTTGAAGATCGGAAACGGCAATTTCGATAAGCAGAATGTTGAGATTGTGTTCGATGCATGCCCGGAAAAGGTTTTCAATCCGTCGGAGATGCATATTTCAAGGACAACAAGCGATAATAACATTTCCTATCTTATGACAGCAGTCATGGATAATGTTGACAGCGGTTTTGTAGGCGGGATGAGCGGTACGGTTTCATTGAATTTTTCCGATAGCAGGGAGGGACTGGCAGTACCGCAGGCGGCAATATGCTATTCGAACCATACAGGCAGTATGGTCTGGAAGATAGAAGGCGGCAAGGCAGTTCCGGTTCCGGTCATGATGACCGGTCTTGAAAACGGAATGGTATCGGTTACAGGCCGCCTCTCGGAGGGGGATGTTGTGGCTGTCAGCCGCCAGTCAATGCTCTCGGAAGATATCAGTGTGCAAATAGCAGAATGACGGTTATGGAAAAACTTGTACAGTATATTTTGCGCAACAAGGCCTTTACATGGCTGATACTGTTGTTGGTATTTGCCGGAGGTATCTTTGCTTATGTCAGGATGGGCAAACTGGAAGATGCACCTTTTACCATAAAGCAGGCAGTGGTCACGACTGCCTATCCTGGGGCTTCCCCGATGGAAGTACGGAGTCAGGTTACGGACCATCTGGAAGAGGCCATCCAGTCTTTGGGAGAACTGTATTACCTTAAATCTGAGAACAGGTACGGTCTGTCGAAGATTACGGTATATGTGAAAAAGGAAATCCGTGCCGATGATATGCAGCAGTTGTGGGATAAGCTACGCAGGAAGGTAAGCGATGCCCAGTCAAAACTTCCCGACGGTGCCGGACCTTCTGTGGTGAATGATGATTTCGGGGATGTGCTCGGGGTTTTTTATGCCCTTAAGGGACCGGGGTATACGAACAGGCAGTTGGCAGATATTGCAAGAGACCTTAAGAATGAACTGCTTACAGTCAAAGATGTGGCCAAGGTGGAACTTTTCGGAGTCCAAAGTCCTACGATAGATGTTTTGGTGTCGCCTGCCCTGCTGTCTACTACAGGATTGACAATGGCGGATATAATGGAAGCTTTCGAGTACCAGAACAAAGTGGTGGATGCAGGTGCGGTGGAAACAGATAAAAACCGGCTCCGGATCGATGCGGCCGGCAGCTTTACATCCCTGGACGAGATCAGGAACATGGCCATTACGTCCCGGGGCGGGGAATATTTCAGATTAGGGGATGTGGCGGAAATAAGTGAGGGATATCTGAAACCTGCAAGGAATATTATGAGAGTAGGGAATGTCCCGTCTATCGGGATTGCAATTTCGACAGTGCCGGACGGGAATGTGGTGGAGATGGCAGAAGCTGCAGCCCGGACTGTCTCCGGTTTTTCAGAGACTCTCCCCGGCGGATGTGAGATTGTCTGTATCTATGATCAGGGAGTGGAATCTGCAGTGGCAAACAACAGCTTTGTTCTGAACTTGATCCTTTCGGTTTTTACAGTGGTGGTGATTCTGCTTTTTTTTATAGGCTTCAGAAACGGTCTGCTTGTAGGGAGCGGATTGGTGTTCTCTATTTTTGCCACTCTTATATATATGTGGGTGACAGGCATAGCACTGCAGAGGATGTCCCTTGCAGCCATAATAATCGCCATGGGTATGCTTGTTGATAATGCTATTGTGGTAACGGATTCAGCCCTGGTCAATATGCAGAGAGGCCTTGGCAAAGGGGCATCGGTACTCCGGGCTGTAACCTCCACAGCCATACCATTGCTTGCAGCTACGGTCATTGCAATTCTTACCTTCATGCCGATCCGTCTTTCGCCCCACATTACAGGGGAACTTCTCTCCTCGCTTGTGTCTGTCATTGCCGTTTCACTGATGTTCAGCTGGATTTTTGCTATTACACAGACTCCTTTCTTCATTCAGGAATTTGTCCGGGAACCAAAAGGCGGGGACCCGGAGGGCAATCCATTCCAGGGTAAAGGATATGACCGTTTCAGGAATGTGCTTTCTTGGGTTATCAGAAGGAAATACTATGTTGTGGGTGCGGTAGCTGTGTTGCTTGCAGTTACAATGACAGGGTTCCGGAACATTCCCCAGGTGTTCGTGCCGCAGCTGAACAAGAAATATTTTACCATTGACATGTGGCTTCCGGAGGGAAGCAGGATAGAGTATGCAGACGATGCAGTGAAAGAAGTGGTAGCCTATCTGGAAGATCTGGATGGGGTGTGCAACGTGTCTTCATTCATAGGGCAGACTCCGCCCAGGTATTATCTTGCGAATGCAGCTTACGGACCTCAGCCCAACTATGCAAACTGCCTGGTGGAGGCAGAGTCTCCTGAAAAGAGCAAGGAAATTCAGGAAATGCTGCTCAGCAAGGGGAATGCCCTCTTCCCGGAACTTTTCTTCAGGGTAAACAGGTTTGAACTGAATACGGTACCCCAGGCCATGATAGAGGCGCGTTTCTGCGGAAAGGATCCGGAAGTCCTGGACTCGCTTACGAATGTTGCGATAGACATAATGAGGAAAAATCCCAAGACGTCCTATGTCCGGAATGAGTGGGGGAATATGGCCATGAAGGTAGACGCTCCCTATGATCCGGTAAAAGCTGGACGGGTGGGAATTTCAAAAGCCTCGGTCGTCACTGCTGCCAAATCGGTAGGGGACGGGGTGCCGGTCGGGATTTACAGGGACAATGAAAAGAAAGTCCCCCTGATGCTCAAGACGGCAGTACCTGCTGAGGCGGATCTGGATGCCTTGAGGGATCTCCCGGTGTGGAATGGAAACAACTCTTCTGTACTGGACCAGGTGACTGGGAATATTGCGATAGGATGGGAGTGGCCTTTGGTGAAGACTTACAACCGGGAACTGTCAATGGCAGCCATGTGTGATGTGCAGCCCGGATGTACGATGGCGGAGGTCCGGAATGAGATAGCGGAAGAGATCGAGGCCATAGATCTTCCTGAAGGCTATACTTTTTTCTGGGATTCGCAATACAAGGACCAGAAGGAAGGGGTCCAGGCTCTTGTAAAATATTTTCCTCTGGCATTCCTGCTTCTGGTGGTAATCCTTGTGGCGCTGTTCGGAAACTTCAGGCAGCCGCTGATAATCCTGCTGATGCTGCCTCTTTCGGTTACGGGTATGATAACCGGTCTGCTTATTACAGGTTTTGATTTCGGATTTTTCTGCATGGCCGGATGGCTAGGGCTTCTGGGCATGATAATAAAGAACATAATAGTACTGATGGATGAGATCAATGTCCAGAGGAAAAACGGGGTGGAACCTTTTGAAGCAGTGGTAGAAGCTACTGTTTCAAGGACACGCCCAGTATTGATGGCAGCACTTACCACCATATGCGGAATGCTTCCGCTTATGTTTGACGTGGTTTTCAACGGAATGGCTACTACAATTGTATTCGGGCTTACTGTTGCGACTGTTCTGACACTGGTGGTTACTCCTGCATTGTATTCCATATTCTATAAAATCAGATAATCATGAGAAGAAAAGCAACAGTAGCATTATTGATGGCATTGTCCCTTTTCCGGTCGGCAGCGGAGGGTGATTCGTTGAGTTCGAAATACAGGCAGATGGTTTTTGACTATAACAAGGATTTGAAGTCGGCAGAAGAAAACATGGCGGCTGCTGCTGAGATGACGGAGGCAGCCCGCGCAGATTATTTCCCTAAACTGTCCGGGAATGCCCATTTTTCCTATACCGGATTCCCCATGGAACTTGATCTGGAAATTCCTTCACTGGATCAGCATCTGCATTTCAGAGGGCAGAACCTGGATTATGGAGTGGGACTGTCACTGGAACAGCCTTTGTATGCAGGTGGGTTTATTCGGGAACAACATCGTAAAGCCGGTATCGAAAGTGCAATGGCTGCAGAGAGGAAAAAGATGAAGATGTCGGACGTAGCATATGAAGCTGATCTGAGATATTGGGCCGAGGTGGCGAACAAGGAGATGGTGTCGATAGCCGAATCCTTCAGGGAGTCAGTAGGCAATCTGGTAAAGGTGGTAAAGGAACGGGTGGATGCAGAATATGCTGACAGGAATGACTTGCTTATGGCAGAGGTCAAATACAATGATGCCGAATACAGTCTCATGCTGGCAAGAAACAATTATGAAGTAGCAAGGATGTCTATGAATATGTTTGCCGGTGTGGCTTTGGATACGGTCCTGCAGACTGACAGTGCTGTGATTGCCATTACGGACAACAGTTTGAATTGTGGGGAAATCGATAATATTGTTGCGGAGCATCCCTACCTGAAAACCGCACTGCACAATGTCGGAAAAGTGACATCAGAAGGAAAGATTGCCGATTCATATTTCCTCCCGTATCTGTCATTTGGAGTGGACGGGGTATATTCCGCTCCCGGATACAATTTCAGGCCGGATATGAATCTCAATTATGCAGTATACGCAAAACTGAATGTACCCATATTCGAATGGGGGAAAAGAAAACATGTGAAAAGGGCATCGGAGCACAATGTAAATACAGCGGAGTATCAGCGGGAAAAGGTTGAAGATGAGATTGTCCTTAATCTGAAATCGGCGTATTTTGCATATGAGCAGGCTGTAGGGCAGGTGCTGCTTACAGAGAATTCCCTTGAGAAAGCACGTGAAAACGAGGAAGTGGCCATGGCCCGTTATATGGAAGGTGAATCCTCGATAATCGAGGTCCTGGATGCGCAGATATACTGCCAGCAGGCAAGGCTGAACTATGTAAGATCGAAATTCGAGGCTCAGGTGAGCAGGGCGGAACTCATACATTCGGCAGGAAGATATGAGGAGTGAATCACCAGATTGTTTAAATTTGCACAAAAACGTGGTTATGCGTATTGTCCAGAAGATATTGCCGGTTATTATATTCTCAGCAATGGGAGCTATCTCGTATTTTCTTCTGCAGAATTATTTGGGTGCAGCATACGAGAGGATCACATCCCTCGGGGCTGCGGCGACAGTGGTCTGTATTTTTAATCTCTTTGGGTTTACTCTATTGAAGGTGAAAGAGATCATGATACGGCACTATCCTGAATTCTATGTGTCCCAATGGAAGCTGGTTGTATTCTATACGGTGACTGCCCTGGTCCTGCTTTTGCTGAATTATGCTGTGTTTACTCTTGTAAAATGTCTGGCAGGCTTCGCGAATTTTCTGGAAATCGGAATGAACGGAATAAGGATTATAATAACATTGTGGCTTCTGGAACTGCTCGTTGTGGGGCTTTTCATGGTCAACCATTCTCTGCATGTTTCTGTCCGTTTCTATAAAGAAAAGGAGAATCTCAAGTTTATGGCTGACAGAGCCAGGATCAAGGCATTGCAGAACCAGTTGAATCCACATTTCCTGTTCAACAATCTGAATACGCTTGTGGCGGAAATAGAGTGCGGAGACAAAGACAATGCTGTCCGGTTTGTCCAGGAACTCTCGGATGTTTACCGCTATGTCCTTCAGCACGACGGAGAAGACCTTGTGTCCCTCGATGAAGAGATAGCGTTTGTAAAATCCTATTTTTTCCTGCACCAGGTAAGAATGGGACCGTGCGTTGTGCTGGATGTTTCATTGCCTGAGAATACAGCCGATGCCAAGCTTCCTCCGCTGTCACTGCAGCTTTTGGCTGAAAATGTAATAAAACACAATTATATGGATGAAACACACCCTGTCAAGATCAGCATATCGGTGCAGGAGGATGCCTGTAAACTTGTATTTACAAACAATGTCCGGAAAAAACAGAGTCCTCATGAGTCTGGAGTAGGTCTCCGGAATCTGAGTGAAAGATACAGGCTTCTGTGCGGAAAGCCTGTGTGGATTTCAGAAACGGAAGAATACTTTACTGTGGAACTGCCTTTGATTTATGAATAGAATGAGAGTCGCAATAGTGGAAGACGAGAAGCCTGCCGCAAGACTTCTGTACAATATGATTAAGGAACTCAGGCCCGATTGGACGGTTGATATCCTGAATGGCAGCATTGATTCTGCATGCGGGTGGTTTGATGTTAACCCACATCCGGATCTGCTGTTTCTGGATATCCATCTTTCGGATGGCAATTCATTCCTTTTCCTTGAACGCTCGCGTCCAAAAAGTGCCATCATCTTCACTACTGCCTATGATGAATATGCCGTAAGGGCATTTACTGTCAACAGTATTGATTATATACTCAAGCCTATACGCAAGGAACGTCTGGAAACTGCAATAAAGAAATATGAGGGACTTGTCGGTCTGCAGGCTACAGGTGTAAATCCTTTCCCTGATTTGAGTGAGATACTACGCAGTATATCGAAGAAGGAAGAAAAGAAGTACCGCAGCCGTTTCCTTATATATGCTGCCGATAAGATGGTTACCCTGAATGTCCGGGACATAGCATTTTTCTATTCGGATAATAAAGTGGCCGTAGCAGTAACATTTGACAGCAGGGAATATGCTCTTGACCTTTCTCTGGACAGGATTATGTCGCAGCTTGATCCAGATGTGTTTTTCAGGATAAACCGCCAGATGGTGATTTCAATAGATGCGATAATCCGTATTGAACCGTATCATTCCGGGAAGCTGGTTGTATCTACAAAACCGAAATACAGGGAGAAGGTTCTGGTCAGCAAAGAAAAGGCGGCCGCTTTCAAGATCTGGCTTAATTTCTGATTTGTGGCACGCAGTTTGTACTATACATAAGCGATAGTTTTTTTCATAGGTTAAGTTTAGGTTAATAAGGAGAAGCCCGTCCGAATCTGTTTCGGACGGGCTTCTTGATTGTTGCCGGTAGGATAATTTTATCCGCAGTGGTAGAATTTTCTTACCATTTCCAGCATAAGGTTCTTGTTTTCACTTATCTCCTTACGGATGTCTGCATCGTTGAATGCACGCAATGCCTTGATTCTCCCGTCTATCATGCTGGGGGAGAAGATTCCCTGAGCTTCGTAGAGGGCCCTGTTTTTTTCCAGGGCATCAGCTGATTCCGCGCAGGAAGCAGGAAGCTGTTCAAGGGAGTTGAGCAGACCTTCGTTCTTCTTGTCGTGGATGTTTACGTCGACATATGTGCGGCGTGCGATTTCCAATGCGTCAGGAAGTTCGAATCCGATCCTTGCAGCAGTAACGAGACCGGCAAGCATAAGGTAAACATCGGCTGACCCGTCTGCGGATCTGAGTTCTACAGTCTGTTTGTCAGGCATGGATACGGAGTTGTCTTCTGGCAGTCCGTTGGCAATGGCCGACATGTCATGTTTCCCTGTCCATCCGAGTGGAACGCGTACAAGTACAGACCTGTTCCTGTCACCCCAGCATATGCTTGTAGGTGCTTCCTGATGAGGTACAAGCCTGAAGTATGATGTGGGGTTTGCATTTCCGAAAGCGGTCAGGGAAGATGCGCAGGTCATATATCCGGCAATAGCCTTGCGGGCATCATCTGAAAGGACACCGTCCTTTACCATCACGGATCTGTCGCCGTTCATGATGCGGGTATGGAAGTGAAGTCCGCTTCCGGCCTTGCCTTCTGTGATTTTAGGAGCGAATGTGATGTCGAAACCGTATTCCCATGCAAGTGTGCGGAGAATCCATTTGGCGATGACAAGCTGGTCTGCAGCCTGCTCGACAGGAGATACCAGGAACTCTATTTCGTTCTGTTCGTATACTTTCCCGTCAAGGGTGAAGTTTCCTACTTCCGAGTGGGCATACTTGATGTTCCCGCCGGCCTGTGAAATAAGCTTCATGGCTTCTGTCCTGAAAGCCTCTGTCTTTGTGTAAGGGGAAGATTCGTGGTATCCTCTCTGGTTTTCGGAGGGGAAGCAGTTGTCATCATCGTAGATAACATAGAATTCCAGTTCACCCATAGCTTCGAAACGGTATCCTGTCCTGTCCATAAAAGCTTTATGTGCTTTGCGCAAGGTGTATTCGGGAGAACTTTCCAGGGGTTCGCCGTCCTTTGTGAAATAAGAGCACAGCATGCCGACGGTCGGTATTTCAGCGAACGGATCGAGATAGGCTGTTGAGAAGCGGGGAACTACATAAAGGTCGCTGGATCCTGCTTCGATGTATGAGAAAAGGCTTGAACCGTCAACTCTTTCCCCGTATGTAAGGATCTGTTCCAGATAGTCCATGCTGCTGATAGGGAAGTTCAGGGTTTTAAGCCTTCCGTCTCCTGCAACATACCTGAAGTTGAGAATACGGATGTCGTTTGAGGTAATGAAATGGATTATGTCCTCTTTGGTGAATTCAGCAGGCTCCTTGCCTATGAAATTTACCAGTGGGTTGATGTTGTACAACAATGTTTTATTCATGACTTCTGTTGGATTAGTGTGTTGGTTTTAAAAATTGTACTAAGGTAACAATTTTTTGTCAGATTGGATAGACAATAAGGAATTTAAGTATATTTGTAGGTAAAAGTAAGGAAATGGGAAACAAAATTCGTCTTATACTGTTGAGTTTTCTCCAGTTTGCCGTCTGGGGGGCTTATCTGACAAGTCAGGGACGCTATCTTGGAATAGCCGGTTTCAGTGATAAAATAGGTCTGTTCTATTCAATCCAGGGTATAGTGTCCATATTCATGCCTGCCGTAATGGGCATAGTTGCAGACAAGTGGATCCCTGCGCAGAGACTTCTTGGGTTCTGCCATGCGGTGGCAGGGGCTGCTATGATCGGAGCAGGAATATATGGGATAATGGCAGGGGAGTCCGTAATGTTCGGACCGCTGTTCGGCCTTTATACATTGAGCATTGCTTTTTATATGCCGACCATAGCCATTTCCAATTCTGTGGCATACACCATTCTGGAACAGTGGGGGATGGATCCTGTCAAGGATTTCCCTCCGATCAGGATATGGGGTACGATCGGTTTCATAGTATCGATGTGGCTCGTGGATCTGTGCTCTTTCAATGGTACGGCTATGCAGGAAACGTCTTTCCAGTATGTGGTCTCCGGAGTATTGGGACTGGTTATGTTCGCATATTCGTTTACCCTTCCTTCATGCCCTGTGTTGGGTAAGGGCAAGAAAACCACTCTTGCCGAAGCTATGGGACTCAAGGCTTTTGCCCTTTTCAGGCAGAGGAAGATGGCCGTCTTCTTTATCTTCTCTATGCTTTTGGGTGTGGCATTGCAGATAACCAACGGATTTGCAAGCCCATTTCTGGCTGATTTCGGCAATCTTCCAGAGTATTCCGGATCATTCGGAGTGAACCATTCCAATTTGCTGATTTCCTTGTCCCAGGTGTCGGAAACCTTGTGTATTCTGCTGATTCCCTTTTCCCTGAAGCATTTCGGTATAAAACGGGTAATGCTTATTGCAATGTTCGCATGGGTACTGCGTTTCGGATTCTTTGCTGTAGGCAATCCTGGCGGAGGGATATGGTTTATCGTCCTGTCAATGATTGTATACGGTGTCGCATTCGATTTCTTCAACATCTCCGGCTCGCTGTTTGTGAATGAGAATACCGACAAGACAATACGTTCCAGTGCTCAGGGACTGTTTATGCTGATGACCAATGGTCTTGGAGCAGCATTGGGCACATACGGTGCACAGCATATAGTGAACTGGCTCGTGAATTCCCACAGGATGCCTGATCCGGCAGCAACGGACTGGGTTGCGCTGATGCAGGGATGGAGTCATACGTGGGCTGTCTTTGCTGCTTATGCACTTGTGGTGGCTGTATTGTTTGCCATTCTGTTCAAATACAAACATAATCCCTCCCGTCAGTAATGCATAGGCTATGGATATCACTTGTTGTCCTGTCTGCCGTCTTCTCATGTAAAATGGCCGATACGGGGACAGGTTCAGTCAGTGGACGTGTAGTGCGCTATGGCTCGGAACTGCCCATGTCCGGGGTGAATGTGGTATACGGGGATTCCATAATCCTTACTGACTCCAACGGAGAATACCTTTTCGAAGGGATTCCGGAAAATCTGCAAGGGATAAGGTTCCTCTCGGACGGATATTATCCATTGTTCAGACAGGTCAAGGTGCTTAGAGACAACGTAGTCACATGTGATGTGGAACTGGAAGCGGTGCTGTCAGCATGGGCTGTGGGCAGTATTGACTCCGAATACGGCACGATCCTTTATTCTTCTGATTGCGGTCATACTTGGATAAGGCAGGGAGGACAGTCCAGCATACCCTCCGTGAATCTCAATGATGTCTGTGCAGTAACTGACCGGATATGTTGGGCAGTAGGGGATTTCGACTCATTCGGCAATACTCCGGTGATACTGAATACTGCAGACGGAGGACAGACATGGACCAATCAGGGCAGGTCACTTTCTTTGGAAACAGGGATATCCCTAGGTTCAGTCCTGGCCAGGGATTCAGATACGGTATGGGCTGCCGCTTCGGATGCAGGGGTTGTCTTGAGGACCGGTAATGGAGGGAAGCAGTGGGAGGTGGTTCTTGAATCGGAAAGGATGGAGTACTTTACTGCCATTTCTTCTCCGGATGGCTACAATGTATGGTGTTGCGGGAAATCGATTGGAGGAGGGGCTGCTGTCGAGTTTACATCTGATGGCGGCAGGACATGGAAATTCGTACAATTGCCTGGACTTTCGGAATTTCAGACGGCAAGCGATATATATGCGGTAAACTCAGAGGAAATATATGTCTGCGGTACGAATGCCATGGGTCTTTTCCGCTCCCGTGATGGAGGAGAGACGTGGACCAAAGTTGAATCCATGCCTTCAGTTGCCGGATTGAGATCTATGGATTGTGTATCCGGAAGCCTTTTCTGGCTTTTGCAGGATGGCGGTATTGTATACAGTACTGCAGATGCTTTCGGAACAGTCCGCAGTGTACCGGCAGCGGATGCTTCTTATTCCGACGGTACTGCTTCAGCAGTGGATTTCATGCGTGACGGCAGCACCGGTGTGCTGTCAGTCCTTTCAGGAAGCGGTTCTACCGGTGCCATATATTTTACGGAAGACGGAGGCATTTCATGGTTACCGGCAGACATCCCTTTCGGATTTGCCATATATGCAATGGATTTTGTCGGTGGATTCAATTGAAACAGGAAAGATTTTTCAAAAACTTATACCTTATTGAAAGTTTGGCACGCGATTTGTAATTGATTAAGGCGATAGTTTTTTCATAGGTTAAGTTTTAGGTTAAGTTAGGTATGCGCCCCGGCGGTTCTCGTCGGGGCGTTCTTTTTTACCTAGATTACCTTGAATGTCAACTCCTCCACAGACCTTTTCGGTACGTGATGGATACCGTTTCCGTCTCTCCAGTATTTAAAGTCGTTGTCTTTGATTTCTTCGATTACGACGGTTTCGGACGGTTCTCCGATGGCTATGACGTTGAGAATATCGAAATATTCCGGGATGTCCAGGATTTCCCTCAGGACGTTCCTCTTTACAGAAGCTATGATACATCCCCCATAGCCGAGTTCCACGGCCTGAAGCAGTATGCTCTGGGCTGTAATGCCTTCATCGCCCAGTGTGGCTTTTACAATCCTTGTATCGAGCAGTTGGATTATGTATGCGGCAGGCCTTTCCCCTTCCTCTGGACCATCCCAGTCCGTAAGGTATCCTGCCCATCCCAAGTTGGGGAAAATCCTGGCATTTGATTCGGGAGTATGCGATACGATGAATTTAAGGGCCTGTGCGTTCCGTCCTGACGGGGAAAGTCTTGCTGCATCTATAAGTGCATGCAGGTCCGTCTCCGGAATCCGATGGTCCTGTCTGAACCGCCTGTAGCTCCTGCTTCGTACGAGTGCTTCTTTTACAGTCATATGCAGATTACTGGAGTGGCACTATCTTTATTATCCTGATGTCTACGAGGGGAAGGTCCCGCTGGTTTGTGGGCACAGCTGCAATCCTGTCGATTACGTCCAGGCCTTCTACTGTTTCTCCGAACACTGTGTATGCCCCGTTCAGATGAGAACATCCTTCTTCGCTCTGAACCAGATAGAACTGTGATCCTGATGATTCTCTTTCCGGATTGATTGTGTCTCCTTGTCTGGCGGCAGCAAGGGCACCTTTCTTATGTTTGTGCGCAGCTACGATTTCTGCAGGGATGGTGTATCCGGAATCATTGGAACCGAAGCTGTTCTTGTTCGCTGTGCTGTCTTTCGTGGAAGGGTCTCCGGCCTGGATCATGAATCCGTTGATGACTCTGTGGAACAGTATGCCGTCAAAGAATTTTTCGTTTACAAGTTTTGTGAAATTGTCCCTGTGCAGTGGTGTGTCGTCATAAAGCTGGACGATGATGCTCCCCTGTGTGGTTATGATTTCGAACATGGGGGACTTTTCAGTCGGAGCTGTTTTTTCCATAGTGGTTTTTTCCATATCTGTTTCTTTGTTTTTAGTTCCCCTGTTGGCACATGAAGCCAGGAACAGGGTGATAGTGATAAGAATAAAAATTTTTGATTTCATAATGATGTTTGAGTATATTTGAAAAATATTATACAAAAATATAATGAATATCCGTATTCTTCCACTTTTTTTCATTTTCGCAGCATCCTTTTTCAGTCTGCCTTCAAGCGGGCAGTCGGTGGGGGTCGTGCTGAGCGGCGGAGGTGCCAAGGGGCTGTCTCATATAGGTGTGATAAAGGCTCTGGAAGAAAACGGCATTCCTATTGACTATATCTCAGGAACCTCTATCGGATCCATTGTGGGGGGGATGTATGCGGCAGGTTTTTCTCCCGAAGACATGATTGCCATAATGAAGACAAAGGAATTCCACCAATGGTATACCGGGGAAGGAGAGAGGGAGTTCTTTTCTTATCTGTATTCCGGATATCCTACGCCTGCTATGGTGACTCTGAATATGAAGTGGGAGGAGGACAAATACCATCCGGGCAAGAAAAAAATCAAGTTCCTGCTGCCTACCAGCATTGTCTCCTCATATCCTATGGATATTGCCTTTACCCTCATTTTTGCGGGTGCTTCTGCTGCAGCTGATTATGATTTCAGCAGACTGATGGTGCCGTTCTTCTGCGTTTCTTCCGATATCCTGAAGAAAGAGGCATTCGTTACAGATAGCGGAGATCTGGGATCAGCCGTAAGGGCTTCTATGACATTCCCTGGATACTTCAAGCCTATAACGATCGATTCGGTATTGTTGTATGACGGGGGATTCTATAACAATTTCCCCTGGGAATTGATGGAGGAGAAATACAATCCGGATATAATCATAGGAGTCAAGTGCGTGAAAGGGGAGAAACTGAATCCCGAACAGGACAGCCCTTACAAACTGCTTGAAACAATGATGACGCAGGATACCGATTACGATCTCCCGGAGGACAAGGGAATATTGATTTCCGGAATATACGACTACGGTCTGATGGATTTCGACAAGGTGGACGAGCTGGTGCAGAAAGGGTATGATACGGCTATGAAGTACATGGATCTCATCAAGGAAAAGATAAAGGCCAGACGTCCCGGTTCAGAAGTGGACTCCATGAGGATAGAGTTCCGGAAGAAATGTCCAAATATGCATTTCGACAGTCTGCTGGTAACCGGTAAAATGACCGAAGGACAAAAGGATTTCATTACGAGGACCATTACAAACGGACAGAAGGATTTTACATACAATGAGGCCAAGAGAGGGTACTACCGTCTGGTTTCTACAAACAGTGTTTCTTCCATGTACCCTATGGCCGAAATCCATACGGACTCGACATATACGATGAAGCTTGATGTTATGCCCAGAAAGGCACTCTCCCTTTCTGTCGGAGGGAACATATCTTCTACTGCCCTTATGCAGGGCTTCCTCGGTATATCGCATGTGCATTTCTCCAGACATCCGTGGAATGCTGCCGTAAATATGGATATAGGACAATTCTTTACCGGAGCCGGACTGTATTTCCGTCAGCATATAGGAGTAAAGCCGCTGTTCCTGTATGAAATCATGCTTAATGCACACAGGTTCGATTATTTCGGCAGCAGCCAGAGCATCCTTTTTTCAAACTCGCTTGCCCGCAATATCCGGGAAAGCGAGGCATATCTTACTCTCAATGTCGGAACGCCTCTCTCATACAGGAAGAGCCTTTTCATTGAATTCGGTGTGACCGGAGGCAAGAACAGGTATGAGTATTATCCTGCTGATGCATATACCCAATATGACAAACCGGATATGACTTATCTTTCCTATATTACCGGCAGACTGAAGTTTGCCCAGACGACTCTGGACTATAACATGTATCCGACATCCGGACGCAGAAGGCTTCTTGAAGTCCGTTACATATTCAGTCATGAAGCACATACCGAAGGGACGATTTTCCATGATACGCCGACTCCGGTGACACAGCCCTGCCGGCATACGTTCCTGGCGAGACTCAATATGGAAGATTACTATAGCCTCTCAAGGTGGTTCTCTCTTGGATACAACATAGACCTGACATATTCCACTCCGCTGGATCTTTGTGACTATTATTCCACGATGATTGTTTCTCCTGCTTTTCAGCCGACGCTTCACAGCCGTACCCTTATGCTTCCTGAATACCGTGCACCGTTTTATCTCGGCCTGGCAGTTTCCCCTATTTTCAAATTCAGCGAGAAACTGTTCCTGCATATTACCGGAGGGTATTTCCAGCCATACCGCAGTCTGGAAGAGAAGGCGAACGGAGGATACGGGTATTCCGACCCTTTTCCGAAAGGAGGGTTCATCGGTAGCGCTGCATTTGTATGGCAGTCTCCCATCGGACCTGTCTCGCTGTCATGTGCTTATTATGAGAAGGCAGAAAAGGCGAAATGGTATCCGTCGTTCAATATAGGCTTCCTGATATTCAGGGAGAAAGGACTCAAAAACTAATTTCTGAAATAACCATGGCCATAGAAATAAGAAAGATTGTCGGCAAGCTTGCCGGAGAGACTGCAATATATGGCACAAGTACAATCCTTGCACGCTTTATCAATTTTTTCTTCATATCCCTCTATACTTATATACTTACACCTGCAGATTACGGAGTGCTTACGGAATTCATGGCATATATTGCCATATTGCAGGTTGTCCTTACACTGGGGCTGGAGACGGGCTGTTTCCGGTTTGCAAACAGGGAAGGTTATGACCCCGACAAGGTGTTTTCCGGAGCATTGATTTCAGTCAGCGCCGTTTCTGCCGTTTTCCTTTTTCTGATGATTGTGTTCGGACAGAGCATTTCTGTAAGGATGGGGTATGACGGATATAGTCTGCTATATGTCTACATAGGGCTTATAATGGCATTTGATGCCTTTACTTCAATACTGTTCGCAAAACTAAGGAATGAGAGAAAGGCATGGAAATTCGCTTTGTTCAAGACAGTTAAGATACTTACCGAGACAGTGACGAATCTGGTGATGTTTCTCTGGTTTCCCTCATTTGCGGAATCCCATCCGGACATATGGATTCTGAACCTGGTACCCCCAAAACCGGACTTTTCATATCCTGTGTTCGCAATTCTTGTCAGCGGCATTGTCTCTTTGCTGCTTTTCATACCTGATCTGCTCAGGTTCAGGTTCGGCAGTGACAGGAAAACTGTAGCGGCAATGCTGAAGTATTCATTGCCATTGATGATCGCCGGTCTTCCCGGGGTGCTTAACGATTTCCTGGACAGGGTGCTCTTCCGTTATTTCAATGTGGATGACACTCTGTGGAGAGCGGATCTCGGCATTTATCAGGCAGGAGTTAAAGTTGCAGTAATTATGTCACTTTTCGTGCAGATGTTCCGCTTTGCGTCAGAACCTTTCTTTTTCAGCAAGGCGGGAGACAAGGATTTCCGCAAGGTGTATGCGGCGGTTATGGAATATTTTACTGCATTCTGCATGCTTGTCTTTCTGGGTGTGGTATTCTATATTGATATTATACAGTACATAGTGGGAAGGGATTTCAGGGCAGGAATGGATATTGTTCCGATAATGCTGTTCGCATATATGCTTCTGGGGATGCTCTTCAATGTATCCATGTGGTACAAACTCTCTGACAGATCTTCGTTTGCAATATACATTACTATGGCTGGGCTGGTTGTAACTGCAGTGATAAATATACTTTTCCTTCCGAAATATTCGTACCATGCAGCGGCATGGGGGCACCTTGCCTCATATATGGCCATGCTTCTGATAAGTGTGTTTTTAGGGAGAAAATATTACCCGGTGCCTTACAGGTGGGA
Organism: uncultured Muribaculaceae bacterium; assembly: GCA_964640305.1. GTDB lineage: Bacteria > Bacteroidota > Bacteroidia > Bacteroidales > UBA932 > Coprenecus. The sequence goes on along the minus strand of CAZXFF010000001.1, from coordinate 92,584 downwards.
CAGGATAGTTGCAGTAATCGGTTTCGGTCTGGCTATGTACGGCATTTCCCTTCTTATACCGGAAAGCATGAATCCGGTGCTTCTGTACGCCTTGAAAACCATGCTTATTGTAGTATATGTGTATGCATATTATCTTTTTGCGAAAAACTCAAGTATTAAATACGGTCTGAAATGAAAGTGAAAATCATAAACAAATCCCCTTTCCAGGAACCCGGGTATGCAACCGAATACTCTGCAGGGATGGACCTTAGGGCAAATATCTCCGAACCCGTAACCCTGGCCCCTCTAGAAAGGGCGATGATACCTACCGGATTGCATATTGAACTCCCGGCAGGTTATGAAGCGCAGGTGCGTCCAAGAAGCGGTCTGGCCGCAAAACACGGTATTTCCGTTCTCAATTCCCCTGGAACCATAGATGCTGACTACAGGGGGGAGATCAAGGTCATTCTGGTGAATCTTTCCAATACGGAGTTTGTAATAGAGAGGGGGGAGCGTATAGCCCAGATGGTCGTATGCCGTCATGAAAGGGTGGAATGGGTTCCTTCTGAAACTTTGTCAGAGAGCGGAAGAGGAGAAAGCGGCTTCGGTTCGACAGGGAGGGAATGATCATGGACAGGCAGCAGGAAATAACCCTTCTCGATGCATTCCGCAAATCATCGGGAGTCTGTACAGATAGCCGGAAACTTTTTCCGGGATGCATGTTCTTTGCCCTTAAGGGGGAAAATTTTGACGGTAACCTTTTTGCTGCAAAGGCCCTGGAAGGGGGAGCCGCATGTGCGGTGGTTTCTTCCGGAAGCGGGATTCTTCCAGGTACGGAAGGCTACATGGTGGTGGACGATACGCTTGAGGCCCTGCAGGCTTTGGCCAGAAGGCACAGGTCTTCTTTCAGGATACCGGTCATAGCATTGACAGGTACAAACGGCAAGACGACGACAAAGGAACTGCTGTGCTCGGTCCTGTCGGCCAGATACAATGTGACGGCCACAGAGGGGAACCTGAACAATCATATCGGTGTCCCTTTAACTTTGTTGAGGATAGACGCCAATACGGAAATTGCAGTAATTGAAATGGGAGCAAATCATCCCGGTGAGATTGCATTGCTGGCTTCCATTGCCTTGCCGGATTATGGCCTGATCACGAATGTGGGCAAGGCTCATCTGGAGGGATTCGGATCCTTTGACGGAGTTAAGGCGGCAAAGGGAGAATTGTACGATTATCTTCAGAGGACGGCAGATACTGCATTCTGCAACTCAGATGATGACACAATACAGTCGATGGTGTCGGAGCGTCCCGATCTGAAGACCGTACGGTATGGTGTCCGTTCGGCCGGTGTCGAAATTCTGCCATCCAGTACGGAATTTCCTTTCCTGAGGCTCATGCTTCCTGACGGAACAGAAGTCTCTACACATCTGATAGGTGATTACAATGCATCGAATGTGATGGCTGCAATCTGTGTAGGCCGCCACTTCGGTATCCCGGAGGCGGATGCCGCATCGGCAATAAGCCGTTATGTGCCGGTCAATATGCGTTCACAGCTGAAGCGGACAGGACAGAACCTTCTTATTCTTGATACCTATAATGCGAATCCTACCAGTATGAAGGCTTCCCTGGACAATTTCTTCAGATCCGGGTTTGAGCACAAGGCGGTAATATTGGGGGACATGTTGGAACTGGGACAGGATTCGGAATATGAACATTCGGCTGTTCTGGAGCATCTGGAGGATGCGGATGTGGAACTCAAGATAATGGTCGGCCCTCGTTTCAGCAGTGTCGGGAATGGAAAAGAGAACAGGAACACATTCTTTTTCAAGGATGTGGAGGAAGCCGGCAAATGGCTTGAGGAAACCCCTCTGAAAGGATTCACGGTCCTTCTCAAAGGTTCTAACGGAATCCGTCTTCCGCAATTGGAAAAGTTGCTTTAGCATGCTGTTTTGGCAGTAAGGATAACATTCAGTATATTTGTACAGTATGTCTGTAGCAGTTGTCATTTTGAATTGGAACGGAAAGCACTTCCTTGAAAAATTTATTCCGGTAATACTGGAAAGAACCCGTATTGCCCGTCAGGCATCAGCTTTGGGCAGTGCTTCAGACTATAGGGAAGCAGCCGCTCTTTTTGTAGCAGACAACGGATCTGCTGACGGGTCTGTGGAATGGTTGGAGTGGGCATATCCTTCGCATGAGGTCAATGTAATCCGCTTTGACAGGAATTACGGCTTTACAGGGGGGTACAACAGGGCGTTTGAGCATATAAAAAAGGAAGGCGGGAACTTCAAATATTATCTTCTCCTGAATTCCGACATTGAAGTGACAGCCGGATGGCTTGATTCGCTTGTGGCATTTATGGATGCCCATCCCAAGTGCGCTGTTTCGGCACCTAAAATCCTCAGTTATGACAATCGGGGATACTTCGAGCATGCCGGGGCATGCGGAGGCTTTGTAGACCGTTTCTATTTCCCGTATTGCAGGGGGAGGATACTTTCGTCAATACAGAAAGATACAGGCCAATATGACGATCCCTGCAAAGTCTTCTGGGCCTCAGGTGCCGCCTTGATGATCCGTGCATCGGTGTGGCATAGTCTGGGAGGCCTGGACGATGCCTTCTTTGCGCATATGGAGGAAATTGATCTTTGCTGGAGGGCGCAGGCAGCCGGATGGGAAATATGGTCTGTACCGTCTTCCTCCGTTTACCATGTCGGAGGAGGAACCTTGCCTAACAATTCCCCCCGCAAGCTGTATCTTAACTTCCGGAACAATCTCCTCATGATGTATAAAAATCTTCCCGTAAGGAAAAAGGGACGAATAATATTCTCAAGGATGGTAGCGGACGGGATGATAGCATGTATATACCTGATGACTGGCAGATTCTCGTTTTTCATGTCCGTAGTCAGAGCCCACAGGGATTACAGGAAGATGAAAGCCGGTGCTGTTCTTACGGCCGGCGCCGAATCGGTTCCTAGACCGAAACCATGGCTGGTAGGCATGGTTCTTAAAATGAAATTTGCAGGGAGAGTTTAATTTATTACTTTTGCGGGATAATAACTGAATTTCTTTTAAACTGGTATGGCTTTTACTAACAATGTGATGATTGTCCGTCATAGGCTGCTTGCCATGATGGTCGCAAAATGGAAAGAAGACAAATTGTGTTCTGACATAGACAGACTGCCCATTGACTTGAGTCCACGCAGGACGGAGGTGCTTGGCAGGTGTTGTGTCCATAAGGAGCGCGCGGTATGGAAATACAAGATGTTTCCGCTGCTCGGTTATGACATGAGTGACGAAAAGGACGAGCTTACTCCGCTGTCCGATTACGCACGCCGGGCTATCGCAGGTGACCGTGAGCTGAAGGAAAACATCATGTGTGTGGTTGACGAGGCATGTTCCTCATGTGTGAAAGCGAACTATGAAATAACCAATCTCTGCCGCGGTTGTGTGGCAAGGAGCTGTTCCATGAACTGTCCTAAAGGTGCTATTACGCACAATGTAAAGCAGCACGGTCAGGCAGTAATAGATCACTCTCTGTGTATCAACTGCGGGAAGTGTTACCAAAGCTGTCCCTATCATGCAATAGTTTATGTGCCCGTTCCATGCGAAGAAGCATGTCCTGTAAAGGCAATCTCAAAGGACCAGTATGGAGTGGAACATATCGATGAAAGCAAATGTATCTATTGCGGGAAATGTCTCAATGCATGTCCTTTCGGTGCGATTTTCGAAATTTCCCAGGTATTTGATGTCCTGAATAATATCTGGGACGGCAAGAAGGTCGTGGCAATGGTTGCCCCTGCCATCCTCGGCCAGTTCAAGACTTCAAAGGAAAAACTTTTCGGGGCAATCAAGGCAATAGGTTTTGACGCTGTAGTGGAAGTTGCGGAAGGAGCGATGGTTACAACTTCGACAGAGGCAGAAGAACTGAAAGAAAAACTGGCTGAAGGCCAGCCTTTCATGACTACAAGCTGCTGCCCTTCATATATAGAGCTTGTCAGAAAACATATCCCTGAAATGGCACCGTATGTTTCTTCTACAGGTTCCCCCATGTATTATACGTCGCAGATTGTAAAGCAGAAATATCCTGATGCAAAGCAGGTATTCATAGGTCCATGCATTGCAAAGCGCAAAGAGGCCAGGAACAATCCTCTTGTGGATTATGTGATGACATTCGAGGAGCTCGGCAGCGTTCTGACCGGATATGATATAGATTTTGACACTGTTACTCCTTATGTACCTGATGTCATGTCAGTAAAGGAAGCGCATGGTTTTGCACAGACCGGTGGCGTTGCTGAATCAGTAAGGGCCTATCTGGACCAGGATGTCAATTATCTCAAGATTGCGGGTATGGACAAAAAGACCATAGCCCTGGTCAAGTCCTATGCAAAGACCAAGAAAGCACCGGCCAAGTTCCTGGAGATGATGGTTTGTCCAAATGGATGTATATCAGGACCTTGTACGTATAATGATTCGGTTTCGGGAAAGACACAGCTGAATGCGGAACTGGGCAAGATAGAAGATACGTATGCTTCAAGACGTGCTGCTGCAGAAGACAAGTAGCGCTATAGCCTGATGGCAAATCTTTTCAGGCGTGCATCGAGCATGTTGTCAGGAATGAATGTCTTGATTGTATCAGCAACAATATTCAGCATTCTCTCCCTGACATAGTCCTCGCGGATTACAAGAGAGACTTCTCTGACGGGTATGCAGGAATTGCAATGTATACTGTCAGCAGAAGTCTCTCCTTTTATTGGGCGCAGGTTCTGTTTCTGCGCTTCTGTCAGGTATCCGGTGTGCAATTCAGGAATTACAGTATATCCTCCGTTTGCGTCCACGACTTTTACCAGAGTGTCTATACTTCCTGCTTCATAGGCGGATCCGCTTCTTTTTATACTGTTGCAGAAGTTGAACACCTGGCTTCTCAGGCAGTGTCCTTCCTCCAGAACCCATAGCCGTTCTGACGGGAGCATGGCCGCGGGAATGTTTTCAAGCCCGTACATGTCCTTTTCCGACGGTGAGATGTACGCAACGAATTTCTCATAGTATACCGGAATTTCAAGCAGACCAGGAGTATTGAGCGGTGTTGCCAATATGGCCATATCTATTTCGGATGCCAACAGCTTTTCTATAATGAATTTTGTGCGCATCTCAATTGCGCGCAGATGTATGGCCGGATGATCTGACTGCATTTTTTTGAATAGCAGGGGAAGGATATACGGTGCAATTGTCGGTATTATCCCCATTTCTATATTTCCGCTTTCTTCTCCTTTTTCCGTATTTACAATTTCCTCTATCTGGGCTGCATCCTGTAGGGTCTTTCTGGCCAGTATTACGATCTTTTCACCAATGGCAGTCGGTCTGACGGGGTATGTGTTCCGGTCAAAGATGGCTATTCCCAATTCATCTTCAAGATTTCTGACTGCAGTGCTCAAGGCCGGTTGGGATACGTGGCATGCTTCAGCGGCCTTTACAAAGTTCCGGTGATCGTATATACTTACTATGTATTTCAATGCGGTGAGGTTTATTCTTTTGTCCTGTATTCTGCTGTTCTGTTTCATATCCCTTTATGTTTTTGATTTCAAATATATAAACAATATTTATATTTATATAAAAAATATCTATTTGATTTATTAAAAACACCGCAATATCTTTGCATCAGAAAATAAGAGAAACAATATCAATAACAATTAAAAATTTTAAAGATGGAAACAAACAACATTTATCAGATGCCCCGCATAGGCGAAAAGGCTCCTTCATTCAAGGCTGTAACAACTCAAGGTGAAATCGATTTTCCCAACGATTTCAAAGGAAAATGGAAAATCCTCTTCAGCCATCCCGCTGACTTCACACCTGTCTGCACATCCGAATTCATGACGTTCGCTTCAATGGCGGAAGAATTCGAAGCTCTCAATACCCAGCTGATAGGTCTTTCTGTTGACGGCCTTTACAGCCACATCGCATGGCTCCGTACCATAAAAGACAAGATCGAGTACCGCGGAATGAAGAATATTGAAGTTAAGTTCCCTCTCGTTGAGGACATTACCATGGAAGTGGCAAAGATGTACGGAATGATCCAGCCGGGTGAAAGCACAACCAAAGCTGTAAGGGCCGTATTCTTCATCGACCCCGAGAACATCATACGCACCATTATCTATTATCCTCTTTCTCTCGGCAGGAACTTCGATGAGATCAAGCGCATCCTGATAGGTCTTCAGACAGTGGACAATTTCGGAGTGGCCCTTCCTGCAGACTGGCGTCCCGGTGACGAGGTAATTGTACCTACAGCAGGTTCCTGCGGTGTAGCAAAGAGCAGGATGGACGGTGAGGAAGAAGGCGTGAAGTGCTATGACTGGTTCTTCTGCACCAAGCAGGTCTCAAAAGAAGAAGTAGAGAAGAAACTGTACGATAAATAATAAAAGGAGGATAGCATATGCAAGTGATTCATCTGGACCGTTCCGGATTTCTCAGTAAGATATATGATTATGTGGAGAATCCGAATGAGTGGAAGTTCAAAGGCGACAAACCTGCAGTAGTGGATTTCTATGCGACATGGTGTGGTCCATGTAAGGCTTTAGGCCCTGTTTTTGAAGATCTTGCAAAGGAATATGAGGGTAGGGTGGATTTTTACAAGGTGGATATTGACAAAGAGATGGAACTGGCACAGGCTTTCGGAATAAGGTCTGTGCCGACCCTCCTCCTGATTCCGTCAGACGGAATGCCTTCCATGAGTGCAGGCGTTCCTCCCAAGACAGCGCTTAAGTCTGCGATTGACTCGATGATTGGTTGAAGTTTTTCGCAACAAGAAGAGGGTGGCCCGAACTCAGTTTGGACCACCCTCTCTATCGTTTGAACAACTATAAGTTTTATTCTTCTGTTGTTTCGCCTTCAGCAATTACTTCAACTTTGAAGTCAGCTTTGATGTCTTTGTAGAACTTGATGGATGCATCGTAGATTCCAGCTTCCTTGATAGTGTCTGTGCCGGCGATTACAATGTTGCGGCGGTCAGCTTCAACACCGGTAGCAGCCATAATGGCTTCTGCAATCTGGATGTTGTTGACAGAACCGAAGATTTTGCCTTTTGAACTCATCTTTGCTGCAACTTTCAGGGTAATGCCATTGATCTTTGAAGCGAGAGCGCTTGCATCTTCACGGAGTTTGGCTTCCTTATGAGCTCTCTGTCTCATGTTCTCTGCATGAACTTTCTTGGCTGATTCAGTAGCAAGAATTGCCATGCCCTGGGGGATGAGGTAGTTTACGGCGTATCCGTTTCTTACTTTTACGATATCGTCCTTGTGCCCGAGATTGGCTACGTCCTGTTTCAAAATAATTTCCATACTCTTCTCCTCCTTATTTCAATAAGTCAGTTACATAAGGGAGCAAAGCCAAATGCCTTGCACGTTTAACGGCCTGAGCGACTTTACGCTGGAACTTGAGTGAAGTACCGGTAAGACGGCGGGGCAGTATCTTGCCCTGTTCGTTCAGGAAGCGTTTGAGGAATTCTGCATCCTTATAGTCAACATATTTGATATGCGCTTTTTTGAAGCGGCAATATTTTTTCTTTTTTACCTCTACTGTCGGAGGGTTGAGATAACGGATTTCATTGTTTGCTGCCATGACTTATTCCTCCTTTGCGTTTGCGGTTTCCTTTTTGTTGTTACGTCTGCGTTCTGAATATGCGATGGCGTGTTTGTCCATAGCAAAAGTCAGGAAACGGATGATTCTTTCATCGCGTCTGTACTGTGTCTCGAGTTTGTCGATGAAGAGTGAATCTGCTTTGAATTCGAACAGGTGGTAGAACCCTGTGGTTTTCTTCTGGATGGGGTATGCGAGTTTTCTCAGTCCCCAGTCCTCTTCGTGAACGATCTCGCCTTCGGCAGAGATGAACTCACGATACTTTTCTACCGCTTCCTTTATCTGTTCCTCAGATAAAACGGGAGTTGCAATGAAAACGGTTTCGTACTGTTTTAACATTCTGATATTGATTTAATTAGTTAATAAAAAGCCCTTATGCCAGGGCATAAGGGCTGCAAATATAGCAAATTCTGGTAAAAAACAAAATTATTTCTTAGGTATGTTGACCATCACTTCTTTGATGAAAGTCCAGAATTTTCCGACAGTGGGGGCAAGCAGTCTTTCGTCAGGAGAGTGGGGAGACATGAGTGTAGGACCGCATGAGATCATGTCCCAATTCGGGTAGTTTGTGGAGAGGATCCCGCATTCCAGTCCGGCATGGATGGCTTTCACTTCCGGTTCGTTCCCGAAAAGTTTTGCGTAAGTCTGTTTCATGGTAATGAGGATTGCAGAGTTCATGTTAGGCTGCCATCCTGAATATCCTCCGGAGAATCTGACAGTAGCACCGCCAAGTTCAAGTGCACACTGGATAGCATCTCTCAATGCATATTTTGCAGAATCACTGGAGCCTCTCATTAGGGTACGCACGGATATTTTCTGTCCGTCTGATTTTACAATCGCTATGTTGTTGGATGTCTCCACGAGACCGGGCATTGCGAGGCTCATTCTGTCAACATTGCAGGGGCATGCGCAGATAGCCTTGACTGCATTGAGTGCCACATTCTGGGGAATTGCTTCTTTCGCTCCTGAAGACTTTTCGCAAACGATTTCAAGATTACCGTCAATAAGGGCATATTCCTTCTTGATGTCTGCAGTTGCAGATTCTATCGATTTCATTGCTTCCGCAACGTTGGCTGCAGGTACAGCTATCTCAATGACGGCTTCACGGGGTATTGCGTTGCGCATGTTTCCGCCTTCGATGCTGATGAGCTGTACTCCGAGATCCCTGAGCAAAGGAAGGAGAAGACGTACGGCAAGTTTGTTGGAATTGGCCCTACCTTCATTGATCTCCATACCTGAGTGTCCTCCGCGAAGTCCTTTGATTGTTATTCTGAACTGCTCGGTGTCGCTCTCGACAGGTACAGGCGAATAAGGGAATTCTGCATCAGTATCCAGACCTCCGGCGCATCCCACATACAGTTCACCTTCAGTTTCAGAGTCCAGGTTGATGAGGATTTCCCCGTTGAGCAGTCCGCCTTTAAGCGCCTTCGCTCCAGTCATACCGGTCTCTTCATCGATGGTAAACAGGGCTTCTACCGGACCATGGGGTATGTCAGTTGCTTCCAGAACAGCCATGGCCACGGCACATCCGATACCGTTGTCGGCACCTAGGGTGGTACCTTTGGCTTTAACCCAGTCACCGTCAATCCATGTCTGTACAGGATCCGTATCCCAATTGTGTGCCACGTCTTTATTGTTCTGGGGAACCATGTCCAGATGGCCCTGGAATATGATTCCTTTCCTGTCTTCCATACCTGGGGTAGCAGGTTTGCGGATAATGATATTCCCTACCTCGTCCCTGATTGTCTCAAGTCCGAGACTTTTACCGAAATTCTCCATGAATTCCACTGCCTTGCCTTCTCTTTTGGAAGGGCGGGGAATCTGTGTCAGTGCGTGGAAATGCTTCCAGACGCATTTGGGGTCTAATTGATCTATTGTCATAATTGTAAAGAGTTAAGGTTGTAAATAAATTTCCTGTCTATTGTACGAGTACACTGATGGGAAAAGACATGATAATGCCTTTCTGGTATATTGGAATCCTGGTCTGCAACAGTGTCTGCGTACCGTCTGTTATCTTCACCTTGCATACCGAGGGGATCCTGTAGTATATATTCCCTCTGGTATTGGCTTCGTATTTGGATCTTGGGAGAACCTTCCTGTTACTGTCGGATTCTGATATGGTCTGATCTGTTGAGTCGGGGGTGAGGTCTGCGTTTTCCGGAGTGATGGCGATTGCAACCGGACGTCCTGAAATGTCATCGGCAGGCAGCAGTCCCTGGGTGTTCGAGATCCTGAATCCTATAATCAGCTCTTCGCCGGCCATATCTCCGGGAACTACATCGAAATCCATTTTCTGCACGGAATGTGAATAAACACCTGTGAACAGTGTCATGTATTCGTTTTCAAGTTTTGTGATTTCTTCTACGGCAGCCCTCAGAGCATCGCCACTGAATGTTGCATCAGTATTCCCGGTAATGATATTGAGTCTCTGCTCCCTGAGCGACAGGATCATTGCAGCCGCTTCCTTGGCTTTGGCTTCTGGACTTTTGATGACCATTGAACTTTGTTTCACGGCAATTCTGTCGTATCCGCCTTTCTCATTCTTTACAGTACGGTAGAGTGTGGTTTCTGCCGATGTCAGATTTTCTGTGGCTTCGGAACTTATGAGGCCATTGGGGGTTGCAATTGACGGGAATCTCCAGTGTGCATCCTGTCCTGTATAGGAGTCTGAGAAGACCAGAAGTCCCTGCGATGAAAATCTGAGGAAGGATGCAGGAGCGCTTTTACCTGTAAAGCCGGACAGGTTTGCAATGTAGCTGTTCCGTCTGTCGGCTTCGATGTAAGGACTAACCTTTATGCTTTTCAACGAGTATTCCGAGAATTCTTTCTGCGGGACATCTATCCCGAGATATTTTTTTGCATATTCAGCATATGGACCAGGGGTGAATGATTCGCATACGGCTTCAACGCTCAGAAGCAGGGATGTAGATGGTAGTGAATATACCACTACTCCTTCCGGAATTGTCTCGCCTGGTTCAATACGGTTAACGGTCTGCGAATATGAATCGATGCAGAAGAATAAACCCAAAACAGTTGCTATAATGGCGGTATTTTTCATAATACAGTATTATAAGATTCTTTTTTTCCAACGTTTGTGGCTCCATAGCCAGAATGCCTTGTGTTCCCGGATGTCATGTTCCAGCCTTCTGGCAAATTCAGCAGTGACGTATCCTGGCTCACATTCCGCAGCATTTTCTGTGATAAGCCGGAAATTGGCGGAGTTGTCCCTGCGCCCTTTCCGGACAAGCCCGCAGTACAGTACAGGAAGTCCCAGTTTTGCAGCAATCTGTTCAGGACCATCGATCATGTAGGTCTTCTGGTTAAGGAAATCTACTGTAAAACGGCTCTCGCTGCGTTCCGGATTCTGATCGCATATGAAGAATACTACCTGTCTGTCATTCCTGTGGGCGACGATATGGCGGAAAATGCTGTGCGTATCTATAACGAAGCAGGAATCATGCCGTTTCCGGATGTTGTTTATAACCATGTCGGCAATTTTCCCTGCAGGTTTCTTGTATATGTATATGAAATCCTTGTTGTCGATGTCAAGTCCATAGTTTTCGCGCAGATCGGGAAGCCCGGTGAATATTTCCCAGTTTCCAATATGTCCCAGCATTATCACTGCACTTTTACCGTTCGACAGGGCTTTGTGCAAGTCATCCTGGCCGGTGATTTCTATCTGTTTGCCAATTTTTTCCCTGGATGCTGAATAGCACCATACTGATTCGACTATTATGTCTGCCAGATATCCGTAGAAGTCGCGGGCTATATCCGTTACCTGTCTGTATGTAAGTTCTGGGAACGACCTGGATATGTTCGTAATGACAGTAGAATACCTGTATCTGATTACCTTGTGCAGCAGGAATGCAAGACAGCCCGATATCCTGTAATGGAATCCGAGCGGCAGGACCGAAAACATCTTCAGTAGAAATATCAGTATCCAGTAGCCTAATCGATGCATATTCTGCAAATATATAAAAAATCGAACGATAATCCAGCGTGCCTTCGAATAGTCAACTATATTTTATATGCAATCCATATGCCGTCATCTTGCTTCATGGACATAACCTCTTCCAGCTATTCTTCTGATTCCTCTGTTTCTCCGTATGTTCATATTCTTCCGCTCGTCACACCCTTCTGCTCCAGATGCCCCTCCCGTTCTTGTCTTCCCTCCATATCTCCGCTATGCATACCATACCCCTCTGTACTCCGCATCCCTCTGCATCCGTCAATATCCCTACGTCAACCCTCTACCCGCCTCCGCAGGTGAACCGGCGTAATTCTTGCAACCATCTGTGTTTAAGTGTATTCCTGCAAAACGTGCGGTACACCTCACACTCCCCGAAAATACGCCAAAATGCATGAATTCAAGGGGGCGTGGTTTCGCAATGAGCGAACGGAGATTATCTGTAATTGCTGTTAGCGGGTCGTGCAGTTAGGGGCTGATTCGGTCAGTGTAGCGAAGCGTTTATTTTATCAGTACTGCTGCGCGCTGGGCGGCCCTTTGGTCAGCCGGGATGGTGTAGATCCATTTGAGAAGTGAGTCAAATGTGATATCCTTTTCCAGAAAGGGGATATTCTTCTTCGTTGCTACAATGATGATATTTATACTTTCTGTCTGGCTTTCCTTATCCTGTTTCTCCATCAGATAGCTGAGCTGGTCGCTTGAAGGAAAAGTGTATGATGCCTCTTTCATGAAGAGGCGGTTGCTCTCATAGGCATTGGGGAAAACCATTGATCCTCCTTTGTCGTCAAACCAGAAAATCTTCAGATAGGCATCGTGTCCGTAAACCTTGACACTGAAGGTGAGTTCTTCACCTTCCTGGTACACAGCATCTATATTATTCAGGTCTATGGCAAATGTCGGGTCTATGCTCCCACCTTTTTTTACGGTTGCATCGATAGTGGCAATGGCATATGGTCTGCCGTCAATTGTCTCTGTGGTATAGTCAACCTTGTCGATATTTACATAACCGTCTACAGAGAGTGTGGTCATTCTGGATAGGACCTGACTGAATTCACTGCCGTCATTCTCACTAATAAGCCCAGTGACGGACCATAGTTTTTCAGGTACTCCGGCTTTTCGTAAAGCATTGGTTTTTGCATCCTGAAGCGCCTTTTGTTCTGCTTGTTCCAGAGTGATGTGCCTGGTAATCTCACATCTTCCTGTGATATTGCGTACTTTTTTTGTGTCAGTATCGCACATGGCGGGGATTGCGGATGTGAACAGGAACAGTAAAGATAACGTTAATACTGCCGTGATGAATCTTTTCATGTTTGTAAAGTCTGGAATGTTGTTAATAATCTGTCTATTGGGCTACAAATCTGTACACTATTTCACCGCCCTGCCTTTCCGGAGCAGAGGCAGATGATGCGAATCTTGACCTCGAGGCAGCTTTTAAGGCATAATCCCTAAGGCATTTGTCAGTAGATGATACTCCTTCAATGACCCTGCATCCGACCACATAGCCGTTTCTGTTGACGATAATGCTTACCGATACGTCACCGGCCCCGATACATTTGTAGGCAGGTACGGGGAGTGACATTGCTTTTCGTCCGTCCAGTGTATAGGATATGACAGAAGGGCCTTTGTATGCGTCAGCTTTCCGGTCTTTCTTGTCTTTCCTTTCAATTTTAACATCACTTTCGCTATCTGCGGCATCTTCCATCTCTTCTCTGGCTTTGTCAAGCTTTGCCTGTAGATTTTTTGCCTCTTCATACAGTTTCTCAGCATCCTGTGAGGAATTCCTGTCGTCCTTCAGAGGCTTGGAGGCATCTACGGCTACATTCCTTACATTCTGTACCTTTTGGGTTCCGTTTATTAGTGCATCCAGTTCTCGGCTTACGCTTTCTTTCATTTCTTCAATCTTCCTTGCCTTTTCCTTTTCTTCTGCTCCTGAGAAGTCAAGTACAAATGAAGTCTCCTGCCGTATCTGGTAATGGATAGAGTAGGCAAGGAGTACTATCACAATTATCAGATGGAAGATTATTGTGATAAGCAGTCCTGCCTTACCCTCTTTGTTGTTCCTGAGGAAACTACTTATTGTTGAGATAATTTTCAATGGTCGCAATCAGCATGTCTATGCCGACTTTATTGTGTCCTCCCTGTGGAAGGATTATGTCAGCATATCTCTTTGATGGTTCGATAAACTGAAGGTGCATTGGTTTGAGTACTTTCTCGTACCTGTCGATTACCATGTTCACGTCCCTTCCACGTTCCCTTATGTCCCTGTCTATCACACGTACCAGTCTATCATCAGGGTCTGCATCCACATAAACCAGAATGTCAAGCATCTCTCTCAGTCTCGGTTCTGTGAAGATGAGGATCCCTTCGACTATTATTATGTGTGCAGGCTTGACTGTGACAGTCTCGGTAGCTGACCTGGAGCATGTGATATAGTAATAGATAGGCTGTTGAATTGTCTTGCCCTCCTTTAGATCCTTCAACTGTTCTATCAGCAGGTCGAAGTCAATGGAATCAGGGTGGTCGAAATTCAGTTTCTGGCGCTCTTCCAACGGAAGGTGGCTGTTGTCTTTGTAATACGAATCCTGAGGGACAATAACCACCTCCCCTTTTTGGAACTTTTCTGTAATCTTACGTACTACGGTTGTCTTGCCGGAACCGGTCCCGCCTGCTATACCGATGATCAGCATATCGTTAAAAGTCTGCGGATTTAGGTGTTCTTGGGAAAGGAATCACATCTCTGATGTTGGCCATACCGGTAACAAAGAGCAGCAGTCTTTCGAATCCGAGTCCGAATCCGCTGTGGGGAGCGGTTCCGAATCTGCGGGTGTCTATATACCACCACAGGTTGCTTATGTCCATATTGAGTTCGTTGATTCTCTGCATGAGTTTCTCGTATGACTCTTCGCGCTGTGAGCCTCCGATAATCTCCCCGATTTTGGGGAAGAGGACGTCCATCCCTCTGACAGTCTTCCCGTCATCGTTCTGTTTCATGTAGAAGGCCTTTATGTCTTTCGGATAGTCAGTCATAATTACAGGGCGCTTGAAGTGTTTTTCCACCAGGTATCTTTCGTGTTCGCTCTGCAGGTCAACACCCCATGAAACCGGGTATTCGAATTTTTCCCCTGATGCCAGAAGGATGTCTATTCCCTCTGTATATGTGATCCTTACGAATTCTGTATTGACAACACTTTCAAGTCTATCGATAAGTTCTTTGTCAAACATGTCGTTCAGGAACTTGAGGTCATCCATACAGTTGTCAAGGGCATACCGGACAAGGTTCTTGATGAAGTCTTCGGCAATGTCCATGTTGTCCTCTATTTCGCAGAATGCCATTTCAGGCTCGACCATCCAGAATTCTGCAAGGTGTCTCGGAGTGTTGGAGTTCTCTGCACGGAATGTAGGGCCGAAAGTGTAGATGTTTCCAAGAGCCATGGCCCCTAGCTCTCCTTCCAACTGACCGCTGACCGTAAGGTTGGTGTGTCTTCCGAAGAAGTCCTGGCTGAAATCCGCTTTTCCGTCTTCTGTTCTTGGAGGGTTCGAGATATCCAGGGTGGTGACTTGGAACATTGCACCTGCTCCTTCAGCATCAGAGGCTGTTATTATTGGAGTGTGCAGATAGCAGTATCCTCTGTCGTTGAAGTATTTGTGTATGGCAAATGCCATGGCGTGGCGGATTCTCAATACCGCTCCGAATGTATTGGTACGGGGACGCAAATGGGCGATTTCCCTCAGGAATTCCATACTGTGCCCTTTTTTCTGGAGGGGATATTTCTCGGGGTCGGCTGTCCCATACACTTCAATGCTGTTTGCCTGTATCTCTACATTCTGTCCGCTGCCTACTGACTCTACCAATGTGCCTGTTACAGCCAGACATGCCCCGGTCGTGATGTCCTTCAGCATATCGCTGTCGAATTTTGCCACTTCACAGACTATCTGTATATTGTTTATTGTAGATCCGTCGTTCAGAGCAATGAAAGCTATGTTTTTGTTGCCTCTTTTGGTCCTAACCCATCCTTTGGCAAGGACTTCCTTTCCGGGGGTTTCCTTAAGGAGTTCTGAAATTCTTTGTCTTTTAGGGGTCATGATATTATCTGCTTTAAAATTCTATACCCATTGCTTTGCATATTTTCTTGGGAATGTCCGTATTGTCCATTCTGCCGGAGAAGAGTTCGCTTCCTGCGCCTATGGCATATACAGGAACGTTGGATGCTGTATGGCTGCTTGTTGTCCAGCCGATACGGGCAGCCTCTGTGAGTTCGTTTACTTTATCTTTCCCGTCGTCATCCAATTTGTCTTTTGACTTCGATATGGTCTCGAGATTTTCGAAGAGCAGGTTGTAGCCGCTTTCATATCCGAGTGTGAGTCCACCTGTTTCGTGGTCTGCCGTCACGATGATCAGCGTTTCTTCCGGATGCCTGTTGTAGAAGTCCAGTGCAACCTGTACTGCGTCTGAGAGGCTAAGTACTTCCATTATAGTTGTCATGGCGTCGTTGGCGTGGCATGACCAGTCTATCTTGCCCCCTTCTGACATGATGAAGAAGCCATCTTTACCGGATTTGTCGTACAGGTATTCGATAGAGGCGCTGACTATATCAGCATGTGTCATCTCTCCATCTTTCCTGTCTATTGCGTATGGCAACTCGGTTTTATCTCTTCCGTCTTCCTGGATGAGTATTGCTTTATTGACTTTCTTGAGTTCTGTATTCCTGAATTCGTCCATTCCTTCGATTATGGTGTAGCCGCTTTTCTCCAGGTCAATATAGACAGACGGCTGATCGTTGTTTTCTCCTTTGCTGTCAATGAATCCGCCACCGGCGAGGAGTTCGAAGCCACAGTCTGCAGCTTGTTTCGCAATGTCGTAGTAAAGACTTCTGTTTACGCTGTTTGCGTAAAACGCAGCGGGGGTTGCATGGTTCAAGCCAACGGTGGATGTTATTCCTACCTTGTAGCCTGCTTTATGGATTTTGTATGATATGCTTGTAAAGTCTGTTTTCTTGTCCATCGAGACACCCAGTCTTCCGTTCTTGGTTTTGTGACCGGTTGACAATGCTGTGCCTGCTGCTGCTGAATCTGTGATGTAATTGCTTTCCGAGTGTGTTACAGCAGTTCCGAGTGTCGGAAAGTTAGAGAAAACAACAGGTATCGAACCTGTTTTCCCTTGTTTGTAGGACTGGTAGTATTCGGTTAGGCATACCTGAGCCAGTCCCATGCCGTCACCTATGAAATAGAATACGTATTTTGCCTTTTGCTGCGCAGACATCGTAATGCTGGACAGCAATGCCATAATGATAATAAGATACCGTTTCATCTTGTCTTTCTGTTTATTGAAAAATGGGTGCCCCATAGCTGTGAGACACCCATTTATTATTGATGCGAGTCAGTTATCGGTTGGTTTGAACCTGTTTTCTCGCAGCATACATTATCTTAAGGGCGGAGCATCTTCTGAGTTCCTGCTTTACTTCCGTTACGATACCCATACGGGTGTTTTCGTCTATTTTCAAGGATACTGTCATGAGTTCGCGGTCTGCTTCGCTCAAGGCTTCACGCTCTGCAGCTATGAAGTTACCTATATCGACTGTAGTCTTGAATGAGTCGTTGAGCTGGATACGGGAATCTGTTCCGTACTCTTTCTGGTATTGTGAAGAGGGTGTTCCGATGTAAATATATGAGGAAAGATCCTTTCTTTCGAGTTTGGTTACTTCGGTAGCTTCGGGCAACACTACATTCACCATCCTGTCTGTCTGGCGCATGCTGGTAGACACCATGAAGAACATGAGAATCATGAACACGATGTCAGGCAGTGAAGCCGTATTGATACCCGGAGTACCTCCGTCGCCTTTCTTAACAAATTTTGCCATAATTATCCTCCTCTATTTTTTAGTTACATCTAACGGTTCAGCCTCGGAAATCCTGTTCGGAATGGCTTCGCGGACAATGTCCTGCTTATCTGAAGGCAGGTCGTTGTATACCGCACCGAAGTTCGCCATTGCAAAGTTGTCCCTCACGATATTGATGGCACGGACAAGCACGTTCTGTATTTCAACATATTTGCTGTAGATACTCTGCCTGTCGTTCTGGAGTGAGATGACACCTTCTGATACTGGGAATTCGCCAAATCCTTCGATATTCTTAACTTTCTTTGAAGGAAGGTCAGAACGGTCTTCAGGGTTTGTAAGGAACTCTATGACGATCTCTTCGAGTTGGGCATCCGAAAGAATGATTTCACCGCCTGCGAAAACCTGGTTCCTGGAGTTGAGTTTTACCTCAAGAATGTTCCTACGGTTTACCTGGAGGTCTTCTACCTGCTGGTCAGCAGCAGGCATAGGGGGAAGACGTCTTGAAAGACCTGTCTCCACGTCCATCGTAGTCACCATCAAGAAGAAAATCAACATGAGGAACGAAATGTCCGCCATCGAACCTCCGTTTATTTCAGGTGTTTTTTTAGATGCCATATTGAATAATTATAATTATCTAGTGTGGATTAATTTTCTGATACCACCCCAAATAAGTGCTACGAAAGAGCAACCTAAAAGGATGTAGCAGAGGATAAGCAGAGTGTCAGTCATCTTGAGGGCAGCTTCTGTAGGAGGCACTGCAAGGTTTACTGCAACGGGGTCACCGCTTGCGCAGAAGTATGATATGCCTACCAATACTACAGCCAAAAGCAGTGTGAATCCGGTTTTCTTGAGTGACTTCTTGTTACCGGCCATGTTGATGACGGAGAGTATAACAACCAGCAGGATAGCTGCGAAGAGCAGTACGCATGCCCAAATCAGCATTGCGTCAAGCATGCCTGTGGTACTCATGGCTTCCGAGAGGTTGCTTATCGCATATATCCCTGTTGAGTTCTGAACGTAGAACGCAACGAGAGCCAATGCTGAAAGAACCAGCAGACAGCCTAATAATATTTTAAGAAATTTTGACATAAATCCGGATTACTTATTTTGGAATTTAACTAACATATCAACGAGGGAGATGGATGCATCTTCCATAGACACAACGATTGAGTCAACTTTTGATACGAGGTAGTTATAGAAAATCTGGAGAACGATAGCTGCGATAAGACCGCCGACGGTTGTGATAAGGGCGACTTTCATACCACCTGCAACGAGGGTCGGAGAGATGTCACCTGCTGCCTGGATTTCGTCGAATGCCTGGATCATACCGATAACGGTTCCCATGAATCCCAACATAGGTGCTACAGCGATGAAGAGGGTGATCCATGAAAGTCCGCTTTCGAGGAGACCCATCTGTACAGAACCGTATGAGGTAATGGTTTTTTCAACTACTTCAACACCCTGGTTCATTCTGAGAAGACCCTGATAGAAAATCGATGCTACAGGACCGCGTGTGTTGCGGCAAACTTCTTTTGCAGCTTCTACACCACCATTGTTGAGGGCTTCTTCAACTTTCTTCAGAAGTTTCTCTGTGTTGGTGGTTGCCAGGTTCAGATAAATGATCCTTTCAATAGCAATTGCAAGACCTAATACAAGGCAGGCGATAACTGTTGCCATGAAGCCGGCACCACCTTCGATGAATTTGGTTTTGATTGCCTGGTAAATGGGAACTTCAGCAGGAGCTGCTTCTACTGTTTCCTCAATTCCAACGACTGCTTCAGTTGCTTCTACTGCTGTAGAGTCATTTTCTTGAGCAGATACGTATTGAGCAGAAATAGTCATCAGACCCATTACTGCCAAAAACATGAAAATTTTTTTCATAAAATTTGATTAGTTGTTATAGTTGTTAAACAATTGTTGATTAGTTCGTTTTACTTTTAGCTATAAAGTTGCGGAGAAGGCGGGATTCGAACCCGCGAAGCCCTTTTGGAGCTTACGCACTTTCCAGGCGCGCGCCTTAGACCACTCGGCCACCTCTCCTTTTAAAAATATTGCCAAAATTAGGAATTAATTTTTATATATGCTACTATTCTGTGAGTTCTCCGCGCATATTTTTTTCGAGTAAATGTTTAATTTCTTGATTATCAGAATATTGACCTAGTAAAAAAAATAGTTTTGTGGCAGCGGCTTCGGTAGTGCAGTCTTTCCCGCTTGTAACCCCTATGTTTTTCAGTGATTTACCGGTGGAATATGCATCCATATCTACCTTTCCGGCATGGCATTGGGTTATGTTCAGAACAATGATTCCCCTTTTGACCGCGTTTTCAATGCAGTCAGTGAACCACTTCCCTGAAGGGGCATTTCCGGAGCCGTATGTTTCCAGAAGGATTGCTCTTGTACCCGGGATTTCAGTCATGGCTTTCAGATTTTCCCTTGTCATGCCAGGGATCACCTTTATTATAATAATGGATGGATCCATGTTCTTTCTGACCTTGAGAGGATTCCCCCATTTTTCCGGATATCTGATGAATTGCCTGTTGAAACGGATGTGGATGCCTACGTCTGCCAGTACCGGATAGTTGGCTGATCTGAATGCCCTGAAATTTTCTGCATTGTATTTTGTCGTCCTGTTCCCCCTGTAAAGCTGGCTTTCGAAGTAAATGCATACTTCAGGGACCATGGGATGCCCTTCTTCGTCTCTAGATGCTGCTATTTCTATTGAAGATATGAGGTTTTCCTTTCCGTCGGTCCTGAGCATGCCTATGGGCAATTGGCTGCCGGTAAATACTATCGGTTTTTCGATGTTCTCCAGCATAAAGCTGATAGCGGATGCTGAAAAGGACATGGTGTCTGTGCCATGCAGGACGACAAACCCGTCATATTTATCATAGTTCTTTTCGATCAGTTCGCAAAGATGAACCCAGAACGGTATGGAAACATCGGACGAGTCTATGACCGGGCTGAATGAGTAAGTGTCGATGTTGTATCCGAATTTTTTGAGTTCCGGCATTTCATCAAGAATCTGGGAGAAATCGAACGGTTTCAGGTCCAGTGTTACGGGGTCCTGTTTCATTCCGATTGTGCCGCCTGTGTAAATCAGCAATATGGTGGGGGTCGAATTCATATTTGTACAGTTGCTTTATAGGTTGAACATTCTGATTGCGTTACCGGTAGTTATTGTGTCTATCGACTGTGCCGAATGTCCGGTAAGTTCTGCGATTCTGTTTATTATAAACGGGATGAAAGATGGTTCATTCCTTTTCCCTCTGTGCGGTACAGGTGTAAGCCATGGCGAATCTGTCTCTGTTACAATGTCTTCTGTGTCCATTCTGCGTAGAGTATCGGCAATGCCTGCATTCTTGTATGTTACGACACCTCCTATGCCGAACATGAAACTGCCGTATCCGCGGATCCTGAGATATGTTTCATAGCTTCCTGAAAAGGCATGGAATACCCCCTTCATACTTATTCCGGATTCTTTGAGGGTGTCCAGACATTCAAAGAGTATGTCATGGGCATTCCTGACATGTATGATTGCGGGCAGGGAGAGTTCGGCTGCCCATTTCATCTGGATAAGGAATGCTTCTTTCTGCTCGATGATGAAATCGGAAGACCAGTAAGTGTCCAGGCCGATTTCCCCGATTGCTGCATATCCTCCTTCAGAAAGCCTTTTTTCCACGAAATCCAGTTCTTTCTTCCAGTTCCCGTTTACTGAAGTGGGGTGGAGGCCTGACGAGATTACGGCCTTTCCCTCCAGTTCTTCAGCCCGTCTTGTCATCCTGTCGTGACAGGATGAGTCAATGCCTGGAAATACAAACCTTTCGACACCTGCCTGTGTGGCTCTGTCCACGGCTTCCCTGAAGTCGGGGTCAAAGGCTTCATCATACAGATGTGTGTGTGTGTCGATCATTTCAAATAGTAGTTTCCGTACAAGTCCGTTTCTATGGCTCCTTCCATTTCCAGCTCTGTAAGTCCTGACAGTATGGATGCCGTGTCTCCTCCGTTGTCCCCGATTATGC
Organism: uncultured Muribaculaceae bacterium; assembly: GCA_964640305.1. GTDB lineage: Bacteria > Bacteroidota > Bacteroidia > Bacteroidales > UBA932 > Coprenecus. Next base: position 71,147 of record CAZXFF010000001.1, on the reverse strand, counting down.
TGTCCAGGTCGAGAGGAGATTTATCCGCTAAAGATAATAAAATATTTCTTTGGACAGGACTGCATCTCTCAAAAATTTCCTTCCATCTTTTCTGTCTGGTATTTTTGCTGACGGTTTCCCATCCCATGTTGCGGATAATGCTTTCCGGAGAGGAGATTGCCCATGCCGAATTTTTTTCGAGAAGAACATTGCAGCCTGCAGAAAGCCGGTCTGTAATCCTGCCCGGCAAAGCGAAGATCTCGCGGGAGTATGAAATACCCAGATTGGCAGTGATCATGCTTCCACCCTTGATCCCGGATTCGATCACGACAATTGCATCGCACATGCCTGCTATTATTCTGTTCCTGCGGATAAAGTTGAATGCAACAGGTTTTGTTCCGGTAGGAAAATCACTTAGAAGGCAGCCATGCCCGATTATCCTTTCGGCATCGCCCCTGTGTGCCCATGGGTATATTCTGTCCATGCCTGTGGCCATTATGCCGAAAGTGGGAAGTCCGTATTCAAGGGCGGCTCTATGCGCACAGATGTCTATTCCGTATGCAAGTCCGCTTACTATAGCAGGCCGCAATCCGGACAGAGATAAGGTTTCGACTATTTTCCGGCACTGTCCAAGTCCGTATGCCGAAGGCTTGCGGGTCCCTACAATGGCAATGCTCTTTTCCGGATTAAGGTCGGCATTGCCTTTCCTGTAAATGATTATCGGGGCATCCGGACAAGTTCTGAGGCGTGAGGGGTATTCCTTGTCACGGAAATAGATTATGTCTATGCCATTCTGTCTGGCAAGTTCTACTTCCTGCTCAGCAGCTATCAGGTATTCCCCGTCGCGGAGCGCTTCGGGAACTGTGCTCCTTTTTCCGAAGATTTCAGTCATTTCCTTTGGGGACAGCCCGAAAATCTCCCTCGGCGACCCGAAATGTTCCATTATTGATACGGCAGCGGATGCCTTGCTTGAGAAAATCATTCCCAGTGCACATGCGTATACTGTGTCATCATGTTCCATGCAGGCAAATATCCTGCAAATTCCCATTCTTTTCCGGGAAATAAAAAAACAGGTAAAAAAATACCTGTTTTTAAATCTTTCAATAAATTCTAAGCCGGCCAGACAGTCTATTTGCCGAAATCCTCTCCGTATTTTTCATGGTAATACATGGAATCCTCTTTGTCGAAGGAGTCTATTGCGAATACCTGGTTCTCCACATTATTCATTCCTGAATTGATCATGAACTGTTCCCTGCTGCTGTTACGTGTGACAATACCTTGATAGATAAGGAAGCCGGCACCTAGTATGACAACTACTGATGCAGCAGCTTTTGTCCAGGTGGAACTGATGATTTTCCTGAAGACGGAAATCTGTATTTCAGCAGGCTCTTCGTAGAAAGCATTGTGCAGATTCCTCATGTCTTCCAGCTTTTTTCTGCAGGAAGGACACTGGCGCAGATGCTCCTGGACTTTTGTCTCCTGGTCATATTCGAGCCTGTTCAGATAATAATCTGCAATGGTTTCAATATTTAAATGCTTTTCACTCATCTACTGTCCTGTAGTATTTTGTCGTATCTTTCCAGTAATTTCCCTTTAAGCCGCTTTATTTCCTGTCTTAACTGAGCACATTGTTTCACAAGTTCCTTACCGCTTTTCTTGCCCATATGCTTTTCGACTATTTCTTCATAGGACAATCCGTCAATATAATGCTCGAACATTTTCTCGACTTTGTCTTCAAGCCCTTTTGTCAGAATGTGGTGCAATGGGTGTTCCTTGTTGTACAGGATGACAATGAAGTAACCGTTGACAGAGTCTTTGTCAGTCAAGTCGATGTAATTGGACAGATTTCCGGAATGTGACATGAAATTTCCGGGAACTGTCACAGGATTGTTGAAAAACTTTTCTTCATCCTCTGCTGTAAGTCTGTACTGTAGGGCGTCGATGTCTTCCGGAGCTGTGGCCCTTTTTCTGGAAATCTCCCTGTTCTTGTTCTTCAGGATACCTACTGAATATGATATTATGGCTTTTGCATCTACCGGTTCTGACATCTTGCCGTCGACAAGTGCCCTGTTTACTATGACGCAAGTATCGCTCCATATGTCGTGGATGTTGTTCTCGCCATAGACTCCGGACATCTGATAGCAGAAGGCTGAAGCAATCGGTTTCAGCTTTGTGAAAAATTTTCCCCAGTATGACTGGTCGTTGTCTTTCATGCTGCTGATGATCCGGCTTTCGTCTGTCGGCATGTTCTCCTTTATGATGCCATTGCAGAAGTCGTTGAGTTCCCCTGAATTGCCGAAGGCAAGTATGTTCGAGAAGTTTGTTGCGTAGAGTTCGTCGAAAAGCCTTTGGGGAACAAGGTACGAAACGGTATCTCCGTCAGGGGCGAGGTAGTAGTCTGTCTGGCTTCTTTCGGAAGACCTGAATGCCTTGTCGGCAGCACGTTTCATGATGGAATGGACCAGCTGCTCGAAAAGTGGATTGTTGATGTTTTCGCGGCAGAACCTTCCGAAGCCTTTCTCCCTGTAATATTCCTTCAGGGTACGGTGTTTCCATTCAGCGAAGCTTTCTCCGTCTTTCGGGGGAAAATGCTCGGCGTAGTAGGATATGTCGTCTTCGATCCTCCTTATAAAACCGAGCTTTACCAGATGGAACCGTTCGTTTTCCCTGGTCAGGATTTCCGATATGTCGCTGTGGAGACGGCTGTCCATCGGTTATTCAATGTTTCTGACTTTTTTCTCCCATTTCCATGCGGAACGCAGGACGTCGTCTATGTCAGTGTCTGCTTTCCAGTGCAGAATACTGTTGGCCTTTTCGGGGTTTGCCCATACCTTGACTATGTCTCCGGGCCTGCGTTCTGCAAATCTGTAAGGCAGTTTGACTCCGGTGGCGGACATGAAGTGGCGGACGAGTTCCAGTACGGACAGACCTTTGCCTGTGCCGAGATTGAATATCTCAAAACGTTCCGGATTTCCGTTTCCAAGCATCCTGTCAACTGCTGCCACGTGGGCTTTTGCCAGATCGCATACATATATGTAGTCCCGTATGCATGTGCCGTCAGGGGTATCGTAGTCATTCCCCCATATCTTCAGTTCGTCCCTTATGCCTGCTGCAGTCTGGGTTATGTACGGTACCAGATTCTGCGGAACTCCGATCGGCATCTCACCGATCAGTGCAGAGGGATGGGCTCCTATCGGATTGAAATACCGGAGAGCTGTGACTTTGAGGTTGCCGTATGCATGGACGCAGTCCCGGAGAATCTCTTCGCACATTTGCTTTGTCCTTCCGTATGGGGATGTGGCGGGTTTGACGGGGGCGTCTTCACCGATAGGCAGATTTTCAGGAGATGGCTCTCCGTAGACTGTACATGACGACGAGAATACAATACATCTCTGTTTCCCGTCACTTATTGAGAAGTCTATGAGGTTCATGAGAGAACGGAGATTGTTTTCAAAATACATCAGGGGTTTCTCGACACTTTCCCCTACGGCCTTGCTTGCGGCAAAATGTATTGTGGCAACAATATCAGGATAGGATTGGAACACTTTGGAGAAACTGTTCTTGTCTGAACAGTCAAGCTCCATGAAATCAAGTTTTTTCCCTATGATTGCCTCAATGCCTCCGATGGCTTCGGGTGATGAGTTTGAAAAATTGTCCACACCGACAACTTCGTAGCCGGCTTCCACAAGTTCTACAATGGTATGTGACCCGATATAGCCGGCTGCACCAGTTACAAGAATTCTGCCTCTAGTGTTCATTATAATATATGTGTATGTATTCAGCAAATATATTATAAAAAAACAAAAAATGGAACTAATTTCCTAAATTTGCCCCTGAATTTGATATCGCTAACTTTTAAATCAAAAAAACAATGATCGGAATAGCATCAGACCATGCCGGATATCAGATGAAAGAGCATCTTAAGGCATTTCTGTCGGCAAAAGGTTATACACTGAAGGATTTCGGAACAGATTCTCCGGAAAGTATGGATTATCCTGACGTTGCCCATCCTCTGGCCCAAAGCGTAGAGAAGGGTGAGTCGGAATTCGGAATTGCACTTTGCGGTTCAGGAAACGGAATCAGCATGACCCTTAACAAACATCAGGGAATCCGTGCGGCTTTGTGCTGGAATGAAGAGCTGGCAAGTCTCGCCAAACAGCATAACAATGCGAATGTCCTGTCGCTTCCTGCCCGTTTTATTTCAGAAGAGCAAGCCGAAAAGATCGTGCTTGCATACCTGAACGCATCGTTTGAGGGAGGACGCCATCAGCGCAGGGTGGAAAAGATACCTTGCAGATAATCCGGATGGAAGGATACAGGATTATAGACAGAAGCTTCCGGGACAGTTCTTTGGGCAATATGGAGGATTATCCCGGAGGTTTTGTGATGGTCGTTGACAAACCCTACGGCTGGACTTCGGCCGATGTGGTCCGCAAGATAAAATTCGCCCTACAGCGCAAGTTCGGGTTAAGGAATCTCAAGGTGGGGCATGCAGGTACTCTGGATCCTCTTGCAACCGGAATCCTGCTGCTATGTATAGGGAAGGCGACCAAGGCGGCGGAGTCCCTGCAGGCTGAGAGAAAGGAGTATATTGCCGAGATAACATTCGGGGCAACGACCCCATCCTTTGACAAGGAGAAAGAGGTGGATGCCCATTATCCCTTTGAACATATTACCAGGGAGACCTTAGAATCCGCTCTTGCATCCATGAAAGGGGAACAGGACCAGATGCCTCCTGTGTTTTCTGCAAAATATGTGGATGGAGTCAGGGCTTATGAGCAGGCCAGGCAGGGCATTGAGGTAGAACTCAAGCCTTCAAGGATCACAGTATACGATACGGAACTTCTTTCTTTTGAACTTCCGGTTTCAATGGTCAGGATAGCATGCAGCAAAGGAACATATATCCGTTCGTTTGCCAGAGACATCGGGGTGGCTGTGGGTAGCGGGGCATATCTGACAGGTTTGTGCAGGACTGCTTCGGGTGGCTTCAGCATCGGTAATGCCTTGACAATGGAGGAAATAGAAAGTATTTTAGTCAGGTAGTGAAACTTTTTTGCGCTTTGTGCGTATACTTTTTAGTATGAAACTCTCACAATTTAGCTTTGATCTGGATATTCAGAAGGACATTGCTCCTTATCCTGCGGAATACAGGGACGAATCCAGGATGCTGGTGCTTCATAAGGACACCGGCAAGATAGAACACAGAATATTCAAGGAAATAATCAATTATGCTTCAGAAGGGGATCTGTTTGTTTTCAATGATACCAAGGTCTTTCCTGCAAGACTTAAAGGGAACAAGGAGAAGACCGGGGCGGAAATCGTTGTGTTCCTGCTTCGGGAACTGAACCGGGAACAGCGTCTCTGGGATGTGCTTGTCGATCCTGCCAGAAAGATCAGGATCGGCAATAAGCTGTATTTCGGGGAGAATGATTCCCTGGTGGCTGAAGTAATAGACAATACGACTTCCAGAGGGCGTACACTCAGGTTCCTTTTTGACGGACCTTATGAGGAGTTCAAGACCACATTGTATTCGATGGGGGAGATTCCGGTTCCCGAATATGTGTATATCGCCCGCAAGGCAATGCGTGAGCGCGACGGATTGCCTTCTCCCAAGTATAAAGGTCCGTTTATTTTCTCGGAACCTTCAGATGTGGAACGTTTCCAGACAATATATGCGGCTGAAGAGGGTGCAGTAGCTACACCGGCCGCCGGTCTCCATTTCAGCAGGGAGGTCTTCAAGAGGATGGAGATCAAGGGAGTAGAAGCAAGGTACATTACTTTGCACATGGGGTTGGGCCATTTCCGCAATGTGGATGTCGAGGATCTTTCGAAACACAAGATAGATTCCGAGAAAGTGTATATTCCGGAAGAGACGGCAGAGGTCGTCAATGCTACGAAGGCCCGTGGCAACAAGGTGTTTGCCATAGGGGCGACCGTAGCCCGTGCCATCGAGACCCCTGTAACTACGACTAAACAGCTCAAGGCATTTGACGGATGGACGAACAAATTCATATTCCCTCCTTATACATACAGTATCCCGGATGCACTGGTGACCAATTTCCATTTGCCCAATTCCACCATGCTCATGTCGGCAGCGGCTTTCGGGGGTTATGAAAACGTAATGAGGGCTTACGACGAAGCCCTCAAGAACGGTTACAAATTCGGTATCTATGGAGATGCAATGCTGATAATATAGTGCGGATCAAAGCACTATATTATCTATTGCTGCATTCAGACGCTTTACTGTCTCTTCTTTTCCTATAACGGACATGATGTCGGCGACACCAGGTCCTTTGGATGCACCGACGATGGCCAGGCGCAGGGCGTTCATTATTTTTCCCATGCCCAGTCCGTTGTCATGGATATATCCGTGCAGGTAGTTTTCCACCTCTTCTTTCGAGAATTCCCCAAGGTTCTGCAGTCCTTTCGCTATTTCCTGGATGTGTGGTACGGTTTCAGGCTTCCAGAATTTGGCGGCAGTCGCTTTGTCATATGCAGATGGGGCAACGAAGAAGAAATCCGACAGATCCCAGAACTCTGAAACGAAGTGGGCCCTTTCCTTGATAAGTGCGACCACTTTTCTGATATATTCCCTGCGGAAGCCTTCGGTCCCTCCGCATTTTATGCCGTGTTCTTCGATAAAAGGAATAAATTCGTCGGTGAGCTGATCTTCAGTACGTTTCCTGAGGTATTCCTGATTGAACCATTTTGCTTTTTCGGCATTGAACCTGGCACCTGATTTGACGACCCTGTCGATGGAGAATGCCTTTATCAGTTCATCCATGCTGAAAAGTTCCTGCTCAGTACCTGGATTCCATCCAAGCATTGCAATAAGATTTACAAATGCCTCTGCATAATAGCCGTCTTCCCGGTATCCTCTGGATACTTCCCCTGTGGGGGAAATCCATCGTAAAGGGAATACGGGAAATCCCAAACGGTCTCCGTCCCGCTTGCTGAGCTTGCCTTTCCCGTCAGGTTTTAGCAGGAGGGACAGGTGGGCGAACTCAGGCATGGTGTCCTGCCACCCGAATGCTTCGTAAAGCATGTAGTGGAGAGGCAGTGAGGGCAGCCATTCTTCCCCACGGATAACATGGGTTATTTCCATAAGGTGATCGTCCACTATATTGGCAAGGTGGTATGTAGGCAGTTCGTCAGATGCTTTCCACAGCACTTTGTCGTCCAGAATGGAGGTGTTTATTTCTACGTCTCCGCGTATAAGGTCATGCATGCGGACTGTCCTGTCTGCCGGGTTCTTGAAACGGATTGTCCAGTGGTTTGTACTGTCCAGGAGTTGTTTTGTTTCAGCTGCGTCAAGTACAAGTGAATTGCGGAATCTTTGCCTGTTGGCATGTCCGTAAATAAAGGTCTCTCCTTTCTGCTCACATTCCTTTCTGTAGTTGTCAAGTTCTTCTGCAGTGTCGAATGCATAGTAGGCATACCCGTTCTTTACAAGCTGTTCTGCATATTCCCTGTAAATGGACTTGCGCTGCGACTGGCGGTATGGGGCATGGGGATGGCGCTCCGAAGCCACCTCAACTACATTCCCGTTTTCATCAACGCCTTCGTCAGGGCATATCCCGCACCATTCAAGTGCCTGGATTATATATTCTTCTGCGCCCGGCACGAATCTGTGGGAGTCGGTGTCTTCAATCCTGAGGATAAAATCACCGCCATGCTGTCTGGCAAATAAATAATTGTACAATGCGGTCCTGACTCCGCCGATATGGAGCGGTCCCGTAGGACTGGGGGCGAATCTGACCCTGACTTTCCTGTCTGCGTTCATTTTGTAAATAGTGTTGTTATTCCTTGTTTTTTTCAGCAAATTCCCTTTTCAGCCTTTCCCTTCTTACGAGGGCAGGCTCTGTCTCGAAGTCTATGACTTTGGAGTCAGCCGTGTATATGGCAGTGAAGGCCGGGTTGAACTCCTGAAGCCTGATAGAGTCTGTCTGCTGGAAAGGAGCTGCAAAAATAATAGAATTGCCGTTATCTTCAACCTGGGAATTTACCACGAGTATATCTTCTTCGTTTCTTTTCGGAGTCCGTTTCGTCGGAGGTGTGAGATGGAACTTGAATCCTGTGGCGACTATCGTTACGCTCACCTCGTCAGGATCCATGTTCTCGTCATATACGATACCTTTCTTGGACTTGTCTATGTCCTGTCCTGTGAAATTGTGCACGTATTCCATAATCTGCTGTTGCTCTCCCATGGTCAGCCCGTTCTGTCTGCAGGTTATGTTTACTATCAGATTTCTTGCGGTACGAAGGTCGAAATCATTTAGAAGGGGAGAGTTGAATGCACTTTCTACAGCCTCCATGGCACGGTTTTCCCCTTTTGCGTTGCCGATGCTTGCTATAGCCATCCCGCTGTTCTTCATTACGGTCTTCAGGTCATTCATGTCGACATTCACGAATCCTTCCTGGACAATGATGTTGGTTATACCGCGTACAGCCGTATCAAGGACATTGTCTGCCATCGAGTATGCTTCTTCCAGAGTCTTGTCAGGGTACATCTCGTACATTTTCTGGTTGTCCACGATAAGGATCGAATCTGTGTATTTACTGAACTCCAGCATGCCGTTGTATGCCCTTTCAAGAGCTTCCCTGCCTTCGTCAAGAAAAGGATAGGTGATTACCCCAACTGTAAGAAGGCCCATTTCCCTGATGGTTTTGGCAATAACAGGAGCTGCTCCGGTACCTGTGCCTCCGCCCATTCCGGCGGTAATGAATACCATTTCTATGTTTTTCCCGATCATCTGCTTGAACTCTTCCAGTGATTCCAGAGCAGCGTTGCGGCCTTTTTCAGGATCGCATCCCGCTCCCAACCCTCTGGTCAGAGCTGTCCCGAGCTGCAGCTTTTCCGGGACCGGTGAGTTCCGTAAAGCCTGCATGTCGGTATTGCAGATAAGCAGTTCCACGTCCTTGATCCCCTTTTTGAAGAGGCGGGTAACGGCATTGCATCCCCCTCCGCCTACCCCGATGACCTTGATGGTGGCGTTGTTCTGTTCAGTGTTGTTCGGTATCAGTGTGTATGAACTGTCTATCATGATGTTTGAAATTTCAGTTGTTGGTTATGCTTCGTTGTCATCTTCTTCGAACAATCCTCCGAATCCTCCCACAAATCCTCCAAGACGGCTTTTCAGGTTTCCCCTTTTCTTCTCTTTGACTTTTTGGGCCTTGTTGGGCTGTGGATCTTCCGGCTTTCCGGTTTCGGATGCAGAGTCACCGAAAATGGTTCCGTCAATGTTTGAAGTGTCGGATTCCCCTGTTTCTTCCTGATTCTCGAATCCTTTGATTATGAGTCCTACGGCAGTGGATGCTCCGGGCCTGTTCACGTCCTGGAGGGAGTTGCTTGTAATCTTTACCTCTCCGGGAAAAGCAATCTTCACATCCATATTGCAGATATGCTTTGCAAGGACCTGTATATGATTGAGGTATGCTGTTCCTCCTGTAAGTACAAGGCCATTGCGTATCTTGTCCCTGTATCCGGACAACTCGATTTCATGCATTACGGATGCAATGATTTCGCTTACCCTGGCTTCGATGGCCAGGGCGAGAAGCTTGAACTTGACTTCCTTTACAGTGTTCCCGTTGCCGTCCCTTATTATTACCACCTTATTGTCCGGGGCAAAGTCGCTTATGCATGTTCCGTGCTGACGTTTGAGCAACTCGGCATTCTTTATGGATATGCCGCATACCTGACGGATGTCCTCGGTTATGGAATTTCCTCCGAAGGGTATTATCGCTACATGACGCAATATGTTGTCATGGTATATTGCGATTTCAGTAGTGCCGCCGCCTATGTCGACCATGGCGGTCCCGAGTTCCTTGTCGTCATCGGAAAGGACTGCTTCCGCCGATGCGATAGGATTGAGTATTGTCTGTTTTATTTTCAGGTTCAGCCTGTCATATACGGATTTGCTGTAGCCTACGTTTGATGCGCTCCCGATGAACAGCCTGTAGGTACCCTCTATTTCCTTCCCTTCCATTCCCACAGGATCGGTTATACCCATCTGCTCATCCACGTTGTAATACTGGGATACGACCTGATAGATCTGTTTCCCGGCATCTACCCTGGTGTTGTGCATCTCTTCCAGCATGTTCTGGATCTCTTCGGATGTGATAAGCTTGTCCGCCTTGTTCCTGATCCGTTTCAGTGTAGTGCTGAAGGATTTGAGATTGGGTCCGGAGATGCCTGCATAGATCTCCCTGATCCTGTACTCAGCCGTGTCGGGAAGTGTGGCTACCTGTTCATTGACTTCCCTGATGGTAGGGGTGATGGAGTTCATTACTTTCTGAATATTCAGCACACTCCCTCTGTGTACACCTTCGGACTGGGCTTCGGCATAACCGATGATCCTTATGCCGGAAGATGTCTTTTCCCCGACAATCGTTGCAACCTTGCTTGTTCCAATGTCTATTGCCGCTATGCAGTTGTTCATATCCTTGAATTTTTTGATTTGTTCTTCCTGTCTCTGAGAGTGCATATGATCTGGTCCGAGAATTTCAGGTTTATCTCCGAATATCTCTCCCATCCATACTGCGGAACAATCTCGTCGTAGAAAGTTTTTAATTTTGCAAATTTATAATCTAAATCGTCAAGTTTCCCAAAAACTATCTTCTGGTCTCCTACAACAGTGTAGAAAGTGACATCCAGGTTCTTTTCCACATGTATCTGCTGGATCTGCGAGTTCCAGAGCGGATGCCTGTCCAGATATTCGGCAAGCCTGATTACGGAACGTATCCAGTCTTTGGAATCCTCTCCTGCATTACCCCTGTAGCCTTCCTGCAGCTTGATCGGAATATTTCCTGTGACGACCGGGACATATGATGTAAATGTAGGTACCAGAGGAAAAATGTATTCGGAATCATCTATGTAGAATCCTCCGTGTCTGGTCTGTATTCTCAGAAGAGGCCTGCGCTGGGTTATTTCCACTTTCAGGATTCCGTCTTTCGAGATGAACGCCTGTGCATCCTTTATTGCGCTTTTATTCTTTAGAAGGACTTCTATACCATGCAGGTCTGTCTTCTGCCTTGACTTCCCTGACGGATTGACATCGGCTTCCGATATTATTGAAACCACCTCTGATTTTGAAACAAACCGGTTAAGCATGCTGTCGAGTACAGTTACCGAAATGCCGGTGCACAGCTCTTTGCTGCGTCCGGCGGCGGAAAGCCTTGATGCAGCATAGAAATATGCCCCGAATACCAGAACGGTGAGAACCAGAAGTGAATATGTTACGATTTTCTTAAGCATATCTGCCTGCGATCAGCTTTTCGATTTCAGGAACGAATCTGTCTATGTCTCCGGCACCGAATGTGACCAGTATCTCTGTTTCCCTCCCCGAAAGTTCATCCATGAGCCTGTCCTTCTGTACAAGTTTCCTGTCCTGGACTGTAGCCTTGTCCAGGATGATTTCAGAACATATTCCTGGTATGGGCTCTTCCCTGGCCGGATAAATGGGCAGCAGGATAAGTGAATCCGCTTTGCTCAGGGCTTCTGCGAATTCTGTCTGGAAATCCCTGGTCCTGGAGTACAGGTGCGGCTGGAATACAGCACAGATTCTTTTGTCTGGCCATGCGTGCCTTATCGATTCCAGGGTAGCGGCCAGTTCCGCAGGATGGTGTGCATAGTCGTCGATGTATATGTGCGAACCTGTATTTACCCTAATGTCGAATCTTCTGGATACTCCCATGAATGACCCGAGAGCCGATTTTATTGCATCGGACGGCGTTCCGTGCAGGTATGCTGCAGCTGCTGCAGCCGTAGCGTTGCCGACGTTTACCATACCTGGGATCCCCAATCTGCACTTTTCAATGATGCAATCCTGCAGATGCAGGTCGAATACAGGATATCCGTCTTCGCCTCTGTGTATTCCTGATGCATGGAAATCACCTCCTTCCTCTCCGTATGTCATTACTTTTGCCCGGATTCCGGGACCGGCAAAGTGCTGTTCCAGTCCTTTGTGTACTATCAGGTATTTTCCGGTCTGGTGCCCGAGTTCCCTGAAAGCCCGCCTGAGATTCTCTATGTTGGAGTATATGTCCAGATGGTCAGCATCCATTGATGTGACTATCGTCGTGTCGGGATACAGTTGCAGGAACGAGCGGTCGAATTCATCCGCTTCTGCTACAAGTACATTGTTTGCTGAAAGCAGTAGGTTTGTACCGTAGTTTTTCGAAATCCCTCCCAGGAAAGCGGTACATCCTTCTCCGGAGTCCGTCAGCAGATGTGCGAGCATAGTGGATGTAGTGGTCTTGCCGTGGGTACCGGAAACCGCAAGGCATTTTTTCCTGCTTGCAATCTCGCCCAATGCTCTGGAGCGTTTTATCATATCGTATCCTCTCTTTCTGGCCATGACCATCTCTCCAAGTTCTTCCGGTACGGCAGGGGTATATATGACAAGAGTACTGCCGGTGTCTTCAGGAAGAAGGTCCGGGCGGTCTTCGAAATGAACATGAATCCCCTCCTTTTCCAGTGCGGAGGTGATAGGGGATGGTGTCCGGTCGTAACCTCCGACATCAAGCCCTTCATGTCTGTAGTATCGGGCTATTGCACTCATACCGATGCCTCCTATCCCGATCAGGTATATGTGTCTGTAGTCTTTCATTTTCTTTTCATCTCTATCGTTTTCAGGACTATTCCCGCTATTTCTGCCGAAGCATCTGGTCTGGCAAGCCTGAATATGTTCTTTTCAAGGGATGTGATTTCCTCCGGTGAGGAAATGAGTTTCTCGATAGCAGGTACGAGTTCTGTATCTGCATGTGAGTCTGCTATCATTATGGCGGCATCTTTATGTACCAGAGCCATTGCATTGTGAGTCTGGTGGTCCTCTGCAACATTCGGGGAGGGAACGAAGATTGTGGCTTTACCTATGGCACAGAGTTCGGAAATGGTACCTGCTCCTGCTCTGGATACCACTATGTCAGCGCATGCGAAGGCATGGTCCATTCTGGTAAGGAAATCGCAGTTGCAGATATTCCCCAATCTCCTGAACCCGTCTTTGTCCGTGTCGCCTCCGGTTTCCCTGAATAGGGCCGATACGGCCCCGGCATACCCTTTCCCGCTCTGCCACAGTATCTGATACGGAAGTTTGCCGCCTGTATTCCTGCAGAGATTCTCCATTATTCTGTTGAAAGTACCGCACCCTCCGCTTCCGCCGACTACCAATACGGCAGGAAGGGCCGGGTCCATCCTGAAAAATTCCCGTCCCTCAGCTTTCTCTTTTGCCCCGTATTGCCTTATGTTGTCCCTGATCGGATTTCCTGTCAGGATTATACGGTCTGCAGGAAAGAATTTTTCCATACCTTCATATGCTACGCATACTTTCTCTGCTTTCTGTCCTACAATTTTGTTGGTGAGGCCGGCATAAGAGTTCTGCTCCTGCACTATTGTGGGTATTCCCATGGACTGGGCTTTCTTCAGCATGGGGGCGCTGGCATAGCCTCCGACACCGACCACTGCGTCAGGCCGGAACCTGCGGATTATTTGTGAAGCCTTCCTCAGGCTCTTGATCACTTTGAATGGTATTGCAAGGTTGGAGAGTGTGAGTTTCCTTTTCAGTCCTGCGACCGGCAGCCCTTCGATCCTGTATCCTGCAGCGGGCACCTTTTCCATTTCCATCTTACCCAGGGCCCCTACGAACAGTATTTCGCATTCCGGATCTGCTTTTTTCAGGGCATCTGCAATGGAAATTGCAGGATATATGTGTCCTCCGGTACCTCCTCCGCTGATGATGATTCTATTTTTCTGTTCCATTGTTTTCCTCCTTTGCCGTATTGTCGTTTGAGGCGGTTCTGATATTGGCCTCAGTTGTTATCACTATAGTTCTGTTTACTGACAGGATTATCCCGAATGCACTGCTCATTATGACCAGAGACGTACCGCCGCGGCTGATCATTGGCAGAGTCTGGCCTGTGACCGGGAATATCCCGGTATTCACGAAAATATGCAGCATGGCCTGGATCAGGATGAGGGTCGACAGGCCGAGCACGGTGATGGTCGAGAATTTCTTTTTGCATGCCCGGGCTATCTTAAGGCATCTGTAATAGAAGAAAAGGTACAGTGCGATGACTGCTGTCCCCCCGATCAGACCATATTCTTCTACGATGACGGAATATATATAATCGTCATATGCATTCGGAAGGACGTCCCTTTTTATGCTGTTCCCCGGGCCGCGTCCGAATACACCTCCGAGCTGGATTGCCTCTTTTGCCTGTTCGGATTGGTAAGTCTTGTCTTCATGCTCCTTGAGTTCGGCTTCACTCATTATTTCTTCTTCGTTGGTGAAGAACCTTTCCACCCTCGCGGTGAACGTGTCTATTCTGGAAAAGACACCTGTGAAGGAGTGGATTGTGAATACGATACATGCCAGGGCTATACCTATGAGGAATGTCCACAGCAGGAACTTTTTCTTTATTCCCGAACAGAAAAGTATGATGGCACTTATCCCGCAGATGATAAGAGTGACGGAAACACTGCCCAGGAAACACAGGATGCAGATGACTCCGAGCGGTATCAGGACCTTTATGAAATATTCCTTGAACGTGTCTAGCTTCGATATCTCTATTATTCTGGCAAGATACAGCACTACGGCTATCTTCGCTATTTCCGAGGGCTGTATGCTTATTCCGAATATATCGAAACTGCGCAGTTCACCTATGGCGATGGGAACAGCGAGCAGTATTGCGGTTACGATGAGGATCACGTAGGCGAACCTCCGGTACAGTTTCAGCGGGATCCGGTAGCACAGGAGCAGAATCCCGAATCCCAGCACATAGTAGAACAGCTGCCTGAGCATGAACATGAAAGGGGAACTGTTGCCTCTGTATGCCAGTGCGCTTGTGGAAGAATATACCACAGCCAGGGATATCATTGCGAAAAGCATGATGATTACCCATATGATGCGGTCTCCCTTGAGCTGCAGTTTTTTTGTTATAGCTTCACCCATATCCCCCTTCCGTTGCTTTAAAGTTTCCTTACGGCTTCCTTGAATTGTCTTCCCCTGTCTTCGTAGTTCCTGAAAAGGTCGAAACTTGCGCAGCAGGGAGAAAGCAGTACGACATCCCCGTCTTCAGCTATGCCGTAGGCTTTCTGTACGGCTTCCGATGCTGAAAGGGCATCTTCGATTACCGGGACTATGTCCCCGAAGTATGTGTGCAGCTTGGTATTGTCTTTGCCGAGGCAGATGAGGGCTTTCACCTTTTCCTTGACGAGGCTTTCTATTTCCGAGTAGTCGTTCCCCTTGTCGGTGCCTCCGGCAATCCATACGACAGGTCTGTCCATGCATTCCAGAGCATACCATGTGGAATTGACGTTGGTGGCTTTGGAATCGTTTATGTACAGGACTCCCTTCACACTGAGTACATGTTCCAGGCGGTGCTCGATGTTCTTGAATGTGGCAAGGCTCCGGCGGATGACTTCATTGGTTATGTTCATGATCTTCGCAGTAATGGCGGCGGCCATAGAATTGTAGATGTTATGCTTGCCTTTCAGGGAGAATTCTGCAGTGGGGAACTGGCTTTCTTCGCCGTTGTATCTTACAGTGATCTTTTCGTCATCTGCGAATGCACCTTCTGCTACTTCATGGTGTTCGGACATTGGAAGCATCTTGGCCCTTAAAACGATTTCACGGATATGACCCACTGTCACGTTGTCGTCATCACAGAATATGAAGCAGTCCTTTTCTGACATGTTTCTGGTAATGCGGAATTTTGCCTTCACATAATTCTGCATGTTGTGGTCGTACCTGTCCAGATGATCGGGGGTGATATTCAGGATGATTGCGATGTCGGCCTTGAAATCGTACATGCCGTCAAGCTGGAAGCTGCTCAACTCGAGAACGAAGATGTCGAAATTCTCCGTAGCAACCTGATAGGCATAGCTTTTCCCTATATTCCCGCCCAGCCCGACATTGAGGCCTGCATTCTTGAGCATATAGTAAATCAGGGAAGTCGTGGTGGTCTTCCCGTTGCTGCCTGTGATGCATATCTTCTTCGCCCTGTCGTACCTGCCGGCAAACTCGATTTCGGAGATTACAGGTATGTTCCGGTTTCTGGCATCCATAATCAGCGGTGCCGTTTCCGGAATTCCCGGACTTTTGATGATCAGGTCAGCATTCAGGATCTTTTCAGGAGTATGTGCCCCTTCTTCATAGGGGATTGAATACTGCTCAAGCATTTTTTTCGCATTGTCATTGAGGGATCCGGAATCCGACAGGAATACATCGAATTCCTTGACCTTTGCCAAAACAGCGGCGCCGACTCCGCTTTCTCCGCCTCCAAGTACTGCAATACGTTTCATGACTATCTGATTTTAAGGGTTATTATCGTGATTATTGCCAGCAATATGCTGATGAGCCAGAATCTCATTACGATTTTGGCTTCAGGAATGGCTTTTGCCGGCCTTTTTATTATGGAGTCTATTCCTTCTTTCTGGAAGTGGTGGTGCAGGGGGGCCATTTTGAAGATCCTTATCCCTGTACCGTATTTCTTTTTCGTGTATTTGAAATATACTCTCTGCATGATGACGGAAAGTGATTCCACCAGGAATATGCCGCAGAGGACGGGAAGAAGCAGTTCTTTCCTGATAAGGATAGCGGCAACACCGATGATTCCTCCTAAGGCAAGGCTACCTGTATCACCCATGAAGACTTGAGCGGGGAAAGAATTGTACCATAGGAATCCAAGCAGGGCTCCTACAAACGCGGACATGAATACCGTAATTTCGCCTGATTGAGGAATGTACATTATATTAAGGTATCCGGAGTAGATGACGTTTCCGGAGAGGTATGCCAGGACACCGATGGCTACACCTATTATTGCCGATATTCCGGTAGCCATACCGTCCATTCCGTCAGTGAGATTGGTCCCGTTGGATACTGCCGTGATGATGAATATTATGACACAGACATAGATCACGACCTGCACGAGTTCCTTCGTCTTTCCGCTGCCGAAAGCCAGCCATGCGTAGTCGAATTCATTGTTCTTGATGAAAGGGATAGTCGTCAGTGTGCTTATGGTGTCTTCATGCGTGCATATTGTAATACCGACCGCAAGCCCCAGAATGACCTGTCCCAGGATTTTGTATTTACCGGGAAGCCCTTCCTTGTTCTTTCTGAATACCTTTATGTAATCGTCTGCAAATCCGAGGCATCCGAGCCATACAAGAGTGATGAGAAGCAGTTGGATATACATGTTGGCAAGATCCCCGAAAAGCAGGGTTGCGACCAGTATCGCTCCAAGGAATATGATTCCGCCCATTGTTGGAGTACCTTTCTTCGCAAGCTGTCCTTCCAGTCCAAGGTCTCTTATTTCCTCGCCGATCTGCTTCCTTTGCAGCATCCTGATTATCTTCTTTCCGAAGATCATGGTGAGTACAATGGCGGTAATGCTTGCCAGAATCGAGCGTACGGAGATATACCTCATGATTTCCGATCCGGGGAAATCCAGATACTTGATATGTTCGAATAAATGGTAGATCATGGTCTGTAGTTATTTGTTCCAGCTGTCGAATATTTCCTTAACGGTTTCCTTGTCATCGAAATGGTACTTTACGCCGTTGATTATCTGATAGTCTTCATGTCCCTTGCCGGCAATCAGGACTATTGATCCTTCAGGCGCAGTCATTAGAGCTGTCCTTATGGCTTCCTTCCTGTCTGTAATGAACAGGGATTTCGCCATGCCGTGGATGTCCAGCCCCTTTTTCATCTCCTCAATGATGTCTTCCGGCTTTTCAAAACGAGGATTGTCGGAAGTGATTACAACCCGGTCTGCATATTTGGCCCCTATTGCCGCCATTTCGCCCCGTTTTGTCCTGTCCCTGTTGCCTCCGCATCCGAATACGGCTGTCAGGGCATTGCCGCGGGCTATTTCCTTGAGTGTTGTCAGGACATTCTCCAGAGCATCGGGTGTATGGGCATAGTCTATCACTGCAGTTATGTCCCTGCCGCCCTTTATGTATTCCAGTCTTCCGGGAACAGCTTCCATCTTGCTTATGGCAGTAAGGACTTCAGTGTCCTCGGCTCCAAGCAGCTTCGCCACTCCGTAAACAGCGCAGATGTTATGGGCATTGTAATCTCCTATGAACCTTGTCCATACTTCTTTGCCGTTTAGGGATATAAGATAGCCTTCAATACTTTTTTCCAATATCTTTACCCTAAATTCCGCCATGTTCCCCGAAGAGTATCTGGCTATTTTTGCAGCTGTATTCTGCACCATTACGGAGCCGTTCCGGTCATCTGTGTTCACGAGGGCGAATGCATCGGATGAAAGGGAGTCGAACAGGAGCTTCTTGCAGCGGATGTATTCCTGGAATGTCTTGTGGTAATCCAGATGGTCGTGCGTTATGTTTGTAAATACGGCACCCCGGAATTTGAGGCCGTTTACCCTTCCCTGATGCAGGGAGTGGGAACTTACTTCCATGAAGCAGTATCCGCATCCGGAGTCTGCCATCCTGCGGAGAAGCCGGTTGACCGTAATGGGGTCCTGTGTGGTATTTGTGGTTTCGAATCTCTCTCCGCGTATATAGTTTGCAATAGTGGACAGCAGGCCGCAGCAGTATCCCAGATCTGTAAAGATACGGTAAAGCAAAGTGGCTATTGTTGTCTTTCCGTTTGTACCGGTAATCCCTACCAGATTCAGTTCATGTGACGGATTCCGGAAGAAGTTGCAGGCTACTGCCGCCACATCCTTGCGGGTGTCGGCTATCCTTATCGCAGTAACACCTTGGCCTGCAATATACTCCATGCAGGACGGGTCTGTAAAAAGAACTGCAACGGCACCGTTCTTTATAGCCGGGCCGATGAATCTGTGACCGTCGGTCTCAAACCCGTCAATTGCGATGAACAGCGAACCTGCAGTGCATTTTCTGGAGCCTGATGAAATGTCGCTTATCCTGATGTCCGTGTTTCCTGCTGTTTCGAGTATCTCTATTCCTTTAAGTATGTCATCAAGTTTCATAAATTTCCTATTTTAAAATCATCGTTACTGTCCCTCCCTTTTTTAGAGGGGTTCCCGGTGGAGGGTCCTGTGACACGACTCTTCCCTCACCTGAGAACCGGGCTCTGTATCCTTCATTCTCCATCAGGTAGAGGGCATCCCTGAGTCCCATCCCTTTTATGTCCGGGACTATATTGTTCTCAATTGTCATTTTCCGGAATGCCTGAGGGTCCCCGCTATCTGTAAAGGACAGCCATCCTGAAGAAGCTATTTTGGGGCGGTCCTTCATGGGCAGGGCCTTCAACGGCAGGTCGAGACTGGACGCCATTCCGCTTGCAATAGCCGGGTTGTCCGGAGGAGTGTGCCCTTTTGCCGATATTTCCGGCTGCCATTCAGGGTGCATTGTGTAGATCTTGTCGGCAATGCGTTTGAACACTGGAGCAGCCCATGTGGCTCCATAGAAATTCTTTCTGGTCCATCCTGTGTAAAGGACTACAATGCACGAGTATTTGGGGTCATCGGCCGGATAATAACCTGCAAAGGAGGCTTGATAGCTTCTGTTCCCATTTGCATCTTCATATTTCCCGTTCACTGCAATTCTGGCAGTACCTGTCTTTCCTGCTATCTGGTATCTCGGATCGTTGCATATGGTGGCTGTACCATGTTCGACTACCCCCCGCAAGGCCTGGCGGACAGCGGACAGGGTGTTTTTCGAACAGATGCTTCCGCTCACTACTGATACTCCGTGCTCTTCTTCTATTGTCCCGTTGTGTTCTATGGACTCGATGAAGTAAGGCCTTACCATTTTCCCGCCGTTGGCTACTGCGTTGTAGAATGTGAGTATGTGGAGAGGTGTTAGGGTTAAGGCATATCCGTATCCGAGACTGGCCAGGGATGATGTGGACCACTCCTTGTCGGAGGGGGATGTGATGTAGGCATATCCTTCTCCACGTATGTCCAGATTCAGTTTCTCGACCAGTTTCATGTTGTGTAGTCTGGATACGTAGGTGGAAGGGTCGTCTCCGTATGCGGATGTCACCATTTTTGCGAAAGCAATGTTGGAGGATTTTTCGAAAGCTTCCTTTGCTGTCATCTTTCCATAGCCGCCCCTGTGGGTGTCTGTTATCTTCACCCCTCCGTAAATCCATGTCCCGTCCCCGCCGTCCACTTCGGTGTCCAGGCTTATGTGGCCGTCCTCTATCAGTGCAATCAATGAGGCCAGCTTCAACGTGGATCCAGGCTCGGTGGAGTGGGAAATGGCATAGTTGTAGGATTCGTCGAATGTCCCGTTTTTCCTTTTGAACATGTTTGCGATTCCTCTTACGGCACCGGTCTTGACATCCATGACAATGGCTGTACCACCCTCGAATACGTCACTCATGGCAAGCTGTCTGCGCAGTTCTGTCTCCGCTGCTTCCTGGATTACGACATCGATTGTAGTCCGGATGTCTGATCCGTCATCAGCAGGCTTGAAAGGAGCTCCGTTCACTGGGATCCATCTGCCTCCCAGTGAACGGTGGATTGTCTGGAAACCCTTTTCACCTTTGAGGCGGTAGTCATACGTAAGTTCTATCCCGGTTCCTCCTCCGTCGGCATTTATGTATCCTACAGTCCTGTTTGCAAGCTGACCGTACGGATTTACCCTTTCTGTACTTTTGTTTATGATGAGCCCTCCCTTGAACTGTCCAAGTCTGAATATCGGAAGTTCACGGAGGATCTCGAGCTCTCCGTAATCTATGGAACGGTTGCCTATTTCCTTATATCTTTTTCCGTTTTTCCTGGCCGAAGTAAGTTCGGCTTTGTAGGCCTTTGCAGGTTTGTTGCCGAAAATCCTGGCAAGACCCTCAGACAGGGAGTCGATTCCGTTCCGGAAGATACTGTCACCGGCAATGGTCGCATCCCATCTGATCTCATATACTGGAATGGAAACGGCTAAAGGTTTTCTGTCATATGAAAGTATGCTGCCGCGGATAGGATTCAGGACTTCTTCCTTGTAGATGTCTTCCTTGGTGACCCTTTCCTTGTCTGCCTGCAGAACAATTATTTTCCCTATTGCGACAAGGCCGAGGATGACCGTAATCCAGTACACTTTGACAAAACGTCTGAAGATGGGGTTTCTCTCTTTGTTTTCTGCCATATCAGTCCCTCTCCATTTTTACCCTTGCCGGCGGTGTGACCGGAGGGATCAGTTCCAGACCTTCCTTTTCTATGAGCTTCTCGATTTCGCCCCGTTTGCCGAGGTTGAGGATCTCGGCATATTTCCCCATGTATTCCGAACGCATGTCGCGTATTGTCTCGTTGTTGGAAACGATACGCTGTTTCGTGTTGCGCATCCAGAAGTTCAATGAGATGTAGAAAATGACAAGGGCAAAGACGAAAAGTACGAACTTCCAGTGTCTGATAAGCCCGCCTTTCATGACAAGTACCTGTCCTCCCAATATGTCTGAAAGGATATTCCTGCTCATTCCCTGACCTTCCTGGCCGCCCTGAGCTTTGCGCTGCGGGCCCTTGTGTTTCCGCTTATCTCACTTTCCTGCGGGAGGACAGGTTTTTTTGTGATGACAGCGAAAGGGCAGCTCCTGCGGCCGAAAATATCTTTTTTTTCCGTACCGGCAATATCGCCGGTGCGGAAAAAGTTCTTTACGATCCTGTCTTCGAGGGAGTGGTATGTGATAATGCAGATGGTGCCTCCGGGTCTGAGGCATTCTGCCGCTCCTTCCAGAAAGTATCTGAGACTTTCCATCTCTCCGTTCACTTCGATGCGTAGAGCCTGGTAAATCTTTGCCAGAAATTTGTGTGGTGCGACAGGAGGAGTGATGGGGGCAAGTATC
>CAZXFF010000001.1:0-49391 GCA_964640305.1 uncultured Muribaculaceae bacterium | reverse complement strand
GAGGTCAGAAGTCGTTTTTACCGGAGACTTGTCTCTTGCACTGCAGATCATTCCTGCAATTCTTCTGGAGCCGTCCACTTCCCCGTATATCCGCAGTATCTTTTCCAGGTCTTCTTCGGAATAGGTGTTTACAATATCGGCAGCGGTAAGGGTCGCCGAGGCATTCATCCTCATGTCCAGTGCTGCACCGAACCTGAAGGAAAATCCCCTGTCGGGGGTGTCGAACTGGTGGGATGAGACCCCGAGGTCTGCGATGATTCCGTCAACTCCATCCCTGAAGCCGTAATATCTGGCAAAATTGTCTATGAACCGGAAGTTGTTCCTTACCGGTATGACCCTGTCATCCTGAGGAATGTTCGCAAGTGCATCCGCATCACGGTCGAATACCATCAGTTTCCCGTCCTTTCCCAGTCTGCTCAGTATTTCCCTGCTGTGACCGCCTCCTCCGAATGTGGCATCAACCCAAATGCCGCTCTCACCGACTCCAAGCAAGTCGATGCTCTCTTTGAGAAGAACCGGTATGTGGTATGCAGACATATTCACCTCCTTTTCGGCATAATGCGGCCGTTAGCCTAAAATCTTTTCAGCAAGGGCCGTGAAAGCAGCATCGTCCATTACGGATGCGTCATATGCTTCTTTCGCCCATAGCTCTATCTTGTGGTCATTGCCGGAGAAGACAACTTCTTTGGCAGCTCCTATACGGTCAAGCAGCTGGCGCGGTATGGAAATCCTTCCGAGTTTCCCGTCTGGGGTAACTATTGCCCTTCCGTTCATGTATCCTCTCCAGAAGAGGGCATGCTCCTTGTTGAAGAAGTTCAGCCTGGACTTGATCTCTTCCGATTCCTTTTCCCATTCTTCATATAGATAGATGTCAAGACATGGGAAGAAAAGGTTCTTCTTCACAACGAGGCGGATGGGGGAGTCGGAGCATATAAGATCCTTGAAGACAGAGGGAAAGACTATTCTTCCCTTGTCATCTATCCTTGCTTTGTATTCTCCTACGAATTTTACCATCTGCCATGCCTGTTTGTATCTGCAAAAGTAAGGAATTATTTTACATAATTTTCCACAAAATTACATTTTTTTCCACAATTTCGGAAAACTTCGTTATTTTTGTTTTATGAATTTCAAGAACATAAAAGAGAAAATATACAGCGACCGCCTATATAAAGGTATAATCATAGGTGTTCTGACGGTCCTGGCTGTCCAGTTTGTCATACTTTCGGCGATGTTTCTTCTGCAGAATGCTCCGGATAGGTCGGTTTCCGTCCTGGGTGATTCCCTGGATCCTGTCCGGCAACCCGTGGAGGATGTAGATGCGGAACCGGCAGCGGGGACACCGGCGGCATCCGATACTTTGGGCAGCGTATATGAATACGGGATTCCGATGATGCTGTATGACAGGGAAGAAGGGAAAGTAAGGAGAGGGGATTTCTTTTCAACGGTAATGTCCCGTCTGGGTGCATCCCAGAGCGATATCTACGCTTTGGATGCGAAGTCGAAAGGTGTTTTCGATATGCGTCAGTTCAAGGTCGGTAACAATTACCATGCATATTATACGAAAGACGAGCCCCGACGGCTTGCCTATATGGTTTATGAGAAAGACAGAACTTCATATGTCCTCTTCTCTCTGAAGGATTCTCTTTCCGTGAGTGTGTATGAAAAGGACATAGAGACAGTAGTGGACTATGTGGAAGTCAAGATAGAATATTCGCTTTGGCAGGATGTGATAGATGCCGGTGCCCCGGCGTTGCTGGCAATACGCCTTGCAGATATATATGCATGGACTATAGACTTTTTCGGTCTTCAGAAGGGGGATTCCTTCAAGGCCGTTTTCGAGAAGACGGTATGTGACGGGGAAGTCCTGAATGTCGAGAATGTTCTGTTTGCCGAGTTCACGCACGGCAATGTGTCCTACAAGTCCTATTGGTTCGACGACGGCAGCGGTAACTATTACTGGAATGAAAAGGGTGAAAGTATGCGCAAGGCATTCCTGAAGGCTCCCTTGAGCTATACGCGCGTTAGTTCAGGATTTACATACCGCAGGCTGCATCCCGTAACCAGAAAGGTACGTCCCCATACCGGAGTTGACTATGCTGCTCCTGCCGGTACTGAAGTCATGAGTATCGGTGACGGTGTGGTGGTCTATAAGGGTTACAAAAGGGCTGAAGGAAATATGGTGAAGATCAAGCACAATTCAGTTTACACTACTGCCTATCTTCATCTTTCCAGATACGGCAAGGGCGTAGAAGTCGGTCAGCGGGTGCGCCAGGGCCAGGTTATCGGTTATGTGGGCAGTACCGGATATTCTACAGGACCTCATCTGGATTTCAGGATATGGAAGAACGGGACTCCTATCAATCCGCTGAAGATGGAATCACCTCCGGCCAAACCTATTTCCGGAAAGGATATGGATGCCTTCCTGGCAAGCCGTTCAGAGTCAGAAAAGGCTGCGAATACATTTATGGCCAGGGAAGTTCTTTATTCCCTTCTGGACAGACTCACCAGATAGCAGTATTCGTGACTCACCGGATGACTTGACTTGTCGGCAATATGATGAAGTCGTATTTACTGTTGCATATCGCCATTCTTCTGGCTGCCTGTTCCGGCATATTCGGATACCTTATCTCGTTGGATGCCGTACTGATTACATGGTACCGGATGCTGTTTTCGGCAATGATGCTGCTTGCCGTCGTCATGTTGCGGAAAAGACTCACCATTGTCCGCAGTGACTGGAAAATCCTGGCAACCGGTTTTCTGCTGGCATTGCACTGGACGATGTTCTATGCCAGTATCAAATTCGCCAATGTCTCAGTCGGGACAGTATGCTTTTCCCTGTCGGGTTTCTTTACGGCCATAATTGCCCCATTGCTGAACCGGAAGCGCATCTCCTGGACAGAGCTGATGCTGAGCGGGCTGACACTGGCCGGTATCTCCCTGATATTCCATTTTGACACTTCTTTCCGTACAGGAATCTTGTTCGGGGTGCTGTCTGCATTGCTTTTCGCTTTTTATGCTGTACTGAACGGACGTATAAGCCAGTCGGATAATGTCATGAAGACGACGGCCCTCCAGATGACAGGTGGTGCCGTGGGCCTGGGTGCATTGTTGCCCCTGTACCTTCATTTGCAGCCATCCGCAGTCATGCTGCCGGAACCTGCGGACCTGTTGTATCTGCTGCTGCTGGCTTTTGGATGTACAGTCTGCATGTGCACTTTCCTGAACATGGCGCAGAAAAGGATCAGTGCCTTTACAGTCAGTCTCAGCTTCAATCTGGAACCGGTATACAGCATCGCCCTTGCTATAATACTTTTCCGGGAAGACAGGATGCTGGGCACATCCTTTTATGCAGGGCTTTCCCTGATACTTCTGTCACTGTTGCTGCAGATGCTCCATGTGGCCGCCCGCAGGAAAAAGGACGGCAGCAGCCGTGAATGCAGGGCCTGATCGTCCTTCCTCAAGGTTATTCCGTAGATTTTATTTAAGTTTGCATCATGATTGACCAGGCTACAGTTGACAGGATTATTGACGCTGCTGAAATAGTGGATGTCATAAGCGATTTCGTCACGTTGCGCAGACGCGGGGCCAACTATGTCGCCTGCTGTCCGTTCCACAACGAGAAGACCCCTTCTTTTTCAGTCTCTCCATCCAAGGGTATATACAAATGCTTCGGTTGCGGAAAGGCCGGGAGTGCAGTCTCTTTCGTGATGGAGCACGAGCAGATGACCTATGTGGAGGCGCTGAAGTATCTTGCAAAGAAATACGGCATAGAAGTCCATGAACGGGAAGAGACAGAGGAAGATACTGCGGACAGACTGAAGCGCGAATCCCTCCTGGCAGTCTCGGAGTATGCTGCCAGATTATATTCGGAGACCCTTTTCAATACTGTGGAAGGCCGTTCGGTGGGACTGTCCTATTTCCGTCAGAAAAGAGGATTCTCGGACGGGACAATCCGCAAGTTCGGTCTTGGATTTTCCCCTTCGGGCCGATCTTTTGCCGGTGAACCACCTCTCGACACATTTCCTGTGACAGCTTTAAGGAACGGTTACAAACGGGAGAACCTGCTTGCTTCCGGTATCTGTTACGAACATGACGGAAGCCTTGTGGACAGGTTCCGGGACAGGGTAATATTCCCGATTCATTCCCTGAGCGGAAGGATTATAGCCTTCGGTGGCAGGACTCTAAGGGATGACAAGTCAGTTGCCAAATATGTCAATTCTCCGGAAACGGACATATATCACAAAAGCAGTTCCCTGTACGGAATATATTTTGCCAAATCGGCCATAGCCAAGGCGCAGAAATGCTATCTGGTGGAAGGGTACACTGATGTGATTTCCATGCACCAGGCCGGAATCGAGAATGTGGTGGCGTCTTCCGGTACATCACTTACGGTGGACCAGATACGGCTGATCAAGCGTTTTACCTCCAGGGTCACGGTGCTGTATGACGGTGACGCAGCCGGTATAAAGGCTTCGCTCAGAGGTATAGACATGCTTCTCGAGGAAGGACTTGAAATCAAGGTGGCTTTGCTGCCAGACGGAGAGGATCCGGATTCCTTCGCCAGGAATCATGGCGGTGATGCAATGGCCGCTTTTCTCGATGCGCATGAGACAGATTTCATAGAGTTCAAATATGAACTGCTTTCTGAAACAATAGAAAAGGACCCTATCCGGAGGGCGGAACTGATACACGATATTATCCGTTCAATTGCGGTCATTCCGGACCAGATAGCCCGTTCCGTCTATATAGAGCAGTGTTCATCCAGGCTTGGTCTCAAGCAGGAAATGCTTTTTTCAGAAGTCGCAAAGGTGAGGAGGAAAAGGATAGAATCGGGGGAGTACGAGAAAGCCCGCAAGAGTGCAGCCGGACACGCTGTGCCGGATGTGCCTGCAGAGAAATGGGATGACAGGAGAGGAGAGGATATCCGTGATAAGGGCGCTGAGTCGATTCTGGATGCTTCCGAGAGGGAAATTGTGTACTATCTGCTCAAATTCGGGGAGTTCAGGATGACTTTCGAGGATTCGCAGCTGTACGGCGGGGAGGCTCCTGTTATGGAAATAACGGTCAGCCAGTACATAGCTGCCCAGCTCAAAAACGATGAGATAGAATTGCGTATCCCTATATACAGGAAAATATACGATCTTTATTATTCATACCGGGACAATATACCTTCATTCGGAGAGGACCCTGAGACGCTGCGGGAAAAGATAATGAGAAGGTTCGTGAATTGCGGGGATATGGAGGTGTCCAGAGCTGTCCTGGATATCACTGTAGAAGAATATAACCTCAATATTAAGGAATACGTAAAGGCTCTGATACCTGAGCGTAATGTAATAGACAAGAATGTACCCAAGGCTGTTCTGGTATACAAGCTCAAATGTGTCGAATATACCTACAGGATTCTTTCAGAACAACTGGGACAGACCGGTGACAATGCGGAAATGGACGGAATAATGAAGCAGCTTAAACTGCTCCTTCAGATAAAGAATACCCTCTTAAAAGAACTGAACCGGTTCAATTCCTGACCGGTCCAGTCTGTATCATATCAGAAAACTTTGAATCCCACTGCCTTCCTTGCAAGGGCGAGGGTTGCTGAGGCGCTTTCCCTGGCCTTTTCCCTGCCCATTGCGGTGACTTTCCTGAGATACTCGTCATCATTGTAGATTGCATCGATTTTCTCCTTTATCGGCAAGGTCGTCCTGCATATGTCTGCAGCAAGCTGTTTCTTCAGGTCTCCGTATCTTATTGAGCAGTCGTTCCATTTTTCCCTGAAATATTCGACTGTCGAGGGTTCGGATACCAGACCGAGAAGGAGGAACAGGTTGGATATGCATTCGGGCATGGGACTGTTCGGTTCTGTAGGACCTGAGTCGGTAAGGGCTTTCATGACTTTTTTCGTAATGGTCTTCTCGTCATCGTACAGGTAGATGCCGTTGCCTTCGCTTTTGCCCATCTTGCCGCTTCCGTCAAGTCCGGGGACCTTTATCAGTTCTGAACCGAAGTTGAATCCCTGGGGCTCGGGGAACAGTTCCACACCGTACATGTTGTTGAACCTGCGGGCAAGTACCCTTGCGTATTCCAGATGCTGTTCCTGGTCCTTGCCTACCGGAACATAGTCAGCCCTGTGTATCAGGATATCGGATGCCATCAGGACAGGGTAGGTGAGAAGTCCGGCATTGATGTTGATGCCCTCGTCGTTGTGGTCATCATAGGAAATGTCCTCGACTCTCATGTTGCGGGCCTTGGCTTTGGCAAGCCTTACCTTGTCCTTGAAGGAAGTGGTCCTTTCCAGTTCCCCTTTGTACGAGAGCATGTTCAGGAGTACATAAAGTTCGCTTACTTCAGGAACATCGCTCTGTACGAAAATGGTGGCCTTTTCGGGGTCAAGTCCGGAGGCCAGATATTCGGCGAGTATGATTTTCACGCTTGCATGGAAATCGTCCGGGTGTGGATGGGTGGTAAGGGAATGCAGGTCTGCTATGAAAAAGTAGCAGTTGTAGTCATTCTGTATTCTTATGAAGTTGCGCAATGCACCGAAATAGTTTCCCAGATGCAGGTGCCCGGTGGAACGTATGCCGCTTAAAACTGTTTTCATGCCGTGATGTTTTAGTCCTTGAGATTGTTCATTGCTTCGCGGATTCCGCTTTCGATTTCTTCGGTCAGTTCGGGGTTGTCTGCCAGCAGTTTCTTGACGGCGTCCCTGCCCTGTGCAAGTTTGGAATCTTTGTAGCTGAACCATGAGCCGCTTTTCTTGATTATGTCGAATTCGACCCCCAGATCGACTATTTCCCCTATCTTGGAGATGCCTTCACCGAATACGATGTCGAACTCTGCCTTCTTGAAAGGAGGTGCCATCTTGTTCTTGACGATCTTGGCTCTGGTACGGTTACCTGTGGGATCTTCGCCGTCCTTCAGCTGGGTTACCTTGCGGACATCAATCCGGACCGATGCATAGAATTTCAGCGCGTTTCCTCCTGTAGTGGTTTCGGGGTTCCCGAACATGACGCCTATCTTCTCGCGGAGCTGGTTGATGAAGATGCAGCAGGTATTGGTTTTGGAAATGTTTGCGGTGAGTTTGCGGAGAGCCTGGCTCATCAGTCTGGCCTGCAGTCCCATTTTCTGGTCTCCCATTTCCCCTTCGATCTCGGCTTTGGGTGTCAGGGCTGCCACTGAGTCCACTACGATGATGTCTATGGCTCCGCTCCTGATCAGGTCATCTGCAATTTCCAGGGCCTGTTCCCCGTTGTCCGGCTGGGATATGAGCAGGGTGTCTACATCTACGCCCAGATTTTTGGCGTAGGTGCGGTCAAAGGCATGCTCTGCATCGATGATGGCTGCGAAACCGCCGGCCTTCTGGGCCTCTGCGATTGCATGTATTGCGAGGGTCGTCTTACCGCTGGATTCAGGTCCGAAAATCTCGATGACCCTTCCGCGGGGATAACCGCCTATTCCGAGTGCGTGGTCCAAAGCGACGGAACCGGATGGTATTACCGAGACTTCAGCTGCCGGAGTATCGCCAAGTTTCATAATGGCTCCTTTCCCGAAATCCTTCTCAATCTTGTCCAGTGTCGCCTGTAATGCCTTCAATTTGGCGGCGTTGATTGCCGCAGTGTCGTTCTGTTCCAATTCTTTTGCCATTGTTCTGTGATTTGGTCTGTTTAAAGGGATACAAAGATAATCGAAAAATCGGGAAAATGACCCGATTTAAACGGATATAAACGGCTAATGGATCCGGAACTGCTATTTCCAGAGATGTAGGGGGTAGATGCCGGCATCCACGAGTCTGCGGATGCGGGATACTACTTCCGGACGGTCTTCCTTATAAGTTACACCGAACCACTGGGCGTCGCTGTTGAGCACTTTAAGGGAAGCTTTGCCTTCGTTGATAAGCGTGTTTACGCACAGGGGAATGAAGAATTCGGCTTTGGGATTGGCCATGTTCGCAGGGTCGGAAAGGAAGTCCCTGAACAGACGCTCGGATTCTTCGAAGAAGTCGGGGGTGAATCCGAAGAGATTCATGGATACGGGAGTGTTCTCGTCGATTTCATGCAGCCCTTCGGCATCTTTATAGGCGACTTTGCCGTCCGGCTGGCGCTCGATGGCGGTACGTTCCACGATGGAGACAAGATTGCCTTCGGAGTCCACTGAGCATTCTCCCCTGGATACTGTCCCGTAGTCGGAAAGGGTATTCTTGAGATTGTAGCCGACCATTGAGTATTTACCCTTTGCCCCTTCGACCTTGCGTAGGTATTCGGCGAGGACTGCGTATCCTTCCCTGCCGTAGAAGTCATCTGCGTTGATTACGGCGAACGGGGTATCCACTACAGGTGCGGCCATCATCACTGCATGGTTTGTCCCCCACGGTTTCTCCCTTCCTTCAGGGACACTGAATCCTTCAGGAAGATAGTCGAGTTCCTGGAATACGAATTCCACCTCTACTTTCCCTCCGAAGTGTTCGGCTGAAAATACTTCTTTGAATTCCTTTTCAAAAGAATGGCGTATGATGAATACAACTTTGCCGAATCCTGCACGTACTGCGTCATAGATTGAGTAATCGATAATTGCTTCCCCGTTGGGGCCGACTCCGTCCATCTGTTTCAACGATCCGTAGCGGGATCCCATCCCGGCTGCCAATACTACTAATGTCGGTTTCATTTTATTCCTTTTTAGTGGTTGTTTATAATAAAGAATGTCTGCTACAAAGATAGGAAATGTAGCAGACAGATTCAAATAATTCAAATGGTTACGAGCGTGTACCGCCGGGTGCCTATGCCCAGTTTTTCGGCATGCTCCAGGCCGGACTGCCAGTTGGTGTCGGGGTGAAGTATGCGGAACTTGTCTTCACCGCAGAGGTGTTCGTGCGGATGGGCCCGGTCCAGTTTGCTGCCTGGAATGGCAGGTGCTGCCATGACCATGTCTGCGCAGGCCTGGTCAAGGGCAACAGGGTCGAATGATGCGGCTATCCCAAGGTCCGGGACAATGGCGGCATCGTTGTGGTTCCAGCAGTCGCATTCCGGAGATACGTTCATGATGAAATTTATGTAGAAGCAGGGCCTCCCGGTTACAATTGCCTTGGTATATTCGGCAATCTTGCCGTTAAGGGTCTCGGAGGTGTCACAGTCTTTCAGAACGGCTGATTCGTATTGGCAGAGTGCCACGCACTGTCCGCAGCCGACACATTTTGAATAATCTATTACGGCAGCAATGTTTTTCCCGGCATGGTTAGGTTCTGCCGTGTTCCCGATCCGGATGGCGTCATGGGCGCAATGCTTCACGCATATCCCGCAGCATCGGCAATTCTGCACTTTGATTACAGGTTTGGAAGACGAGTGCAGTTCCAGTTTGCCGGCAACGCTTGCACATCCCATCCCCATGTTCTTCAGTGCACCGCCGAAGCCGGTCTGCTCATGCCCTTTGAAGTGGGACATGGCAATGAGGACATCTGAGTCGGCTATGGCTGCTCCTATCTTCGCTGTCTTGCAGTAAGTGCCGCCTTCGACAGGCAGTTCGCGGAATTCTGTCCCTTTAAGTCCGTCCGCAATGATTATGTCGCATTTTGCGCTTATGCGGTTGAATCCGTTTTCCATTGCACTTGCCAGATGGTCAACGGCATTCGACCTTCCTCCGGAATAAAGTGTGTTGGAGTCGGTCAGAAAGGGTTTGCCTCCCAGTGAACGGATGAGATCCGCCATGGCTGCAGCATAGTTGGGGCGCAGGAATGCCAGATTGCCAGGTTCCCCGAAATGCAGCTTTATGGCTGTGAACTTGTCCTTGAAGTCAATGCTCTCTATTCCTGCAGCTTTGGCCACTGCTTCCATCTTTTTCACGAGTGGAAGTTTCGGGGATGTGTGCAGGTCTGTAAAATAAACTTTAGACTGTTCCATAATGCAGTATAAAACAAGACCCTGAATCAGGTTCAGGGTCTTGTTCTGTTTTAGTCCAGCTTGTGGATTGCGAGACCGCTGCGGAGTTTGGGCTCGAACCATGTCGTCTTGGGCGGCATGATGTTGCCGGTATCGGCTATCCTGATAAGCTGTTTCATCGAAACGGGATAGAGGGCGAATGCCGCTGCCATCTCGCCGGAGTCAACTCTCTTCTTCAGTTCGCCGAGTCCGCGGATACCTCCTACGAAATCAATTCTCTTGGAAGTACGCAGGTCTTTGATGTCCAGAAGCTTGTCGAATATAAGGTTTGAACATACGGTTACGTCCAGACCTCCGATGGGGTCGTTGTCATCGTATGTACCTTTCTTTGCTGTCAGAGAGTACCATTTCCCATCGATGTACATCGAGAAGTTGTGGAGTCCTTTGGGCTTGTATATTTCAGTACCCATGTCCTTGACTTCGAAGTCTTCTCCTAGCTTTTCGATGAACTGTGCGGGAGTCATTCCGTTGAGGTCCTTGACAACACGGTTGTAGTCAATGATCTTCAGGTGACTTTCGGGGAATACCACTGCCATAAAGTAGTTGTATTCTTCATCTCCGCGGTGGTTGGGGTTCTGGCGGCGTTTCTCTTCGCCTACGAGGGCTGCAGCTGCTGTCCTGTGGTGACCGTCTGCTACGTAGAAAGCGGGAATGCCTGCGAAGATCTCGGTAATGGCCTTGATGTCTTCATCCTTGTCGATTACCCAGAAATGGTGACCGAAACCGTCCTCGGCAACGAAATCGTATTCAGGAGCCTTTGTGGTGTAGCGGGCTACGATGGCATTGATTTCGGTATTGTCGGGGTAAGCGAAGAATACAGGCTCGATGTTTGCGTTCTGTATCCTTACATGGATCATCCTGTCCTCTTCCTTGTCTTTACGGGTAAGCTCGTGTTTCTTGATCTTGCCTGTAAGATAGTCATCTGTGTGAGCGCAGAGAACGATACCGTACTGTGTACGTCCGTTCATTGTCTGTGCATAGATGTAATAGCATTCTTTCTTCTCCTGTACGAGCCAGCCTTTTTCCTGCCATTTCTTGAAGTTTTCAACGGCTTTGTCGTATGCGGGCTGTGAATGTTCGTCGATAATGGGGTCGAAATCTATTTCAGGCTTTGTAATGTGAAGAAGGGATTTCTCACCTGCTTCTTCTTTGGCTTCAACGGAGTTGAGTACGTCATAAGGACGGGCAGCAACTTCTTTCACCAATGATTTGGGAGGGCGTATTGCCGCAAATGGTTTTACTTTTACCATAAATCCTTATTTTATTTGTTTACCTGGAATTTCCTGTTGCCGGTAGCGAAGAAGTCGCAAATCTGGTTTGCGGCTGCAACACCTGCATTGATGTTGGCTTCAGCTGTTTCAGCACCCATTTTCTTAGGTGTTGCAAATACTCTCTTGCCGAATTTCTCGTTGAGTTCAGCCTGGTTTGAAGCTGCGATGTCAGTGATGTACTTGAGGTCCTGACGCTCTTCGAGAACTTTCACAAGCTCTGCTTCGTTGATGACTTCCTTGCGGGCTGTATTCACGAGGCATCCGCCTTTAGGCATACGTGAAAGCAGGTTGTATCCGATAGAGTTCTTTGTCTGTTCGGTAGCAGGAATATGCAGGGAAACGAAATGTGATTTCTCGTAGAGTTCTTCCAATGAGGAAGCCACTTCCACACCTTCAGCCTTGATTGCTTCTGCAGGTACGAAAGGATCGAATGCCATGATTTTCATTCCGAAGCTCTTTGCGTGTGCAGCTACAAGGCGGCCTACGTTACCGTATGCCTGGATACCGAGGGTTTTCCCTTTGAGTTCGGAACCTGTACCGGGAGTGAACTGGTTACGTGAAATGTAAACCATCATTCCGATAGCGAGTTCTGCTACTGCATTGGAGTTCTGGCCTGGAGTGTTCATTGCTACGATACCCCTTTCGGTGCATGCTGCGAGGTCCAGGTTGTCGTAACCGGCACCGGCGCGTACAACGATTTTGAGCTTGGGTGCAGCTGCAATGACTTCGCGGGTAACCTTGTCTGAACGTACGATGAGGGCGTCAGCGTCAGCTACTGCTGCATAGAAATCTTTAACGTCAGTATATTTTTCAAGTGTGGCCAGTTCATGACCGCCTTTCTCTACGATCTCGCGGATCTGGTCAACGGCTATTTTTGAGAAAGGTTTTTCGGTTGCTACTAATACTTTCATGTCAACGGCTTATTTATGGAGTTTTTCAAATTCCTGCATGCATGCTACGAGAGCCTCAACTGATTCGATGGGGCAAGCATTGTAGATGGAAGCGCGGAATCCGCCTACTGAACGGTGTCCCTTGATGCCGACCATGCCTCTTTCTTTTGCGAAAGCCATGAATTCATCCTGGAGATTTTCATATCCGGGAGCCATTACGAAGCATACGTTCATGAGTGAACGGTCTTCTTTTGCTGCAGTACCCACGAAGAGGGAGTTGCGGTCGATTTCATTGTAGAGGATAGCTGCTTTCTTCTTGTTGCGCTCGTACATTGCAGACAGACCACCCTGTGCTTTAACCCACTTCAGGGTTTCGGTCATTACGAAGATAGAGAATACAGGAGGAGTGTTGAACATTGATTCGCCTTCGATGTGGGTCCTGTAGTCAAGCATGGTAGGCAGGTAACGGGATACCTTGCCGAGGATGTCGTTCTTTACGATAACGAATACGGTACCGGCAGGACCTACGTTCTTCTGAGCACCACCGTAGATGAGGGCATATTTTGAAACGTCAACAGGACGGCTCATGATGTCTGATGACATGTCGGCAACGAGATTTACAGGGCAATCCATGTCTTCGTGGATCTCTGTACCGTAGATGGTGTTGTTTGTGGTGATGTGGAAATAGTCGATGTCGGTAGGAATTTCATATCCTTTGGGAATGTAGCTGTATGTCTTGTCAGCTGAAGATGCGATGGCATATGCGTTTCCGATGCCTTTTGCTTCCTTCAGGGCTTTCTTCGCCCATACACCTGTTTCAAGGTAAGCAGCTTTGTTCTCAAGAAGGTTCATTGCAACATAGAGGAACTGGAGGGATGCACCGCCACCGAGGAAAAGAACACTGTATCCTTCAGGGATGTTCAACAGTTCTTTCCAAAGGCTGCGGCATTCTTCCATAACTGCTTCCCATTCTTTGCTGCGGTGAGAAACTTCTATTACGGACATACCTGTTCCCTTAAAGTCTTTAAGAGCAGCGATAGCCGCTTCGATTGCCGGTTTGGGTAATACGCAGGGACCGGCGTTAAAATTGTGAGCTACTTTCATATAATTGTTTTATTAAGGTGAATAAATGATATCAAAATTGAAGTCAAAGGTAAAACTTTTTTTTTATATTCCAGCAAATTATAGGTTATTGCTGATAATCTTGAGATTCTTGCTGTCCGTAATCTTTTCGCAGTAGTGGCATTTCAGCAGTATTTCGTTGTCTTTTACAATCGTTTCAAAGCGGGTTTCAACGTCTTCGTGATTGGTTACGCAGACAGGATTTATGCATCTTGCGATACCGCAGAGTTCTTTTGGAATCGAGAGGACTTTCTTTTCAATGACCTCGTAGTTCCTGATGACATTGACACTGGCTTTCGGTGCGACCAATGCAATCTTGTTCAGTTCGTCATCCTCAAAGAACTTTTCTGCAATCTTGATGATCCCTTTTTTCCCCATTGTCTTGCTGTCCAGTCCTATTCCTATGGTTACGGGATGGGGATGGTCGTTCAGCCCTAATATTTTCACTACTTTAAGTACTACATCTGCGGGAATGTGGTCCAGTACTGTCCCGTTTTTTATTGCACTTACACGAAGTTCCTTTTTGATTTCAGTGTTGGTGTTCATTGTGCCTTCCTCCTATCTTTTTCCTAATAAATATGAAATGATGGCCATTCTGACATACATGCCGTTTTCCGCCTGTTTGAAATAGTATGCATGCTCGCTATTGTCCACATCCTGGGTTATCTCATGCAGGCGGGGCAGGGGATGCAGGATCTTCATGTTGGGCTTGACCCCGGAAAGCATTGACGAGTTCAGACTGTAAACGTTTTTCACCTTTTCGTATTCGACAAGGTCTGTAAAACGTTCCTGCTGGATTCTGGTCATGTAAAGTATGTCCGCAGAATCAAGATACTCGGTAAGGGATGAGGTCTCTCTGTATGGGATGTTCTTTTCATGGAGGAATTCCTTGTATTCCTGAGGCATCTTGAGCTCGTCAGGTGCCGTGAATGTGAATTCCGGGCTGAAATGGGAAAGGGCCTGCAGCAGTGAGTGGACGGTACGTCCGTATTTCAGGTCTCCAACCATATTGATGTTTATGTTGTCAAGACGCCCCTGAGTCTTCCTGATGGAATACAGGTCAAGAAGGGTCTGGGAAGGATGCTGGTTCGCACCGTCTCCGGCATTGATGACAGGAACGTTTGCCACTTCGGATGCATACCTTGCCGCCCCTTCCAGAGGATGCCTCATTATAATAAGGTCTACATAGTTGGATACCATTTTTATAGTGTCTTTCAGGCTTTCACCCTTTTTCATGCTGGTGTTGGCTGTATCGGAAAAACCTATCACTCTGGCTCCAAGTCTGTTTGATGCGGTTTCAAAGCTTAGTCTGGTACGGGTGGACGGCTCGAAAAATATGCAGGCGATGACTTTGTCGCTCAGGAAGGTCTGGGATTTGTTCTGTTCGAACTCCTCCGCGACATCCAGTACATGAAGTATCTCCTCTTTGCTGAAATCCTGAATTGATATTAAACTTTTGGACATGACAGTTATATTAGAATTTGTTCAACCGGTTTTGGAAGGTCCCGACATCCCTGAGTCTGACACGGACCTTTATATGGCACTGCATATCGGATACGTATTCTTCCGGTGACAGGTTCATCTCCTTAAGTATTCTCATTATCCTGTCGGTCTCTTCGTACCCGAAGCTTACATTCACGATTTCAGTGGCTGTCTTTTCGATGACCGCTGCATTTGCTATTGCATCCGCGGCTGCGGCTTTGTATGCTTTGATAAGTCCAGGGACTCCCAGTTTTATTCCACCGAAATAGCGTATTACTACAATCAGTATGTCGCTGAGTCCGTTAGATAAAAGCTGACCGTATATGGGACGGCCGGCGGTGGATGACGGTTCACCGTCGTCATTGTATCTCCATGTTTCCCCTTCTTTCCCTATCCTGTACGCATAGCAATGGTGGCGGGCATCATGGTACTCCTTGTGTACGGCTTCCAGAATGTCCTTCACCTCGTTTTCTGAAGTCACTGGAAATGCTATGGAAATGAACTTGCTGCCTTTGT
Source organism: uncultured Muribaculaceae bacterium (assembly GCA_964640305.1). Lineage (GTDB taxonomy): Bacteria > Bacteroidota > Bacteroidia > Bacteroidales > UBA932 > Coprenecus. Next base: position 34,187 of record CAZXFF010000001.1, on the reverse strand, counting down.
CCTTGTAGAGTCCTTCGGACTTGGACGCGATGCTTTTATAGGTGTCGTTTGTGAGTTGATCCATTTCCTCCGCTTTGAGGCACTAAGTTAGGACAAATTTTTGAATTATCCATGCTGAAATGTATTTTTGCGGTGACTCTCTACAAAATGGAAAGGAACGGATTTTCATACAGGTTTGCCCGGATGGGGGACATGCTTCGCGGATGGCTTTGCGGTGAATTGCGCAATGATGCACTGGATGCTGCGGTGGAGGCAGGTGCTGAGGCCAATCCTTTTTTTACACCCTATATGCAGAAAAGGGCATTGGCAGCACTGGCCAATGGTTTTCTTGACAAGGATGTTCTTGAAAAATGGTATTCAGGGCTTCCGGAGCCTGTGCATGCATCAGGTTCAGGACTTCCTGTCTGCGGTATTGTTGCTGCAGGGAACATTCCTGCAGTGGCATTCCATGATATTCTTTGTGTCCTTGCGGCAGGATGGAGGCCATTGGTCAAACTTTCGTCCAGAGACAGGTGGCTGCTTCCGGTACTCTTCCCTGATGTGGAGTTCTGTGCGGACACGGATGGATGGAAGATAGATGCGCTACTGTCGATGGGTTCGGATGAGGCAGCAGCCCATTTCGGCAGGATGTTTCCGGATGTACCGAAGGTTCTCAGGGCATCAAGGTTCAGCTGTGCGTTGCTGAACGGAAGCGAATCACCTGCAGAGCTGGATGCACTTGCAGAGGACATGTTGCTGTATTACGGTCTGGGATGCCGGAGTGTGACCTGCCTTCTGGTACCGCAGAATTATGATTTCTCGGGAATTATCCGTGCTGCAGAACGGTTTGCACAAGCCCGCTGCGGCCAGCTTCTCATGGATAATTATCTTAAAAGCAAGGCCGTCATGATCCTTGCCGGAGAACATTTCGTGGACGGGAATGTCCTTGTCTTTGCTGATGCCGTCAAAGCAGCCGGACTGCATGGAGGAGACCTTTCCGGATGCAGGATCAATGCCATGCACTTGCCTTTGGGGACAGTATGGTATGTTCCGTTCTCTTCGGACGAGGATGTGGAAAAATTTACAGAGGCAAACAGGTGCGGAATTCAAAAAATTTTCCGTAACTTTGGTTCTGCACAGCAACCTGATCCGGCTGATTATCCTGACGGAGTCGATATTCCGCAGTTTTTGAACCGGATTGCAAAAAACATGTTATGATTTACAGATACAAAGCAACAATCAAGGGAAACAAGGTGTTTTTGAGGGAGTATGAACTGGACTCCTCCATGACGTTGTTCAGACTCAGATCTTTCCTTAACAATGATTTGGGTTTCTCTCAGGACCAGATTACTTTCTTCGATACATTTTCCGCCAAAGGGACCCTGATGCGGAGAATCGGTATGTTTGACATGGGGGACGGGTCAATGGACCGTATTACGCTTGGAGACTGCATCGCCAAGGAAGAGCCTTGTCTCCGGTATGTCTACAACCCTTCGATGAAACTGTCTATTGTAATGGAGAATATGGGCGAGGCAGATTTCAATCCACGTTTCTCTTATCCTCTTACGGTGCTTGAGAGAGGGAAGAATCCGGACCAGTTCTCTGCTTCCTATGACGATTATATGGAAGAAGGCATCCCTTCATACGAGGCAGAGGAAACGGCTTTTGAGGAAGATGAATTGCCGGAGGGAGAAGAGGGGGCATAGGCACCATACATGGAAAAGACGATAACTCTTGTTCTGGGCCCCACTTGTGTGGGTAAGACTGATTATGCCATACGGCTTGCCAAGGAATACGGATCTCCCGTAATATCATGTGATTCCCGTCAGATATTCCGGGAAATGCACATAGGTACTGCACCTCCGTCCAGGGAACAGCTTGAGGAAACGAAACATTATTTCATCCATTCCCATTCAGTAAGGCAATATTATTCAGCCGGTCAGTATGAATTGGAAGCTTTGGAATTGGTCAACAGGTTGTTTTGCGATTACGACCGGCTGGTAATGGTCGGAGGCTCCGGATTGTATGCTGATGCGTTCTGCTATGGTCTGGATGATTTTCCGCCCGCAGACCAGGAACTCAGAAAAAAGTTGACAGACAGGGCGCTGACTGAAGGGATAGGGGCTCTGGCCGAAGAATTGAAGGTGCTGGATCCGGAAAGTTACCTGACGATGGATATCTCGAACAGGCAGCGGGTGGTAAGGGCATTGGAGGTGACTCTTTCAACCGGCAGGAAATTCTCTTCTTTCAAATCTTCTCCGAAGAAACCACGTCCTTTCTACATAGACAGGATCTGTCTGTCCATGGACAGGAATGAACTGTATGACAGGATAAACCGGAGGACTGAAAAGATGTTTGAAGACGGACTGGTGGATGAGGTCCGTTCTTTGGAGGCCTTCAGGGAAATGCCTGCTCTCAATACGGTAGGGTACAGGGAGGTTTTCGAGTATCTGGATGGGCGTATTTCCCTGGATGAAGCTGTGGAACTTGTAAAAAGAAACACCCGCCGTTATGCCAAGCGGCAGGTGACATATTTTGCAAAGGAAAAGCAGGTTCCCGTCAGTTAGCTACTTCCGACATGAACTTTATGCGTACCAGACGTACTTCCTCTTCGCTGTAGTCAGGTCCCAGTTCTTTCATCGCGTCTTCGATAGAGTCGCTCTCTGCCTCTTCCTTGAAATAGTCGTAGATGTCCTCTATCTTGTCGTCATCTACAACCTGTTCGATGTAATAGTCCAGATCTATTTTCGTGCCGGAAGCTACAATGCTTTCTATTTCGTCCAGAATTTCGGAATATCCCATATCCTTGGCATCCGCTATGTCTTCCAACGGGATTTTCCTGTCTATATTCTGGATAATGTATATTTTGTTAGCTGATTTGTTTGCCAGAGTCTTTACCACAATGTCTGTGGGCCTTTGGATTTCATTTTCTTCCACATATTTGGCAATAAGCTCTATAAAAGGCTTTCCGTATTTCTTTGCCTTTCCTTCGCCCACCCCCTGGCAGTTGGTTTTCAGTTCCTCGAATGTGACCGGATACTGGATGGACATGTCCTCCAGTGACGGATCCGAAAATATGACGTATGAAGGGAGTTTCAGTTTCTTTGCCATGTCTTTCCTCAAATCCTTGAGCATGGCAAAAAGGGTAGGGTCACCGGCATTGGCACCGCTGTGTCTGGCAATCGGACTTGTCGGGTCATCATCGTCATCATCGTCACCGTCGGTGAATTCCCGGTCCTCTGCAAGCATCAGCGATACCGGGTTCGCCATGAATTCCCTGCCCTTGTCGGTAATGGATACAAGTCCGTACTGCTCGATATCCTTATTGAGAAAATGCAGTATTATCCCTTGTCTTATTACGGCTATCCAGAATTTTACGCTCTTGTCCTTTCCTATCCCGAAGAACTCGCTGAGATGGTGGTTGTATGACTTTATTATCGAATTTGTCTCTCCGGCAAGAATGTTGGCAAGGTGGTCGGCCTTGAAATTCTCTTTCATGGAGGCTACCAGTTCAAGTACGGTCGCCATATCTTCTTTCCCTTCGAACATCTTTTTGGGATGCAGGCAGTTGTCGCAGTTGCCGCAGTTCTCTTCGTTGTAGTCTTCGCCGAAATAGTTGAGCAGTATTTTTCTCCGGCATCTGTTGGATTCGGCATATGCTACAGTCTCTGTGAGAAGCTGTTTCCCTATCTCCTGTTCGGAAACAGGTTTCCCCTGCATGAATTTTTCAAGCTTGAGAATGTCTTTGTAGCTGTAGAATGTCAGGCAAATGCCCTCCTCCCCGTCCCTTCCGGCCCGACCGGTTTCCTGGTAGTATCCTTCGAGGCTCTTGGGGATATCATAATGTATTACAAACCGTACATCCGGTTTGTCAATGCCCATTCCGAATGCTATTGTCGCAACTATTACATCCACTTCTTCCATCAGGAACATGTCCTGGTTCTTCGCTCTTGTGGCGGCATCCATGCCGGCATGGTAAGGAAGGGCCTTTATGCCGTTTATGTTGAGGAATTCCGCAATCTCTTCGACCTTTTTCCTGCTTAGGCAATATATGATGCCGGATTTGCCCTGATGTGCGCGTATGAATTTTACCAGTTCTTTCTTGATGTTGGATTTGTCCCTGACTTCGTAGTAGAGGTTCGGCCTGTTGAAGGAACTCTTGAATACCTTTGCATCCGTCATGCCGAGGTTCTTCTGTATGTCGGACTGTACTTTCGGGGTCGCTGTTGCCGTAAGGGCGATTATAGGTGCGACTCCGATTTCCTCGACGATTTGCCGGATGTTGCGGTATTCAGGCCTGAAATCGTGTCCCCATTCCGAAATACAGTGTGCTTCATCGATTGCATAGAATGATATCTTTATCTGGCGCAGCAGGTTTACGGTCTCTTCCTTTGTAAGTGATTCTGGGGCAACGTACAGCAGTTTTGTGGTTCCGTCCAGAAGGTCTTCCTTCACTTCCTGAATTTGGGCTTTGTTCAGGGATGAATTAAGGAAGTGGGCCACTCCGCTGTTGTCTGCGATGAAACCGCGTATTGCATCCACCTGGTTCTTCATCAAGGCTATGAGCGGGGATACGACTATTGCTGTCCCGTCCATTACAAGGGCAGGAAGCTGGTAGCACAATGACTTCCCTCCTCCTGTTGGCATGAGGACGAATGCGTTGTTCCCTCCTATAAGATGTTTTATGATTTCTTCCTGCTCTCCTTTGAATGAGTCGAAGCCGAAAAACTTCTTCAATTTACTATGCAATTCTTCTGAACTAATCTTCATATTTATTACCTTTGCGCCTCTAAAATTACCGATTAGTTTGGTTTTATGCAAATTAAAATAGACAATAATACAGAAATTTTGAAAAAACATGCTTTGGAGGCCATCCGGACGGAGCAGGAGGCGGTGATGAAACTGGATTCCGTGGTGGATGGACCATTCCTGGAAGCGTTGTCCTGCATGGCGGCCTGCAAAGGCAAGATCGTGCTTTCCGGGGTGGGAAAGAGTGCAATTGTCGCCCGTAAAATGTGCGGTACGCTTGTCTCGACAGGCACGCAGGCGGTATTCATGCATGCCACCGATGCGCTGCATGGTGACCTGGGGATGCTGGCCGCCGATGATATAGTGCTCCTTATGTCCAAAAGCGGGGATACGGATGAGGTAAAAAGGGTTTTCCAGTTCGTCAGGAAGAACGGGAACACTATAATATCCATGGTGTCTAACCTGAACTCATACCTGGCGGTCCACTCTGACCATGTAATATATGTCCCTGTAAGCAGGGAAGCGCAGCCTGTAGAAGCGGCACCTACTACCAGTACTACGCTCTTCATGATAGTAGGGGATGCCATGGCGATGGCTTTGGCGGGAACGCGCGGCTTTACTTCCCTGGATTTCGGGAACCTGCATCCTGGCGGGACTATCGGCAAACGCCTTTATCTTAAAGTCGAGGACGTCTTCGACAGTTCTAAAAGACCTGCAGTGTCTCCCGCTGACAAACTGGTCCGGATAATACCGGAAATGTCTTCCAACCGTCTCGGAACAGCAGTGGTCGTAAACGGGGACGGGTCCGTGGCAGGTATCATTACCGACGGGGACATGAGACGCATGCTGGAAAGCAGATCCGATCTGAATGCCGTGACTGCCAGGGATATAATGACTTCTTCTCCCAAAACCATAGATATAAGTGACCTGGCAGTAAATGCGCTTTCGATGATGGAGCGGAATAAGATCACGGCAGTCGTAGTCATGAAGGACGGAGAATATGCAGGGTTGGTACATATACATGATATATTAAAAGAGGGAATCTGATATGGAAACATTTGATCCGGATGGAATAGGTATTGCAAACGGCAATTATTTCGGGCTTCCGGTAGACAGGCAGTCTGCCGATACTGTAATAGTACAGGTGCCGTGGGATGCAACTGTATCGTATGGAAACGGAACATCCGAGGGGCCGGAAGCGATTATGGATGCTTCGCTTCAGGTGGATCTGTTCGATGAGAAAATAGCAGGCGTGAGCGGTATGAAGGTATGGACTATGCCTCAGGACGGATTCATAAGCGGGATGAACTGCGAAGCGAGGGCAAAGGCTGAAAAAGTGATTTCCGCATTGGCATCAGGGGCGGTTCAGGATGAAGTGGCAGAGGATACGGCATTTGTGAACGATGCTTCAGGAAAACTCAACGCATATGTCGAAAAGGTCTCCGCAGAACTGCTGTCAGAGGGGAAGTCGGTTGTGCTCGTAGGCGGTGAACACAGTGTGCCCTTCGGTCTGATAAAAGCCTTGGCAGACAGGAATGACGATTTCGGGATATTGCATATAGATGCCCATTCGGATACAAGAAAGGCATATGAAGGATTCGAGTATTCACACGCTTCCATAATGTACAATGTCTCTTGCAGGATACCTCAGGTATCCAGGATCGTTCAGGTAGGCATACGGGATTTCTGTGCAGCCGAGCATGAGCTGGTGACATCGTCCGGGAAATTTGCGGTATTTACGGATTTCAGTATTCAGAAGGACCTCTTTTCAGGAAAGACATGGAAAGAAATATGCAATGGGATCATAGCTGAGCTGCCTGAAAAGGTCTATATCAGCTTTGACATAGACGGTCTTTCTCCTGACAATTGCCCTGGTACAGGTACGCCTGTGCCTGGCGGCATGAGTTTCGCCCAGGCGGATTACCTGCTGTATATGCTGGCTTCTTCAGGAAAACGTATAATAGGCTGTGACCTTTGTGAGGTGGCACCTGGGGAATACGGTGAATGGGATGCCAATGTCGGGGCCAGGATGCTGTTCAAACTGTTGGTATATTGTGGCTTTTCGAACGGGAAATTTCCTATATTTGTAAAATGAAAACCTTGAAAACCACTAATCTCTAAACTATCCTTGTCTGATGGCAACAAAACAAAGCAGTAAATTGATACCGGGAATAACAGGTATCTATCAGTTTTTCATTCACAGCAAACTGACGGCCGGCTTCCTCCTGCTTGTCTGTGCAGTAATAGCGGTTCTTGCAGCCAATATACCATCTTTGCATGCCTTGCATGAATTCTGGGAAAAGGAAATTTCCTTCGGATTCGATGGAAATGGTGTGTCCATGAGTATCAGGCATTTTATAAATGATGTCCTGATGGCTGTATTTTTCTTTTCTGTAGGTCTTGAAATCAAAAGGGAGATAATGGTGGGAGAGTTGTCTTCTACCAAGAAGGCAATGCTTCCTATATTCGCGGCAATTGGAGGAATGCTTGTCCCGGCATTGCTGTATATGACATTCAACGAAGGTACCGAATCTGCAAACGGGTGGGGGATTCCGATGGCTACGGATATTGCATTTGCCATTGGAATAATATCATTGCTGGGAAACCGTTGCCCTGTTGCGCTGAAGGTGTTCCTGACGGCGCTTGCCATAGTTGATGACATCGGTGCAATAATCGTACTGGCAATCTTCTATCCTTCACATGAACTTCATGCCGTTTTCCTTGCCGGTGCCGCCGTAATTACGATCCTTCTTCTCCTTATCAACAAACTTGGAGTGAAATCTGCCCTTCCATATACGATACTGGGTGCAGCCCTTTTTGTAATGGTCTATATGTCAGGTATTCATGCTACTATAGCAGGAGTCATACTGGCAATGACGATACCTGCATGGACCTCTATCAATGAGGTGAGGTTCTCTGCAGGCATGAACATGCTGCTCGATGACTTCAGGAAGGTCAGCAACAGTGAGGTGGATGTACTCGCAAACAAGCAGCAACTGGAAATAATAGGAAAAATGAGCGTTAACTCAAATATGATCAGCCCGTTGCTGCACCGTCTCGAAATCCAGCTTCATCCGTGGGTGAACTTTATAATAATGCCGTTGTTCGCTCTGGCAAATGCAGGAGTCATGGTGGACTTCTCTGTGCTTTCCGGTGGCATACCTCCAGTGATGACAGGTGTTTTCTTCGGTCTGCTCTTCGGAAAACCTGCCGGTATTTTCCTTTTCAGCTGGCTTGCTGTCAAACTGCATATAGCACGCTTGCCGGACGGCACTACATGGAAACAGGTGCTGTCACTGGGTATCCTCGGCGGAATAGGATTTACCATGTCCATTTTCATTGATAATCTGGCATTTGAAGACGCAATGCTGATAAGCTCAGGAAAATTTGCAATCCTGATGACATCATTGATTGCAGCCTGTGCCGGGCTTACGGCATTATATTTGACAACAGGAAAACAAAACGAACATTCAATAAACCACTAAAAAATGAAAAAAGTATTAATTTCTGCAGTTGCCGTGATGGCGGTTGCTTTTGCGCTTTCCTCTTGCGCAGGAACCTACAATAAGGGGGACAAAATGCCCGAGATGACTTCAGCCGATATCGATACGGTAAGTTATGCCCTCGGTATGTATTATGGTGAGATGCTGAAATCCGCACCTTTCGGAGAGCTGAATCTGAACCAGATGAAAAAAGGCTTCAATGATGTTATCAATGGTAATGAAACCATTGTAAATGAGGATAAGATCATGATGGTCATTCAGTCTCATCTGATGAAGAGACAGACATATGAGGCTACCCTCAACGAGAAGGAAGGCAAAGAATTCCTTGAAGAGAACAAAACCAAGGAAGGTGTTGTAGAGACAGCCTCCGGACTGCAGTACAGAATAGTACGCGAAGGTACAGGCATTGCTCCCGAAAAGACCGATACAGTGGAAGTGAATTATGAAGGCCGCCTTCTGGACGGTACCGTATTCGATTCTTCATACGAAAGGGGTGAAACGATAACCTTCCCTCTTACCGGTGTAATCAAAGGATGGACCGAAGGAATGACATATGTCAAGGAAGGTGGTGAAATAGAACTTTACATACCTGCAGAACTTGCTTACGGACAGCGTGGAACCGGTCCTATCCCCGCAAACAGTACTCTTGTCTTCAAGGTGGAACTTGTGAAAGTGATGAAAGGTCCGAAAGCAGAATCCGAAAACAAATAGTTTAGCAATACACAGCAGATGAATCGTAAAAGCCTCATATTCGCAAGCGTGCTTGCAGTTCTCCTCCTTGGAGGCATTATATATATGTTTTATGCTTTGTTCATGAAGGATGACCTTGCCGGGGAAGGAGAGTACGTCTCTCTTTCGGAAGGGATAAACGCAGTGCCTTCCGATGCGATTTTTGTGCTTGAGGCTGAGAATCTTGATGCTGTATATTCTATACAGGATAACGGGAGTGCACTCAAAAGGTTCATAGAGTGCATTCCCGATTATTCATTAAAGTCGGAAGCAGTGCTGTCACTGCACTATTCGAACAAAAATACGGTCTCCCCTCTGATTGTAGTGGGAATAGAGGACGAAAAGAACATTTCCTCCATTATTCCGGATATCCTGTCGGAATGCAGAGGGGTCATAGATAAAAGATATGACACATTCATTATCCACAAGGCATCTGTTCCGGATATCTCATTTACCCTGTATGACCGCTTTCTGATTGCAAGCCCGTCAATCGTGATCGTGGAATCGGCTTTGAGGCATATATCATCCGGATCTTCCGTGGCGGATGTGATACCTTCCGGAATCTCTGGAGTTTCAGGCAGCGATGCTGTACTGCAGATAAACTTCGATAATCTCGGCAAATTCTTTTCCGGTACTGTCGCGCAGCAAGGTATGCGTTTTGCCTCATTCTTCCAGAACTTTGCATATTGGAGTGTCTTGGGTGTGGAACCAGGCGAATCCCCTGCCGTCCTTCTGGACGGACGCATGTATCCCGGTAAAGGAGGTGACAAATTCTGCGAAGTCCTCCTTTCGCAGCGCGGAAGAGTGTCTGACATATATTCTGTAGTGCCGCACAATACTTCATATGTCATGACACTTCCGGTCAATTCCCCTGATGCATACCTGTCTTCCTACTCGTCGTATCTGGCGGCCAACGGCAGGAAAAAGGACTACGATTTCATATTGGCGACGACTTCTCCAGTCAACGGGAAAACACCGGTCTCACTTGCCAAGGAAACAGGAATAGGCGGATTGTCAGTATTTACGGTGAATTATGGAGAGGAAAAGAAAGTTCTGGCAATAAAGGCGGAGAAACCTTCAGCCCTCAATGCCTCTGCGGATACTGTATCCGTTTATCCGTATAAAGGATTCATGGCCTCCTTATTCGGCAAGGCATTTGCCCCTGATGCCGAGGAAATGTGTTTTGCCGCCGGAGACTGGGTTGTGGTAGGCGGCAAGGATGAAATTGTTTCCCTTTACAGGAGCTATACAGGAGGGGCATTTTTCTCATTCGAAGAATATCTCTCCCAGACCCCGGCTTCTGAAGAGACGAAAACTCTGACATCATTGTCACTGATAGTCAGTGTGGACAAGTACCGCAATGCAATGGCATCCCTGTTCAAGGAGCCATATTCAGCAAGGATAAAGGATTCGTTCGGACAGAAGAATCTTGAACTGTTCGTGTTGCATACGAAAAAAATAGGGAAAGAACTGGGCGTGCGTGCCGCTTTGTACGCCGAGGATATGCAGGCTCTTCCGGTGCCTGGAAAAGTGGCGGCAGCATCGGTATCCGGTGTAGATGAAACGGTTGTGGAAATCCCCTCCGGACCTTTTGAAGTGACAGATTTCAGGGATGGCTCCAAGAATTATCTGGAGCAGCTTCCCAACAACAATATACGCCTTCTCAACAGCTCACGCAGATCCGTCTGGACAATCCCTTTCAACTCCAGGATCTGCGGTACGGTGAGGCAGATAGATTACCTGAAAAACGGCAAACTGCAGATGCTTTTCGGCTCAGGCAACAGAATTTACCTGTATGACAGGCTAGGACGCAGTGTCGGTAAATTCCCGATATCCCTCGGAAAGGACATTCTCCTTGGTCCTGACGTATATGATTTCAAAGGAGACAAGAATTATACGCTGCTAGTGCTGCATACTGACAACACCGTGGCTCAATACGGTATTGATGGGACTAAGGTTTCTTCGTGGACGGAAATTAAGCCTGGGGAAAAAATCATATCATTGCCGGAACATATTGAAGCCGGCGGCATCACGTATTGGGTAGTGCGGACTTCGTATCAGACCCTGATTTACGATTCGGCCGGTATTCCGGTTGCCGATTTCAGCCGGAAATGGAGGCTTGCAAAGGATTCCCCTGTCGAAGTGGTTTCAGGAAACGAAATTGCCGTTACCACTGTCGAGGGCAAAGCAGCAACAATAAATCTGAAGAACAGAACAATAAAAAGAAGATAAATATCAAATATACAAATGGCAATTCTGAATTTTCTTATTTTCCTTATAATGGCGGCAGTCCTTCTCGTCATAGCAGTGCCGTTGCTTATCCTGAAGGGATTCCGTCACCGGACTTCGGCTCCATCCGGAGAAAGGGGGTGGAGGAGAGGCTGGGTAGATCCGCAGAAAAGGGAGGGAGATGTGACAGTGAGCGGTTCTGCACCTTCCAGTGAGGACAAGATCGTCGGTGACAGTATCGGCGAATATGTAGATTTCGAAGAAGTGGATGAGAAAGGTAAAAAGAGATAATATGTGACCTATGCGACTGTTTACAAGATTATTGAAATATGCAAAACCATATAGCCGTTTCTGGCCAGGTTATCTTATCTTTTCCATTCTGTCCGTCATTTTCGGGGTTGTCAATTATGCTCTGATCAAGCCTCTGCTGGAGGTCCTTTTCGACCCCGACGCAGTGGAAAAATATACATCGCTACCTGAATTCTCGTTTTCCGTGGATTATTTTTATGGTGTATTCCAGTATTATCTGACACAGGTAATGGAGGCAAACGGGGTCCTCAGAGGTCTTTTGTTTGTATGTGTAGTACTGGTAATAACATCCCTGCTCTCCAATTTTACCAGATTCATGTCCCAGAAGATCCTGGTCAATATGAGGACGTATGTGATGAAGAATATCCGTGCTGACCTTTTCCACAAGATAACCAGGCTTAATGTGGACTTTTTCCAGGAAAAGCGCAAAGGAGACATATTGTCCAGCGTTTCGAATGACGTTACCGAGGTCCAGAACAGCATAGCCGCAAGTTTCCATATACTTTTCAGGGAACCGCTGCTGATTATAGGTTTCCTCGCCGGCCTTTTCTACATGTCCCCGAAACTTACGCTTCTGACATTGGTTACACTTCCGCTTTCGGCTTTCGTCATAGGCTCTGTCAGCCGCAAGCTGAGACGTGGGGCTGTCATAACCCAGTCACTGATGGGACGCATCATAAGTCATTTTGAAGAAGCCATATCCGGAATCAGGATTATCAAGGCTTTCAATGCCCAGAAATATGTGAGGGACCATTTTGACAAAACCAATGAAGAACACAAGAACATAAGCCGTTCCATTTACACAAGACAGGAACTTGCTTCTCCGCTGTCGGAGTTTCTGGGAATATCTGTTGCGGCAGTCATCCTGTTCTATGGCGGGGTTCTTCAGATCAAAGGGGATCTCGGGATGTCGCTTGCTGATTTTATCGTCTACATCGCATTCTACTGGAGAGTCCTCGAACCCTCAAAGGCGATTGCGGCAGCATATTCCAATGTACAGAAGGGACTTGTCTCAGGACAGAGGATTTTCGACATCCTGGATGCGGAGCCCTCTATCCGCAAGGCAGCAAATCCTATACACATTTCCGATTTCAGGGATGCAATCGAGTATAGAAACGTTTCATTCAAGTATTCTACGGACTATGTGCTGAAAGACATTTCACTGAGGATTCCAAAGGGAAAGATGGTCGCTATCGTAGGTCCGTCCGGAGCAGGGAAATCGACACTTGCCGATCTGCTTCCTCGCTTTTACGATGTGACGGAAGGCGGAATATACATCGACGGGGTTAACATAAAAGACCTATATCCAAAGGACCTCATTTCCATAATGGGAATAGTTACACAGGAAGCAATACTGTTCAACGATACTGTCCGGAACAACATTACCTTCGGAATGGAGGATGTCCCTTTTGAGGATGTTGTAAAGGCAGCCAAGATTGCAAATGCCGATGAGTTCATAAGCCAGATGGATGAGGGCTATGACACAAATATCGGGGACAGGGGACTTAAACTTTCGGGCGGCCAGAGGCAGAGGATCGCAATTGCACGAGCAGTCCTCAAGAACCCCCCGGTCATGATACTTGACGAGGCTACTTCCGCACTTGACACGGAAAGCGAGAGACTGGTGCAGGATGCCCTGACAAAGCTGATGAAGAACAGGACATCCATCGTAATAGCTCACAGGCTTTCAACTATCCAGCATGCAGATATGATCGTTGTTATGCGCGAGGGACGTATTGAAGAAACAGGAACCCATGCGGAACTGGTGAAGGCCGGTGGACTGTATTCCCATTTATGTAATATGCAAACATTTTAAAAAGGAAATATGATTGACATTTCACTGAACAAAACATTGGAAGAAAGTTTCAGGAAGAACTGGAACTTTCCTGCATTGACAGACTATCAGGGTATTACCCAGAATTATAGGGATGTCGCCAGGAAGATCGAGAAGATCCACATAATGTTCGAAAACTGCGGGGTCGTTAAAGGGGACAAAGTGGCTATCTGTTCCAAAAACCAGTCGAACTGGGGAATAGCATTCCTTGCCGCCCTGACATACGGAGCTGTACCTGTACCGCTTCTGCATGAGTTCAAGAGCAGTAACATCTATCATCTTGTCAACCATTCCGAATCGAAGGTCCTTTTTGTCGGGGATCAGGTATGGGAGGGATTGTCGCAGCCGGAAATGCCGGGTCTCGATGCTATTGTCCTCCTCAATGACTTTTCCCTCCTGTATGCCAAGAATGAAGGGATACTGGATACATATTATCACCTGAATGAACTCTTCGGGAAAAAGTATCCCAGTCATTTCGGACCGGAGCATATCTCCTATCATGAAGATTCCCCGGAGGATCTGGCTATGATCAATTATACTTCGGGTACATCCGGATTTTCGAAGGGAGTCATGATCCCGTACCGCTCCCTGATGTCCAATGTGCTTTTCGCCCAGGAGGTTCACGGACATATGGGTAATCAGTCCAACTGTGTATCTATGCTTCCAACGGCACATATGTACGGAATGATGTTCGAATTCCTTTTCGAGATGGTCCAGGGGAGCCATGTGCATTTTCTCACACGTCTTCCTACGCCTAAAATCATCCTCGGGGCAATGGCGGAGGTGAGGCCGGATATAATCATTGCTGTGCCTCTGATTATAGAGAAGATATACAAGAAGATGCTCGAGCCCATCATTAACAGAAGGGACATCAAACTGCTCCTTCGCCTTCCTGTAATAGACGAGAAGATCCACAGAAAGATAAATTCTCAGCTGGAAGTGGCATTCGGAGGAAAGTACAAGGAAGTTATTATAGGAGGTGCTGCGCTTAACCGGGAGGCGGAAGCTTTCTTCAGGAAAATAGGGTTCAAGTTTACTGTGGGATACGGCATGACAGAATGCGGTCCGATCATATCCTATGCACCGTGGGACAAGAACCGTCTGTATTCATGCGGCAAGGCTGCTCCCAGGATGGAACTGAAGATAGACTCTCCGGATCCTGCCAATATTCCCGGGGAAATACTTACCAGAGGAGACAATGTATTTCTGGGATACTACAAGAATGAAGAGGCAACAAAAGCTTCTTTTACAGAAGACGGGTGGTTCAGGACAGGTGACATGGGGGTAATAGACCCAGAGGGCTATCTTTATATCAGGGGACGCTGCAAGAGTATGATACTCGGACCCTCCGGCCAGAACATCTATCCTGAAGAGATAGAAGGGGAAATCAACAATATGCCTTATGTCAGCGAGTCTCTGGTTATCGAAGACAATGGACGTCTGGTAGCCCTCGTATATCCTGATTCAGAGATGGCGGCAGCAGACGGACTCAATGATGTCCAACTGCTGGCTAAACTGAATGCAAGCATTAAGGAAATGAACGAACATGTTCCCAATTACTGCAAAGTGGCTTCTGTCGAACTCTTCCCAGAAGAATTCGAGAAGACTCCCAAGAAAAGCATCAAGAGATACCTTTACCAGAGATCCCAGAACTAGGTTATGGACAAGCAGGAACAATTCGACAGGAGTTATCTGGAAATGGCCAAAGTATGGGCCAAGAACTCATACTGCACCCGCAGGAAAGTGGGGGCACTTATCGTTAAGGACCGCATGATAATTTCAGACGGTTTCAACGGTACTCCTTCCGGTTTCGAGAATATCTGTGAGGATGAGAACGGAAAGACAAAACCTTATGTGCTGCATGCGGAGGCCAATGCGATAACCAAAGTAGCAAAGTCCGGCAACGACAGCAACGGAGCTACCCTCTATGTGACGGATGCCCCTTGCCTGGAATGCTCCAAACTTATCATTCAGGCAGGGATCAAAAGGGTTGTCTATATGATAGAGTACAGCGTAAGGGACGGGATAGAACTCCTGAAAAGGGCAGGTATAGAGGTCTGCAAATACGATTATCAATAATTGGAAATGGAAAACGGAAAGAAAACGCTTACGGTGGTTCTGCTTCTGCTTATAGGAGCATTGCTTGGGGGCATTGTGAACAATCTTGCAGTCACCCGCAGGCAGCAATCCCTGAAAGTCTCCTCATCGCATAACTGGGACAAGCTGAACCTTATTCTTCAGCAGATAGACCGGAACTATGTGGACAAGGTCGATCACGACAGGATTACAGAGGATATTCTTCCCATACTTATGCGGGAACTTGACCCTCATTCGGTATATCTCCCTCCCCGGACACTGGAAAAGGCAGATGAGGACCTGCAGGGTGGTTTTGAAGGTATCGGCATATCATTCAATGTTCCGGAGGATACGGCCATTGTCATAAGTGTCATATCAGGAGGACCGTCTTCCAAGGCCGGGCTTCTTTCCGGGGACAGAATACTCAAGGTCGGTGAAAGAAATGTGGCAGGAGTCAAGATCAATCAGGATACATTGGTATCTCTCATGAAGGGCCCTGCCGGCTCTGTCGTAGGACTGGACATCCTCAGGGACGGTGAGCTGGTGCATTTCGAAGTGGAGAGGGGCAAGATTCCGGTAAAGAGCATAGATGTTGCCTATATGTTGGACAAGAACACAGGTTATATCAAACTTTCCAAATTTTCCCGCACCAGTTATGCAGAGTTCATGGAAGCCGCATCTGGACTTACAGAGAAGGGAATGAAGAAGATGGTCTTCGACCTGAGGGACAATACCGGAGGTTACCTGGACCAGGCCTTGCTGCTGTCCAATGAATTTCTGCCGAAAGGTAAGATTATCGTATATATGGAAGGCGAACACCGCAGCCGCGAGGAATTCCGCTCTGACGGTCGGGGCAAGTATCAGGATATCGAACTTTATATGCTGGTCAATGAAGGCAGTGCATCTTCAAGTGAAATCTTTGCCGGAGCGATGCAGGACAATGACCGTGCAACGATTTTCGGAAGACGCAGTTTCGGCAAGGGTGTGGTGCAGGAGCCTATCTACTTCAGTGACAATTCCGGTATCAGGCTGACGGTGGCCAGATTCTATACTGCGACAGGACGATGCATACAGAGACCTTACAAGCCCGGCAGTGACGAATACGAGTATGATATTTACGAGCGTTATCTTCATGGCGAAATGATGGATGCGGACAGCATACCTGTAAATGATTCCCTGAAGTACCTTACGCCTTCCGGGAAGGTAGTATATGGCGGCGGAGGTATAATCCCTGATGTCTTTGTCCCCATCGATACGGTAGGAGTCACTGACCTTCTGGTCAAGATAAACCGCCAGTCATACACAGTCAAGTTCTCGTCTGTCCTGGCAGACCGTTACCGTCCTGAGCTGCGTCAGATACATGATCTGCAATCCCTTAACCGTCTTCTGGACAGAATGGATATCGAAGGGGAATTCCTCGGATACCTTTCAGACAACGGCGTAAAAGTCAATATGGCCCAATGGAATATTTCCCGTAAGGTGGTCCTGACACAGTTGAGGGCTTTGACCGGGAGATATTCACCTATGGAGGACAATGCCTTCTATCCTATCATTGCGGCGATAGACAATGTCGTGGAGGCGGCTGTGGCTTATGACCGGTAATTCTGGAATACCATTTCTTTTGACAATCAATTATAAATGAACAAAGGCAAGTTTTTAAGGAGAGTTACCTCTTTCTCCCTGATACTGACTGCAGGTTTCCGGATGTTTGCGCAAATGCCTGAAGACCCTGATACATTGCGCAACTACGATATAAATGAGGTGGTCATTACCGGGGTCCGCAGCAGTACTGATATCCGTCATCTTTCCCGGACTGTAACGGTGGTCGGGCGTACGGAGATCGAAAGCAAGATGCAGCCCTCCCTTATGCCTGTGCTGAACGAGCTGGTTCCAGGACTCTTCGTGACTTCAAGGGGAATAATGGGGTATGGTGTTTCCGGAGGTGCAGCAGGCAATATTTCCATACGGGGACTTAGCGGAGGTTCCGCCAGAATGATGGTACTTATCGATGGACATCCTCAGTATGCCGGTATTTTCGGACATCCCGTTTCGGATTCCTACCAGTCCTTTCTGGCAGAAAGGGTTGAGGTACTGCGAGGACCATCCTCAGTCCTTTACGGCTCAAATGCAATGGGAGGGGTTATCAATATCGTGACCAGACGGATGCCGGAGGATGGGGTCAGGACGGATATCCATGCAGGATACGGTTCTTTCAATACTTTGGAAACTGAATTTACGAACAGAATCCGCAAAGGGAGATTCTCCAGTGTCGTATCCGGTTCCTACAACCGGACAGATGGCCATAGGGCAGATATGGGTTTCGGACAATATGGCGGATATGCAAAACTGGGATATGACCTTACGGACAATTGGAAACTTATGGCGGATGTGAACATTACGCATTTCGATGCGTCATATCCTGGCCCGGCAGATGCACCTTTGCTGGATGGGGATCAGAGCATTACCAGAGGAGTAACCTCATTTACAGTGGAAAACGGATACGGAAGCACATCGGGTGCCGTGAGTTTTTTCTATAATTGGGGTAACCACTATATAAATGACGGATATACCCCTTCTCTGGGGGAAAGCCCTAAGGATTACCGTTTCCTGTCGTCCGATGACATGATGGGTGCATCGGCCTATCAGAATGTCCGCCTGTTCAGAGGAAACACTGTGACATTCGGCGCCGACTGGTACCGTTACGGAGGCAAGGCATGGAATGAATATGTGGCCGGTGATAAGGCAGGAACGTCATCGCAGATTGTCGACAAGCACGAAAATGAATTTGCCGGATATGTCGATTTCCGCCAGGACATATCGTCATGGCTTACTCTAAGTGCCGGCTTGCGGGCAGATTACCACTCCAGAGTCGGTCTGGAATGGGTCCCGCAGGCAGGATTGGCATTCCATCTTCCGCATTCCATAGACATAAAGGCTTCTGCTGCAAAAGGTTTCCGCTACCCTGTATTACGGGAGATGTACATGTTTCCCCCGCAGAACCCGGATCTGCGCCCTGAATCGCTATGGAATTATGAACTTGCATTTTCCCAGCGGATTCTGGAAGGGAATCTGGCCTATGGAGTAAATGTCTTTTATATAGACGGCAAGAATCTTATACAGACACTACCCAACCCCGATGGAAGCGGAATGCTTAACCAGAATACCGGGAAAGTGGAAAATGCAGGGGTGGAAATTTCGCTAAGCGGCAGGATTGCGTCATCCTGGTCCCTTGAGGGCAATTACAGTTACCTTCACATGAAATATCCTGTGATATCCGCTCCGGAACACAAAGTGTATGCCGGGGGGCGTTTCTCTTCGGGACGCTGGAACGTGTCGACCGGCATACAGTACATCGGTGGACTCTATACCGCAGTCGGGGAAAGTCCTGTAAGGGAAGATTTCGTGCTATGGAATCTCAGGGCTTCTTTTCGGGTAATGCGCTGGCTGGAACTTTGGGTAAGGGGAGAGAACCTGCTTGCACAGAAGTACGAGATTGTCGCCGGTTATCCTATGCCTGGAGCTACAGTCTCCGGCGGGATTAATGTTAATTTACAGCATAACTTCAGATGATTTCTTGCACGTATACAAAATTTGTGTATATTTGCACTCCCAATTCATCCCGCCCGGATGGTGAAATTGGTAGACACGCTAGTTTCAGGGACTAGTGGCCGCAAGGCTGTGCAGGTTCGAGTCCTGTTCCGGGCACAAAGCAAATCTCGCCGGATTCTTCAGACAAGGATCCGGCGATTTCTGTTTTGCATCCCAATATCTGATCTTCCTCTGTTTAGGGCCGGTAGGTGAGGGCGAGCATGGTGATGTCGTCCGACTGGGGGGTGTTCTGCATGAAATCCGCAAGATCCCTGTTGATCTCTCCGATTACTGTTTCCGGGCTGCATGTTACGGTACATGCCCTTTCGCATGTTTCAAGCAGCCTGGTGTTTCCGTACATTTCCGAATTGCAGTCCATGGCTTCAGTAACACCGTCTGTATAGAGTAGTATGCTGTCTCCGGGGTTCAGCTGGATTTTCTTTTCGTGGTATGCCTGGTTGTCCAGTACTCCAAGTGCAAGGTCCCCCGTCGTTTCAATCCATGATGACGGCTGGCCCTTCCTGATGAGGACAGGCCGGTTATGTCCGGCATTACAGTATTCGAGGATCCCTGTGGAGATGTCCAGAATGCCGTAGAATACAGTGACGAACATGTCATTTACCGTATCGTTGCTTAGGATTCCGTTGGATTTCCGGATGCATTCGCTGCAGGATTCTCCCGAGAGGGCTATGGTGCGTAATATTGTCCGGCTTACGGCCATGAATATTGCGGCAGGTACACCTTTTCCGGATACATCTGCGATTATCAGTCCGAGCCGGTTGTCATCTATCCGGAAGTAGTCATAGAAGTCACCGCCTACGTATTTGGCAGCTTTCATCGATGAGTGGAGGCTGAAACAGGTATTCTTTCCGTCCGGAAACGGGGGAGTGGTCTTGGGCAGGATCATTTCCTGTATTTCCTGTGCCACGTGCAGGTCGTTCTGTATGGATCTGAGCTGCTGGTGGTCCTCCTGCGCCTGTTTTACAAACCTGATCTGTTCGGCTGCCTTTTCAATGGTCTTTTCAAGGTCGTCCAAATTGATGGGTTTGGTAGTAAAGTCGAAAGCTCCCTGGTTCATGGCATTGCGTATGTTCTCCATATCCCCGTAGGCAGAAACCATAATGCATTTCATGGCAGGATTGCGCATTTCATTGATTCTGGACAGGAGGGTAATCCCGTCCATCTCAGGCATGTTTATATCGCTGAGGATAATCTCATAATTGTCGTGCAGAAGCATTTTCAAAGCTTCGATGCCGTTGTGTGCAAATGAAAATATGTATTCGCCCTTCTTTATCTTGCGACGGAAATACTGGGTCAGCAGGATTTCCATGTCGGCTTCATCGTCAACGCTAAGAATTTTCAGTGCCATATATCGCTTCTATCTTATTTTATTGGAATGGAAATTATGAATCTGCAGTATTCTCCCGGTTCTGACTCTACCTCAATGGTACCGTCGTGTTTCTGCTCGATTATGGATTTCGTTATCGACAGTCCGAGTCCGGTACCCTGGTCTATTGGCTTGGTGGTGAAAAACGGTGAGAAAATCTTGTCCTTGCATTCTTCCCTTATGCCGGTTCCGTTGTCTTCTATGGTAATCACTGCACATCCGTCGCCGTTTTCAAGGGTAACGTCGATTTCCGGGTGATAGTCTGCACCTGCCTGCATCGCTTTTTCATAAACGGCGTAGCAGGCATTGTTCATGATGTTCAGGACAGCCCTGCTTATGTCCTGAGGTACTACTTTCAGCAGCGGAAGTTCACCGTACTTCTCATTGATCAGAACATTGAAGTTCCTGAAATTCGCTCGCATTGCATGGAAGGAAAGGTTGACATATTCGTGTATGAGCTTTGCAAGGTCCGTGGGAATGAACTCGTCTTCCTTCCCCCTGGAATACAGCAGTATGCCACGGACTATACCGGATGCCCTTTCTCCGTTTTCACGGATTTTCCCGAGATTGCATTTAAGATCTTCAATCGTTTCCCTTAGATCCTCAGCATCTGATTCAAGTTCCTGCAGAGACTCTTCGAGTTCGGATATCAGGTCTTCGCTTATCCTGCTGAAATTTATTATGAAATTCAACGGATTCTGTATTTCGTGTGCAATGCCTGCACTCAGCATCCCCAGGGATGCCATCTTTTCCTGAATCTTGAGCTGTTCTTTCAGGTATTGCAGTTCGTTGTTGCTGTTTTCAGTCATAATTCTCGGGATTTTGTGAGTTCGGTATGATAACTCTGAATTCGGTATAGAGCCCTTTCTCGCTTACGGCCTCGATTGTGCCCTTGTGGTTAAGCACAATTTCCTTGCACAGGTACAGTCCGGTACCTGCGGCTTCGGATGTGGGCTTGGTGGTGAAGAACGGTTCGAATACTTTTCCTATATTGTTCTTTTCGATGCCGATTCCGTTGTCCTTGATTCGTATCTGGACCCTGTTCTGCGGGAGGGCACTGAGATTAACTGATATTTCTGGAGAAAAATTCTCTTTGGACAGTCTTTTGTCTATGGCATATATGCTGTTGTTCATGAGATGGCTTAGGACTTTGTTCATTTCTTCCTTGTCGACTTCAGCCATTACAGGAGTATCAGGCATATTGCAGATCAGATTTATTCCGCAGCGGGATATCGTGTCGGAAAAGTGCTTCCTGATCATCTCGACGTTGACCTTGCACAGATCCCTCATATCCATCAGTGTGGTGTTGCCGTGTCTGTGCTTGATAAGCTCTTCCATGGCCTTTACAATCCGTACAGTATTGTCTCCGTGGCTATGGATCTTGCCGAGGTTGGTGTCGATAAGATCAAGAGATTCCGAGATGTCTTCGTATTTGTCTGAGGGAATAAGATCCTTTATTTCCTCCACTTCTTCCTTCAGGTCGTGGAGATGGTTTATTGTTAATCCGGAGAAATTGTTTATATAGTTTACGGGATTGAGAATCCTGTCAAGCAGTCCGGATGTCAGGTTACCGACTGCTGCCATCTTTTCTTTGCGCACCAGCTCATCCTGGGCATTGGCAAGGGCTTCGAGGGCTTCGGACAGTTCCTTCGACTCCTGAACCACCTTGTCCCTTTCCTGCCTGAGGTCGGTAGTCCGTTCCTCCACCATCTGTGCCAGTATTTCCTTTTCCCTGAGTTTTCTTTTGAACCTTTTCCTGATAATGTACAGTACGGCCTGGGCTACGAGCAGGATCCCTACAATAGATGAGAGGTCATAGTAGACCAGTATGATCAGGGCTATCCATATTGCCAGTATGACCCTGTCGAAAATCTGTATTTTCAGTTTCAGGGCAGAGATGTCCTTGATGTTGTAATCGGGCATGATTGTCATGTATATATTTTACAAAGTTACGCAAACTTATTTTATTTTCATACCTTTGCTTTTCTGAATCAATAAAATTTAAAACGGATGGTAACATTTGAGCAGATAAGGGCCATGCGTCAGCGTATCGAGACGTTGGGGAGGTGCCTTTGACATCGATTCGAAAAAGGAAGTAGTAGCGGAAATGCAGCGTCACAGTACTGAGGACGGTTTCTGGGATGATCCTAAGGAGGCAGAAGCGTATCTTAAGAAGATGTCTGGAATAAAGTTCTGGACAGATGCAATGGACAGGCTGCACTCGATGGCAGACGATCTGGATGTCCTTGCGGATTTCGCCAGGGATGACGAATCTGCACAGGCTGATCTGGATGCCTTCTATTCCGAACTGGAGGGTAAGGTGGAGGACCTGGAACTCAGAAATATGCTCTCGGAAGAAGGAGACAATCTCGGAGCAATACTCAAAATCAATTCAGGGGCAGGCGGGACAGAAAGCAACGACTGGTCGGCAATGCTCATGAGGATGTATATCCGCTGGGGCGAAAGGAACGGGTATAAAGTGACGGTGACAGACTGTGTGGACGGTGATGAAGCCGGAATCAAATCAGTAACGGTCGAGTTCGAAGGGGATTATGCCTTCGGGTACCTGAAAGGCGAAAGCGGAGTGCACCGTCTGGTACGTATTTCCCCTTTCAATGCCCAGGGAAAGAGACAGACTACCTTTTCATCGGTTTTCGTATATCCGCTGGTCGATGATTCGATAGAAATCGACATCAATCCAGCCGATCTGGAATGGGACACATTCAGGTCTTCAGGGGCCGGAGGACAGAATGTGAACAAAGTGGAGACCGGCGTCCGGGTACGCCACCTGCCTACAGGTATTGTCGTTGAGAATACAGAGACAAGGTCACAGCTGGACAACAGACAGAATGCGTTGAGGATACTGAAATCCCATCTGTATGACCTGGAACTCAAGAAGCGTCAGGCAAAGCAGGCGGAACTGGAAGGGAAGAAAAAGAAAATCGAGTGGGGCTCCCAGATCAGGAGCTATGTACTGCATCCGTACAAAATGGTCAAGGATCTCCGTACCGGTCATGAAACCTCCGATACCCAAGGTGTGCTGGACGGAGACCTCAATACATTCATGAAAGTCTTCCTGATGGAAGGGGAAAAGGACTGATATGACCGGGCGCATAGGTCTGATAGGCTATCCGATAAGCCACAGCCAGAGCCCGGTGCTGTTCCGGGAATTCTTCTCGTCCAGACCCGATATACTGGAAAGATACAGCTATGAACTGGTGGAAACCCCTGATTTCGGGGAAGCCATTGCCTTTTTCAGAAAATATCTTGTAGCCTGCAATGTCACGTCTCCTTTCAAGGACATGGCTTTCGGAGCAGCGGATGACAGGTCGTACCGGGCCATGCGTGCCGAGGCTGCAAATCTGCTTTTCCGTAATTCCGTTGCCGGCACGGAAAGGACAGTTGCGGACAATACTGATTTCAGTGCGGTATGGCAGATCCTGTCGGGTCTTCCAGCCGGGAACGGAAAAGTTCTCGTTGTCGGCTGCGGAGGAGCTGCAAAAGCGGCTGCGGCAGCTGCCGTTGAGTGCGGAAAGGATGTGTCCATGACAAACAGGACTCTATCTAAAGCAGAAGCATTTGCGGAAAATCTCCTGAGATATGATCCCCACCATGCCGGAAGCCTTAAAGACATAGTCCCCCCTTCAGGGGTGCGGCTGGAATCCTACGGGACCGTCATTGTCGCATTGCCGGATGAGAAGGCCTACGCAATGTATCCTTTTATGGACCGGTTGCCTTGCTCGGGAAAGACAGTTATAGAAGCATCCTACTCGAATCCTCAACTGGCCGGCATCCCCGGCATAACATATATATCAGGACGTGAATGGCTGAGGCTGCAGGCAGTGGAGACCTACAAGGTTGTCATCGGAAGTGACGCCTTTGCAGATTGACAGTTTTGTTTTCCGCTTTTTGGAAAAATTGTATATTTGTATCTTTGGAACAAACAATAAATATTATGGAATTCAAATATCAAGACCTTTTCCAGCTTGGTGAGGATACTACCCGGTATCATCTTGTCACCAAGGACTATGTGTCCGTAGCCGAATTCGAAGGCGAGGAAATACTTAAAGTTGATCCGGAAGGACTAAGGCTCATTGCCCGTCAGGCTTTCCATGATGTGGCTTTCATGCTGCGTCCCGAGCATAATGAGATGGTGGCCAAGATTCTCAACGATCCTGAAGCCAGTACCAACGACAAGGCTGTTGCCCTGACCATGCTTCTGAATGCCGATGTGGCATCCAGGCAGATTCTGCCTTTCTGCCAGGATACAGGTACTGCGATAGTCGTTGCGAAGAAAGGCCGCAGGGTATGGGTCGGCAATGCTGCAGACGGAAGCCATGTGAGCGACGAAGAGGCTCTCCAGCACGGGGCTTATGATACCTATACGACAGATAACCTACGCTATTCCCAGACAATTCCCCTGGACATGTACAAGGAGAAGAATTCCGGGAACAATATGCCCGCGCAGGTGGACATATATGCTACTGACGGCGGCGAATACAAATTCCTTTTCATAGCAAAGGGTGGCGGATCCGCAAACAAGACATATCTGTTCCAGGAAACAAAGGCCCTGCTGACTCCCGAGAAACTGGAGAAATTCCTGATTGAAAAGATGCGTACACTCGGAACAGCCGCATGCCCTCCTTACCATATCGCATTCGTTATAGGAGGTTCTTCTGCAGAAACGAACCTGAAGACCGTGAAGCTGGCTTCCGCAAAATACTATGACAATCTGCCTACTACAGGTGATGACCTGGGCAGGGCATTCAGGGATGTGGAACTGGAGCGCAAGCTTTATGATGCAGCATGCAAGATCGGCCTCGGTGCCCAGTTCGGAGGAAAATATCTGGCACATGACATCAGGGTTATCCGTCTGCCCCGCCACGGTGCTTCCTGCCCTGTCGGCATGGGTGTGTCATGCAGCGCTGACCGAAACATCAAAGGAAAGATAAACAAGGAAGGCATATGGCTTGAAGATCTGGACAGGGATCCGATCCGTCTTGTGCCCGAAAAACTGCGTGGAGGATTCGCAAAGCATGCCGGTGGCATTCCCATTGACCTGAACCGTCCGATGAAGGAAGTGCTGGCCGATCTCTCTAAATATCCCGTTTCCACTTTCCTGCTTCTGAGCGGTACGATCATAGTGGGACGTGACATCGCCCATGCAAAGCTCAAGGAACGTATTGACAAAGGAGAAGGACTGCCCCAGTATATAAAGGACCATCCAATCTATTATGCCGGTCCCGCCAAGACTCCCGAAGGAATGCCCTCCGGCAGTTTCGGACCTACCACTGCGGGCCGTATGGATTCCTATGTGGATCTGTTCCAGGAAAACGGCGGCAGTATGATCATGATAGCCAAGGGTAACCGCAGTCAGCAGGTAACCGATGCCTGCAAGAAGCACGGAGGTTTCTATCTTGGAAGTATTGGAGGTCCTGCAGCTATCCTTGCTCAGAACAATATCAAGAAGGTGGAACTGCTCGAGTATCCTGAACTTGGCATGGAAGCGATCTGGAAAATCGAAGTGGTGGACTTCCCTGCATTCATACTGGTGGATGACAAGGGCAACAACTTCTTCTCCCAGTTCGGACTTTAGTCCTGCTCCATGATCTTTACAGTGCCGCCGCTGTATATAAGATAACCTTTAAGATTATGGCGGGAACGGATAAAGTTTTCTGCCGCATCTTTACCGATAACCATACAGTAAGTGGCATAGGCATCAGCATACGCCCCGGGGTATTGCTCCGGGGTGTACTTTTTGTTTCCTGATGAGTCAGCGGAGGTTGTATCACCGGAGATGATGACGGTTGCACTAAGCAGGTTATGACGCGAGGGGTAACCGGTAACCGGATTTATGGAGTGGGAATATTTTTCCCCGTCGATGATATGGAACTTCCTGTAGTTGCCCGAGGTGACTATAGCGCAACCGGACAGTTCCAGTATGTCCTGGATATTCTCACCGGCAGTCTGGCTGCCGTCCACCGGAGCGTCTATGGCAATCCTCCAGGGCTTTCCGGAAGCATTCATGCCTTTGCAGACTATTTCCATCCCGACCTCTACGAGATAATCGTTTACGCCCAGACTGTCCAAAGCCTTTGCAATCACATCGCAGGTGTAGCCCTGGGCTATAGCGTTGAAATTAAGTCTTGCCCTCGGGTCATCCTTGACAAGCCTGCCGTTTTCCAGGCGTATTCCTTCCATTCCTGTAAACTGCAGCAGGGAATCCACTTTACGGGCTGTGTTCCCGTCCACCTTCAGACTGTCAAGAAGTGCCGGGTCTGCAAAACCGAATCCCCAGAAATCGAACAGCGGACCGCCGCTTATATCGAACAGACCGCCTGTCTCTTCCCATATCTGCCTGGAGATTATGAATGCTTCTGTCATGTATCTGTCCGGGATGCATTCCGTACCTGCATTGAACCGGGATAGCAGGGAGGCTTTGTTGTACCCTGATATCGAGAAGTCAATGTCCCGTAATATGCCTGATACAAGAAACAGAACAGAATCATTTGTTATCCCTTTGTCGGCTGGGGATGAATATATTATATGGTATGTTCCTCCTTGGGCGAATCCTTCTATCCTGCTGTATGAAGGCCTTTGCGAGCAGGAGCTGGACGCGAAGAACAGGAGTGTGGCGGCAAGCAGAAGCAAATATGCCGCTTTGGCAGGCGATTTATGTGTAATCATAGCGATGGCATGATATTGGTTGTATGACAATGTACAAAACTAAGAAAAAAGTTGCATATTTGTAAGTTGAATATAATTTGATGAAAATGAAATTTGTCGGTCTCCATAGATTTCTTCTGGCAGTAGCAGCTGCTGCGTTGCTTACCGTTTCGTGCAAAAAAGATGATGATGCCCAATATGACTATATGTCAGGCAGTCTGGAATTTGACTTCCCTACATATGTCGTTGTCGGCCAGGTCATCGAAACACGTGTTTCAGGTATAGTGTCTCCTGCCGGAGTATCTTATTTCTGGTATTCTCCAGATCTGGATATCAGCGAAAGCGATACTGTATATTCCCAGGACCTTAAAGTCACAATCCCGAAGGATCCCGGTAACTATTCTCTTACGGCATATGCCAGAAAGGACGGATATTATTCCACTACCAAGACCATAGACATAAAGGCAATTGATCCCAAGGACGGCCTTGTAGGGTGGCTGGAAAGCAACGAGAAGTTTACGGATCCGAGAGACGGGCAGGTTTACCACGTAAGGGATTACGGCAGCCTTACATGGTTTGTCCAGAATCTGAGGTATGCCGGAGACGGTATAGGAAGTGCTTACGAGGACTCAGATGAAGTCGGGGAAATATTCGGACGTCTGTATTCGTGGAATGACGCAACAGGAGGAAAATCCGGAAGCGGACTTGGAGGCGGTCCCCAGGGGGTATGTCCAGAGGGATGGAGCATTCCTACGAAAGAGGACTGGGAGGATTTTGCAAAGGCGGTATCCGGAGAAGATCTGCCTTTCAGTGACCATTGGAACGGGCTGGGTGATATAGCATCTGCACCTGTCAGGCTGAACGATGAGGCTATGTGGCCGTATTCTCCTGACAATACCCACAGGAATTCGACCGGCTGGAATGCCATCCCTGTCGGGAATTCCACAAATTCATATGAGGATTTCGAAAATATGGCAGTATATGGAATGTGGTGGTCTTCATATCTTGATGATGCCGGAATGGGACACTACCGTTACATATACTACAACTCTGATACTTTTGATACTTATTATACAGACAGGGACAGTTACGGAGTGTCAGTGAGATGTGTCAGACTTAAGAACAAACAGTAATATATCATGAAAAAAGGAACAATTGTCATTATTTCAGTCCTGGCTGTCATTCTGCTTGTGATCTTGTGGGGTGTCAGGACTTATAACCGGATGGTTACAGCTGATGAGAACGTCGTCAAATCCTGGTCACAGGTGGAAAACGTATACCAGCGCAGAGCGGACCTGATACCTAATCTGGTAGCGACTGTAAAAGGATATGCAGCACATGAATCCGAAACGCTTGAGTCTGTAGTTGCGGCAAGGGCAAAGGCCACCCAGACAACAGTGGACCCTTCCAACCTTTCCGCTGAAGAAATAGCCAGATTCCAGTCGGCGCAGAGCGAACTCGGCAATGCACTGGGACGCCTTCTCGTTTCTGTAGAGAGATACCCGGACCTGAAAGCCAACCAGAATTTTCTGGAACTGCAGGCACAGCTCGAGGGTACTGAGAACAGGATTACGGTGGAAAGACAGAAGTACAATGAAGGAGCCATGCAGTTCAATGCCATGATCAGGAGGTTCCCTGCAAGTATCATTGCCGGAATGGGCGGATTCGAAAAGAAAGGATACTTCGAGGCCCAGAAAGGAGCTGAACAGGCACCTGTAGTAAGTTTTGAATAATGAAGGCTGAAGAACTTCTGAACAAATCTGCCAGCCAGAAACTGGTGGATGCTATAGTCGAGGCAGAGAAAAATACCTCCGGCGAGATAAGGGTTCATATAGAATCCGTATGCAAGGAAGACCCGTACCTTAGGGCAGCATACCTGTTTTCGAAACTGGATATGTTCAAGACCAAGGAACGGAACGGGATTCTTATATACCTTGCGACCAAGTCCCGCAAATTTGCAATTGTCGGGGATTCCGGAATAAATGAGAAAGTGGGACCGGCATATTGGAACAGTGTAAAGCTGGACATGCAGGATGATTTCGGAAAAGGGGAGTTCCTGGAAGGCATGACAAAAGCAATCCTTTCCGTTGGAGAAAAGCTGAAGGTCTATTTCCCATACCGTAACGATGATGTGAATGAATTGTCAAATGAAATTTCATATGGAAAATAAGCGTTTGCCGGTTCTGTTGGCTCTGTGCCTCTGCATTCTGGCTCTTCCGCAGGCAATCCGTGCGCAGATACCGCCGCGTCCTTCCGTGCCGACGGCCGTGAACGATTTCGCAGGTATGTTTACCGAGCAGCAGCGGCTTGCTATGGAAAGGATGCTGGTGTCGTTTGCCGATACCACATCCAACAGGATAGTGGTAGTCACTGTCAATGACCTCGGAGGGTATGAACCGGCCATGTTCGCCTATGAGATAGGGGAACAGTGGGGAGTGGGGGACTCCAGATTCGACAATGGGGTCGTCCTGCTTGTGAAGCCCAAAACTTCATCTTCAAAAGGACAGACCTATATAGCAGTAGGTTATGGTCTGGAAGGTGTAATACCGGATGCCATTGCGAAGCGGATAGTGGAAAATGAAATGATTCCCCATTTCCGGGAAAATGATTACTACGGAGGTGTCGAAGCAGCTCTGGAAGTGATTATGGACCTTGCTTCCGGGGAGTATTCATATGAGGAATACGGTGAACTCGGAGCAGGCTTCTACATAACACTTCTGGCTATATTTCTGTTTGTGGTAATTCTTACGGTTGCTCTCGTCAGGAACGGAGCTACCGATATACACAGCGGCGGGGCTACCAGAACAGGAGGAATGATCTATTGGGGGACTTCCGGTGGCTTCGGCCGCGGCGGCGGTTTCGGTGGCGGCGGTTTCGGTGGCGGCGGCTTTGGCGGCGGCTTCGGCGGAGGCAGCTTCGGTGGCGGCGGGGCAGGCGGTTCCTGGTAGCCAGGCCCTCCCTAATCCTCTTTTTCGAAGGCAGATATTATTCTGTTGACAAGGGGATGACGTACAATGTCTTCCGCACCGAAATTCACTACAGCAATCCCTTCGATATCTTTTACCAGTTCGACTCCGCGCATCAGGCCGGAGTCTTTTTTATTGGGCAGGTCTATCTGTGTGGCGTCACCGGTAACGATGAATTTGGCATTTCTGCCCATTCTGGTCAGAAACATCTTCAGTTGGCCGAGGGATGTGTTCTGGGCTTCGTCCAGAATTACGAACGCACTGTCAAGGGTGCGGCCCCTCATATACGCCAGAGGTGCGATCTGTATTATTCCCTCTTCCATCAGGATCTGGAGTCTTTTGGGCTGTATCATGTCAAGAAGTGCATCATATAGCGGTTGAAGGTATGGATCCAGCTTGTCTTTCAGGTCTCCAGGCAGGAATCCGAGCCTTTCTCCTGCTTCTACTGCCGGCCTTGTGAGGATGAGTTTCTTGACTTCCCTGTTTTTCAGAGCTCTGACAGCAAGGGCGATGGCTGTATAAGTCTTTCCTGTACCGGCAGGTCCCAATGCGAAAAGCAGGTCATTCCTGTCATATTCGTCCACGAGCCTCTTCTGGTTTCTGGTCTTGGCCCTGACAATGCGTCCGTCATTCCCGTAAACGATATTGTACTTGTCTCCGGAGTATCCGCGTACTATGTTCTCCAGTTCGTCAGGGAATGATTTATGGTCGAACAGTCTGTCCAGTTCCCCGTCATCCGGATGTATCCCTTTTTTTATTGCAGTAATTGCATAATGCAGCCTTTCTTTGAATATCTCTACTGCAGATGAATCTCCGCTAAGTATGATGTCAGAACCTCTGGCTATTATTTTAAGTTCAGGAAAATGTTCCTTCATTTTGTCGAGAATCCGGTTGTTTACCCCGTAGAGTTCTACCGAATCGATGCCTTCAACAGAGATTATCTCATTCGTTACTTCCATGTTCAAACAGATGTTTTAGCCTTTCGTAAGTTTTCTTCATTTTCCCGTAATTGTACCTGCTTTTGAATTTTTCGCCTTTGTCAAGGAATTCTTTTACAGGCAATACGGTATAACTGTCATTGAAGCCTCCGGGTCTGGAGCACCAGACAGGTATGGCCTCGTAGTCCGCCAGACTGGCCTTTCCTTCTTTGTCCACTTTTATGTCAAGTCTGAACATAAGCCCCAGTTCAGTGCCTGAAAGGCTCATGTTGGATATGAAGTTCCCCAAAGAGAAGGCTGTCACAATCCTTTTCCCGTCTGGAAGTGTATCTTCCACTACAGGCTGTATCATGTGCGGATGTGTTCCGATAATGGCGTCAACCCCTTCTTTAATGAGGAAATCTTTCCATTTCTCCTGACTTTTGTCAGCATAGGTGTCATACTCCGTACCCCAGTGCGGGAGTGCAATTATATAATCAGCATTCTGCGACTTGGCCTTGGCAATGGCAGCGGATACCTCTTCCATATCCATTCTGTTCACTCTGTACGGCGGTGATACGGAGATCCCGTTCGTGCCGTAAGTGAAGTTGATGAAAGCGATCCTGCATCCTCTGACATCAGCTATATAGGGGTAGTTCTCGGCCTGGTCCGCACTGTCCCGGTATAGCCCGGTATAGGGAGTGCCGATCCTGCTGTAATTCTTAACGGATTCCCGGAGTCCCCTTTTCCCCTTGTCGCATATGTGGTTGTTTGCGCAAAGAAACAGGTCTATGCCTGCAGCAGCCGCTGCTTCAGCCAGAGTTTCGGGGGCCGAAAATGAAGGATAGCCCGTATACGGGGGACCGGCAAGGGAGAATTCCATATTGGCTACTGCAAAATCGGCTTCGGCAATGTATGTGTCCGTGTGCGCGAAATACGGAGAGTAGTCGTATGAGGCAGCAATGGCGGAATCCTGCCCGGAGACCAGTGCATTTCTCAGCTGTCCTGCGTGCTGCATTATGTCTCCGGCAAACAGCAGTGACAATGTGTCCAGTATGGCGAGCATTGTTGTCCCCATACTTCTATTGCTGTATTAGCTGGATGTTTCTGAAATTAAGTCTTACAGACAGCCACTCTCTCATCTTTTCCATATCCTTGGCGGGAATCTTTCCTTTGCTTTCCAGTATGAACAGTATGACTTCTTCCTGTTTCAGGCTGTCGGCAGTCACATTGTATCCTCTGGTTATGGAAATGTCGGTAATACCAGGATTCTGTGCAATAAGCTCTTTCGTCAGCTGCTCATATGGAAGTATCTTTTCCTGATATGAAAGAATACGTTTTTCCATCTCTGCTATTGTCTCTTCCCTTTTGCGGATTTCCATATCGCTGCGTTCATATATGCTCTGGATGGCAATCTGTTCACCGGAATCGGTCCTGTCTCCGGTCGCTTTCTGGGTAATTATAAGCTGCCCTTCCTTTATCCCGAACTCTGATGCAGATCTGTACAGGCCTGTAATCTCCTCATCCTTAAGCTTTTCTCCTGCAAGAAAGATTTCCAGTGTATATGGTCTGCTGCGGTGGTTTATATTGTAGTCGTATATGTAGGAATTTGCCAGTGACTTGTTTCTGTTGATGAAATTCTTGGAAGTCAGGTCAAAATTGTTTTCCTTTATCATGACGATAGCAGAATATATGCTGGGAGCAACGATTACAGTTGTCAGGACATAAATGATTCTTATTACCCTTTTTTTCCTTTTGGGATCGGTAAAGTTGAATACCGGGAAGTGGAGATACTTTACTACTATGAATGACGCTAATGCAATGAAAACGCTGTTAATGCAGAAAAGGTAAAGCGCACCGGCAAAATAAGTGAAGTTAAGGCTGGCTATCCCGAATCCGGCTGTGCATAACGGAGGCATAAGCGCAGTTGCAATGGCAACTCCGGAAAGGACAGTGCCTTTGTCTTTCCTGCTTATTTCTACGATCCCTGCAAATCCTCCGAAAAGAGCTATGAGTACATCATAGATTGTCGGATTGGTCCTGGCAAGCAGTTCTGTAGGGTTCTCAAGCTCAAGAGGGGATATCAGGAAGAAGAAAGTAGATGCAAGGATACTGATGATGACCATCACGACGAGGTTCCTGAAAGATTTCTTCAGGAAACCGGTATCGTTTATGCCGGCCGCATATCCTATCCCTATGATCGGGCCCATGAGCGGGGAAATCAGCATTGCGCCTATGATTACCGGAATTGAATTTATATTGAGGCCGACAGACGCAACAACGATTGCGAAAGCAAGGATGTATGCGTTGGGTCCTTTTATCTCAACGTTTCCCCGGATAGTCTGTGCTGCAGCGATTGTGTCGATGTGCTCGTCCAAAGCGACGATGCCCCTGATGTATTCCTTGAATTTATTTGTCCTTTCTTTAAAACCTTCACTCATTGCAAAAGCCGAGATTAAAAATGAAATGTAAAGATATATTTTTTTTGTTCATGTACCATTATTTCGTACTTTTGTTGAATGGAAATATAATTTAAATCTGTACTGTATGAAAGCTACAATGAAACTGTTTAGACTGGTGTCTGTTTTTTCAATAGCCGGGATGTTGCTCACAGGTTGTGATTTCGTCCGCTCTATAGTAGGCAAGCCTACTTCCAAAGATATTGAAAAGATGAAATTGGAAGTCGCAGAGCAGCAGCGTCTGAAGAAGCAGCAGGACTCCATCGCAAAGGCTCAGGCCCTGCAGTTGGAGCAGGAAAAAGCCGCAGCGGCAGCCAGAAAATACCTTCTTGACGAGAGTGCGGGCAAGTTCCATGTAATCATGGGTAGCTACAGGGTCCCCGAGAATGCCAGGGGCATGTTTGCCATGCTCGAGAAAAACGGATATACTCCCAGATACGTCCTTTTCAACAATGGCTTTTCTGCGGTATCCATTGCAGGATACGACAATTATCAGGAGGCGCTGAAAGCCATGTATGAGGCAATGGAGCTCCCGTATTGTCCGGAGGATGTCTGGGTTTACGGGGTGGCTCAGAACCTGCACCGGACCGACTATCAGAATTTCGAATTTTAAGAACCTCTATTTTTAATACAATTAATAGTAATCGATAGTATGAAAACCACTGCTTTCACCCAAAAACACATAGCATTGGGTGCTAAAATGGTACCTTTCGCCGGTTATAACATGCCGGTTGAATATGTAGGTATAAACGAAGAACACAACACTGTAAGGAACGGTGTGGGCGTATTTGACGTT